>NZ_JBHVXW010000003.1:253448-626642 GCF_042881375.1 Streptomyces sp. NPDC058274
CCCGTTCCCTCCCCACCCCCCGCCCCACCGCCCCACCCCCCCCACCTCCCCCCCCCGGGGGGGGGGGGGCGCCCCCCCCCCCACCCCCCCCGCCGAGGGTCCTACCCGGCGAGCAGGCCCTCCGGATCGCGCGGCGGGGTGCCGCCGTGCCACGGGAGCACCGCACCGAACCGCACGAGTTCGCCGTACGCCGCCGGGTCCACCTCCGCGGACAGCAGCAGGTCGAGTGGCGCGACCGCGGCCTCGGCCGGGGTCTGCGCCTGGCTGAAGTCCGCGAACCACGGCCGGGACAGCGCGGTGTCCACGAGCCCGGGGCAGACCGCCGCGACGAGGATGTTCCGCTTCAGGTCGGCGGCGCGCCGCTCCGCCGCCACCGCCCGCACGGCGGCGACCTGGGCCACCTTGGACGGCACGTTGATCCAGCGCGGCCAGCCCAGCTCCTGCGCCGTGCCGTCGTGAAGGGCGGACCGCCAGGACTCGACGGCCTTCTCGACGTCGTCCAGGCAGGCGCCGTCGAAGAGATGGTGCAGCGGGGGTTCCAGATGGCCGAGCGTGCCCAGGGAACTGGCCACCACGATCAGGCGGCCGCCCGGGCGCAGCACCGGCCCGAACGAGCGCAGTACGGCGTGCGCGCCCCTGTTGGCGACATCGATGAACGCGTCGGCCTGTTCCGACTGCGGGCGGTCGGGCGTGAGCGGGGCACAGGCGTTGGACACCACGAGGTCCACCCCGCCGTACCGGTCGCCGAGTTCGGCGGCCAGCCGGGCCACGGCGTCGGCGTCCGTGACGTCCAGTACCCGCCCTTCCACCCGGCTCCTCGTGGCCGGGTCCCCGCGGACCAGATCGGCGGCGTCCGCGACCCGCTGTGCGTTGCGTCCGGTGAGCAGGACCAGGTCGTCGGGGCCCAGCCGGGCGGCCAGTCCCTCGACGAGCGCCCTGCCGAGCCCCTGGTTAGCACCGGTGACGAGAGCGATGCGTACAGCTGTCATGCCACCCAGGCTAGGAAGAACCCGTCCATGCGGCCAACAAAAGTTCGGCACGCGGGGTATGCGTGAACGTCATGGCGGCTCGGACCGGGCGCCGCCCACCTGCCGGCGCCGGAACGCCACCCCCGCAGTCGGGCTGCCGTCGGCTCGGGCAAGGCCTTCGTCCGGCGTGCGGTAGGGTTTACCTGCGCGATCACGTGGGTCACCACGAGCAGCGCACCGGGACGTGGCGCAGCTTGGTAGCGCACTTGACTGGGGGTCAAGGGGTCGCAGGTTCAAATCCTGTCGTCCCGACTCGAAAGAGTCGGAGGTCAAAGGCTGTATCGGAGAGATTCCGGTACGGCCTTTCGATCGTTTCGGGGCCAGTTGGGAACCGAACCGCAGATGCAGCCGGCTGCGCTGCCCTGCCGGCTCCCGTTGCGGGCTTCACCGTCTCAGGCCCGGTACCCACCTCACCGAGCCGCCCCCGTGTTGCTGCGGGGCGTGCGCCGCTGGGGGATCGGCGGGCGGAGCGTGAGGGGAATGTCGATGTTCATGAACTCGGCCCAGTCGCGGCCGGAGCCGGTGGTCCACAAGGGGTCGAGGTCGGGGTCGTGGGCGATCCAGTCACCGGTGAGCGTGCTGTCGGCCGCGCGCCAGCTGTGGTCGAGTTGGTGGAGGGCGGACCGGGTGCAGTCCTCCTGCCAGTCGCGGCGGGCGTAACCCGTCGGCAGGCTCTCGTCGGGAAGGGTCGCGGCGAGGGCGAGGAAGCATGCCGCGTTGTAGTGGGTCATCCAGCCCGCGGAGCCCTTGCGTTCCGGACCCCAGTGGCGGGCGGTGGCCCGGGGGTTGGTCCGGGTGCCGTGGGTGGTGGTGTCGTGCGCGGAACGCGCGGTGCTGTGGTCCGCGTGGAGCAGCCTGCGTATCCCCGTGCCGCGCGCCGGGAGCCACGTCCGCACCAGGATCTCCCGGGCCACGATGTCGAATGCGGCGCTCACATCATGCCGCCGCCGGTCCGTGGCGCCGGCGGAGGTGTCGGCGCGGGCGCGGTGATGGCTCTGCGGCAGGTTGTGCGCGGCGAGCGCGATGCGGATGGCGCCCAGGAACGTACGGCGCTGCGAGCGCCTCGCCGGCAGGGGGAGGGGCATCAGCCAGGCGCCCCAGTAGCGGCGCTCACCGCTGTTGGACCAGCCCCCGGGGATGCTGCTGCGCAGCCAGTTGCGTAACAGCGGGCGCAGTCGCAACCGCAGGCAGATGTCCGCGAGATGATCCCTCGCCAGGCCGGCCGGTTCTTCGAGTCGGGCCATGTCCTCGGGCCGCAGGTCCCGCTCGCGCAGCAGCGGCCGAGCGGCACGCGAATAGGCGATCGCCATGCGGTATGCCGTCTCGATGTGTTCCGGCCACAGCTCCGTGCAGCGCTGGTAGATGGCGATGGCCCGCTGGTAGTCGTCCGGGTGATGGGCGTGCATCAGCTCGATGAGCGCGGCCTCACCATGCCGTATGAGCAGATTGCCCGGTGCGAACTTGACGGCCCGGGTGAACGCCAGCAGCGGCTCGGTGTAGTCCGCGCCGGGGCTCGCCTCGCCCGCCCGGGCCTGCGCGTCGCGGCGCTGCTCGGCCACTCCCCGGCGGTAGTGGGTCAGCGCGCGTGCCCCTCCGCGTCCCACCGCTCCCAGCGCGGAATGCGGCGCAGCATCTCCGGCTGGTTGCGCACCTGCACGATGCAGTAGACGGCGATCTTCTCCACCAGCGTCTCCGGGTCCGCCTCGGTGATGACGGCGGCGGCGATGATGCGGTTCCTCGGCACGCGCAGGATGTGCACCGCCACCCTGCGGAGATCACCGGCGCGCTCCAACTCGCGGAGCTGGACGGCGTATCCGGACGGGCTTGCGAGGGCGATCCTGAACAGGGAGTCGACCCAGCCCTGCGCCGGCGCCGAGGCCTGCGGCCCGCTGTCGGCCGTGGCGGCGGACGGGCTGCCGGGGGCCAGGATGCTCTCCCCGCCGTGCTCGGCGAGGTGGGCCGCAAGCCGGGCCGTGAGATGGGCCGTCGGCGTCGCCGCGCCGTTCTCGTCGGTGGCGTGCGCGGGCAGCAGGACAAGGGGCAGAATCCGCCCCCGGGCGCGCATCCGGTGGACGAGCGCCGACGCGGCGTGCACCAGCCCGAGCGCCACCAGTGCGGCGAGCGCGAGAAAGAACCAGTGCGCCGCTGTACTCAGTGCGCGCACCACGGCATCGTCTGCACCCATGTCGGCCCCCGTCGCGGTCTTTCCGGCCGTCTCCGTGACTATGGCATGTCCATATACAGGCGGAATATTCTATTCATCGTTTACGGAACAAATGTGCGACCTGGGGAGGCGGGCCGGTGGCCGTGTACGCAGGCCGTACCGGCGGGCCGCAGAGCCGCGAGCGGCCGGTCCGCAAGGGCGTCGGGCCGGCCGGTGTATCCGATCCGCACACTTCCGTTACGACAGACACCCTTGACAGTGTGCGTACTGCTTCGCGACGTTTGAGCCTCGCCGCACCGTGCGGGTCCCGGTCGTCGACCGGGAGCGAGCGCGTACACGGCGTGGATCAGGGGATAGCCATAGGAGTGGCGGGACGCGGACACCGCGTCATGGGGGGAAATGGGGGAGCGGTCGCCCATGCGATCCACGAGCAGGGATCCAGACGCCATACGAGGCATGCGCGGCGACCGGTACGTCCCTCGCGAAGCCTGCGGAAGGGCGGTTGAACGGAAGTGGACATCACGATCCACAGACCCCAGGAGCTGAGTACGGCACTCCGCGGGGCCTGGCATCGGGCGATGGACGAGTCGCCCGACTACGCCAACCCCTTCCTGGCACCGGAGTTCGCGGCCGGGGTCGGCACGTACCGCGGTGGGGCGTACGTGGCCGTCCTGCACGAGGGCGGCGAACCCGTGGGCTTCTTCCCGTACGAGCGCAACTCCTTCGGCGTCGGCCGGGCCATCGGTCTCGGACTCTCGGACTGCCAGGCCCTCGTGCACCGCCCCGGAGTCACCTGGGACACCCAGGAACTGCTGCGGGCCTGTCGGCTGTCCGTCTTCGAATTCGACCACCTCGTCGAGGAGCAGAAGCCTTTCGGCAGCTTTGTCACGGGGACCTTCGCCTCACCCGTGGTCGACCTGAAGGACGGCGACGCGGGCAGCTACGCCGAGTGGCTGCGCGCCGCGTACCCGGGTCTGGCCAAGACGACCCTGAAGAAGGAACGCCGCCTGGGGCGCAACGTAGGCGAGATGCGGTTCGTCTTCGACGAGCGCGACCCGCGGGTGCTGCACACGCTGATGCGCTGGAAGTCCGCGCAGTACCGCAGGACGGGACGGATGGACCGGTTCGCGCGGCCGTGGATCGTGGACCTGGTGGACCACCTGTTCCAGGTCCGCGAGGAGTACTTCACCGGCGTGCTGTCCGTGGTGTACGCCGGGGACCGGCCGGTCGCCGCCCACTTCGGCCCGCGTTCGCGCACCGTGTTCGCGGCCTGGTTCACCGCGTACGACCCGGAGTTCCGCTACTACTCGCCCGGGCTGATCATGCACCTCCGGATGGCCGAGGCCGCGGGCCGGCAGGGCGTGCGGCTCATGGACATGGGACGCGGCGACAAGGAGTACAAGGACTGGCTCAAGACCCGCGAGCTGCGGGTGGGTGAAGGCTTCGCCACCCGGCCCCACCCGGTGGCCACCGCGCACCGGCTGTGGCGCAGACCGGTGCGCGGTCTGCGGAACACGGTGCTGGCCCATCCCACCCTGCGGGAGCCGGCCGACCGGCTGCTGAAGACGGTCGGCACGCTGCGCACCTCGAACCGGTCCGCCTCCGGGAGGGACGGGCCCGACGCGAGCTGACCGGCCGGTCTCAACTCGGCAGGAACCGTGGGTAGTTGGCGCCCCCGCCCGCGAGGGCCCGCGTCGCCGGCAGCCGGGCCCGTCCGGTCCGGGTCCACGCTCGCGAGCCGAACCGTGCCTTCGGGGCGACCCCGCGAGGACTCGGCGACAGCCCCTGGACAGTCCTACCTTCGACAGAAGAGGTGACGATGCCGTACGGATCGCGGCTCGCCGAGGTGATGACACGGCGACTCGGCCGGGAGTGCGTCTACACGCCCTCGGCGCGGCTGGCTCTGTATCTGGCGCTGCGGCACTGGTGCCGGCCGGGCGCACGGGTGCTGATGTCACCGGTCACCGACGACGTGATCCTCTTCGTGGTCCTCGCGGCCGGACTGCGCCCCGTTCAGGCCCCCGTGTCCGTGTGGGACGGCAACATCGACCCGGCCGCGGTGCCGGAGTCGACCTGGCGGAACGTGGACGCCGTCCTGACCTCGAACCTGTACGGGCTGCCGGACCGGGTGGTGCAACTGCAGCGCCGTTGCGAGGAGTTGGGTATCCCCCTCTTCGAGGACGCGGCCCACGCGATCGGCACGCAGGTGGACGGGCAGCCGGTCGGGACGTTCGGGAAGGCGGCGGCCTTCAGCCTCTCCAAACACGTGGCGGGGATGGCCGGAGGCTTTCTCGCCGTCGAGGACGCCCGCACCCGACGGGAACTGGAGGCGCTGCGTGACGATCTCCTGCTGCCGGGCCGCCTCGGCCGCGACCTGACCACGACACTGCGGCCACTGGCGCGGTCGGCCGTCCGCGGCCTCAACCTGGTGCGCCCCGTGTGGCGGACGATGCAGCGCCTCGGGATGCTGGAGCGCGACGCGTTCCGTATGGCCCTGCACCCGGCACGGCTCGCCGAGAGCGGCCGCGGGACGCCGAACCTCGACGCGTACGAGTCCTGGGTGCGCATCGACCTGCACGGCTACCGGTCCCGCCACGGGGCCCTGGTACGGGGCCAGTTGGGGCTGCGCATGGCCCGGCTCGACGGCGACCTCGCCCGCCGCAGGGTCGGGGTCTCACTGCTGTCGGGCACCACCTGGGCTTCCCCGGCACTTCACGACCGGACGATCCGCGACAGCCCTCTGCCGCTCTTCCGGGTTCCGCTCCTCGTCCACGACCGCGACGCCCTCCTGGAACGTCTGGTGGGGCACGGCGTGGTCTGCGGGTACGTCTACGATCCCCCGCTCGACGACTACGCGGGCGCGGAGTTCGTCGAACCGTCCACCGACCCGGCGCCCGCCCGCTGGTTCGCCTCGCATGTGCTTCCGGCCGATCCGTTGCTGGCCCGCCGGGTCACCAACGCCCTGACCAGGGAACGGACCACCACCGCGCGGCCCTCGATCCCCGCCTTCGACGCGGCAACCGCACCGCCGAAGCCCCTGGACCAGTGAGCGGGTTCGCGGGGATCAACGGCACGGTCGCCCCCTCGGGGCGCGATCGTGGTCAGACGGCGGCGGGCTCGTCGGCGCGGCTGACCGTGCCGGGGTCGGAGGTGAAGATCTTGCGCGGGGACGTGGTGACGCTCATGGCTTTGCTGATGCCGTGGCTGTAGCGCTGGAGGAACTGGGCCTCGGGCTTGCGCAGCGCTTCGAAGCTCGCCAGGGCCGGCGGGATGGACAGGTGGGGTGTGGTGAGCAGGTCGGCGAGCAGCGCGGCGTCCTCGAATCCGGCGCCGGCCCCTTGGCCGACCACGGTGGTCATGGCGTGCGCGGCGTCTCCGGCGATGGCGACACGGTTGCGTACCCAGGTGTCCACGACGGCTTGTCTGACGTTGGTGTAGAAGCTCGGCGGGTTGGTGGTCCGCATGATCTCCATCAGGGGGATCAGCGGGCCGGCGACGGCGGGGAAGCGGTCGGCGAGCTGAGCGAGGGTCAGCTCGCGCCGGTTGTTCTCGGGGCCGTGCAGGAACATGATGCCCTGGAGCTTCGTGCCCTCGTCCATGAGGAAGTAGGCGAGCGTCGCGTCCCCACCGGTGGCCACGGCCGTCACGGTCAGCCCCGGATCGGGGTTGGGGGCCTGGAACCGCAGCTCGGCGGTGCCGGTGTAGGTGGCCTCGGGGCCGCCGAGGGCTTGCAGCCGTGTCCAGGAGTTGATGCCGTCGCAGCCGATGACCGCGTCGAAACGCTCGCGTCGGCCGTCGTCGAACTCGACCTCGACGCTGTCCCCGTGGTCGGTCAGTGCGCTGGGCCGGACGCCGGTGCGCACCAGGCCGGCGACTCCTTCGAGCAGGGACAGCTGCAGGTTGGACCTGTTGAACATGACCGGGCTGTCCTCGAGGACGTGCTCGACCACCCCGGTGCGGCCGTCGAAGACGAGGGTCCGGTCGGACTTGTAGCCGCCCCAGCGCTCCCGCCCGGTGATGCCGAGGCGGTCCAGCGCGACGAGGTGACGCTTGCTCAGTCCGATGGCCCAGCCGGCCTCGGTGATGATCGGTGCTTGCTCGACGACCAGTGGGTCGAGGCCGCGGCGGTGCAGTCCGGACGCCAGTGCCAAGCCGGTCAGTCCGGCGCCGACGATGAGAATGCGATGACTCATGGGTCCCCAGTTTTCTCGTGGTCCATCCCGCCGGGATCCCTCGCCCGGCAGAAAAGAGAAAGATTATTCTCTTAAGCTAGGGGGGCTGCTTGGAGCCGTCAACAGCGACCTGGCTTACCCTCAGCTATGCCTAAGGTCAGCCCCGAGTACCGCGAGAGCCGTCGGCGTCAGATCCTTGACGCCGCGGCAATCTGCTTTGCCCGCAACGGTTTTCACGCCACGTCGATGCCCGACATCTTCGCCGAGTCGGGTCTCTCGTCGGGGGCTGTGTACCGGTACTTCTCCGGCAAGCAGGCCATCATCGAGGCGCTGATGGACTCGACCATGCAGCCGGTGCTGCGCGCTCTGCGCGACGCCGAGCGGGCTGAGCCGCCGCTGCAGGTGCCCGAGATCATCGACCTGATCCACCGCGAGATGATCACGGTGCTCAACATCGAGGACGCCACCTCGCTGATCGTCCAGGTCTGGGCCGAGACGATGCGCATGCCGCTGATGCGTGAGACGCAGCAGCGCGACTTGTCCGCACTTCACGACGCGCTGCTTCCCCTGCTCGCGCGGTTGCGCCCCGACGGTGAGGCCGGCTCCGACAGCACATGGGCACTGCTCGCGCTGAGCCTGGGCACCTTCATCTCCCAGCTGGTGCTCAAGACCAACACCCTGCCCACGGCCACGCTGGTCGACGAACTCCGCGTACTGCTCTCCGAGTCCGCCTGAGTCTCCAGGAACCGCTGCCGCCGCCCCGTTGTCGCGTGCGTACGCGCTGACGCGGACGGCGCGCCGAGGCATGCCCTCGAGTGGCCGAGTCCAGCCGCCGGGTGGGTCAACTCCCTTCTTGACGACCGCTGGAGGCGGGGTTAGCTTAAAGAGAATAATCTTTCTCTTTAGGTTCGACCCGTGCCCGGCGCCCCCGCATGTCGGCCGCCGGAGCGGCTGTCATCAGCGAACAGGCCTTTGTGGCCAAGGAGTTGAGTCATGACCGAATCCCCCCACACCCACCGGATCCAGCCGCAGAGCCGGCGGTCCCTGCTCGCCACGCTCGGCAGCGCGGGGCTGGGTGCCGCCGCGGCCGGCGCGGTCGCGGTGGGCGGCGGCACCCCTGCCGCCGCGGCGCCCAAGAACGGCACACCCGCCGCCGCCCTCAAGAAGGGCGCCACGCGGCCGACCTGCATCCTGTCCCCGGAGGAGATGACGGGGCCGTACTACCTCGACATCGACAAGCTCCGGCAGTCGATCGCCGAGGACCGCGTCGGAGTCCCGCTGGAACTGAACTTCCTGATCGTCGACAGCGTCAGCTGCCTCCCCCTGCGCGGCGTGGCCGTCGACATCTGGCACTGCGACGCGGCCGGCCTGTACTCCGGATACACGGGGTACTCCGGCCCCGGTCTGCCGCCGATGGACGAGGACGGCCACGCCACCCCGACCGACGACACCACGTTCCTGCGCGGTGTCCAGGTCACCAACCGGCTGGGCGCCGTGCGCTTCCGGACCATCTACCCCGGCTGGTACTGGGGACGGGGACTGCACCTGCACATCAAGACGATCGTCGACGCCTCGGTGCGGCCGGATGACATCACCGGTGGTCACGTCGCGCACACCGGGCAGCTGTACTTCCCGCAGTCGGTGAACGACCAGGTCGCCGCGGAAGAGCCCTACGCGTCCAACACCACCCCTCGCCTGTCCAACGACGAGGACTTCTTCTACACCTTGGACGACAAGGGGGAGGAGACCACCCTGACGGTCACCCCGCTCAAGGGCAACGGCTCGATCAGGCACGGCCTGCGGGCGACCATGGTGCTCGGTATCGACCCCGCCGCGACTCCGCCGCCCTCGAACCCGACGCCCACGGCGGCACCCTGAGCGGCACTCCTGGTCCGGCGAGGCCGGCCCGGGGGGGGCGTCCGTACCGGCTCCCCGACCTGAACGGGGAGCCGGTACGGCGATCTGCGGCGGCCACCGGACCTGCGGCCCGCCTGGTCGGCATCCCCCCCTCAGCCCCGTCTGGAAGGCATCCGCCGGGCACGCGCCTCAGGAGCTGGAGGACGTCCGCCGGGCATGCGCCTCAGGAGCTGGAAGGCATGCGCCTCAGGAGCGGTACGCCGCCGTCAGCAGGGGGCGCAGCGGAGTCGCCGTCAGCCGCCGGGTCAGGCCTCCCGGCCGGCGACGCAGGGCCAGCCCGAGGAGCAGGGCGACCGCGGCGCCGACCGCGGTCCCGGCCAGCACGTCGTGCGGATAGTGGGCCCCGACCCAGACGCGGGAGGCCGCCATGGCGCAGGCCGCGATCACCGCGACGGCGCCGAGGCGCCGGGAGACGAAGAGCAGCGCGACGGCGGCCGCGGCGGCGAGAGCCGCGTGGTTGCTGGGGAAGGACCAGTCGCCCGGCGCGGGACACGCCTCCAGCGTCGACACCCGCAGGCTCTGGCAGGGCCGGTCCTCGCGCACCACCAGCTTCAGCGCGTCGTCCACGGCGAACGCCACCAGGACGATCACCGGCGCGGCGAGCGCCACCACCGCCGCCTCGGCGCTCACGCGTCGCGCCCGCCACCAGCCGACGACCATGAGCACAGCGAACAGCGCCAGGCCGTACGTCGACCAGGTGGTGACGAGGTCGTCGAACCACCCGGGGGAGCGGTGCGCGAGGCCGGTCACCTCGGTGTAGAGGGAGCCGTCGATCGAGGAGCCGTCGAAAGCCCCGGTCATCCGCGCGCTCCGTTGGCACCCTTGCGGGAGCGGTACACCTCGGCAGCGAGCGGGGTCAGGGAGATCGCGACGATCAGGGCGACGAGGGGGAGCAGATAGCGGTCGACGTTCGGGACGGAGGAGCCGAGTGCGTAGCCGCCGAGGATCAGTCCGACGCACCAGACGAGCCCGCCGGCCACCTGCCAGACGGTGAACGTCCGCACGGGGACCCGAAGGGCGCCCGCCACCGGGTTCAGCACCGTACGCACCACGGGAACGAAGCGGGCCAGCACGATCGCCTTGGCGTGTCCGTAGCGCTCCAGGAGCTGCTCCGCGCGCTCGGCACCCTCGTGCAGACGGGCCGAGCCGCTGCGGGCGAGCAGCGCGCCGCCCGCCTTGCGCCCGAGCAGATAGCCGAACTGCGCGCCGGCCAGCGCACCCACCACGGCGGCGATCAGGAGCGGCCCGAGGGACAGCTTCAGACCGCGGTCGGCCGAGCCGGTGCAGAGCAGTCCCGCCGTGAACAGCAGGGAGTCGCCCGGCAGGAAGAAGCCGATCAGGAGCCCGGTCTCGGCGAAGAGCACCACGCCCACGCCCAGCACGCCGAAGGTGGACAGCAGAGACTGGGCGTCGAGCACGTTCACGGCCAGGGGGGTCGCTGTGAACAAGGCTGCGGTCATCGGCGCCGGCCCTTTCATACTGGAGGGGCGGGAGCACGTGGACACGGCACCCGAGTGACTACAATCCTGTAGACGGTCTACTGAACTGTAGACGATGATGGGGTGAGGATCGTTCCCATGACCGACGCGAAGGACGAACGCCGACCGGCGGGGGAGCTCGAGGCCACCGTCATGGCCGCGCTGTGGTCGGCAGGCATACCCCTGACGCCGGGCCGGGTGCAGCTGGAGCTGGGATCCGGCCTGGCACGTACGACGGTGACGACGATCCTGTCCCGGCTGCACGAGAAGGGGGTCGTCGGCCGCGAGCGACAGGGTCGCGGCTACGCGTACTTCCCCATCCAGGACCCGCAGGGGCTGACCGCCCTGCGCATGCACACCGAGCTCGACCGGGACAGCGACCGGGAGACCGTGCTCGCGCGCTTCGTCGCCCAGCTCAGCCCCGACGACGAGCGGCTCCTGCGCGACCTGCTGGAATCCGGTGAGCAATGACCGCGCTGCTGCTGCTCGTTCCGCTGCTCGTACCCTTCGCGGTGCCGCCGCAGGCCCGCCGCTGTCTGCACCGACTCCCTCCCACCGCCGCCCTGTGGACCCTCACGCTCGCCGCGCTCGTGCTGGCCGGTGCCTCGGTGGCCGCTCTCGGTGCGCTGGTCCTGACCGGCCTGCTCAAGCTGCCCTTCTTCGCCGGCCTCGGTGAACTGATCCACCCGCTGGACACCCCGTCGGACTTCTTCGTCCTGCCCGCAGCGGCGGCCGCCACCGGCGCGCTCACGCTCGGCGCCCTGACCCTGGCCCGCTCGGCGCTGCGTCAGTTCCGCGCGTTCCGCACCGCCCGTCGGCAGGCCGACCGCCGTCCCGCCGCGGGCGACCTGTGCGTCATCGACTCCCCGCACCCGGACGCGTACGCCCTGCCGGGCCGTCCCCACCGCATCGTCGTCACCACCGGGATGCTGCGCAGCCTCGGCCCGCAGGAGCGCGAGGCGCTGTTCGCCCATGAGCGCGCCCACAACGCGGGCGGCCACCACCGCTTCCTCGTCGTCGCCGACCTTGCGGCGCACTGCCACCCCGGGCTGCGTCCGGTCCGCGAGGCCATCGGGCTCGCGGTGGAGCGGGCCGCCGACGAGGCGGCGGCCGTGGCGGTCGGGGACCGGCGGCTGACCGCGCGTGCCATCGCCCGCGCGGCCCTGGCCGCCCGGGCGGCCCGTTCCGAGCGGCCTGACTTCGCCCCGGCGGCGACCACAGGCCCGGTGCCGCAACGCGTCGCGGCGCTGCTCGCACCGCCGGTCCGTGGACGGCCCCGAGCCGCCTCCTGGATCGCCGTGCCCCTCGCTCTCTGCGCGGTCCTCTCGGCCGGGGCGTCGACGACCGGCGTCGTCACGTTCCATCACCAGGTGGAGGTCGCCCAGGGGGAAGCGCCGCGCTGACCCGCGGACCCCGGCGCGAGCCCGCCGGGGCCTACTGGTCCGCGTGCAGCGGGGAGCCGGTGATCGCCTCCGAGGGCCGGCCGTCCACCCCGACGGGGATGTCGCCCGCAAGCATCACGCGGTGCATGACGCGCGGGAAGTCGAGATGGCCCGTGTCGCCCGGAGCGAGGTGGACGGTGGCCCGGTTGTCCCAGAAGGCCACGCTGCCGGGCTCCCACCGGAAGCGCACGGTGTACTCGGGCCGGGTGGCCTGCTCGACGAACATCTCCAGCAGCCGGCTGTTCTCCGCGCGCGATACGCCCAGGATCTGTTCGACGTAGTACCCGTTGACGAACAGCAGGCGCTCGCCCGTCTCCGGATGCACCCGCACCAGTGGATGGACCGAGGCCACCTGATGGTCCTGCAGATGCTGGATGTACGAGTCCGGGCCTGGCCGGGTCTGATAGCCGACGCCCAGGCGGTGCTCCGCGCGCAGACCGTTGGCGAACCGCTTTACCGGTTCGGAGAGACCTTCGTAGGCGGCTGCCAGATTCGACCAGGTGGTGTCGCCGCCGTACGGCGGGACGGTCTCCGCGCGCAGGATGGTGGCCGCCGGCGGGTCCACCCGGGCGCCGTGGTCGCAGTGCCAGCCCCTCAGCAGGGTGTGCCGGCGCCGCTCCAGCCACTCGTCACGGTCCATGCCGTAGCGCCCCGCCAGCTCCAGCCGGTCCGCCGTCGTCTCCACCTGCGGGAAGCCCTCCGGGGACGCCTTGCCGCGGGAGCGCGGGGTGATCGGCTCCCCGAAGCGGCGGGCCAGCGCGACATGGGCCGTGTGGTCGAGCCGCTGCTCCCGGAAGAACACGACCTTCCAGCGCAGGACCGCTGCCCGGATCGCCGCGACGACCGCGTCGTCCAGCGGGCCGGCCAGATCGACCCCGGTGATCTCGGCACCGGTATGGCCCGAGGCCGGCCGCACATCGATACCGGCGTCCGTCGTCACGTCACACTCCGTTCCGTCGAGGTCCGGCCGATACCTGGTGGCCGGGCCGGCATCCGGTAGATCGTTACCCGTCCCAGGTCGTTCGAACCCGTACGACGGCGGTGGTGCGGTCCGCCCTCCGGAACCGTCGGCTGCGGCCCGTCCTCAGGGACCGCGGGCGAAGTTCCGTCACGTGGCGGGCCGGGAAACGAACCGCCCCGGCCGGAAGGAATCCGGCCGGGGCGGCTGCGGGACGGGCGGCACATCCGTGGCGGGTCTCCCCGCCGGTGTGCTCGCGCCGCTGCGTCAGGCGAGCGACGCGATCGCCTCGTTGAAGGTGGCCGACGGGCGCATGATCTTCGAGGCCTTGGTGACGTCGGGCTGGTAGTAGCCGCCGATGTCGGCCGGCTTGCCCTGGACGGCGATCAGCTCGTCGACGATCGTCTGCTCCTGCGCGGTCAGCGTCTCGGCCAGCGGGCCGAACGCCTTGGCGAGGTCGGCGTCCTCGGTCTGCCGGGCCAGCTCCTGCGCCCAGTACAGAGCCAGGTAGAAGTGGCTGCCTCGGTTGTCGATGCCACCGACGCGACGGCTCGGCGACTTGTCGTTCTCCAGGAACGTCGCGGTCGCGCGGTCCAGGGTGTCCGCGAGGACCTGGGCGCGCGCGTTGCCCGTGGTCGTCGCGAGGTGCTCGAAGCTGACGGCCAGCGCGAGGAACTCACCCAGGCTGTCCCAGCGCAGGTAGTTCTCCTTGACCAGCTGCTGGACGTGCTTCGGGGCGGAGCCGCCGGCGCCCGTCTCGAAGAGGCCGCCGCCGTTCATCAGCGGCACCACCGAGAGCATCTTGGCGCTGGTGCCCAGCTCCAGGATCGGGAACAGGTCGGTCAGGTAGTCACGCAGGACGTTGCCGGTGACCGAGATCGTGTCCTCGCCGCGGCGGATGCGCTCCAGGGAGAACGCGGTCGCCTCGACCGGCGACAGGATCTTGATCTCCAGGCCCTCGGTGTCGTGCTCCGTCAGGTACTGCTTGACCTTCCCGATGAGCTGCGCGTCGTGCGCGCGGGTCTCGTCGAGCCAGAACACCGCCGGGACGCCGGTCGCGCGGGCGCGGGTGACCGCGAGCTTGACCCAGTCCTTGATCGGCGCGTCCTTGGTCTGGCAGGCGCGGAAGATGTCGCCGGCCGAGACGGCCTGCTCCAGGACCACGTTCCCGGCCTGGTCGACGAGGCGGACCGTGCCGGTGGTGGGGATCTCGAACGTCTTGTCGTGGCTGCCGTACTCCTCGGCCTTCTGCGCCATCAGACCGACGTTCGGCACGGAGCCCATCGTCGCCGGGTCGAAGGCGCCGTTGGCGCGGCAGTCGTCGATGACGACCTGGTAGACGCCGGAGTAGCTGCTGTCCGGGAGGACCGCGAGGGTGTCGGCCTCCTGGCCGTCCGGACCCCACATGTGGCCGGAGGTGCGGATCATGGCCGGCATCGAGGCGTCGACGATGACGTCGGACGGTACGTGCAGGTTGGTGATGCCCTTGTCGGAGTCGACCATCGCCAGCTCCGGGCCCTCGGCGAGCTCGGCGTCGAAGGAGGCCTTGATCTCGGCGCCCTCGGGCAGCGACTCCAGGCCCTTGTAGATGCCGCCGAGACCGTCGTTCGGGGTCAGGCCGGCCGTGGCGAGCGTCTCGCCGTACTTCGCGAACGTCTTCGGGAAGAAGGCGCGCACCACGTGACCGAAGATGATCGGGTCGGAGACCTTCATCATCGTGGCCTTGAGGTGCACGGAGAACAGCACGCCCTCGGCCTTGGCGCGGGCGATCTGCGCCGTGAGGAACTCGCGCAGCGGAGCGACGTGCAGGACGGACGCGTCCACGACCTCGTCCGCGAGGACGGGTACGGACTCGCGCAGCACGGTCGTGGAGCCGTCGTCACCGGTCAGCTCGATGCGCAGGGCGCCCGGCTCCGAGATCACCACGGACTTCTCGGTCGAGCGGAAGTCGTCGACACCCATGGTCGCGACGTTCGTCTTCGACTCGGAGGTCCAGGCGCCCATGCGGTGCGGGTGGTTCCTGGCGTAGTTCTTCACCGAGGCGGGGGCGCGGCGATCCGAGTTGCCCTCACGCAGCACCGGGTTCACGGCGGAGCCCTTGACCTTGTCGTACCGGGCCCGGATCTCCCGCTCCTCGTCGGTCTTCGGGTCGTCCGGGTAGGCCGGCAGCGCGTAACCCTGCTCCTGCAGCTCGGCGACCGCGGCCTTCAGCTGCGGGATCGAGGCCGAGATGTTCGGCAGCTTGATGATGTTGGCCTCGGGCGTCTTGGCCAGCTCACCGAGCTCGGCGAGGGCGTCCGGGATCCGCTGACCCTCCTCCAGGTACTCGGGGAAGAGGGCGATGATCCGCCCCGCCAGCGAGATGTCACGGGTTTCCACAGTGACACCGGCCTGCGACGCGTACGCCTGGACCACCGGCAAGAACGAATGAGTCGCCAGGGCCGGGGCCTCGTCAGTGTGCGTGTAGATGATGGTCGAGTCAGTCACCGGGTGCTCCGCTCCACGTCTGCAACATTGCTCGACATCAAGATATCTCCTGGGCCACCCCCGCTCGACAGGGCCCTGCCGCCATCAACCCTTCGAAGAGGTTCGAATTTTTCGCGCGAGACAGAACCATGACGCGCGATCTTCAGTCCTGTCAGGTGATCGCACATGGTTTCGACGGCCCGAAGCCCGCTTCCGAGGCGGGATCGGGCCGCCTCAGCGAAAGAGACCCATGAGATATCGCACCAGAGTCACGGCCCCCGCGGCCGCCCTGCTCGGCACCGCGGCGGCCCTGACGGCAGGCCCGTCGGCCTTCGCACAGGCCCCGGCGGTGGGACGCGCGGGCACCCCGGGCGGCGAGAGCGCCGGCGACTCCGTCTTCCCCGAGCTCGGCAACGCCGGCTACCAGGTGACCCGGTACCACCTGGACTTCGCCTACGACGCCGCGACCCGGCTCGTCGACGCCAGCGTCGCCCTCTCGCTGCGCACCACGCAGGACCTGAGCCGCTTCTCGCTCGACGCGCTCGGCCTGGACGTCCGCACCGTAAAGGTCGGCGGCCGTACGGCGGTCTTCGAGCAGGTCGGCGAGAAGCTGCGCGTCACGCCCGCCGCGCCACTGCCGGAGAAGGCCAACGCCATTGTCTGCGTCGAGTACTCCGCCGACCCGCGCAGGTCCCTCCCGCACACCGCCTGGGTCGCCACGCCCGACGGATTCGCGGTGGCCGGCCAGCCCAACTCCTCGCACACCGTGTTCCCGTGCAACGACCACCCCACCGACAAGGCGGACTTCACCTTCCGCATCACCGTCCCGAACGGCCTGCGCGGTGTCGCGAACGGCACCCTGGTCCGTACCGAGCAGCTCGACGGCGACCGGACCGCGTACACCTACTTCTCCCGCTTCCCCATGGCCACCGAACTCGTGCAGATCTCGGTCGGCGACTACACGGTGAAGGAGCGGCAGGGACCGAACGGGCTGCCGCTGCGCGATGTCGTCCCGACCGCGCGGGCCGCCGCCCTCGAACCCGCGCTCGCCCTCACCCCCGGTCAGCTCCAGTGGCTGGAGCAGCGGCTCGGCGCGTTCCCCTTCGAGACGTACGGACTGCTGCCGTGCAACTCGGACGACCCGAACGCCTTCGACTTCACCGGTCTCGAGACCCAGACGCTCACGCTCTACAAGCCGAACTTCCTGCTCCAGGAGGAGAAGAAGATCGGCTCGCACATGATGCACGAGCTGGTCCACTCCTGGTTCGGCAACAGCGTCAGCCCCGCCAACTGGGCCGACCTGTGGCTGAACGAGGGCCACGCCGACTTCTACGGGCTGCTGTACCGCTACGAGCGCGGCTGGACCGACTCCCTCGGTCTGACCACCATGGAAGCCCGGATGAAGGACACCTACGCGCGCGGCGACCAGTGGCGGCGCGACTCGGGACCCGTCGCCGCGCCCAACGCCGTGAACCTCTTCGACAGCCAGCGGTATCTCGGCGGCGTCCTCGTCCTGTACGCGCTGCGCGAGGCCCTCGGTGAGGACGTCTTCCAGCGGATCGAGCGCACCTTCCTGGAGCGCCACCGCAACTCCGCCGCGACCACCGAGGACTACATCGCGGTCGCGACCGAGGTGTCGGGGCAGGACCAGTCCGGCTTCCTCAGGGACTGGTTGTACGGCACGAAGACGCCCCGGATGCCGGGGCACCCCGACTGGACGGTCACCCCGGTGAACACCGCGTTCGCCGCGCCACACAGCCGGACGCGAGGTCACTACCACGACGCGTCCGCGACACTCTGACGTCCGCGCCCGGTTGAATCGGTGCAGGGCGGCCCTGAACTCCGCCCTGCACTCTCCTACGGCCGCTTCGCCGGGCCCACCCGCTGGTGCGGAATGCCGGCCTCGGGGCGCACGGTGTCCAGGACGACGGCGTCGGGAAGGGCCGAGGTGCCCTGCTGCAACGCGACCGTCCGGGTGGGCGCCGGAATCCGGATGCCCTCCTCCCGGTAGCGCTTGTGCAGCCGCTTGATGAACTCGTGCTTGATCCGGTACTGGTCGCTGAACTCGCCCACACCGAGGATGACGGTGAAGCTGATCCGCGAGTCGCCGAAGGTGTGGAAACGGACCGCGGGCTCATGCTCGGGGACCGCGCCGGTGATCCCGGTCATCACCTCGGCGACGACCTCCATGGTCACCCGCTCGACGTGCTCCAGATCGCTGTCGTAGCCGACGCCGACCTGCACCAGGAGTGTCATCTCCTGTTCGGGACGGGTGAAGTTGGTCATGTTGGTGCCCGCGAGCTGGGCGTTGGGGATGATGACCAGGTTGTTGGAGAGCTGACGGACCGTCGTGTTGCGCCAGTTGATGTCGACGACGTAGCCCTCCTCCCCGCTGCTGAGGCGGATGTAGTCGCCGGGCTGGATCGTCTTCGAGGCGAGGATGTGCACGCCCGCGAAGAGGTTGGCGAGCGTGTCCTGGAGGGCCAGCGCCACCGCGAGACCGCCCACGCCCAGGGCCGTCAGGAGCGGGGCTATCGAGATGCCCAGCGTCTGCAGCACGACCAGGAAACCCATCGCGAGCACCACGACCCGGGTGATGTTGACGAAGATCGTGGCCGAGCCCGCGACGCCCGACCGGGACTGGGCCAGCGCCCGGACCAGACCGGTGATGAGCCGGGCCGCGGTGAGGGTCACGGCCAGGATGAGAAGCACGGTCAGGACCCGGTTGACGTTCCGTCCGACCGACGCGGTCAGCGGCAGCGCCGTGGCCGCCGCCGCGGCGCCCGCGGCCACCGCCGCCCAGGGCACCAGCGTGCGCAGCGCGTCGACGAGGACGTCGTCGCCGCTCCAGCGGGTGCGCAGCGCGTGCTTGCCCAGCCAGCGCAGCAGCATGCGCAGCAGGATCCCGGCCGCGAGGCCCGCGGCCAGCGCGATGCCGGCGACGATCAGATCGTGCGCGGTGAGAGGGCGGGTCACCGGACACCTCCGGTGTGACCGTGAGGAAGGCCAGCGGGCCGTATGTGCTGTGTCGTCACTTGCCACCTGCTCGAATCCGGGGAACACACGATCACGCTCGGACGGGTGTGCGCCGTCCGGAGCGACCGCTCATCCTGCCGCATTCCGGCGACCGCCCGTCACCAGGCCGGTGGGGACCGGCCATTGACGGTACGGTGCCGGCCGTTCCCGGCGTCGGTGGTCACCGGCCGCGGTGCACGCTGTTCCCGGTTGCCCGGTTGCCCGGTTGCCCGGTTGCCCGGTTGCCCGGTTGCCCGGTTGCCCGGTGCGCCGTCCGCCTCAGAGATCTGCATACGACCCGTGCCGGCCCGCCCCGGCCGTGAAGCGGGCGGCGCCCTCCAGTCCCTCGGCCAACACGCCCATGCCGTACCGGAGTTCGACGCGCAGGGCCGCCGACTCGACGAGGCCGTCCTGGTCGAGGACGGAGGCCCGGTCGCCGCGCAAGCAGGACTGCGGGAAGCCGGCGATGGCGGCGGCGAGCTCCTCGGCCTCCGCGCGGGCCCGGCCGGGTGGCACGAGCCGGTTGGCGAGCCCCATCTCGTACGCCTCGGGCGCCGGCACGGGACGACCCGTGAGGATCATGTCCATCGCCCGGCTCGTGCCGATCAGCCGGGGGAGGCGCACCGTGCCGCCGTCGATCAGCGGGACGCCCCAGCGGCGGCAGAACACCCCGAAGACCGCGTCCTGTTCGGCCACCCGCAGATCGCACCAGAGGGCCAGTTCCAGTCCGCCGGCCACGGCGTGGCCCGCGACCGCCGCGATGACCGGCTTCGACAGCCGCAGCCGGGTGGGGCCCATCGGCCCGTCGCCGTCCTCCGCCACCCGGTTGCCGCGCTCGGTCCCGATCGCCTTGAGATCGGCGCCCGCGCAGAAGGTACCGCCCTCGCCCCACAACACCGCGACCCGGGCCGACTCGTCCGCCTCGAACTCCCGGAAAGCGTCGGCGAGTTCCACGGCGGTGGGGCCGTCCACCGCGTTGCGGGCCTCGGGACGGGAGAGGACGACCGTGGTGACGTACCCCTGGCGTTCGATCCGTACCGGCATGCGCTGCCCCTCTCTCCGCGGCGAGGCCAGCAGGTTACTCCCGGGTCACCCCGAGGTCGCGCTGCCGGGACGGCGACGGCCTCAGATGACCTTCAGTCTCAGCAGGGCGCCGAGGGTCAGCGCGCCGGGGAGCAGCGGCAGCCAGACCGTGATGATCCGGTACCCGAGGACCACCGCCGTCGCCAGGGCCACGGGAGCGCCCGCCGCCACGAGCGTGACGATCAGCGCGGCCTCGACCGAACCGATGCCGCCCGGGACCGGGACCAGCGCGACGGCCACCGTCGCCGCGAGATACGCGACGACGATGTGCGCGGGCGGCACCGGCAGCCCCAACGCCCGCCCCACCGCCGCCAGTCCGGCCGCCTGGAGCGCCGGGAAGGCGAGCGAACCGCCCCACAGCGCGAGCGCGCGGGCCGGGCGGGTGTGGACCGAGCGGGCCTCGCCGAGAGCGGTCCGCAGGAAGGACCACACCGCCGTGCGCAACCGCCGTACGAGCAGCAGGGACGCGCCAACGGCGGCGCACAGCCCGGCGCCCGCGGTCAGCGCGAGCGGGCCGACCGCCCCGGACGGCACGAGGGGGCCGAGGTGCAGCGCGCCGGGGAAAGTGATCAGCAGGGCGAGCAGCAGGCCCACGCGGGTGATCGACTCGGCGAGCAGATAGAGCGCCAGCGCCGCCGACGAGCGGGCCAGTGGGACGCCGCACACCGTCATGAAACGGAGGTTGACGGCTCCCGCCCCCAGGCCCGAGGGCAGCAGATGGTTGGCCGCGCCCGCCGCGAACTGGGTGGCGAGCAGCCGGCGTGCGGGCAGCCGCTCGACGACCGCGCCCTGCCGGGTGAAGGCCGCCGCGACCCAGGTGAGACACGTCGCCGCGACGGCCGCCACGAGCCATGGCCACTCGGCGCCCCGCAACTGCCCGAAGCCCTCTTCGAGCACGGACCGGTGGCGCACCGCCACCAGCAGCACCAGGGCAAGCGGAAGCAGGCACAGCACCTGCCGGACCGGAACGCGTCGGGGGAGCCCCTGGGGGAGCTGCACGTCAGTCACATCGGGAGAGGTTTTCCACACCGCACCAACGTGGGGTTGCGGGGGCGAGGACGGCGTCTGACACGCCGAACAAGGCGTGGTGGAAGGCGAGGTGAGGGCGGGGGAGGGCGACGCCGGGCCGGTGGGCGGCGGGCGGCGTGGTGTCCTGGGAGAGGGGATCGCCGGCCGCCGAGGTGTCCCGGGAGGGGAATTCGCCGGCCGGTGTGCGGCTCCGGGAAGGGAGATCGCCGGCCGGTGCGCGGCTCCGGGAGGGGGGATCGACGGCCGTTCCTTGACCTCAAGGTTGCTTGAGGTCATAACGTCTCTCCCATGAGTATGGAGACCACAGCCTGGACCCAGTTGCACAGCGTCATGAACGCGCAGCAGGAGCGTCGCCCCTTCGCCCGCGCGACCCTGCGCCGCATCACCGCCTTCGCCCGCCCGCACCGCCGCCGGATCAGCCAGTTCGTACTCCTCAGTGTGGCCACGGCGCTGCTCGCCGTGGCCACGCCGGTGCTCGCGGGGAGTGTCGTGAACACCATCGTCTCGGGCGGCGACGAGACCAAGGTCGTACGCCTTGCCGCGCTCATCGCCGTGATCGCGCTGGCCGAGGCGGCGCTGGGCATCCTCGGCCGCTGGCTGTCCTCGACCCTCGGTGAGGGGCTCATCCTCGATCTGCGGACGGCTGTCTTCGATCATGTGCAGCGCATGCCGGTCGCGTTCTTCACACGTACTCGTACGGGCGCGCTGGTCAGTCGTCTCAACAACGACGTGATCGGTGCGCAGCGTGCCTTCAGCAACACGCTGTCCGGAGTCGTCAGCAACGTGGTGACGCTGCTGCTCACCCTCGCCGTGATGCTCACGCTGTCCTGGCAGATCACCCTGCTCGCACTGGTGCTGCTCCCGGTGTTCGTGATCCCCGCGCGCCGGACGGGCCGCCGCATGGCCAAGCTCCAGCGCGAGGCGGCGGACCTCAACGCGGCCATGGGCACCCGGATGACCGAGCGCTTCTCGGCGCCCGGCGCCACGCTCATCAAGCTCTTCGGACGACCCGGTGACGAGTCCGCCGAGTTCGCGGCGCGCGCCCAGCGGGTGCGGGACATCGGCGTGCGTACGGCGATGGCGCAGTCCGCGTTCATCACCGCGCTGACGCTGGTGTCGGCCCTGGCTCTCGCCCTCGTATACGGCCTCGGCGGCTGGTTCGCCCTGCGCGGCAGCCTGGAGCCGGGTGCTGTTGTCTCGCTCGCGCTGCTCCTGACCCGCCTCTACGCGCCGCTCACCTCCCTCGCCGGAGCGCGCGTGGAGGTCATGAGCGCCCTCGTCAGCTTCGAGCGCGTCTTCGAGGTGCTCGACCTGAAACCGCTCATCGACGAGAAGCCGGACGCGCGGGAGGTCCCCGCGGGCCCCGCGTCCGTCGAGTTCGACGGGGTCCGGTTCGCCTACCCCTCCGCCGACAAGGTCTCCCTGGCGTCCCTCGAAGAGGTCGCCGCCCTCGACACCCGCGGCGGCGCCGAGGTCCTGCACGGCGTCTCCTTCCGCGCCGAGGCCGGCCAGACCGTCGCGCTCGTCGGCTCCTCCGGCGCCGGCAAGTCGACCATCGCGCAACTGCTGCCGCGCCTGTACGACACCGACGAGGGCGTCATCCGCATCGGCGGCGTCGACGTCCGCGAACTGAGCGCGGAGTCGATGCGCGAGACCCTCGGAATGGTCACCCAGGACGGTCACCTCTTCCACGACTCGGTACGCGCCAACCTGCTGCTCGCCCGCCCGGCCGCGACCGAGGACGAGCTGTGGGACGTACTGCGCCGCGCCCGTCTGGAGGACCTCGTACGGTCCCTGCCCGACGGCCTCGACACGGTGGTCGGCGAGCGCGGGTACCGGCTCTCCGGCGGTGAGCGCCAGCGCATGACCATCGCCCGGCTGCTGCTCGCCCGCCAGCGCGTCGTCATCCTCGACGAGGCGACGGCCCACCTGGACAACACCTCGGAGGCGGCCGTCCAGGAAGCGCTCACCGAGGCACTCGCGGGGCGTACCGCCGTGGTGATCGCCCACCGGCTGTCGACGGTGCGCGCCGCCGACGTGATCCTCGTCGTCGAGGCCGGGCAGATCGTGGAGCGGGGCACGCACGAGCAACTGCTCGCGGCGGACGGGCGGTACGCGGAGCTGTACCGGACGCAGTTCGCGAAGGCGGACACGGCACAGGAGGAGCTGACGGACCTCGCGGAGGCCGAGGAGGCGGTGGCGTAGACGGCTGCGTCCCGCGCAGCCATGAGGACAGGAACCGGCCTATTGCCGTCCTAACGTGAGCGGTGTCCGCGCACACGACACGCAGGGAGGAACATCACCGTGACCGTCAAGGCGATCCCCGAGGGCTACTCCACCGTCACTCCTTGGATCATCTCGACCGATGCCGCCCGGCTCATCGACTTCCTCAAGGAGGCGTTCGACGCCGAGGAGTTGGGGCGCCTGGAGGGGGTGGGCGGACGCATCGACCACGCGGAGGTGCGCATCGGGGACGCGGTGGTGATGATGTTCGACCGGGGCTCGCCCGACTGGCCGGAGACCCCCGCGTTCCTGCGCCTCTTCGTGGAGGATGCCGACGCCGTGCACCAGCAGGCGGTCGCGGCGGGCGCCACGTCGGTGACCGAGGTGACCGAGCTGTTCTTCGGGGACCGTGTCGGACGGGTACGTGACCCGCTGGGCAACCTCTGGTGGATCCAGACGCACGTCGAGGACGTCAGCCCCGAGGAGCAGCAACAGCGGTTCACGAAGCCGGAGTTCGTCGAGGCGATGGAGTACGTCCAGAGCGCCGAGTTCTTTCCGAAGGCGGGCGGCGCCACCGGCGGCTGACGCGGCGGCCCCGGCGCCCGCGTCGTCCGGGTCCGGTCCCGCCGGAGCCTCACGCGTGGGCGCCCGGAGCGCCGGCCATCGCCGACGGGCAGATCGCCGCTCGTCCCCCGGACCGGTCCGGGGGACGGGCGGGACGGCGGTCCCGGGTCGCTTACCGCTTGTGGCCGTTCCCGTGTCCGTCGGGATGCAGGACCACCTTGGTCCAGCCCTCGTCACGGGCGTCGAAGTGCTCGTACGCGGCGGGGGCCTCGTCCAGGCTGAGTTCGTGGGAGACGACGAAGCTCGGCTTCGCCTTCCCGCCGGCGATCAGATCCCGCAGCGCCCGGTTGTACCTCTTCACCGGCGCCTGCCCGGTGCCCATGCGCTGGCCCTTGAACCACATCATGCCGAAGTCGATCGGGACCTTGCCCTGCGCCTCCAGCTCGCCCTGGGCCTCCGCGCCGCCGGGGTCCTGGGGCAGGAACACGCCCACCACGCCGATGTCGCCCGTGAACCTGACCGAGTCGATCAGGCCGTTGAGCGTGAGGCTGGCGTCCTCGTGTCCCTCGGGGTCGTGCGCCTGGTAGCCGACGCACTCACAGCCGTTGTCGGCGCCCAGACCGAGGGTGGCCTCCTTGACGACCTCCGCCGGGTTCTCCTCGGCAATGTTGATCGGGATGGCCCCGATCTCCTCCGCCTTGCGCAGCCGGTCGGGCTGGTGGTCGGCCACCCAGACGCGCCCGGCGCCCTTGAGGAGGGCGGAGTAGGCCGCCATCAGCCCGACGGGGCCGGCCCCGAAGACGATTGTCTGGTCGCCCGGTTTGACGTGGGCCATCTCGGTGGCGTGGTAGCCGGTGGGAAAGATGTCGGCGAGCATCACATAGTCGGTCTGCCGCTCGGCGGCGTCCTCACCCAGACGCAGCGCGTTGAAGTCGCCGTAGGGCACGCGCAGCAGTTCCGCCTGGCCGCCCTGGTAGAGGCCCATGTCGGCGAATCCGTAGGCGGCTCCGGCAAGGGCCGGTTCCGGCTGCATGGTCAGGCAGTAGTTGGTCAGACCCCGCTCGCACTGCTTGCAGAAGCCGCAGGCGATGTTGAAGGGCAGGACCACGTACTCGCCGACCTGGACCTTGCGGACGGCCGAGCCGACCTCCACGACCTGGCCCATGTTCTCGTGTCCCAGAGTGCGGCCGGACTCGAACGAGGTGCGGCCCTCGTACATGTGCAGGTCCGAACCACAGATGTTGGTAGTGGTGATCTTGACGATGATGTCGCAGGGGTGTTCGATCTTCGCGTCCGGTACGTCCTTCAGCGTGACCGTTCGCGGGCCTTCATATACCGCTGCTTTCATGATCGCTTCCTTCGGTGCCGCGGCATGGCCGCAGCACGGGTGCGATGGAGACGGCGTACGGAGCCTGACTTCCGGGAGTTGGTGCGACGGGGTCCATGGCTCCGGCATGCCTCTGTGGGCCGTTCACCCGGTTCAGGTGGAACGGTGGTGCCGCCGTGGGTGTGCCCGGCGGGGCTTCCGCGCTCCGGTGGCGTGCCGTCCGAGTCCCCGTCGGCCCCCGTCGCGAAACAGCCATGCACCGATCGATCAGCGGAATCCTCGTACGCGGACGAGCACCAACCACCAATCACCAACGCATCCCCGGCTCAGGTCGCCGGCTGGTCGCCGGCGTCGTCCTGGAGCATGTGACGGCGTTCCTGTTCGCGCTTGGAGTAGGCGGCTGCCCGGATCGCCTCATCGCTCTCCAGACCTGAGCCCAGCGCGCCGCCCACCGTGGCGACCGAAGCGACGAACCAGGACAACGTCCAGTATTCCGCGGCGTGAAGCGGGCTTCCTGTCGTGGAGGCGAACACGTGGCCGTTGAGGATGAACAGGGCCCACACCAAATTGATGACGATCAGACTCACGTAGCAGACGAGCACCCCGATACCCACGGTCATGACCGTAGAGGCGTTGTAGAGCCTCGCCCTCTGGCTCGCCTCCCGCGTGACCTCCACTGATCGATGCCACAGCTGCGCGTCCACGATCAGCCAGCCGATCATGAGCGCCACGGACCCGAGCGTGGCGATCACGAGGCGTGGCGTGCTGAGGGACTCGGCCAGGTTCCAGACGGTGGAGTTCACCGTGGCGACCGCTCCCGTGGCGAGTGCGGCCGCCAGGGCTTTCGACAAGCCCGGCACCAAACGCCACGGCCGGTTGGCGCGGACCATACCGACGAGCACCCTCAGGTAACCGCGCGGTCCGCTGACGACGTACCGAAGATCAACGGTCTCCTCCTCACCGACCTGACCCGGGTGAACAGGCGTGAGGCGACCGACGAAGGGCCCCAACAGCGGCTTATTCTGCGGCGATCCCTCGGCCTCGGTGGCCCGGCCCGCCAAGCTGAGCACGGCCTCTTCCACGGCCCGCCGGGCTCTCCTCTGCAGACGCCAGCCCCCCAGCGGAGGAAGGGACAGCAGGGCCAGGCCGTGTTCGTGACTCAGGTCCACCACGAGCTTGCGCCCGTGTGAGTGCAGCGGAAGGTCGGTGAGGGCCACGACGATGTCCCAGTTCTCCGGTCTTCCGCGCTCCATGATCCGGCGCATCAAGGTGGGCGGGTCCTCGGTCCCTGCGGTGAAGGGCTCACTGACCACCTTGACGTCGAACCGTCGTCCCTGGCCCGACTTGTCGGCGAGCCGAGCGGGAAGGGTCCGGGCCATGCGCTGCGCGATCTCCGTGGGCGCGTCGGGATCCGCCAGGAGAGCCACGACCGTAACGCCCTGAGACGACACCCGCATGGCTCCTTCTCGTCGGCTGCCCCCGCGATCGCCCGTGCCCACAGGATGCCCCCGACGTATCGCCGACGCCGGGTGACACGCTGGCCCCTGCCGGCAGGCGCAGGCGCTGCGGTCGGATCTCCTCGTCCTCCCCGTGTCCCCCCCCCGTACAGGGCTGCTCGGCGGCGGGAACGCCTCGTCGAGGGCGTCGAGAGATCCCGCTCGAGGCATCAGCCGGGTCCGCCCAGCACGATCTTCCACACTCGGGTCGCCACCTGGAGGTTCAGCCGGTCCTCGACGTTCGCGAGGTCGTTGCCGCTGATGTCGCGGACGCTGGAGCCGGTAGCGCAGAGTGCTGCGGTGGATCGCGGGGGATTCCGCGGTCTCGTCGTAGTTGCCGCCGCAGTCGAAGTACCGGGACAGGGTCTCCACCATGGCCGTGTGATGCCGGGAGTCGTGGTCGATGAGCTGCCCGAGCCACTCCTGGACGAACGTCTCCAGTTCCCGGTAATCGTTGGCACCGCCGGCTCGCGGTACGGGGCCTGTTCGTCTTCACCGGCGCCGACCCCCACACCGAGTGGCTCGCCGGCATCATCGCCCTCGACTCCCGCGGCTTCGTCCTCACCGGCCCGGAGGCCCAGGAAGCGTGCGCCCACCCCGAGGTGTGGCACGGCCGCGGGCGCTCGTGCATGACCCTGGAGACCAGCCTGCCCGGGGTCTTCGCGGTAGGGGACGTCCGTAGCGGCTCGGTGAAGCGGGTGGCCTCGGCGGCCGGTGAGGGCGCGATGGCCATCCACTTCGTGCACCGTCACCTGGGCCACTCGGCCGCACCCGGCACCACGGGCACGGCCGCTGCCGCGACCTAGAGATCGAACTCCCCGGCGCGAAGAGCAAGAACACTGACGTCGAGGCCAACGGTCCCGAACTCGTGAGACCCGCCACGCCCCTCCGCCTCGTCCACGGTCTTCTCGGGCGGCATCAGAAAAGTCAGCAACGGGTCAGTGTGAGGCCTCGAACACCTGGCGACAGCTGACCGAACATGCGAAACGAGGTAATCTCCGAAGACCGCCCTTGACCTGCAATAGCAGGCAGGGAGCAGACGAATCAGGAGTTTCTTCGTGTTTCGTACAGTATTCAAGTCCAAGATCCACCGTGCCCGGGTCACCCAGGCCGATCTGCACTACGTCGGGTCCGTCACCATCGACGCGGACCTGCTGGACGCCGCCGATCTGCTGCCCGGCGAGCTCGTCCACATCGTCGACGTCACCAACGGCGCCCGCCTGGAAACGTACGTCATCGAGGGCGAGCGCGGCTCCGGAGTCATCGGTATCAACGGCGCCGCGGCGCACCTAGTGCACCCCGGGGACCTGGTGATCATCATCAGTTACGCTCAGGTCTCCGACGCCGAGGCGCGGGCGCTGCGGCCGAGGGTCGTGCACGTGGACCGCGACAACCGGATCGTCGCCCTGGGCGCCGATCCGTCCGAGCCGGTGCCCGGCTCGGACCAGGAGCGCAGCCCGCAGGCCGTCCCGGGCGCCTGAGCCGCACTCCGCCGTCCCGGCCCGAACCTCACCCCGAGGAGTGCCCATGAGTGACATCGAGATCCGCGACGACCGGGCGGGCGGGCGCCTGGAGGCACTCGCCGGCGACGAAGTGGTCGGTCACATCGAGTACTTCGTCCTCGACGCCCCCGAGCGCGCCCTCGTCCCCGTCCACACCCTGGTGGAACCGGAGCACGAGGGCCAGGGCATCGCGGGCGCCCTCGCCCGTGAGCTGTACGCCATCGCAGCACGCGGAGGAGTCAAGGTCGCGCCGCTCTGCCCGTACGTCGTCAAGTGGGCGGCGCGCCACCCCGAGGAGGCCCCGGAAGCCGGCCCCGAGCTGCTTCAGGCAGCGAAGGACTGGCTGACGGCGCACCCGGACCGTTTCTGATGTCTGCGCCGAGCGGGCCCGGGGAGCCGATGTCCGTGCCGACCGGGCCCGGAGAGCCGATGTGTGGGCCGGCCAAGCCCGGTGTGAGGAGCGCGGTGTCGGCCGAGCCCGGTGTGCGGATCGCCGTGGCCATCGGGTCCAGAGGGCCGACGCCTGCGCCGACACGGTCCGAGCCGCGGAGGGGCATGCCGACCGAATCCGGGGTGGGTACGGCCGTGCCGATCAAGCCCGGCGCGCTCGCGCTGCTGCACACCTCGCCCGCCCACATCCCCGTCTTCGACGCGCTGCGCGACGAGGCCCACCAGGGCCTGGAGCTGCGGCACTTCGTGGCCGAGGAACTGCTCGCCCGTGCACGTGCCGAGGGCCCGGAGGCGGTGGCCGGCGCGGTACGGGAGGCCCTGGACCGGGCGGTCGCCGAGGGTGCGCGTGCCGTGCTCTGCACCTGCTCGACGATCGGCGAGGTCGCCGAGCGGGCCGGTGCCGGGGTGCCGGTGCTGCGCGTGGACCGTCCGATGGCCGCCGCCGCGGTGGCCGCGGGCCCGCGCGTCGTCGTCATCGCCACGGTGGAGAGCACGCTGGCGCCGACCGTCGCCCTCGTCGAGGAGGAGGCCCGGCGGGCCGGGCGCCCGGTCGACGTCCGCACCCTCCTGGTCGAGGACGCCTGGGCCCGTTTCGAGGCCGGTGACCCGGACGGGTACGCCCGCGCTGTCGCCGAGGCGGCCGACACGGTCACGGACGCCGACGCGATCGTCCTCGCCCAGGCCTCCATGGCCCCGGCCGAGCACCTGACGAGGACCTCGATCCCGGTCCTGTCGAGCCCCCGGCCGGGCCTGGCGGCGGGCGCGAAGGCGGTACGCGAGCGGTAGGGGCGGTAGGCGACCCAGCGCGGCAGCCGGCGCTCGCATCGCCCGCACGGCTCGCACGTCCCGTTCCCGTGAGCCGCACGTCGGGCCTGCACGGCGCCCGCGGACGCCGAGCACGGACGGCAGGCACAGAGGCGCACCCGCACCCGCCAGGGCTCGCAGCGGTCGCCGCTCCCGGGTCCTGCCGAGCCCCCGCCCGGGTCTTGTCGAGCCTCCGCCCGGGTCTTGTCGAGCCTCCGCCCGGGTCTTGTCGAGCCTCCGCCCGGGTCTTGTCGAGCCTCCGCCCGGGTCCCGTCGAGCCCCCGCCCGAGTCTCGCGGTGGGCGCCGAAGCAGTGCGCGGGCGGGTGTCGGCGGGCCTCGCGGTGGTTGGCGCTCCCGGGTCCTGCCGAGCCCCTGGCCCGGCCTCACAGGAGTCACGCACGCCCCCATGGGCCCACCTGGCCCCTTCCGTGGCGCGACGGGGTGACTGAGGGCGCCCGGGCCGGGTACGCGGGGGAAAAGTCCAGGGCCGATGAACCGACTGGCTGGAGGACAGCATGACCGACCCGTTCCCCGACCCCGTACCGCCGGCCCCCACGCCCGGCCCGCACCCGTATCCCGACCCGGTCCCGCCGAACCCGACCCCGCCTCCGGGCCCCGGCCCCGGTCCGGAGCCCACCCCGCAGCCGCCCGCGCCGTCGCCGGTACCCAAGCCGCCGGGACCGGACCCCGTGCCGGAGCCGCAGCCGCAGCCGGGACCGCTCACGTAGCGGACGGCCACGAGGGCTCCCCTCGGCACGGTGGCCCGGTGCGGAAGACTCCGCACCGGGCCACCGTCGTGTCGTGCTCCTGGCTATGCCCCGCAGCCGGGACCGCTCACGTAGCGGACGGCCACGAGGGCTCCCCTCAGCACGGTGGCCCGGTGCGGAAGACTCCGCACCGGGCCACCGTCATGCCGTACCCCTCGCTACGCCTCGACCTCCGAGCGGTCCCCGCCCCACAGCGTGTGGAACGAGCCCTCACGGTCCGTGCGCCGGTAGGTGTGCGCACCGAAGAAGTCCCGCTGGCCCTGGGTGAGGGCGGCCGGCAGGCGCTCGGCGCGCAGGGCGTCGTAGTAGGCGAGGGCGGCGGCGAACCCGGGCGTGGGCACGCCCTGGAGGGTCGCCGCGACGATGACCTCGCGCCAGTTGTCCTGCGCCGCCGCGATCTCCTGCGCGAACGTCTCGTCGGACAGCAGGCTCGGCAGGTCGGGGCGGGCGCCGTAGGCCTCGCGGATGCGGTCCAGGAACGCGGCCCGGATGATGCAGCCGCCACGCCAGATGGCGGACACGGCGCCCAGGTCGATGTCCCAGCCGTACTCCTCGCTGCCCGCGCTGATCTCGTGGAAGCCCTGCGTGTACGACACGATCTTCGAGGCGTACAGCGCCTGCTCGACGCGGTCCGCGAAGGCCGCCGCCTCACCCTCGCCGAGCTTCGCGGCCTTCGGTCCCGCGAGCCCCCGCGAGGCGGCCCGCAGATCGGCGTGGCCGGACAGGGAGCGGGCGAAGACCGCCTCCGCGATGCCGGACACCGGGACGCCCAGGTCCAGCGCGATCTGCACGGTCCAGCGGCCGGTGCCCTTCTGCTCGGCCTGGTCCTGGACGACGTCGACGAACGGCTTGCCGGTCGCCTCGTCCACGTGCGACAGGACCTCGGCGGTGATCTCGATCAGATACGAGTCGAGGCGGCCGGTGTTCCAGGTGCGGAAGATGTCCGCGATCTGCGCGGGGGAGTAGCCGGCCACGTCGCGCAGCAGCTGGTAGGCCTCGCCGATCAGCTGCATGTCCGCGTACTCGATGCCGTTGTGCACCATCTTCACGAAGTGCCCGGCGCCGTCGGGACCGACGTGCGTCACGCACGGCGCCCCGTCCTCGGCCTTCGCTGAGATCTTCTCCAGCATCGGGCCGAGCGAGTCGTACGACTCCTTCGAGCCGCCCGGCATGATGCTCGGCCCGTGCAGCGCTCCCTCCTCGCCGCCGGAGATGCCCGTGCCGACGAAGTGGATGCCCTGCTCGCGCAGTTCGCGCTCCCGGCGCCGGGTGTCCGCGAAGTGCGCGTTGCCACCGTCGATGATCATGTCGCCGGGCTCCAGCAGCGGCGCGAACTCCCGGATCACCGCGTCGGTCGGGTCGCCGGCCTTCACCATGATCACCAGGCGCCGCGGCCGCTCCAGCGCCGCCACGAACTCCTTCGCGGTCTCGGCCGCCACGAAGTCGCCCTCGTGCCCGAACTCCTTCACCAGGGCGTGCGTCTTCGCGGCGGTCCGGTTGTGCACGGCGACCGCATAGCCGTTGCGCGCGAAGTTGCGGGCGAGGTTGCGGCCCATGACCGCGAGACCTGTGACGCCGATCTGCGCTGAAGTGCTCATAGGTTGGCTCCCAAGAGATCCTGTAATCGGTAATGCCGGTCGTGCTCGCCAGTATCGCCCTCGGCCATCCTGACTCACCGACGATGGGTACGCAGAAGAACCGCCGGTGCCTCACCGGCCGGCACCACCAGGCAGAAGCCAGTCTCGGCCATGTCGGCCGCCACCGCCCGGAGGGGCCCTGTTTCCGGGCGGACGAGACGTGGCAACAGGGGGCAATCCGGCCGCTGGGAGCGGCCCAGCACGGCTGATTGCTGTCTTGTCATGGCCTGTTCGCCGCGCATACTTTTGCCGCTCCTGACGCGTGTCGATGGGGGGCTTCTTCATGGCCGTACGCGGCCGGCACCGCCGGTATCAGCCGAGCAGGATCAACCGCGCCTCACTCACCGTCACGGCAGGCGGAGCCGGTATGGCGATCCCCCTCGTCGGCGCGGGCGTCGCCGACGCGGCCGACGCGGACACCTGGAACAAGGTCGCGGCCTGCGAGTCCACCAGCAACTGGAGCATCAACACCGGCAACGGCTACTACGGCGGCCTGCAGTTCAGCCAGTCCACCTGGGAGGCGTACGGCGGCAAGCTCTACGCCCGGCGCGCGGATCTGGCCACCAGGGACCAGCAGATCGCCATCGCCGAGAAGGTACTCAGGGGCCAGGGGCCCGGCGCCTGGCCGGTGTGCTCCGCGCGGGCGGGCCTCACCCGGGGCGGCGACACCCCGGACCTCGACACCTCGGGCAGCCCGGCGCCGGCGAAGAAGCGCAGTGTCCGTGACGTACAGCCGCAGACCACGCCCCAGTCGCAGGCCGGCACCGCGGAGATGTACACCGTCGTGCACGGCGACACCCTCTCCGGCATCGCCGGCTCCCGGCATGTCCAGGGCGGTTGGCGGGGGCTGTACGCCGCCAACCGCACGACCGTGGGCTCCGATCCGGATCTGATCATCCCCGGCCAGCGGCTGAGCCTGCGGGCCAAGGCACCGGCGCCCACCGCCGGCACGGCGAGCCCGGCCCCGAAGCCCGCGACCAAGAAGACCGCCCCGAAGAAGACCGCTCCGAAGAAGACCTCCTCGGACGCCGTCAAGAAGAAGACGGCCCACACCCTCGTCGCCCCCGTGAACGCGTCGACCGGAACGCCCTACCGGGCCGCCGGTTCGTCCTGGTCGAAGGGCTATCACACCGGCGTCGACTTCCCCGTGGCCACCGGCACGTCCGTGCAGGCGGTCGCGGCCGGCCATGTCGTCAGCGCGGGCTGGGGCGGCTCGTTCGGCTACCAGGTGGTGATCCGCCACTCCGACGGCCGCTACACCCAGTACGCCCATCTCTCGGCGATCTCCGTGAAGTCGGGACAGAACGTGGCGGCCGGGCAGCGCATAGGGCGTTCCGGGTCGACGGGCAACAGCACGGGCCCGCATCTGCACTTCGAGGTGCGGACCGGGCCCGGCTTCGGGAGCGACATCGACCCGGTCGCCTATCTGCGCGCGGGCGGCGTCAGGATTTGACGCGAGTACGCCGGTGGTTCCGGCGTGGCAGCGGCACGTACGGTCCGCCGTAGAAGGGGCGGTAGTGGCCCGCCAGTTCGTCGGACTCCTCCTGGCCGCCCAGGGGGACCGGGGCCGGTATGACGACGGTCTCGTGGACGGCGTCGACGGGCTGCTCGGGAAGCCGCGCGAGCAGCTCCTTGAGCACGTCCGCCTCCAGTCCGTCCACCGGCGTCCTGCCCGACGGCCTGAGCACGTCCAGGTCGACCGCGGTGCCGAGGGCCGGGGTTCCGGTCACCGGGCCGACGACGGGAGCAGGCGCCGGCTCCGGCATCCGCTCGGGCTGGCGGACGCCACCCAGCCGCTCGGTGGTGAGCAGGATCAGACCGCCCGCGGCGACGACTCCGCAGCCCAGGGCGAGGAGCGTGCCCGTGGTGCCGTAGCGGAAGGTTTCGCCGAACATCGTGATGCCGACGGCTGCCGCGACCACGGGGTTCACGACCGTCAGCGTGGCCAGCGGCGCCGCGAGTCCGCCGCCGCGGTAGGCGGCCTGCGACAGCAGCATGCCGGCCGCCGCCAGGACCGCGATCACGGCCAGCGACGGGAGGTCGGCCCACGAGACACCGCCGGTCCAGTCCACCGCGACCGTCTTCGTGAACACCGAGGCCATACCGAAGGCCAGACCTGCGGCGACCGCCAGCAGCACGCTGCGCACCGCCGGGTGCCGGTGTGCCGCGCGGGCGGCCACCATGAGCGTGACCACGGCGCCGCCGGTCACCAGGGCCACGAAGACCCGCTGGGCGTTGCTCAGGGACTGCGACTCGGACGTGCCGACCAGGGACAGCAGGCCCGCCAGGCCGACCGTCGCCATGATCGCGCCGCGCCAGGCGGTCGCGCCGGCCCTGCGGCCCACGAACAGGGCCGCCATCGGCAGCGCGAACACGATGGTCAGCGCACCCAGCGGCTGCACCAGACTCAGCGGGCCGAAGGCGAGCGCCACCACGTGCAGCAGGGCACCGAGGCCGTTCAGCGCCACGGCGGCCCACCAGCCCAGCCGGTGCATCGGGGCGTACGTCTGGTCGGGAGACGTCACGGCGACCCGCTCCTGCACGATCGCCCCGCCCGCGTAGGCCACGGCGGAAACGAGCGAGAGCAGCACGGACAGAGTGAGGGCGTTCATGAGTCCCTCCTCTGGGTGCGGCGGGGGCGCTGTGCCCGGCGCGCGGAACGGTCGGCTTCCATGGTTACTACGATGCCTCGCGAAACGGCTCGCGTCGTCGTCCCTGAGCAGGCATTGAGTCCTACTGCCGATGGAGTAGTACGGAGCCTCTGTCCTCCCCAAGGTGGGTGACACAGGAGGGATCCCCCCTGGTGCAAACCCCTAGGGGCCTTGGTACTACTGCTCTTCGTGGACCTCGACCCCGAACTGGCAGCGCTCATCCCGCTCGGCGGCTTCTTCGTACTACGCACCGGAGTACCACCGCGCGGGCCACTGCCGACCCTCGCGCGGGCGTACGCGCGAGCACCGGTCACCTCACACCACGATGTTTACGGAGATCCGTTAACTTTCCGTGTCCGAAAAGTTGCGACAAGTCTCCGAGTGTCCGAGACCCGTGTCGCGGCGTCGGTGGCGCACCAGGCGCTCGCGGCCCGTCTGTGGTCGGTCACCCTCGGCGCCGCCGTGCTGTACGGGCGCGTGCCGGACCTCGACCCGCGGACACTGCACTGGGATCCGGACGGCGGCGCACCGGACGAACTGTGGCTCTCCCAGGTCCGCGCGCTGCCCGTCACGGCGATCGACGAGGTCGTACGCGAAGGGCATCTGGTCCCGCTGGCCGCGGCCCTGCGTGCCCGGTACGCGGTCGCGCCGCGCCTGCTGTGGGGCAACGCCGGATCCGCGCTCGCCGCCACCGTCCGTCAGATCGCCCGCTGGGCCCACGCGAACGACCGGCCGGAGGCGGCGGACCGCGCCCGCGCCCTCGGCGCCGGACTCTTCGCGCATCCCGACCTGGCCGGCACCCTGGACGCCGGCACGCTGCGCCGCCGCAGCTGCTGCCTCTACTACCGCGCGCCGGGCGGCGGACTGTGCGGTGACTGCTGCTTCGACCGCCCGCCGGGCCGCCCGCACCGATCCGGAACCCCGCGCTCTTCCCCAGGAGCCGCATCTGGGTGACCATGAGGGACCAGCCGTCATGACGAGGGGTTCTGTGTGCGAGTGGGACTGCTGACACGGGAGTATCCGCCTGATGTGTACGGCGGTGCGGGGGTCCATGTCGAGTTCCTCGCCCGCGAGTTGAGACCCCTCGTCGACCTCGACGTGCACTGCTGGGGCGAGGGCGGCGCGGGCGGTGTCGTACGCCACCGCCCCTGGCCCACGCTCGACGGTGCCAACGACGCCCTGCGCACCTTCTCCGTGGACCTCTCCATCGCCGCCGCCCTCGAAGGCCGCGAACTCGTCCATTCGCACACCTGGTACGCCAACCTCGCCGGCCACTTCGGCAAGCTCCTGTACGGCATCCCGCACGTGATGACCGCCCATTCCCTGGAGCCGCTGCGCCCCTGGAAGGCCGAGCAACTCGGCGGCGGATACGCCCTGTCGAGCTGGGCGGAGCGCACCGCGGTCGAGGCCGCGGACGCCGTGATCGCCGTGTCCGGCGCGATGCGCGAGGACATTCTCACCTGCTATCCCGCCCTGGACCCGGCTAAGGTGCGCGTCGTGCACAACGGCATCGACACCTCCCTCTACCAGCCGGATCACGGCACGGACGTCCACACCCGCCTCGGCATCGACCCCGGCCGCCCGTACATCCTGTTCGTCGGCCGCATCACCCGCCAGAAGGGCGTGCCCCACCTGCTGCGAGCGGTACGGGACATCGACCCGGCCGCCCAGGTCGTGCTGTGCGCCGGCGCGCCCGACACCCCGGAGATCGACCGGGAGTTCCGCGATCTCTTCCAGGAGCTGAGCGCCGTACGCGCGGGAGTGCACTGGATCCCGCAGATGCTGCCCCGCCCGGACGTGATCCAACTCCTCACGCACGCCACGGTGTTCGTCTGCCCTTCCGTGTACGAGCCCCTCGGCATCGTCAATCTGGAGGCGATGGCGTGCGGAACGGCCGTGGTGGCCTCCCGGGTCGGCGGCATCCCCGAGGTCGTCGACGACGGCCGGACGGGCCTGCTCGTGGACGTCGACGGCGACTTCGAGGCGCGGCTCGCGCGCGCCCTGGACTCGGTGCTCGCCGACCCGGAAGGCGCCCGGCGGATGGGCGAGGCCGGACGGGAGCGCGCGGTGCGGGAGTTCGGCTGGGACGCGGTGGCCAGACGGACCGTCCAGTTGTACGAGGAAGTCCGCAAACCGGGGTAGTCATTCGGACAGGCGTAGTTCGGAACCAGGGGCCGGCCCGCAGCGGGGCGCGTCCCGACCGGGTGTAGAGGGGCGGCGGCATGCGGCGCGGTGGACCTTCGGTGCTGGGAATCGTACTGGCGGGTGGGGAGGGCAAACGTCTGATGCCCCTCACCGCGGACCGCGCGAAACCCGCGGTCACCTTCGGCGGGACCTACCGTCTCGTCGACTTCGTCCTCTCCAACCTCGTCAACGCCGACGTTCTGCGCATCTGCGTCCTGACGCAGTACAAGTCGCACTCCCTGGACCGGCATGTGACGACGACCTGGCGGATGTCGAGCCTCCTCGGCAACTACGTCACGCCGGTGCCCGCCCAGCAGCGGCTCGGCCCGCGCTGGTATCTGGGCAGCGCCGACGCGATCCTGCAGTCCCTCAACCTCGTGCACGACGAACAGCCCGACTACATAGCCGTGTTCGGTGCCGACCACGTGTACCGCATGGACCCGCGGCAGATGCTCAGCCGGCACATCGAGGGCGGAGCCGGCGTGACCGTCGCGGGCATACGGGTGCCCCGCGAGGAGTCCTCCTCGTTCGGGGTCATCAGCCCGGGGTCCGACGGGCAGACCGTGCGGGGCTTCCTGGAGAAGCCGGCCGACCCGCCGGGCCTCCCGGACGACCCCGAGTGCGTCTTCGCCTCGATGGGCAACTACATCTTCACCACCAAGGCCCTGATCGAGGCCCTCCAGCGGGACGCCGAGGACGAGAACTCGGTGCACGACATGGGCGGTTCGATCCTGCCGATGCTCACCGACCGCGGCGAGGCGCAACTGTACGACTTCAGCGACAACCACGTGCCCGGCGAGACCGCCCGGGACCAGGGCTACTGGCGTGACGTCGGGACCCTGGACGCGTACTACGACGCCCACATGGACCTGATCGCGGAACGCCCCGCCTTCAACCTCTACAACCGCAGCTGGCCCGTCTACACCCACTCCGGGCAGCTGTCGCCGGCGCGCTTCAACGCCGGTGGCATCGCCAGCGAGTCCATCATCAGCGCGGGCTGCCTCATCCGGGGACAGGTCACAAGATCCGTACTGTCACCGGGCGTTGTCGTCGACCCGGGTGCCGTCGTCCAGGGTTCGGTGCTGCACGACAACGTCCACATCGGCCGCGGTGCGGTGGTGCGCGGCGCGGTCCTCGACAAGAACGTCCAGGTGCCGCCGGGCGCGACGATCGGCGTCAACCCGACGCGGGACACGGAGCTCTACACGGTCTCCAAGGGCGGAGTGATCGCTCTGGGGAAGGGGCAGCGGGTTCCCTAGGGAACCGACGGCGAGCGAGGCGGCGGGTACGCGTCACAGCACCCGCCGCCTGCGCCCCAGCCAGGTCTGCGCGACGACCACGACGGCCAGGAAGGCGCCGCTGACGACCTGCTGGTACGCCGAGTCCAGTGAGCCGATCTGGTTGATGACGTTCTGGATGACCTTCAGGAGCAGGACACCGACCAACGAGCCGCTGAGGAAGCCGAATCCGCCGGTCAGCAGCGTGCCCCCGATCACCACCGCGGAGATCGCCTCCAGTTCCATGCCGGAGCCGAGGATCGTCACGCCCGACACGAGCCAGGCCGCGTTGAGCGCGCCGGCGAGCCCCGCGCACAGACCCGAGAGGGTGTAGACGGCGATCTTCGTACGGGCCACGGGGGCGCCCATGAGCGCCGCCGCGTCCTCGTTGCCGCCGACCGCGTACACGTACTGCCCGAACCGGGTGCGCCGCAGGACGACGGCGCCCAGCACGAACAGGGCCACGGTGATCCAGACGGGCACGCCGATGCCGAACCAGGTGCCCTGGCCGAGCGTGGCGAAGAAGGACTCCTTGTCCACGAGATAGGTGGTCGAGCCCTCGTCGGTGACCGAGAGCAGGATGCCCCGGGCGCCCAGCATCGCGGCGAGCGTGACGATGAAGGGCGCGAGCCGCGAACGGGCGATCAGCACTCCGTTGACCAGGCCGATCAGGCCGCACACGGCGAGCGGGAGCAGCAGCGCGACGGCCGTTCCGTACCGCGAGCCCCAGGCGGCCAGCACCCCGCCGAGCGCGAACAGGGAGCCCACCGACAGATCGATGCCGCCGGTGACGATCACGAAGGTCATCCCGAGCGCGACCACGGCGAGGAACGCGGAGGACAGCGCCATGTTCTCCAGGTTGTCGCCGGTCAGGAACGTGTCGAAGCTCAGGGACGCCGCGACCATGGCGACGACGAGCGTGGCCAGCGCGCCGTGCTGCTGTGCGAGGGCGCTCAGCCGCTCGGAGCGGCTCGCCCCCAGGGGTTCCTCGTCGGGTGTGCTCATCAGGCGTACCCGCTTCTGTGCGTCCGTGAGGTCGGTCGTCATCGCTTCCCCCGTTCCCGTGCCGCGTAGACGGCGAGGACGATCACCACGGCCTGGGCGATCTGGGTCCACGACGGCGGCAGATCGTGCTTGATGAGGGTGGTGGTGAGCAGCTGGATCAGGACGGCGCCGGCGACCGTGCCGCCGATGCGGATCCGCCCGCCGCTCAGCGGAGTGCCCCCGACCACGACCGCGGTGATCGCGGACAGCTCCATCAGACTGCCGAGGGAGGTCGGATCGCTCGCGGTGAGACGTGCCGTGGCGAGGACTCCGGCGATCGCGGCGAGGACGCCGGAGCAGACGTACACCAGGATCAGTACCCGGCGCACCGGCAGACCGGCGAGCCGGGCCGCCGGACGGCTGTCGCCGATGGCCAGCAGCTGCCGGCCGAACGTCGTACGGCGGACGACGAAGGCGACGACCAGCGTGAGCCCCGCCGCGATCAGCACCAGATACGGGACGCCGAGCACATCGCCCGAGCCGAGGGCCGCCATGCCGGGGTCGCGGACGTCCTTGAGCTGGGGGAGCAGCACCAGGGCGAGACCGCGTCCGGCGACCATCAGCGCGAGGGTCGCGACGATGGGCTGGACCCCCACGAAGGCGATGAGGGCGCCGTTCGCCACGCCCACCAGGACACCCCCGAGCACCGCGACCAGTGCGGCGAACCAGGGGCCGTATCCGAGATAGAGGGACAGGACCGAGGTGGACAGGGCCATCACCGACCCCACGGACAGGTCGACGCCCTCGCTGCCGATCGCCAGCGCCATGCCCAGCGCGACGATCAGGACCGGGGCGACCTGGACGGCCTGGGTGCGGAAGTTCTCGGCGGACAGGAAGTGCGGGGTGAAGGCGAGGTTCGCGAGGAGCAGGACCGCGACCCCCGCGTAGACGCCGTACTCCTGGAGGAGACGCAGCAGGCGGTCGCGGTCCCCGGTCACCCGCCCGAGCGACAGCTCAGTCATCGGTGCCTCCCGTGGCCGCGGCGCTGCCCGGGCCGGCGGGCGCCGCCGCGATGGCACGCATCAGCCGGTCCTCGGTGACGGCGTCGCCGGTCAGTTCCTCGACCACGGCCCCGTCCTTGAGGACGACCACCCGGTCGCTCCCTTCGATCAGCTCCTCGGTGTCCGAGGAGATCAGCAGCACGGCGAGCCCGTCGTCGGCGAGCTCGTCGATGAGTTTCTGCACCTCCGCCTTGGCGCCGACGTCGATGCCACGCGTCGGCTCGTCCAGGAGCAGGACCTTGGGGTGCATGGCCAGCCAGCGCGCGAGCAGGACCTTCTGCTGGTTGCCGCCGGACAGTTCGCCGACCTTCTGGCCGGGGCCCGCCGCCTTGATGCGCAGCCGCTTCATGAAGCTGTCGACGATCCGGTCCACGCGCGCCTCGTCCACGAGGCCGAAGCGGGACAGGCCCGGCAGCGCGGCGAGTGCGATGTTCTCGCGGACGGAGAGCCCCGGCACGATCCCCTCGGCCTTGCGGTCCTCGGGCAGCAGGCTGATGCCGGCGCGGATCGCGGCGGGCGTCGAACCGCCGCGCACCCGGACGCCGGCCACCGTGACCCGGCCGGAGTCCGTGGGTAACGCGCCCGCGATGGCCTTCGCCGTCTCGCTGCGGCCCGATCCGAGCAGTCCGCCCAGCCCCACGACCTCACCGGGACGAATGGACAGGGACACGCCGTGCAGCCGGTGACGGACCGTCAAATCACTGGCTGCCAGGACTGGTTCTGCCTCGGTCCGATGGCTTCCCGTGAACTTGGTCAGACCCTCGCTCCGCACCTCGCCGATCTCCCGTCCCAGCATCAGCGACACGAGTCGCAGCCGGTCGAGGTCGGCGATCCGCCCCGTGTGGACGACCTTGCCGTCGCGCAGCACCGTGACCATGTCGCAGATCTCGTAGAGCTCGTCGAGGCGGTGGCTGACGTAGATCACCGCGATACCGCGCTCGCGCAGCGTCCGGATCACCTCGAACAGGGTGCGCACCTCGCGCGGTTCGAGCGAGGAGGTCGGCTCGTCCATGACGACCACCCGGGCGTCGACCGACACGGCGCGGGCGAGGGCCACCATCTGCTGGGCGCCGACGCCCAGTTCACGCAGCGGCCTGCGCACGTCGACGCGCAGGCCCAGGCCGCGCAGCGCCTCGTCCGCCCGGCGGTGCATCCGCCCAAAGTCGATGAGGCCGAGGCGGCCGCGCGGCTCCCGCCCGAGGAAGAGATTGCGGGCCACGCTCATCAACGGGACGAGGTTGACCTCCTGGTAGATGGCGGAGATGCCCGCGTGCTGTGCCTCCAGGGGCGTGCCGAAGCGGACCGGGGAGCCGTCGTACGTCACCTCGCCCGCGTCCGGCCGGTAGACGCCGGTGAGGACCTTGATGAGGGTCGACTTGCCCGCGCCGTTCTCGCCGATGAGCGCGTGCACCTCCCCGGCGCGGGCCGTGAAGTCCACGGCGGACAGCGCCTTCACGCCGGGGAAGGTCTTGGACAGGCCGGTCACCGACAGCACGTCAGTAGGCCTTGCCGAGGTCCGACTTGGCGTTGGCCGTCGTGTAGGCGCTGTCCTTGATGACGATGTCCTGGGCGACCTTGCCGCCCTGGGTGAAGGTGTCGAGGGTCTGGAAGGCGAGCGGTCCGAAGCGCGGATTGGACTCGATGACCCCGTCGATCCAGCCGTCGACGATGCCCTGTACGGCGTTGCGCGTGCCGTCGATCGTCACGATCTTCACGGCGCCGGCCTTCTTGCCCGCTCCCTTCAGGGCGTTGACGGCGCCGAGGCCCATCTCGTCGTTCTCGGCGTAGATGCCCTTGATGCCGGGCTTGGACTGGATGAGGTTCTCGGTGACCGACTGCCCCTTCTCCCGGGCGAATTCGCCGGTCTGCTTGAAGACGACCCTGAGGCCCGGTGCCTTCTCCTTGAGGCGGTCCTCGAAGCCCTGGGTGCGCTCGGTCGTCACGTTGTTGCCCGCGGCGCCGAGCAGGATGGCGATCTCGCCCTTGCCGCCGGTCGCCTCGATCATCCGGTCCGCGGCGCGCTTGCCCTGCTCCACGAAGTCGGAGCCGATGAAGCTCACATAGTCCTTGCAGGCGGTGGCGTTGATCTTGCGGTCGACGGTGACGATCGGGATGTTCTTGGCGGACGCGGTGCGAAGCACCGGCTCCCACCCGTCCGAGTTGAGCGGCGCGATCACCAGCAGGTCGGCGCCCTTGGCGATGAGGTCCTGGACATCGCTGATCTGCTTGGAGAACTGCGACTGCGCGTTGGCCGTCAGCAGCTTCACGCCCCGCCTCTTCGCCTCGGCCTTGAGGGACGCGGTCTCCGCGATCCGGAAGGGGTTGGCCTCCTTCTCGGACTGGGAGAAGCCGACGGTGGCGCTCTTGAGGTCCAGCTTCCTGCTGCCGTAGGCATCGACCGTGCAGGTCGGTCCGGAACCGGAGTCCGGCGAGGCGACGACCTGCCCCGAGTCGCCCTGGCCGGCGGAACTGCTGTTCTTGTCCGCCGAGTCCTCGGACTTGGCGCATCCGGAGACGAGCGCGAGGCTCGTGACGAGGCCGGTGGCGAGAAGGGTCCTGACAGAGGTACGGCGGAGAGGTGCGATCGGCTTCATGGAGTCCCCAAACGGCGCGGCCCCGGCGCTGGGAGCGCTCCCGGGGATGATCGGCTCTTGCGGTCAACTCGGTGTGCACGGCGTTCAGGGGAGGTTTTTACATCGTTGGAAGGGCGCTGTAAACCCTTCCGTCCGAATCCCGTCAGCGTCGGCCCAGGGTGCTCTCCCGCTCGATCAGCCGGAATTCCGCGGTGAGTTCACGTCCACCGGGCTCCGCGCGGCCCGAGAGGGTGCGCAGCAGCGAGGCCACCGCCATCCGCGCGATGGCCTGCTTGTCCGGCGAGACCGTGGTCAGTGTGACCGCCCCGAACCGACCCTCCTCGATGTCGTCGAACCCGGCCACCGCCACGTCCCACGGCACCCGCAGCCCCCGCTCGTGCAGCACGCGCATCGCACCGATCGCGACCAGGTCGTTGTACGCGAAGACCGCGTCCGGGCGTACCCCGGAGTCCAGCAGCCGGGCCATCGCCCGTGCACCCTCCGCGCGGTCCCAGCCGCCGACCGGCACCACCAGGCTGTCGGGTGCGGGCACCCCGGCCGCCGTCAACTCCTCGCGCCAGCCCGCGAGTCGCAGATGGGCCGGCCGGTTGGCCGAGTCGGTGCGGGCCCCCAGATAGGCGATCCGCGTACGGCCGCGGCTCAGCAGATGGCGTACCGCGGTCCGTGCCGCCGCCACGTTGTCGATCGCGATGTGGTCGTAGGGCAGGTCGTACTCGCGCTCGCCGAGCAGCACCAGGGGCACGTCGTCCGTGCGGCCGCGCAGGTCCTCGGACTCCAGCTCCAGCGGGCTGAGGATCAGACCGTCGATCACATTGGCCCGGAAACCCTGGCTGACCAGCACCTCCTGCTCACGGTCGCCGCGCGTGTGGTCGAGGAGCACCGTGAACTCGTGCTCGGCCGCCGCGTCGACGACCGCTCCGGCCAGCTCCGCGAAGTACGGGTTGCCCAGTTCCGGCACGGCGAGGGCGATGATGCCCGTACGTCCCTTGCGCAGATGGCGGGCCGTCAGATTCGGCCGGTAGCCCAGCTCGTCGATGGCCTCCTGGACTCTGGCCCGCATCCCCGGGGTGACGTGCGGATAGTTGTTCACGACGTTCGAGACGGTCTTGATCGAGACGCCGGCATGCTCGGCGACGTCCTTCAGGCTGACCCGCAAGGGATCTCCCTTTCATCGATGTGCGCCCCTTCCACGAGGGCGTTTGTCATGACCCTGGACAGCGGCCGGGAGCCGTGCTCTCATGCCAACTGCCGTTCCTTCCAACGTTGTACAGACTGAAGCAACGAGCCGCCACCCTTCCTCAGCCAAGGAGGATCGTGAGCATCAGACGACTCAGAATCCGCATGGCGCTCCTGCTCGCAGCGGTGCTCGGCACGGCGGGACTCGCCGCCGTACCCACCGCGACCGCGGCCGACGACCCTGTTGAGGTCCACGGCCTGAAGGGCGAGTACTACACCCAGTCCGCACCCGGAGCCTTCGACTTCCACGAGCTCAAGGCCACCGGATTCGACCCCCGCCTCGACTTCGACAATCTGGAGCCGCGGCTGGACTTCGCCACCGGACAGCCGGACGACGTCAGCGTCCGCTGGACCGGCAGGATCGTGCCGGAGAAGACCGGCGCCCACACCTTCTCGATCACCGGCGACAACGGCTTCCGGCTGTGGGTCGACGGCAAGCTGACCATCGACCACTGGGTCGACGACTGGGACCGGGAGCAGACCTCGCAGCCGGTCGAGCTGACCGCCGGGCACGCCTACGACCTCAAGGTCGAGTACTTCGAGCACTTCGGCGGCTCCAACCTCCATCTGCGCTGGACCCCACCCGGCAGCAGCAAGACGGCCGTCCCGCAGTCCGCGTTCCGGCTGCCCGACGGATACGTCTACGACGGCGCCGTCGCGACCACCGTCACGGCGGACGGCCGTACGCTCCGTCTCGACTTCGCCCAGGACCTGGCCGCGCCCCCGGCCGGATTCACCGATCACGCCGAGGCCGTGATCGGCGGCGCCAAGTGGCCCCTGACCTCAGCCAAGTTGGATCCGGCCGACCCCAAAGCCCTGCTCATCGGCCTCAAGGAGCCGGTCGTCGGCAACAGGACCGGCACCGCCCGGGGCACCGCCGATCTGCGCTACGACGGCAAGGGCGGGCTCTCCGGAGCGAACGGCAACGTTGTCAACGCCTTCTGGAGCAGCGGCCCGAACCATTCCACGTACGAACTGCGCACACAGTGGGCGGACGACGTCGGACCGGGCAACGCGCACCCCGAGTACCCGCGGCCCCAGTTGACCCGCGACGACTGGCAGAACCTCAACGGGTCATGGCAGTTCGCCGCTGCCGAGGCCGGCGAGCGGCCCCCGGTCGGCAGGAACCTCGGGGAGAAGATCCTCGTGCCCTACCCCGTGGAGTCCCAGCTCTCCGGCATCGAGCGGCACGAGGACCGCATGTGGTACCGCCGCACCTTCACCGTCCCCCGCGACTGGAAGGTCGGCTCCGGCAAACGGCTCCAGCTCAACTTCGGAGCCGTCGACTGGCAGTCCGAGGTGTACGTCAACGGCACCAAGGTCGCCCAGCACAAGGGCGGCTACGACAAGTTCAGCGCCGACATCACGGACGCCCTGAAGCCGGGCCGCACCCAGGAACTCATCGTCGGGGTGTACGACCCGACCGACGCGCAGGGCGGCGAGAACCCGCCGGTCGGCAAGCAGCGCCTGGACCCCAGCGGCATCTGGTACACGCCGTCGTCCGGTATCTGGCAGACCGTCTGGATGGAGCCGGTGGCGGCCGACCACGTCGACTCGCTCAAGCTCACGCCCGATGTCAGGGACGGTCAACTGGCCATAGAAACCAAGGGCGTTCGTGCCGGAGTGACCGTCAAGGCGACGGCGTACCAGGGGCAGCGCAAGGTCGGCACGGCGACCGGACGGACCGGCACCCCGCTGACCCTCGACATCCCGAACGCTCGTCTGTGGTCGCCCGACGACCCGTTCCTCTACGACCTCGACGTGAGCGTCGGGCGCGACCGCGTCAGGAGCTACTTCGGGATGCGTGCCATAGCCGTCGAGCAGGTGAACGGCACCCCGCGCACCGTCCTGAACGGCAAGCCCGTCTTCATGATGGCCACGCTCGACCAGGGCTTCTGGCCGGACGGACTGCACACCGCGCCGACCGACCAGGCCCTCGCGTACGACCTGAAGATGCACAAGCAGATGGGCTTCAACGCCGTCCGCAAGCACATCAAGGTCGAACCCGACCGCTGGTTCTACTGGGCGGACAAGCTGGGCCTGATGGTCTGGCAGGACATGCCCGCGATGACCGCCGGGGTGAACCCGGACGCCGCGTCCCGCGCCGAGTACGAGCGCGAGATGAAGCAGATGATCGACGAGCACATCAGCAGCCCGTCGATCGTCATGTGGGTGACCTTCAACGAGGGCTGGGGCCAGTACGACGAGGCCCGCATCGCCGACCAGGCCAAGTCCTGGGATCCCACCCGGCTGGTCAACAGCATGTCGGGCCTCAACCTGGGAGCCGACGGCGGCACCGGCGACATCATGGACGAGCACGGCTATCCGAGCCCGGCGCTGCCACCCCACCCCGACGGGAAACGGGCGCTGGTCAGCGGCGAGTACGGCGGCCTCGGCCTCGCGGTGCCGGGCCACGCCTGGTCGGTGCAGCAGTCGTACGTGGACGTGGACCCGTCGGCGTACACGGACGACTACCTGGCCCGGCTGGCCGAAGTGCACCAGCTCGCCTGCAAGGGCGGCAATGGCGCCGTCTACACCCAGATCTCGGATGTGGAGGGCGAGCTGAACGGGCTGCTGACCTACGACCGGAAGGTGGTCAAGCCCGATGTGCAGCGGCTCAAGGCGGCCCATGACGCGCTGATCCACGACGCGTCGCAGCCGACGCCGGCGGGTTGCTCCTGACGGCGGGGCGCTCGCGGTGAGAGCCTCCCCGCTGCACCGCGCGCGCCTCGCGCCGACCCGCTGACGGTTCGCCGGCACGGTCCGCCCGCCGCTCGACGGAGGGCGGACCGTACCGCGACGCTCCGCCGGGGCCGCGGGCGGGCGGACCCGGGGCGGGGGATCCAGGACCCGGGAGCCGGCGTGTGCGAGGTCGCTTCGCAGGACAGCCGCGGTTCGCCTGAATGCCGAATTCCCCGCCCGGCCGCGACCCTTGACGAGTACATCCGCACGACGAAGAATGAGCGCGCTGTGCGCTTTGACAACGTTGTCCAAGCCTTGAGGAGGCGGTCCCGCCCATGAGATGGACCCAACGGCTACGCGGTGCGGGGACGGTGGTCGCGGCGGCCGCGCTCCTCGGCGGCGCTCTCGCGGCTCCGGCGGCTCAGGCCGCCGCCCCGCGCGCCGGTCAACTCACCGATCTGGTCAACCCGTTCATCGGGACACAGAACGAAGGCAACACCTACCCAGGCGCCGCCGTGCCCTTCGGCATGGTGCAGTTCTCGCCGGACACCGGTCACAACACCGGCTACGACTACTCCCAGAACCACATCCGCGGCTTCTCCCTCGTCCATCTGTCGGGCGTGGGCTGCGGTCTGGGCGGTGACCTGCCGGTGCTGCCCACGACCGGGGACGTCGGCCAGACGGACTACTCGAAATACCAGGCCGAGTTCAGCCACGACGACGAGAGCGCGAGCCCCGGCTCCTACCGGGTCGGCCTGAAGACCGGCATCGAGGCCGAGCTGACCGCCTCGGAACGCACCGGCGTGCAGCGCTACACCTTCCCGGCCACGGACAAGGCCAACGTGCTGCTCAACGCGGGCCAGTCGCTGCACAGGACGGTCTCCACCAAGGTCGAGATCCTCGACAGCCGCACGGTGCGCACCGCCATCACCGGCAGCGGTTTCTGCCAGGCCACGAAGCCGTACACGGTCTACACGATCACCCGGTTCGACCGGCCGTTCACCACTTCCGGCACCTGGAACGGCGACACCGTCACCCCGGGCTCCAGGGAGTCGGCGGGCACCGGTCGCAACGGCGCCTTCGTCCGCTTCGACACGAGCAAGGACCGTACGGTCGAGGCGACCACCGCCCTGTCGTACGTCGACGCCCGCGGCGCCGCGGCCAACCTCCGCTCCGAAGGCGGGCGTTCCTTCGACACCGTCCGCCGTGAGGCGCAGCGTTCCTGGGAGGCACGCCTCGGCGACGTACGCGCGAAGGGCGGCAGCGACACCCTTCGCCGCACCTTCTACTCGTCCCTGTACCGGTCCTTCCTGGCGCCCAACATCGGCAGCGACGCCGACGGCCGCTACACCGGCTGGGACCAGCGGATCCACCGCGCGGACGGGTTCACGTACTACCAGAACTGGTCACTGTGGGACACCTACCGCACCCAGTCCCAGCTCCTCTCCCTCCTCGCGCCGCGCGAGGCGCGGGACATGGCGATCTCCGTCGTGAAAATCGACGAGGAGAGCGGCTGGCTGCCCAAATGGGGCTACGGCACGGCCGAGACGAACATCATGACCGGCGACCCGGTGACCCCCTTCCTCACCAACGCCTACCAGCAGGGTCTGCTGAAGGGCTATGAGGAGCGGGCCTACCGCGCGCTGAAGAAGAACGCCGACGGGGTGCCGCCGGCCGACTCGCCCGCAGTGGGCCGCGAGGCCAACCAGGAGTACATCGCGAACGGCTTCGCGCCCTACATCAAGGGCCGCCCGCACGCGAAGCCCGGCGACTCCGACTACGACCACGGCCCCTCGGCGACCCTGGAGTACGCCCTGTCGGACGCGATGCTCGCCGAGATGGCGGGGGACCTGGGCCATGAGGCGGACGCCGCGCGCTATGCCGACCGGGCGCAGAACTACCGCGAGATCTTCGACCCCTCGACCGGCTTCTTCCGGGCCCGGGACGCGTCCGGCGCCTTCGCGGGACCGGCGGACCCGGCCAAGAGCGAGGGCTTCCACGAGGGCACGTCCTGGCAGTACCAGTGGCTCGTGCCGCAGGACCTCCCGGGCATGGTCGACCTGATCGGCGGCCAGCAGGCGGCCAATGACCGGCTCGACTCGTTCTTCGCGTACGAGCAACTGCTGAAGGACCCGGCGAGGACCGCTCGCGACGTGTGGGTCAACGGCCCGTACGACTACTACAACGCGGACAAGTACAACCCGCAGAACGAGCCCGACCTGATCGCCCCGTACACGTATCTCTCCACCGGGCAGCCCTGGAAGACGACCGACGTGGTGCACGCCGCGCTGACGCTCTTCACGGACGCCCCGACCGGCATGACCGGCAACGACGACCTGGGCACCATGTCGGCCTGGAACGTCCTGTCGTCGCTCGGGATCTTCCCGGTGCAGCCCGGCTACGACACGTGGGGCCTGTCCACACCCGTCTTCGACCGGGTCGATCTGACCCTCGACCGCCGCTACTACCCGCGCGGCGGGCTGACCATCACGGCACCGGGCACCTCGGACACCGCCCGGTACATCCAGTCGGCCCGCACGGACGGTGCCGCCTACGACCGGACGTATCTGACGACCGAGTCGCTGAGGGGGCTGCGCTCGCTCGCCTTCACGGTCGGCGGCGAGCCGTCCGGGTGGGGTACGGCGGCCGACGCGGCGCCTCCTGCGCTGAACTGACCTCAGGTGGCACTTGAGTCCCGCCCCTCCCCGCGGGGCGGGACTTAATCTGCTGTTAACTGAGCGTAGCTTGATCGTACTTGACCGTAATCGCCTGGCGGGGATTGACTGCTTGTTCACCCGTCGTCGACGCGAGAGCAAGCCTTTGACCTCCGACCTGCTCGCACCACTCGACCTGGCGTTCTGGAACATCGAGTCCGCCCAGCACCCGATGCACCTCGGTGCCCTCGGGGTCTTCACGGCTCATTCGCCCACCGCGGGCGCCCATGCGGCCGACCTGCTCGCCGCCCGCGCCGCCGCGGTGCCGGGGCTGCGCATGCGGATCCGCGACGTGTGGCAGCCGCCGAGGCTCCCGCTGACCTCGCCGGCCTTCCCGCTCTCCTTCGGCGGCGCGGCCCGCGAGCCCGCCCCCGACTTCGACCCGCTCGACCACGTACGGCTGCACGCCCCGTCCGCGGACTTCCATGCGGAAGCGGGCCGCCTCATGGAACGCCCGCTGGAGCGCGACAAGCCCCCGTGGGAGGCCCATGTGCTGCCGGGCGAGGACGGCGTGTCCTTCGCCATCCTCTTCAAGTTCCACCACGCCCTGGCCGACGGGCTGCGGGCGCTGATGCTCGCCGCGGCGCTCATGGACCCGATGGACATGCCGGCCCCCCGGCCGCGCCCGGCGGAGCCCCCGCGGGGCCTCTTCCCGGACGTCCGCAAGCTGCCGGGCCTGGTCCGCGGCACCCTCTCCGACCTGGGCCGGGCCCTCGACATCGGCGCCTCCGTCGCCCGCGCCACCTTGGGCGTACGGTCCTCGCCCGCGCTCACCTCCGAGGCCACCGGCACCCGCCGCACCGCCGGCGTCGTCATCGACCTCGACGAGGTGCACCGCATCCGCAAGACCGTGGGCGGCACCGTCAACGACGTCCTGATCGCCGTCGTCGCGGGCGCCCTGCGCCGCTGGCTGGACGAGCGCGGCGACGGCAGCGCAGGGGTCGCGCCCCGCGCCCTGATCCCGGTCTCCCGGCGCCGTCCGCGCACCGCGCACCCGCAGGGCAACCGGCTCTCCGGCTATCTCATACGGCTCCCGGTCGACGACCCGGACCCGCTCGCCCGGCTGCGCACCGTGCGCACGGCCATGGACCGCAACAAGGACGCGGGGCCGAACCGCGGAGCGGGCGCCGTCGCCCTGCTGGCCGACCATGTGCCGGCACTCGGGCACCGGCTCGGCGGACCCGTCGTCGGACAGGCGGCCCGGCTCCTCTACGACATCCTCGTCACCAGCGTGCCGCTGCCCAGCCTCGGGCTGAAGCTCGGCGGCTGCCCGCTCACCGAGGTCTATCCGTTCGCCCCGCTGGCCCGCGGGCAGTCCCTGGCGGTCGCCGTCTCCACGTTCCGCGGCCGCGTCCACTACGGGCTCGTCGCCGACGCGGAGGCCGTGCCGGACCTGGACGTACTGGCGCGTGCGCTGTCCGAGGAGGTCGGGGCGCTGCTCGCCGCGTGCACGGTCTGACCGGCGGGGTCCGGGCCGCCGGGCGGCGCTCGCCGCGGGCCCGGAACCGGTCGCGGACGGCTCCATGATCACCGCGGGTTTGGTGCCTTTGCCCTGTGCTCCGTAAAATTCCGCCTTCGAAGGCGAGCGCGGTTCGAGCGCGGCGCTGAACCCGAGGAACGGCAACGGCCATGACGGTGACAGACGACAGCCAGGCGACCTCCGCCGTGGACACGGCAGGGGTGGCGGACGCCGCGTACGGCCCCGGCATCGACCCGGAGCGGATGGCCGTCTGCCTGAGCGTGCTCGACGAGCTCGACAAGCTGGACGTCGACCACCCGGACGCCGTCGCCGTGCGCCGCGCCACCGCGGGCATCTACCGCACGGTCAAGCAGCGCCGCCGCCAGGAGCGCCGGGCCGCCAAGACCGCCCACGACAAGGCGGTCACCGAGTCCACGGCCACCGGCTCCGCCCAGCGCATCGACGACGAGACGGAGGGCATCCTGCCCTCGTCGGTGACGGAACAGGGCGAGATCGCGGGGATACTCCAGCGCCCGCGCTCCTGCTACATCTGCAAGGCGCGGTACGTCGAGGTCGACTACTTCTACCACCAGCTCTGCCAGAACTGCGCCGCCGAGAACCGCTCCCGCCGCGACGCCCGCGCCGACCTCACCGGCAAGCGCGCGCTGCTCACCGGCGGCCGCGCCAAGATCGGCATGTACATCGCGCTCAGGCTGCTCCGCGACGGCGCGCACACCACCATCACCACACGCTTCCCGAACGACGCCATCCGCCGCTTCAAGGCCATGCCCGACAGCGACGAGTGGATCGGCCGGCTGAAGATCGTCGGCATCGACCTGCGCGACCCCGCCCAGGTCGTCGCCCTCGCCGAATCCGTGGCCGCCGAGGGTCCGCTGGACATCCTGATCAACAACGCGGCGCAGACCGTCCGCCGCTCCCCGGGCGCGTACAGCGAGCTGCTCGCCGCCGAGTCGGGCCCGCTGCCCACCGGTGAGCTGCCGCCCGCCGAGGTGATCGGCACCTTCGGTTCGGGCGCCGTGGCCGCGCTCCCGGTCGCCGGGGGCGGTGCACTCACCGCCAAGGAGGTCACGGACCTCGCGCTGGTGTCCGGCTCGGCGTCCCTGGAGCGCATCGCGGCCGGCACGGCCATCGACGCGGGCGGGCTCGTGCCCGACCTGCACGACACCAACAGCTGGATCCAGTCCGTCGAGGAGGTCACGCCGGTCGAGCTCCTGGAGGTCCAGCTCTGCAACTCCACCGCGCCGTTCATCCTCATCAGCCGGCTGCGGGCGTCGATGGCGGCCGCGCAGGCGGAGCGCACGTACATCGTGAACGTCTCCGCGATGGAGGGTGTCTTCAACCGCGGCTACAAGGGAGCGGGCCACCCGCACACCAACATGGCCAAGGCGGCCCTGAACATGCTCACGCGCACCAGCGCCCAGGAGATGTTCGAGAAGGACGGCATCCTGATGACGGCCGTCGACACCGGCTGGATCACCGACGAGCGCCCGCACCCCGACAAGATGCGCCTCGCCGACGCGGGCTTCCACGCCCCGCTCGACCTCATCGACGGCGCGGCCCGTGTATACGACCCGATCGTCCGCGGTGAGCAGGGCGAGGATGTGTTCGGCGTCTTCATGAAGGACTACGCGCCCGGCAAGTGGTGACGCCGTCAGCGGGGGCTCGGCGCGCGGTTCCGCAGCCGGTCATGGACGGCGTACGCCGCTGAGGGGAGCGACCCTGGGGTGTGCGGTCCCGGGGTGTGCGGTTCCGGGGTGTGCGGCCCCGGGGCGTGCGGTCCGGGGGTGCGCCGCCCGTACGCGCGTACCGCCGTCCACCAGCAGATCGGCTCCGGTGATCCACTCCGCCGCGTCCGAGGCCGGCGCTCCGGGTCCCGTGCCTGACGCAGACCCGGCGTCCGGCCCGCGCCGGCTGCTCGGCCACCGGCCGCCCGGTTCCGCGCGCCCCCGGTGACCAGGGCGGTCCTGTCCTCAAGTCCGTACGGCGGCATCATCCGCGTACGGTCTTATGACGGGCCGTCAGTCACCAGGGGCGGCTCGGGGCCGGTCCGTGGTGGGGGAGCCGGCGGGCCGCGCCGTGGCGAGTTGTCAGCTCACGGCACTTGCTACTTGCTCACCGCGAAGCGCATCAGGGCCTGCTCGTCGCCCTGCTTGATCTTCCCCGTCGTGTTGATCACCTCGAGCTTCCAGCTCGACCCGGCCCGGATCGCCTTGGCCACGGCGCAGCCGTTGTCGCTGCTGAGCAGGCTGGGCCAGATGTCGGCGACCTGCTGGGTGGTGCCGCCGGTGGCGTCATACACCTTGAAACTGATGTTGCGCGCCTTCTGGAAGGAACTGCCCTTCTTGTAGGCGGCGGCGACGAAGACGATCGCCGTGATGTTCGGCGGGACCCGGCTGAACTCGACGGTCACGGTCTCGTCGTCACCGTCCCCGCGTCCGGTCTGGTTGTCGCCGCTGTGCACCAACGCGCCGTTGCCCAGCGGATCCAGGGAATCGAGGCCGGCGAGCCGCACGGGGTCCGCCCCCTGCATCGCGATGGCGATCAGGTCAAGGTCGGTGCCGGTCTTCCGGCGGATCTTCCCGATCACCCCGCCACTGCTGCCGGCGGTGGGGTCCCAGGACACCCCGATGGACAGGTGGGTCACCCCGTCCAGATCCGCCGGGCCGTCTTCCTTCTTGAGCGTGATCATGCGTGATCCTCATGGTGGTGGGACTACAACGCATGAAGTCTGCCTGGAGACGTCTTGACTTGACACACCAGGTCCAGGAATAGGCGTTTGCCGACCGAATCGGACGACTGGCGGGAACCGGGCCACGCCCGCACGGCGTTGAACACCACACGAGGGCACACAGGGGGTTCCCATGGCGTACGAGCCGTACCGCACCGCACGACTCTTCCCGCACCGGCGTCACGCGGTGAGCGGGTCAAGGGCGCGGCTGCCCTGATGGCGGGCTGGGTCGTCCTGCTCCGGGTGCTGTCGGTCTCCTCGTCGGCGCGGTCTACGGCTCGATCCTGTGGGGAGTGCTGCCGACGACCGAAGGGGTCAGCTGGCAGGGGCATCTGTTCGGACTGATCGGCGGGGTGGCCGCGGCCTTCACGTTCCGACGGCCCCGGGCCGAGGGGAGACAGCGGACCCGCCGCGCCGACGGAACCTGAACCGCGGTTCCTGGTCAGTGGTGCCCGTGCCCGTGTCCTTCGTTCCCGTTCCCGTTCTCATCGTGACCGGCCGCCGTCTCCGGAGCGCCGCCCATCATCCGCAGCATGGCCGGGCCGCCCGTGCGCAGGAACCGCAGGACCAGAGCGGCCGCGAGCAGCAGGAACGCGATGTTGAGCCAGGTCGTGTAGTTCCAGGTGACGCCCTGCGTGGGGATCTTCGCGTCGCCCTGGTCGGGGATCAGGCCGAGACCGCCGAAGAGGAACTCCACGACGTACCCCGCCAGCACCATGGCCGCGTAGAACGTGACCAGCAGGAAGCCGGTCATCCGCGGTCCGTAGTACTTCCGGTAGATGTTCAGGATGGGCAGGATCAGCAGGTCGGCGAAGATGAACGCGACCGCGCCGCCGAAACTGATGCCGCCCTTCCAGAGCACGACGGCCAGCGGCACGTTCCCGATGGAGCACACGAACGAGGCGATCGCCACCAGCGGCCCCACGAGCGGACCGATCACCTTCGCGGCGAGCGGATGCCCGTCCAGGAAGAACGAGCGCCAGAACGTGTCGGGCACCCAGGCCGCGATGGCCCCCGCGATCAGCAGGCCGATCACGAGATCACGCAGGATGGCCGCCCACTCCATCACGAAGACGTGCGCCACCGAAGTGAAGCCGTCGCGTGAGAACAGCCGCCGTACGAACGACCCTTCTCCGCGGACCGACATGTCCATCGCGGCATGCCCCTCCATCGACCCGGCGATCCCGCGCTCCGCCCGCTCCCGGGCGGCACGCAGCAGCCCCTCCCGCAGGAAGATCCGGAAGAGCACCGCCAGGACCACGATCATGACCGGACCGCCGACGAACTCGGCCACGGTGAACTGCCAGCCCATCAACAGGGCCAGAATCACGCCGAGTTCGACCACCAGATTGGTCGAGGCGATCTCGAAGGCCATCGCCGCCGTGAAGTTCGCGCCCTTGCGGAACAGCGAGCGCGCCAGGGCCACGGCCGCGTACGAACAGGACGAGGAGGCCGCGCCGAGTCCGGCGGCGACCGCGAGCGTCCGCGGCCGGTCGTCGCCCAGCAGCCGTACGACCGTCGACCTGCGCACCACCGCCTGCACGACCGCGGACAGCCCGAACCCGAGGATCAGTGCCCAGGTGATCTCCCAGGTCATCGAGCCGGTGATGGACAGAGCGTGCAGGATGGCGTGCATCGGCTGGGTCTCTCCCGGTGGTTCCTTCGGCCGGCCGGAACCGCCGGGGCGTCGTGGTGGTGCGGGCCCGCTCCGGCCGTCGGTCGGGGCGCCGTCCGCCCCGCGCTCTTCATCTCTTCCGCGTTTTCCGGGTGTCCCGCACTCTCTTCCAGCCGTTGCGCCGAACGGGTGGCGATGAAGCAGGGCACAGTCCCTCAAATTGCGGCATACCGGGGCCGGATGGACGCTGAATGACTCGAGACAGTTACCTCGAGTTTTCAGCCCCATCGAGCGGGCGTCCGCTCATTTGGTTACTCTGTACCGGACGGACAGCCAGACTGGGTTCCACCCACACCCACGGTCCGTCCCGGGACTTGCCGGTCATCACGGCCTGCTCTCATACGAGTTACCGGCGCCACCGCGTCCGAACTGCTTCGACCAAGACCCGAGCGGACGTCAGGCGCACAGCAGCAGACTGGGCCAGTACGTCCCGAGGGTGACCCGACACATAAGGAGTGCGCGGTGACACCGGAGAAGACGAGTAGCGATCAACGCTCCAAGGAACGTATGGAGCGCGCAGGCCGGGGGCCCGACAAGAAGCTCGGCAGTCTGGACGTGTGGTCCAGGTCCGCCCCGATCCGGCTGGCGGGTTACGAGGACGACCTCGCCGAGCCGCACATCCTGCCCAGCGTGGACTGACCTCCGGGTCTCCGGACCTCTGGGTCTCCGGACCTCTGGACCTCCGGAAGAGGAACCCATCGCGACAGCTGACGGCATGGGCGTGCCAGACTCGCGCCCATGCTGATCAGAGAAGCCGCGGCCGAGGACTGGCCGCGGATCTGGCCTTTCTGGCACCGCATCGTCGCCGCCGCCGAGACCTACGCCTGGGACCCCGGCACCTCCGAGGAGGCCGCCCGCGCCCTGTGGATGGGCCCGGGCAAGCGGGTGTACGTCGCCGAGGACGACACCGGCGCCGTCGTCGGCTCGGCCTACGTCACCCCCAACTACGGCGGTCCCGCCGCCCGGATCGCCAACGCCGGCTTCATGGTCGATCCCGGCCGTTGCGGACGCGGCATCGGCCGCGCGCTCGCCGAACACCTCCTCGCCGCCGCGAAGGCCGAGGGCTACCGCGCCATGGTGTTCAACGCCGTCGTGGAGACCAACCCCGCGGTCGGACTGTGGACTTCGCTCGGCTTCACGATCCTCGGCACGGTGCCGGACGCCTACGAACACCCACGGCACGGGCGCGTGGGACTGCACATCATGTACAAAGCGCTGTAGCCGCGAGGGGCGCTGATCCCTCGCGTCGGGACGGGGCGGCCCGCCGCGAGGGGCGCGCTGGTCCCTCGCGTCGGACGGCGGCCGCTAGTCCAGAGGTGCCGTGCGGGCCCAGGGGCGCAGCTTCTCCAATTGCTCCGCCACTTCGAGGAGAACCAGCTCCGAACCGGGCCGCCCCACGAGTTGTACGGCACACGGGAGGCCCGACGGCAGCGTGCCGAACGGGACCGACAGGGCGGGCCAGCCGGTGAGATTCCAGGTCGGCGTCAGCGGCGAACAGGCGGTGTTGACCAGCAGGTTGCGCAGCCAGCCCCGCTCGTGCCACGGCGCCGCGGCCGGACCTCGCCTGGCGAGCGCCGGGGTGAGCAGCACGTCGTGCTCCGCGAAGAACGGTTCCATCCTGCGGCGCAGCTGCTCACGGCGACCGCCGCCATGTACGCCTCGCACGAAGCGGCGCCCCACGGCCGCGTGGACGCGGGTGCGCCGGGTGAGCAGCCCACGGTCGAGCTCCTCGGCGTCCACCGCCGTGCCCGCCGTCCAATGGGCGAGTGACGTCGTGCTGAGCCACCACGGGTACGGCGGCTCGGCCGCGCTGATCCGGTGACCCGCCCCGGCCAGCAGCTCGGCGGCCTCGCGGGCCGCGGTCGTATACGGACGGGTGATACGCACACCGAGGAGGGGGCTGCGCAGGGACAGGGCGATGGTGTGGGTGACGGGTCCGCGTGCCGGTACGGCGCCGGTGTCGCCGGGGCCGGCATCTGCGGGACTCGCCTCGGCGCGCTCGGCACCGGCATCTGCGGGGCTTACGTCGGTGTGCCCGGCGTCGGCGCTCGGGTCTGCGGGGCTCACCTCGGCAGGCTCGGCACCGGCGCCGGTATCCGCGGTGCTCACTCCGGCACGCTCGGCCTCGGTGCCGGCCTCGGTGCCGGCGAGGACCGTGAACATCAGGCGGGCGTCCTCGACGGTGGTCGCGAGCGGGCCGTTCTCCGACATGCCGAACCAGTCGCCGTGGCCGATTCCGGCCGGGACCGTGCCGTGGCCCGGCTTCAGTCCGACCAGACCGCAGTGGGCGGCCGGGATGCGCAGGGAGCCCATGCCGTCGTTGCCGAGGGCGATCGGGACCATCCCGGCCGCGACCGCGGCGGCGCTCCCGCCCGACGAACCGCCGGCCGTGCGCGAGGTGTCCCACGGGTTGCGGGCGATGCCGTGCACCCCGTCCGTGGTCCCGAAGACGCAGAGCTCGGGCACGTTCGTCAGCCCCACCACCACTGCGCCCGCCGCGCGCAGCCGGGCCACGGTGACGTGGTCGTGCTCGGCCGGGGTCCCGGGAGTCGCCGCCGAACCGTTGCGGGTGGACTCGCCGCGTACGGCCAGGTTGTCCTTGACGGCCACGGGCACGCCGGCCAGAGGGAGTCCGGAGAGATCCCTCGTGGCCAGCTCGTCGGCCTCCGCGAGGGCAGCCTCGGTGCGCAGCGCGCGGAACGCGCCGACCCGGGCGTCGAGGCGCTCGATCCGGGCGAGGTGCTCGGCCACCACCTCACGTGGCGTGGCCCGCTTCTCGCGTACGGCGGCGGCTATCTCGGTGGCGGTCCGGCCGACCCAGCTGGTCACGGGCGCTCCCTGTCGTGTGGTGACGCGTGGACGTACTCGTCCTACTCGTGAGTAGTACGAGGAGCACTGTGCCCGGGAACGGGGGCCGCGTCGAGAGTGCCGGGCTCCGGCGTTGCAGACAGCCGTGACCGGACCGGCTGGACGCGGTACCGGACGGCGCGTCCTGTGCGCCGACCGCCTCCGCTCGGGCGACCGAACCCGTCACCCCGGCCGGTCGCGACCCGTCCCCTTGGACATCCGCGTCTCTCCCCTTGGACTTTCCCGCGGACGCCGAAACGCATCGGGGCAGGACCGAGGGTCATCCGACCACTCGCTCAACTTCCTTCCCTGCGTGCCCCATTGACAGGATTTCAAGGCGGCTCGATCATCAAACATCCGATGAATTGGAGCCGCTCATGAGTACGTATCCAAGACGTCAGGTCCTGGGAGCCGCCGCGGGAGCCGCTGTCGCCGCGACCGTTCCCCTGGCCGCCTCCGCCTCCGCCGCGACAGCCGGCCCGGCGTCGGCCGAGGCCCTCCCCGTGACCCCGGCCGACGCCCGGAACAAGGGCCAGTGGGTCCCGGTGCCCGACCCGATACCCGTGCCCCTCGACACCCACTTCGACAACGACGGGATCGACACCGCCACCGCGCACGGCGGGAGCTTCGACGGGTCGGGCTACACGTTCCCGGGTGAGGAACTCCCCGCGGGCCGTGTGGAGGTCGGCGGAATCCCGTTCCTCTTCCCGTCGTCGGCCGCGGGCGCGAAGAACAACGTGGTCGCGCTCGGCCAGCGCCTCGATCTCCCCAAGGGCCGCTATCTGTCGGCCCTGTTCCTCACCGCCGGCAGCTACGGCGACGCCTCCGGCAAGGCCACCGTGCACTACGCGGACGGTTCGGCCACGACGGCCGGGCTCGGCGGGTCCGACTGGTACGCGGGCGGCGCCCTGTCCGCCCCCTACCGCTACCGGCCGGACGGCACCAAGGACGAACACGCCGTCGGCATCGGGACGGCGGAGGTCTGGATCGACCCGCAGCGCGAGGCGGTCGCCCTGACCCTGCCGGTCACCCACCCCGCCGAGGAGAACCGGACATCCCTGCACGTCTTCGCGCTCTCGCTCCAACCAGCCGCCCAGGGGCGGGCGTTGGCCCTGCGGGACGCGCACTCCACCTTCTCGCTCCTGGAGTCGAGCGGCGCCCAGAGCGTGGAGGCCACCGTCGTCAACGCGGGCACGATTGCGGTCCTCGCCGGTGACCAGGTGTCGGTCGGGGTCGAGGTGCCGGGCGCCCGCACCGTCGAACCCGCGCCCGTGACGCGGCTCGATCCCGGCGAGCAGGCGCGCGTCCGTGTCGGCATCCGCAACCGCGTGGGTACGAAGCCGGGAACGGCGCAGGACGGCAAGGTGATCGTCAGCGGGCGCGGCCGGCAAGTCGACGCGGAGAGCAGCAAGTTGATCCTGGGTGTTCCCGACTACCGGGCCACCGAGGAGTCACTGAGGGGTCATCAGGCGCCGTACTGGTTCCACCGCGCCAAGTTCGGCATCTTCATCCACTGGGGTGTCTACTCGGTGCCCGCCTGGTCGCCGGTCGGCAAGCAGTACGCCGAGTGGTACTGGAACCACATGGAGAGCCCCGGCAACGCGGTGTACGCGTATCACCGCGAGACCTACGGCGAGGACTTCGCGTACGACGACTTCATCCCCATGTTCACGGCGGAGAAGTTCAACCCGCGGGCGTGGGTGGAGCTGTTCCGGGACGCGGGCGCGCAGTACCACGTCCTGACGTCGAAGCACCATGAGGGCTTCGCGCTGTGGGACACCGAGTTCGCCGACCGCAACTCCGTGAAAATGGGCCCGAAGCGCGATCTCGTCCGCGAACTCTTCGACGCCTCCCAGCGGTTCACGCCGGAACTCAAACGCGGCCTGTACTTCTCGATGCCCGAGTGGTTCAACCCGGACAACCCGTGGATGGGCCATGCCCCGCGCAATCCGTACACCCTGGAGCCGCTTCCGTACACCGGATACACCGCGGGCAAGGACTATGTGAAGGACTATCAGGCTCCGCAGATGCTGGAGCTGATCCATGGCTACGACCCGGCCCTGATCTGGTGCGACATCGGCGGGGCCAACGGCAGCGTCGAGGTGCTCGCCGAGTACTTCAACCACGGCAAGAACAGGGCCAAGCCGTACGAGGTGACCGTCAACGACCGTTCGGGGATCGGCTTCCACGACTTCACGACCCCTGAGTACGCCACGTACGAGAACACCGTCGTCGCCAAGTGGGAGTCCAGCCGTGGCCTCGACCCCCGCAGCTACGGCTACAACAGGGCGACTCCGGACGATGCTTACATGACCACCGAGGAGGTCGTCCACAGCCTGGTCGACATCGTCTCCAAGAACGGCAACTTCCTGCTCGACATCGGCCCGCGCGCCGACGGCACCATCCCGGAGATCATGCAGACCCGGCTCAGGGAGACGGGCCGCTGGCTCAAGGTCAACGGCGAGGCGATCTACGACACCACGTACTGGTCGCGGATGGCGGAGCTCGGCGAGGACCTCCGTTTCACGGTCCGGCAGAACATGGCCTTCTACATCCATTCGCTGACCGCACCCGGCAGCAAGCTGACCGTCGAAGCACCGGTGCCGATCCGCGGTGGTGACAGGGTCAGCATGCTGGGTTACCACCGGCCCCTGACCTGGACCGTGAGCAACGGTTCACTGGTGATCGACGTACCGGAGGCGGCACGCAAGGCCGGCAGGCATGTCTGGGTGTTCAAGGTGGAGTGGCATGGCTGACCCCGCGCCTCGCTGACGCGGGCCGGTCCCGTCCGTGCCCGGTCCCGGATCGGGGCACTCCGTGCGACCTGCACGGGCGGGGCCGGGCCCGTAGGCTGGGACCGCTGGGCGGACTCGGGCGCTCAGCCGGAGCTCCAGCGACCGCAGCACAGGAGGAACCGTGTCCGGTCAGTTCGAGGCGAAGGCCGAGATCAACCGTCCTGTCGAGGAGGTCTTCGCCTACCTCGCCGAGGGCACGCACGACCCCGAGTTCAGCCCCAGGGTCCAGAAGATCACCAAGACGCCGGAGGGCCCGACGGCCGTCGGCACGGTGTTCACGAGCACGGTCAAGGACGCCGGCATGAAGACCGGCCGGACCTTCCGGATCACCGAGTTCGAGCCGCCCCACCGGATCCGCTGGACGGAGGTCTCGAAGAACCTCGTGACGGCGGACCAGGGCGGCTACGACTTCGAGGCGACCGGCCTGGGCACGACCCGCGTCAGGATCTTCAACGTCCTCGAAGGCCATGGCATCGGCAAGCTCCTGGTGGGCCTCGCCCTGGGCGCGGCACGCAAGGACGCCGACGCGTTCGGGCAGCGGATCAAGGCCGCGGTCGAGGCCTCCTGAGGGGCCGAACCGCCTCGGGGTGGTTCTGCGGCGCAGTGAACGCCGGACACGCCGTCCGTCTCACGCGCCACGGGCCCCCGTGCTGTCCCGCTCGATCAGCCGCGGCACCGGGACCTGCACCGTGCGCGCCGGACCGCCGTCCAGGAGCGCGGTCAGCTCCCGCGCGGCCGTCCGGCCGAACTCCACGGTGTCGCGGGAGAGCGCGGACAGCCAGGGCTTGACCATCCGGCACAGCGCGGAGTCCTCCCACGCCACCACCGACACGTCGCCCGGCACGGAGAAGCCCAGCTCCGTCGCGGCGGCGACCCCGGCGACGGCCATCACGTCGTTGTCGTACACCAGCGCGGTCGGCGGTGCGACGCCCTCCAGCACCCGGCGGGTGACGGCCGCGCCCTCGGCGTCCGAGTAGTCCGTGGTCACCGAACGCACCTCGGCGAGGCCCCGCCGCTCGGCCTCGGCGCGCAGGGTGCGGATGCGGCGCTCGGTGTGGGCGAGCCCCGGCAGGCCCGCGATGTGCACGATCCGGCGGTGGCCGAGCGCGTGGAGCCCGCCCACCACGGAGGCCATCGCCCCGGCGTCGTCCGCCCAGACGATGGACAGCCCGGGATGGCCGGCGTCCGGCACGCCCCCGATGACGACGGCGGGCAGCCCCAGCTCGTCGAGGAGGTCCGGCCGGGGATCGTCGGTCCGCGGATCGACGACCAGCACTCCGTCCACGCGGTGCTCGGCCCACCACCGCCGGTAGACCGCGCACTCGGCGTCCACGTCCTCGACCACCTGGAAGAGCAGGCCGAGATGACGCTCCGCCAGTACTTCCTGGATGCCCGAGATCAGCTGGAGGAAGAACGAGTCCACGCCCAGCGTGTCGGCGGGGCGCGCCACCACCAGACCGACCGTGGCCGCCCCTTCGCCGGACAGCTGGCGGGCCGCCGCGCTGGGCCGCCAGCCCAGCTGCTCGGCGACCCGGCGGACCCGGGCGCGGGTGACCTCGGAGACCCCCGGCCGGTCGTTGAGCGCGAAGGAGACCGCGCTCTCGGAGACCCCGGCGCGCTGCGCGATGTCCTTCATCGTCGGCCGGCGGGCGGGCGACCGCTTGGCTGGCAACCTGGCTCCAAGTTCTGCTGGGACGGCGTACTAATGCGCTTGAGCTGAGGCAATCTAAAGCGCATTAGTCGCTGATTGCAAGAGGTCCAGCAGACTCCGCTGACCTGCGCAGTTGGGAGCGACGAAGGCAGCTAATGAATTTAGGTGCCCCAAATCCATTGACTTCCCCTGCGCGTTGGATGCAAGGTCTGCCCCGGCACCATTCGCCAACCCGTGCAAAGGAGCCCGGTCACCGTGCGCATGCCCCGCAGAGCACTCGCCGCCGCCGCCGTCGCTGTCGTCCTGCCGCTGAGCGCCTGCGGCTCCGGTGACGACAGCAGCGGTTCGACGGACGCCTCCGGCAAGATCGAAGGCAACATCACGTTCCAGACCTGGAACCTGAGGGCCAACTTCAAGTCGTACTTCGAGGGCGTGATCGCCGACTTCGAGAAGAAGTACCCCGACACGAAGGTGAAGTGGGTCGACCAGCCCGCCGAGGGCTACGCCGACAAGATCAGCGCGGACGCGGCCGGCGGCACCCTGCCCGACGTCGTGAACGTCTCGCCCGACCTGGTCGCCCCGCTGGCCAAGGCGGGCCTCGCGCTCGACCTCGACAAGTCCGCCGCCAAGTACAAGAAGGAGTACCTGGACGGCGCCTGGGCCAGCCACCGGATACCGGGCATGACCGGGACCTACGCCTTCCCCTGGTACCTCAACACCGGCCCGCTGTTCTACAACAAGAGCCTGTTCAACGACGCCGGGCTCGACCCCGAGAAGCCCCCGACGACGTACGACGAACTCTTCTCCGACGCCCTGGAACTGGCGAAGAAGAGCGACGGCAAGGTCGCCACCCTCGCCAACGTGCCCACGGTCGAGGACTTCGGCCGCTACGGCGTCCAGCTGATGAACAAGGAAGGCACCGCCTTCTCGTTCAACGACGCCAAGGGCATCGAACTCCTCACCAAGTACAAGGAGTTGTACGACGCGAAGGCGCTCGACTCGCAGGCGCTGACCGCGACCCCGGAGTCCTCCGGCAAGAAGTTCCTCACCGGGGCCGTCGCCATGAACCCCGGCAGTGCACTGGACCTCGGCAACTTCAAGAAGCAGGCGCCGAACCTGTACAAGAACATCGGCATCACGGACCAGATCACCAGCACCGGCAAGGTCAACATGTACGTCATGGGCGTGATGGTGAACTCGCGCACCAAGCACACACCGGCCGCGGTCGCCTTCGCCCACTACGTCACCGACGCCCAGAACCAGATGTCCTTCGCCAAGAAGGTCGCGATCTTCCCGAGCACCGCCGGCTCACTGGACGACCCGTACTTCACCAAGGAGGACGGGACCGACGAGACGCGCGTGCGCATCGCCGCCGCCAAGTCCCTGAAGAACGCGGTGAATTACACGCCGGTCCTCTTCAGCGAGCAGATGAAGACCGCACTGCGCAACGAGGTCGCCAAGGCGCTCCAGGGCAAGGAAAGCCCCAAGGCGGCACTGGACAACGCCGTCAAGGCGTGCAACACGCTACTGAAGCAGCAGGGCTGAACCGACATGGCGAGTTCCACCGTCGCGCGGGTGCGGCGTCCAGGGCGGCAGAAGGACCCACGGCCCGCGGGGCGACCGGGGCGGGTCCGGCGTCATCTGCCCAGCACCCCCTGGCTGTTCGCCGCACCCGGGCTGCTGATCGCCGGGGCCTTCATCCTCTACCCGTTCGTCTCCACGCTGGTCAACGCCTTCACCGACCGCCGGACGCTGATCCCCGGCCAGTTCGTGGGCCTGGACAACTTCCGCGAGCTGCTGCACGACGAGATGTTCTGGACCGGGCTGCGCAACAGCGCGCTGTACGTCGTCGGTGTCGTGCCCGCGCTGGTGCTGCTGCCGCTGCTGCTCGCCCTGCTGGTCCAGAAAAACATCCCCGGCATCACCTTCTTCCGGTCGGCCTTCTACACCCCGGTGGTCGCGTCCATCGTCGTGGTCGGTCTGATCTGGGTGTGGCTCCTGGACGAACGCGGCCTGGTGAACTCGCTGCTGGAGGCGATCGGGGTCGGCAAGGTCGGCTTCCTCAGCGACCAGTGGCTGCTCCTGCTGAGCGCCATGGCCGTCACGGTCTGGAAGGGCCTCGGCTACTACATGATCATTTACCTGGCGGCGCTCGCCAATGTGCCCCGCGAGCTGCACGAGGCCGCGTCGGTCGACGGCGCGGGCGCGATCCGCCGGTTCTTCACCGTCACCGTGCCCGCCGTCCGCTCCACCATGGTGCTGGTCGCCGCGCTCTCCTCGGTCGCCGCCTTCAAGGTGTTCTCCGAGGTGTATCTGATGGCGGGCCCGGACGGCGGTCCCGCGGGCGAGGACACCACCCTCGTCATGCTCGTCCAGCGCACCGGCACCGGACTGACCGGCCGCGTCGGCTACGCCTCCGCCATCTCGGTCGTCGTCTTCGTCGTCACCGTCGCGCTGATGCTGCTCGTGCTGCGCGCCGACCGGAAGGAGGACGCGTGAGCACCATCGAGAAGGCACCTCCCGCCGAGCTGCCGACGGCCACGGCCAAGCCCCGCCGCCGTGTCACCGACGAGCACGGCCGCCGTATCCGCGTCTGGGAACTCGCCCTGCGCTACCTGCTGTTGCTCGGTGTCCTCGCCCTGACCGTCGGCCCCTTCGTGTGGCAGCTGTCGACCTCGCTCAAGGGCCCGACCGAGGACATCTTCAGCTCACCGCCCAAGTTCCTGCCGAGCGACCCCACCTTGCACAACTACCAGCGGGTCGCCGACACCATCCCCGTCTGGGACTACGCGCTCAACTCGCTGAAGGTCGCGGGTGCCAACGTCGTCACCAACTGCGTGGGCTCCGCCCTCGCGGGCTACGCCCTGGCCCGGCTGCGCTACCGCGGACGCAACGTGGCCACGCTGGTCTTCATCCTGGCGATGCTCGTCCCGGCGGAGAGCATCATCATCGCCCAGTTCACCACCATGCGTGAACTCGGCCTGAACAACACCCTCATCGGGGTGGTGCTGCCCGCCTGTGTCAGCGCGATGAACGTCCTGCTGATGCGCAACGCCTTCCTCAACCTCCCGTACGAGATCGAGGAGGCGGCCTACGTCGACGGGGCGAACGCCTGGCAGCGGTTCCTGCGGATCGCGCTGCCGTCGGTGAAGGGCACGCTCGCCGTGGTCGCGATCTTCGCGTTCATGGGGGCCTGGGACGACTTCCTGTGGCCGCTCATCGTGCTCAGCGACCCGTCGAAGTTCACCCTGACCATCGGACTCAACTATCTGCACGGCACCTTCGCCAACGACGAACGGCTCGTCGCCGCCGGCACCATCATCGCCGTGGCGCCGCTGATCGCCCTCTTCGCCTGTCTCCAGCGGTACTTCTTCCGCGGCGTCGGCGAAGGCGCGGTGAAGGGCTGAGCCCCGCGTCCGCGACCGAGTGCCGAACCCCCCGCTTTTTTCCGATTCGCAAGGATCCTGCATGCCCTCTGTCGTACGCTTCGGCGTCAACTACACCCCGAGCGAAGGGTGGTTCCACCACTGGCTCGACTTCGACCTCGACGCCGTACGCGCCGATCTCGACTCGATCGCCGCGCTCGGCCTCGACCACATCCGGGTCTTCCCGCTGTGGCCCTACTTCCAGCCCAACCGCACACTGATCCGGCCGCGTGCCGTCGAGCAGCTCGTCGCGCTGGCCGACGCCGCCGCCGAGCGCGGGCTGGACGTCAACGTGGACGGACTCCAGGGCCACCTGTCGAGCTTCGACTTCCTGCCCTCCTGGACCCAGACCTGGCACCGGCGGAACATCTTCACCGACCCCCAGGTGGTGGAGGGGGAGGCGGAGTACCTGCGCACCCTCGCCGCCGCGCTCGCCGACCGCCCCAACTTCATCGGCATGACGATCGGCAACGAGGTCAACCAGTTCGCGGCGGGCCCCCACCCCGACCCGGACCACATCACCCCGGAGCAGGCCGAGAGCTGGCTGACCCGGCTGCTCGCCGCCTGCGAGGAGGGCGCCCCCGGCAAGCTGCATCTGCACGCCTCGTACGACGCCGCCTGGTACCAGGACGACCAGCCCTTCACGCCCGAACACTCCGCCGGGCTCGGCGCCGTCACCGCCGTGCACTCCTGGGTGTTCAACGGCACCGCCCAGCGCCACGGCCGTACCGGCACCGCCACCGAGCACCACGCGGCCTACCTGGTGGAGCTGTCGAAGGCCTGGGCGGACGACCCCCGCCGGCCGGTCTGGCTCCAGGAGGTCGGCGCGCCCGCTCCGCTGATCCCCGCCGAGCACGCGGCCGCCTTCACCGAGGCCACCGTCCAGAACGCCCTCGACTGCCCGGACCTGTGGGGCATCACCTGGTGGTGCTCGCACGATGTCAGCCGCGCTCTCGCCGACTTCCCCGAACTCGAATACGGTCTCGGCCTGTTGACCAACGACCGACGCCCCAAGCCGGCCGCGGAGGCACTCGCGGCGATCGTCAAGGAACAGCGACCGCACGCCCCGGCCCCGCGCACCACCGCGCTGGTCGTCGACACCGCCCCCGGCCGCTCCGTGTGCGCCCCCGGCGGCCCCGTCTTCGACGCCTTCGCCCGGCTGACCGCCGACGGCGCCCGACCCACCACCGTTCTCGCGAGCCGCGCCGACGACAAGGAACACCTCGCGGCCCGGGGCATCACCCATGTCGTCACCCCGGATCAGGTCACCGAGTAGCCCGTCCCCACGACCACACGGAGCACACAGTGGACCTCAGCAGACGCACCGTCCTGCTCGCCGGCGCCTCGGCCGCCGCCGCACTCCTGCCCGGCCTCACCGGCACCGCGGCAGCGGCCGCCCGCAACCTCCAGCCGTACGCCTCCTACTGGTACCCCGACTCCTTCCCCTCGGGCACCCCGGGCGCCGGCATCACCTGGCGCAGCCTGAGGACCTGGAGTGCCGCCACTGACGCGGACCTGGCCTTCAACACCGCGTCCGTGCCGCTCGCCGCACGCTTCACGCCGACCCCCGCGAACACCACGGCCCGCGCCGACCAGGCCCGCATCCAGTCCCTCGTCTCCTTCGGGCCCACCGCGGGCAACCCCTCGCAGGGCTCGGCGACCGCCGACTACTACGCCCTCACCCACTGGGCGTACATCGACGAACTGGTCTTCTGGGGCGGCTCGTCGGGCGAGGGCCTGATCCTCGCGCCGAACGCACCGGTCGTGGACGCGGCCCACCGGCACGGGGTCCGGGTCCTCGGCAACATCTTCCTGCCGCCCACCGCCTACGGCGGCCAGCTCCAGTGGACCCGCGACCTGGTGCAGAAGGACTCCGCCGGGCACTACCCGCTCGCCGCCCAACTGGTGGCGGTCGCGGCCGCGTACGGCTTCGACGGCTGGTTCGTCAACGCCGAGACGAGCGGCGGGAACGCCGCGCTGGCCACCGACATGCTCGGCTTCCTGAAGGAGCTCAAGGCACTCGCCGCGGCGAAGCGGCAGCGCGTCACCTGGTACGACTCGATGACTGTGAACGGCTCGGTGAGCTGGCAGGGCGCGCTGAACAGCCAGAACCAGTCGTTCTTCCAGGCCGCCGACTCGATGTTCATCGACTTCCGCTGGTCCCAGAGCAGTCTCGCCTCATCGGGCACGCTGGCCCAGCAACTCGGGCGCAGCCGCTACGAGTTGTGGGCGGGCGTCGACGTCGAGTCCAGCGGTACGGGCAAGTCGGTCAACTGGAACGCCATCGTGCCGGCCACCGGGTCCCACGTGACCTCCATCGGCCTCTACCGGCCCGAGTGGACCCGCAACCACCTGCCCGCGAGCCGAACCCCCGGGGATTTCCACGCCTCCGACGACCTGTTCTGGACCGGCACGACCCTCGACCCGTCCAAGCCCGACGCGACGGCCACGTGGCGCGCCCCGGCCGTCTCCGTCGCCGACCGCTCGACCGTCACCTCCCTCCCCTTCGCCTCCGTCTTCAACACCGGCCACGGCCTGAAGTGGTACGAGCGCGGCAAGGCCACCTCGGACACGGCCTGGAACCACCTCGGCCTCCAGGACCGGCTGCCGTCCCGTCGCTGGGTGGTCCGGACGACCGGCCAACGCCCGTCCGTCACCTTCGACTTCGCGGACGCCTGGCGCGGCGGCAGCAGCGTCCTGGTGGCCGGTGCCCTCGACGCGCCGGCGACGCTGGACCTCTACGCGACCCGGCTGCCGATCTGTGCGGACACGGTGGTCGAGCTGACCCACCGCGCCGACTCCGGCCCGGTGCAGGTCGAGCTGGCCGTCGCCACCGCCGAGCCGAGCACGGCGGGCGGAGCGCCGCCGTACACCTGCTTCCCCGTGACCGTGTCCAGCGGCTGGAGCACCTCGACCGTGCGGCTCACCGGACTGTCGGGGACCGTACGGGCCCTGGGCGTCCGGCTCACCGGTTCCGGCGCGGCCGTACGCTGGCGGCTGGGCGGGATCGCGGTCCGGAAGGCGGTGGTGACCCCTGCCGCGCCCACCGAGCTGCGGATCGCCGACGCCGACGGCGGCAGCCTGCGCTTCGCGTGGCGGGCCGCCCCCGGTGCCGTACGTCACTACGAGCTGTACCGGACGCTTCGGGACGGCACGCGCCGCTTCCTGGGCGGCACCTGCCAGACGGCGTTCTACGCCGGCGGACTCACCGCCGGGCAGGGCGAGGCGGCGGCACGGTTCGAAGTGCGCGCGGTGGGGGAGCTGTTCAGCGTCTCGACCGCCGCCACCATCACCCATACCTGGTAGCCCGCACCCTTCACCCCACGGAGCACTCCATGCATGACGACCGCACCCTGGTCGAAGCCCGCCTCAAGCGCGTTCTCGACGAGCGCATCCGCCCGGCCGTGTACCCCGAGTCCGTACCGCTGGAAGTGGCGGTGTGGAACGCGCCGGGCGAGCCCGTGCCGGTCGCCGAGGGGCTCGCGGCCACACCGGAGCCGATCGAGGCGGGCGCGCGCTGGGGTGCTCCGTGGGGCACCAGCTGGTTCCGCGTCACCGGCACCGTCCCCGAGGCCTGGGCGGGGAAGACCGTCGAGGCCGTGCTCGACCTCGGCTTCGACGAGAACATGCCCGGATTCCAGTGCGAAGGCCTCGTCTACCGGCCCGACGGCACCCCGGTGAAGGGCCTCAACCCGCGCAACCAATGGGTACGGATCGGCGCTCCGGCCGAGGGCGGAGAAGAGGTCCGGCTGCACATCGAAGCCGCCTCCAACCCGGTCATCCTCGACTACCACCCCTTCCTGCCCACGCAGCTGGGCGACAAGGAGACGGCGGGCGACGAACCGCAGTACACCCTCGCGCGGATGGACCTCGCCGTCTTCGACGAGACGGTGTGGCAGCTCGTGATCGACCTGGAGGTGCTCGGTGAGCTGATGGCCGAGCTGCCCCTGGAGTCCGCGCGCCGCTGGGACATCCTGCGCGCGCTGGAGCGGGCCCTGGACGCGGTGGACCTCCAGGACGTGAACGGCACCGCGGCCGCCGCCCGGGCCCGGCTCGAAGGAGTGCTGGCCGAGCCCGCCGTGCCCTCCGCGCACCGCATCAGCGCCGTCGGACACGCGCACATCGACTCGGCGTGGCTGTGGCCGCTGCGCGAGACGGTCCGCAAGGTGGCGCGGACCACCTCCAACATGACCGCGCTCATCGAGGACGAGCCCGACTTCGTCTTCGCCATGTCCCAGGCCCAGCAGTGGGCCTGGGTGAAGGAGCACCGGCCCGAGGTGTGGGCGAAGGTGAAGAAGGCCGTCGCCGACGGACGGTTCGTGCCCGCCGGCGGCATGTGGGTCGAGTCGGACACGAACATGCCGGGCTCGGAGGCGATGGCCCGTCAGTTCGTGCACGGCAAGCGGTTCTTCCTCGACGAGTTCGGCATCGAGAACGAGGAGGCCTGGCTGCCCGACACCTTCGGCTTCGCCGCCGGGCTCCCGCAGATCATCAAGGCGGCCGGCTCCAAGTGGCTGCTCACCCAGAAGATCTCGTGGTCGCAGACCAACAAGTTCCCGCACCACACCTTCCAGTGGGAGGGCATCGACGGCACCCGGATCTTCACCCACTTCCCGCCCGTCGACACCTACAACTGCTCCATGAAGGGCAGCGAGATCGCCCACGCGGCGAGCAACTTCAAGGACAAGGGCGTCGCCCGGCACTCGCTCGCGCCCACCGGCTGGGGCGACGGAGGCGGCGGCACGACGCGCGAGATGGTCGCCAAGGCGGCCCGTCTGCGCGACCTCGAAGGCTCCGCGGCCGTGGTGTGGGAAACCCCCGAGGCGTTCTTCGAGAAGGCCGAAGCCGAGTACCCCAACGCCCCTGTGTGGGTGGGCGAGTTGTACCTCGAACTCCACCGCGCCACGCTCACCAGCCAGGCCAAGACCAAGCAGGGCAACCGGCGCAGCGAGCACCTGCTGCGCGAGGCCGAGCTGTGGGCGGCGACCGCGGCCGTACGGACCGGGTTCTCCTATCCGTACGAGGAGCTGGACCGTATCTGGAAGACGGTCCTGCTCCACCAGTTCCACGACATCCTGCCCGGGTCGTCCATCGCGTGGGTGCACCGTGAGGCCCGCAAGACGTACGAGCGGGTCGCCGAGGAGCTGACCGCGATCATCGACGCGGCCCAGCGCGCGCTGGCGGGCGAGGGCTCCACGCCGCTCGTGTTCAACGCCGCGCCGCACACCCGTGACGGTGTCCCGGCGGGCGGCGCCCGGACCGCGGCCGTCCAGGGGGAGACGGCGCTCGCCCCCCGCGTCGCCGGCGGCTTCGTGCTCGACAACGGGCTGCTGCGGGTGGAGATCGACGCGCAGGGCCTGGTCGTCTCCGCGTACGACCTGGCCGCCGACCGCGAGACGATCGCGCCGGGCAAGGCCGCGAACCTGCTGCAGATCCACCCCGACTTCCCGAACATGTGGGACGCCTGGGACGTCGACGAGTTCTACCGCAACACCGTCACCGACCTGGTCGACGCCGAGGAGGTGACGCCCGGCGCGGACGGCGTGTCCGTGCGGGTCGTACGCTCATTCGGCGCGTCGCGTGTCACCCAGGTGCTCTCGCTCGCGCCGGGGGAGTGGCGGCTCGACATCGACACCGAGGTCGACTGGCACGAGACCGAGAAGTTCCTGAAGCTCGCCTTCCCGCTCGATGTGCACGCCGAGCGGTACGCGTCCGAGACCCAGTTCGGGCACTTCTTCCGGCCGACGCACACCAACACCAGCTGGGAGGCGGCCAAGTTCGAGGCCTGCAACCACCGGTTCGTGCACATGGAGGAGCCCGGCTGGGGCGTCGCGGTCGTCAACGACTCGACGTACGGCCACGACGTCACCCGGACGGTGCGCGACAGCGACTCCGGTACGACCACCACCGTGCGGGTCTCCCTGCTGCGCGCCCCGCGCTTCCCCGACCCCGAGACCGACCAGGGCGTCCACCGTTTCCGGCACGCGCTCGTGCCGGGCGCGGCGATCGGCGACGCGGTCCGTGAGGGATGGCGGATCAACCAGCCGGAGCGACGGGTGAGCGGTGACCAGGAGGTCGCGCCGCTGGTGGCCGTCACCCAGGACGCGGTGGTCGTCACCGCGCTCAAACTCGCCGACGACGGCAGCGGTGACGTGATCGTCCGCTTCCACGAGTCCCGCGGCGGACGTACCCGGGCCACGCTCACGGCGGGCTTCGAGGTCGCGGCCGTCACGGTGACGGACCTGCTGGAGCGGCCACTGGCCGACGCCCCGCAGCCGCGCCAGGACGGTGAACGGATCACGCTGCCGCTGCGTCCCTTCGAGCTGGTGACGCTGCGGCTGAAGCGGGCCTGAGACGCGGCGCGGGCCGCGCGTGGCGGATACCGAGGTGAGTCAGCGTGGCTGATGCCGAGGTGGGCCGGCCCAGCGTGGCTGATGCCGAGGTGGGCCGGCCCAGCGTGGCTGATGCCGAAGCGGGCCGGCCCTGCCTCGCGTCGCTGACACCGGGCCGCCCGGCCTGACCGCTCCCGGACCCAACTCAAGCCGCTAAGGCTTGAGTTGGGTCCGCAGCCATTCCTCCACCTCGCCCACGTGGGCGGCCGCGGCCGCCCGGGCCGCCTCCGGGTCACGGGCGACCAGTGCACGGTGGATCGCCGCGTGCTCGCGCCGGGTGCGCTCGAAGGCGTCCGCCTCCTGATAGCCGCGCCAGACCCGGGCACGGAAGGTGCGCGAGGAGAGCCCCTCCAGGATCGCCGCCATCGTGTCGTTGCCGGCGGCCGCCCCGATCGCGCGGTGGAAGGCCAGATCGTGCGCGAGGATCTCCTCCGGGTCGTCCGTGGCGTTCATCGCGGTCAGATGCTCCTCGACCTCGGCGAGCTGCGCGGCCGTGATCCGGGCGGCGGCCAGCGCGGTCGCCGTAGATTCCAGGATCCGGCGCACTTCGAGCAGCTCGACCAGGCGCGGGCCCCGGGACAGATCGGCCACGACGCCGAAGGTCTCCAGGAGGTCGCCCGCCTCCAGCTGGGTCACGTACGTGCCCGAGCCGTGTCTCGCCTCCAGGACGCCCAGGACGGTGAGCGCACGGATCGCCTCCCGCATGGAGCTGCGGGACATGCCCAGCTGAGCCGCGAGATCGCGCTCGGTCGGCAGCCGCTGGCCCGGTTCGAGACGGCCCTCGCCGATCATCGCCTTGATCCGCTCGATGGCGCGCTGCGTCACGGTGCCCTTCTGCGGGGCCGTCTCCGCCTCCTTGGCCAGGGTCTCGTCCACGCCGTTCCCTCCTGCTGTTGCGGGTGCGCCGCAGTCTAACCAGCGATGTGGTCGGACCACTACGGCTGAAAACGAGGAAAATTTGGCTCCCAAGGGTGTTGTGACCCCCAAGTGGTCTGATAAATATTCGTCCCGACCGGAAGAGGGACTCCGGCCGGGCCCTCGGGGCCCTGCGTCAGACCAGCACCCCGATCACTGCTCGATCACGCTCGATGAGGAGCCGTCAGATGGCCGGCAGAACTGTGCGGAACATGCGAACCCCGTCGCGGGCGGTGCGAGCGGCGGCCGTGGCCGCCTGCGCCACCCTCGCGCTCGCGGCATGCGGCAGCACCAAGGACGACGTCGCCTCGGGCGGCGGCAAGGGCGACGGCACCGGCAAGGTGGGCGTCATCCTGCCCCTGCTGACCTCGCCGTTCTGGCAGTCGTACAACGACTACGTGCCGAAGATGGCGAAGTCGGAGGGCGTGGACGCGCTCAAGACCGTCAACTCCAACAGTGATCCGTCGCAGCAGATCACCGACATCAACAACCAGCTCAACCAGGGCGTGAAGGGCCTGGTCGTGGCCCCGCTCGACAGCGCCGCGATCGCCGCGGGACTCGACCAGGCCGAGCGCAAGGGCGTCCCCGTGGTCGCCGTCGACGTCGCCCCCGAGAAGGGCAAGGTCGCCATGGTCGTACGCGCCAACAACGTGGCGTACGGCGAGAAGGCCTGCGAGTACCTCGGCAAGCAGATCACCTCCGGCAAGGTCGTGCAGATCATGGGCGACCTGGCGTCGGTCAACGGCCGGGAGCGCTCCGAGGCCTTCCGCACCTGCGTCAAGAAGAAGTATCCGAAGCTCAAGGTGCTGGAGATCCCGGCCAAGTGGGAGTCCGACACCGCGGCCTCCAAGCTGGACACCCTGCTGAACGCGAACCCGGACATCAAGGGCATCTACATGCAGGCCGGCGGCGTCTACCTCGCCCCCACGCTGCAGACCCTCAAGTCCAAGGGAATGCTGAAGACGGCCGGCCAGAAGGGCCACATCACGATCGTCTCGAACGACGGCATCCCGCAGGAGTTCGACGCCATCCGCAAGGGCCAGATCGACGCCACCGTCTCGCAGCCCGCCGACGCGTACGCCAAGTACGGCATGTACTACATCAAGGCGGCGATGGAGGGGAAGACGTTCAAGCCGGGTCCGACCGACCACGACTCGGAGATCGTCAAGCTGCCCAGCGGCATTCTTGAGGACCAGCTGCCCGCCCCGCTGGTGACCAAGGACAACGTGGACGACTCCAAGCTCTGGGGCAACACGGTCAAATGAGCACACCACTTGTGGAGGCGCGGGGGATAGCCAAGCGGTACGGCCCCACCGTCGCGCTCCAAGACGGTCAACTCACCGTACTGCCGGGCGAGTCGCACGCCCTCGTCGGCCGCAACGGCGCGGGCAAGTCCACCCTCGTCACCATCCTCACCGGCCTCCAGGCTCCGGACGAGGGCACGGTCCGCTTCGACGGCGAGCCGGCGCCCGCGCTCGCCGACCGGGACGCCTGGCGCCGCAAGGTGGCCTGCGTCTACCAGAAGCCCACCGTGGTTCCGGACCTGACGGTCGCCGAGAACCTCTTCATCAACCGGCAGCCCGTGGGCCGCGGGGGCTTCATCAGCTGGCGCAGGCTGAAGGCCGAGGCGGCCGAGGTGCTGGAGACCTGGGACGTGCGCGTCGACCCGGAGGCGCGGACCGCCGACCTCAAGGTCGAGGACCGCCAAATGGTGGAGATCGCACGTGCGTTGAGCTTCGGCGCCCGGTTCATCGTCCTCGACGAGCCGACGGCGCAGCTCGACAACCGGGAGATCGAACGCCTCTTCACCCGGATGCGCGCGCTCCAGGACTCCGGTGTCACCTTCCTGTTCATCTCGCACCACCTCCAGGAGGTGTACGAGGTCTGCCAGACGGTGACCGTCCTGCGCGACGCCCGCTGGATCACCACCGCTCCGGTCGCCGATCTGCCGCGCGCGGCTCTGATCGAGGCCATGGCGGGGGAGTCCATCGCCGTCGTCGAGCAGAAGGCCGCGCACACGTCGGTGCACGAGGACGCGCCGGTCGTCCTGGAGGCCAAGGGGCTCACCTCGGAGTCGTTCGAGGAGGTGGACCTCACCGTCCGCCGCGGCGAGGTCGTGGGCCTCGCCGGCTCCAGCGGCAGCGGCAAGATCCACCTCGCGGAGTCCTTCGCCGGACTGCACCAGCCGACCGGCGGAAGCGCACAACTCGGCGGCGAGCGGCTTCCGTTCGGCGACGTGCAGGCGGCGCTGAAGGCCGGCGTCGGCTGCGTGCCCCGCGACCGGCACGAACAGGGTCTCGTCTCCGGGATGACCATCGGCGACAACGCCACGATGACCGTCCTGAACCGCCTGGGCCGCTACGGGTTCATCGGCACCGACCGCAAGCGCGGCTTCGCCACCGAACTGATCGAACGCCTCGACATCCACACCGAGGGCCCGGAGCAGCCGGTCTCCGACCTCTCCGGCGGCAACGCGCAGAAGGTCGTCATGGCCCGCGCACTCGCCTCCGACCCGCGTCTTCTCGTCCTCATCAACCCCACCGCGGGCGTCGACGTGAAGTCCAAGGAGTCCCTGCTGGCCCGCATGGACAGCGCCCGCGAGGACGGCACCGCCGTACTGGTCGTCTCCGACGAACTCGACGACCTGCGCCGCTGCGACCGCGTTCTCGTCCTCTTCCACGGCCGCGTCGTCGCCGAACATCCGGCGGGCTGGCGCGACCACGAGCTGATCGCCTCCATCGAAGGAGTGGACCATGGCTGACACGAAGGCCCCGTCGGCCTCGACCCCCACCCCGGTACGGACCTGGAAGGGGCCCCGCCCCACCAAGTCCGTACTGCTGCGCCGCGCCCGAGAACTCGCCCTCGTACCCGCGCTGTTGCTGCTGCTCGTCCTCGGCGCGATCGTCAACGACTCGTTCCTCACCGAGCGCAACCTGATCTCCATCCTGGGCGCGTCCGCGGCGCTCGCGATGGTGGTGCTCGCCGAGTCGCTCGTCCTGATCACCGGCAAGTTCGACCTGTCGCTGGAGTCGGTCGTCGGCATCGCGCCCGCCGTGGGCGCGCTGCTGGTGCTGCCCGCGGCCCAGTCCGGCTGGGGCACCGAGTTCCCGGCCGCGCTGGCCCTGGTCGCGATCCTCGTCGTGGGCGCGGTCATCGGCGCCTTCAACGGCATCCTCGTCGTGAAGCTCAAGCTCAACGCCTTCATCGTCACCCTCGCGATGCTGATCATCCTGCGCGGGCTGCTGGTGGGCGCGACCAAGGGCAAGACGCTGTTCGGGATGCCCGACGCGTTCTTCTCGCTGGCCACCACCACCTTCCTGCGCATCCCCATGTCGGTGTGGCTGGCCGCCGTCGCCTTCGGTGCCGCGGGCCTGATCCTCAAGTACCACCGCATCGGGCGCGCCCTGTACGCGATCGGCGGCAACGCCGACGCGGCCCGCGCGGCCGGCATCCGGGTCGAGCGCGTGATGCTCGGCGTGTTCATCGTCGCGGGTGTCCTCGCCTCGGTCGGCGGCATCATGCAGACCGGATACGTCGGCGCGATCAGCGCCAACCAGGGCAACAACATGATCTTCACCGTGTTCGCGGCCGCGGTCATCGGCGGGATCAGCCTCGACGGCGGCAAGGGCACCATGTTCGGCGCCCTCACCGGTGTCCTGCTGCTCGGCGTCGTGCAGAACCTGCTCACGCTCGCCCAGGTCCCGTCGTTCTGGATCCAGGCCATCTACGGCGGCATCATCCTGGTCGCCCTGATGATCGCCCGCGTGACGACAGGCCGAGCCCAGGACTGACCTCGACCGATGAACTCCTGCGACTCAGAGCCCCGGACCGAAAGGCCTCCCGTGTCCCCAACTGCCGCCCGTATCACCGCGGTCGACACCTACGACATCCGCTTCCCCACCTCGCGCGAGCTGGACGGCTCCGACGCGATGAACCCGGACCCCGACTACTCGGCGGCGTATGTCGTGCTGCGCACCGACGCGGCCGACTGCCCCGAGGGGCACGGCTTCACCTTCACCATCGGGCGGGGCAACGATGTCCAGGTCGCCGCGGTCGACGCGTTGCGGGGACATGTGGTCGGGCGCTCCGTCGACGAACTGTGCGCGGACCCCGGCTCGCTCGGCCGGGACCTGATCGGTGACAGCCAGCTGCGCTGGCTCGGCCCCGAGAAGGGCGTGATGCACATGGCGATCGGCGCCGTGGTCAACGCCGTGTGGGACCTGGCGGCCAAGCGGGCACAGAAGCCGCTGTGGCAGCTGCTCGCCGACGCCGAACCGGAGTGGCTGGTCCGCCAGGTCGACTTCCGCTACATCACGGACGCGCTCACCCCTGAGGAGGCACTGGAGCTGCTGCGCCGCGGCAGGGAAGGCGCCGGCGACCGCGCGGCACAGCTCCGGGAGCGCGGCTTCCCCGCCTACACCACCTCACCCGGCTGGCTCGGCTACAGCGACGAGAAGCTCACCCGGCTCGCCGCCGAGGCCGTCGCCGACGGCTTCACCCAGATCAAGCTGAAGGTCGGCGCCGACCTCGCGGACGACGTACGCCGCTGCCGGGTGGCCCGCTCCGTGGTCGGGCCCGGCATCCGGATCGCGATCGACGCGAACCAGCGCTGGAACGTCGACGAGGCGATCACCTGGACCAAGGCCCTCGCCGAGTTCGAGCCGTACTGGATCGAGGAGCCGACCAGCCCCGACGACGTCCTCGGACACGCCGCCATCCGCAAGGCGGTCGCGCCGGTGAAGGTCGCCACCGGCGAGCACGTCCAGAACCGGATCATCTTCAAGCAGCTGCTCCAGGCCGGCGCCATCGACGTCCTGCAGATCGACGCGGCCCGCGTCGGCGGAGTGAACGAGAACCTCGCCATCCTGCTGCTCGCGGCCAAGTACAACGTGCCCGTCTGCCCGCACGCCGGCGGCGTCGGCCTGTGCGAACTCGTCCAGCACCTCTCGATGTTCGACTTCGTGGCCCTCTCCGGCACCACCGAGGACCGCGTGATCGAGTACGTCGACCATCTGCACGACCACTTCCTCGACCCGGTGGTGATCCGCGAGGGCCACTACGCGGCACCGGCCGCGCCGGGCTTCTCGGCCACCATGCGGCCCGAGTCGATCGAGCGGTTCACCTTCCCGGGCGGTACGTTCTGGGCTGCCGACCTCGCACAGCAGGCACTCACCAACTCGAAGGGGGCAGCGGCATGACGGACTCTCAGGATCTCCGGGACCCACAGGGCCCCCAGGACTTCGCGGGACTCAGGGCCCTGGTGACGGGCGGCGCCTCCGGCATCGGCCGCGCCACCGCGGAGCTGCTCGCGGCGCGCGGCGCCCAGGTCGCCGTCCTCGACCTCGATCCGTCGTCGGTCGAGAAGCCGCTGCTGGGCTACCGCGCCGATGTCACCGACGACGCGTCCGTACGCGCGGCGGTGGCCGCGGCGGCCACCGACCTCGGCGGCCTCGACGTACTGGTCAACAACGCGGGCATCGGCGCCCAGGGCACCGTCGAGGACAACGACGACGAGCAGTGGCACCGGGTCCTGGACGTCAACGTCCTCGGCATGGTGCGGGCGACCCGCGCCGCCCTGCCCCGGCTGCGCGAGTCCGCGCACGCGGCGATCGTGAACACCTGCTCCATCGCCGCCACCGCGGGACTTCCGCAGCGTGCCCTCTACTCCGCCTCGAAGGGCGCGGTCCTCTCCCTCACCCTCGCTATGGCCGCCGACCACGTCCGTGAGGGCATCCGCGTCAACTGCGTCAACCCCGGCACCGTCGACACCCCCTGGGTCGGCCGCCTCCTCGACGCGGCGCCCGAGCCGGCCGCCGAACGCGCCGCGCTGGAGGCCCGCCAGCCCACCGGCCGCCTGGTCTCGGCGGCGGAAGTCGCGGGCGCCATCGCCTACTTGGCGAGCCCGCTGTCCGGTGCGACCACCGGCACCGCCCTCGCCGTGGACGGCGGTATGCAGGGGCTGCGACTGCGCCCGGTGAGCCAGTAGTGAGCCCGCTCGGAAGCAGCGGCGTCGAGGTCAGCGGGCTGGCCTTCGGCGCCGCGGCCATCGGCAACCTGTTCACCGAGGTCGAGGACGAGCAGGCGTACGCCTCCGTGGACGCGGCCTGGGCCGCCGGAATCCGCTACTTCGACACCGCGCCCCACTACGGCATCGGGCTCTCCGAACGCCGCCTCGGCGCGGCCCTCCGGGACCGTCCCCGCGCCGACTTCACCCTCTCCACCAAGGTGGGCCGCCTGCTGGAACCCACCGGCGCGGGCGGCGACGACCTCGCCAACGGCTTCGCCGTGCCCGCCACCCACCGCCGCGTCTGGGACTTCAGTGCCGACGGCGTACGACGCAGCCTGGACGCCAGTCTGGAACGCCTCGGCGTCGACCGCGTGGACGCCGTCTACCTCCACGACCCGGACGACCACGCCGAGCAGGCCTTCCGCGAGGCCTACCCGGCGCTGGAGAAACTGCGCTCGGAAGGCGTGGTGGGCGCGATCGGCGCCGGGATGAACCAGACCGGGATGCTCACCCGCTTCGTCCGCGAGACGGACGTCGACATGGTGCTGTGCGCCGGGCGCTACACCCTCCTCGACCACGGGGCGCTGACCGATCTGCTGCCCGCGGCCCAGGAGCGCGGCACGTCGGTCGTCGTCGGTGGGGCCTTCAACTCCGGTCTGCTGGCCGACCCGCGGCCGGATGCCACCTACAACTACGCCACCGCACCGGCCGAGTTGCTGGAGCGTGCCCTGCGGCTCAAGGCCATTGCCGAACGCCACGGCACCACCCTGCGCGCCGCCGCCCTGGCCTTCCCCGCGGCGCACCCCGCCGTCGCGAGCGTCCTCGTCGGCGCCCGCTCGCCCCACGAAGTGCGCGACTGCGCCGAGCAGTTCGCGGCACCGGTGCCCGCCGCCTTCTGGCAGGAGCTGCGCGACGCGAAGCTGCTGCCACCGGACGCGCCGGTACCCGTACCGGGAGAGGACCCTTCGTGAGAGTCGCCCTGCACCACGTCGCCCTGCACCACGTCGCCCGGCAGACACGGACGGCCGAGCCGCTCGACGTCGTCCACGACTGCTCCGGCGACGGCGCGGACGCCGCCCTGCCCGTCGTCCGGGAGCTGCCGTGACCGTCGACGCGCACCACCACGTGTGGGACCTCTCCGTCCGCGACCAGGACTGGATCACCGGCCCCGAACTCCAGCCCCTGCGCAGGAACTTCACCGTCGCCGACCTCGAACCGGAGGCACGCGCCGCCGGAGTCGACCGCACGGTCCTGGTGCAGACGATCACCGTCGCCGAGGAGACCCCGGAGTTCCTGGCGCTGGCGCGGGACAGCGCCCTCGTCGGGGGCGTGGTCGGCTGGACGGACCTCACCCGCCCGGATGTCGCCGACGAGCTGGCGCGGCTGGGAGAACTGCCCGGCGGCGCCTGTCTGCGCGGCATCCGGCATCAGGTCCAGGGCGAGCCGGACCCGGCCTGGCTGCTGCGGCCCGAGGTGCGGCGCGGGCTCGCGGCCGTGGCGGCGGCCGGGCTGGCGTACGACCTGCTGGTGCTCCCGCACCAGCTCCCGGCCTGCGCCGAGATCACCGCGGCGCTGCCCGAACTCACCTTCGTCCTGGACCACTTGGGCAAGCCGCCCATCGCCTCCGGTGAGCTCGAACCCTGGGCCGGCCGGGTCCGCGCCCTGGCCGCGCAGCCCAACACCGTCTGCAAACTCTCCGGGATGGTCACCGAGGCGGACCTCGCGAAGTGGACGGCCGACGATCTGCGGCCGTACGCGGACACGGTGCTGGACGCCTTCGGTCCCGGCCGCCTGATGTTCGGCTCCGACTGGCCGGTGTGCACGCTGGCGGCCACCTACGGGCAGGTCCGTGACCTCGCGGACACGCTGACGGACGGACTGAGCGACCACGAGCGTGCCGAGGTCCTCGAAGGCACCGCGACCCGCGTCTACCGCCTCTGAGCCACCCGATCCAGCCGCGTGGGCGGCAGGAACTCCCGCACATAGGTCCGTTCCCAGCACGCGCCCGTCTCCCGCAGCTCGCGCCATGTCGTGTAGCGGTAGCGGAAGAGACGGGCGCGGACGAAGCGGGGCGGGGCGTCCGGGGGGAACGGGCAGCCGCGCAGCAGCCGCAGTGTGTCGCGGTCGTTCTCCAGCAGTCGCTCCACCAGCCCGCCGAACCACGGCGCGGCGTACGCGGGGGAGAGCGCCGCGAACCACATCATCCAGTCGAGCCGCAGATGGTAGGGCGCGAACTGGCGCGGCCAGCGCCGGGGATCGCCCGGCTTGCCCCTGAACTCGTACTCCCGCCAGTCCGAGTCCTCGCGTGGCACGTCGTCGGATGTGCCCTCGACCACCACCTCGTACCGCGTCCGGCTGACGCTGCCGAAGGCACCGTAGGTGTTGACCAGATGGAGCGGGTCGAAGGAGCGGTTCATGATCTGGCGCCGGGAGACCAGATTCCGCGCGGGGCGGTAGCTGAGGGTCACCAGGACCGCGGCCACGGCCAGGACGACGATCACGTACCAGAGCGGCGCCCCGGGTGTGTCCGGCGGTGTGGTGGGCAGCTCCAGGGCGGACAGGGCCAGCACGATCGTGATCCAGTTCAGCCAGGAGAAGTTGCCCGACAGGACCAGCCACAGCTGGGTGAGGATCATCAGTGAGGCGGCGGCCGTGGCGATCGGCTGCGGGGTGAACAGCAGGACGGGCACGACGAGTTGGGTGATGTGGTTGGCGGCCACCTCCACTCGGTGGAACGGCCTGGGGAGGTGGTGGAAGAACCAGCTCAGCGGGCCCGGCATCGGCTGGGTCTCGTGGTGGTAGTCCAGGCACGTCAGCTTCCGCCAGCACGCGTCCCCGCGCAGCTTGATCAGCCCGGCGCCGAACTCGACCCGGAACAGCACCCAGCGCAGCAGGAAGAGGACGACGACCGGCGGGGCCACCTCGTCGTTGCCGAGGAAGGCGGCGAGGAAGCCCACTTCGAGGAGCAGGGACTCCCAGCCGAACCCGTACCAGGTCTGGCCGACGTTGACGATCGAGAGATACAGCGCCCACGGGACGAGCCACGCCAGTACGGCACCCCAGAGGGGGAGCCGGGAGTCGAGGCCCGCCAGCAGCGCCACCGACACCGCGCAGCCCGTCCAGGACCAGACGGCGAAGAAGCGGTCGGAGTAGTGGAGTTGGAACACGCTCGGCGCCCGGCGGAACGGCACCCGCGCGACGTAGCGGGGCACCGGCAGTATTCCGCGCCCCCCGATCAGCGCCCGGAACTGGAGCGCCGCGGTGAGGAACGCGACGAGGTAGACGCCGGCCAGCGCCCGTTGGAAGACCAGCCGGCTCAGCCAGTAGCCGGGCCCGGTGAACCACTCCACGGCGGCCTCCTCTCTCCCTGCCAGTGTGACGCTGTGTGACCGGCTCCGCTTGCGTAAGCCATCTGGGCGACGCAGACAATAGTGGACGAACCACCCGGGATGAACGGGAGAACGTGGTGCGCATACCCACCAGAACCCTCGTCACGGCCTGCGCGCTCTCGGCGGCGCTCCTCGTCGCCGGGTGCGGCGGTGCCGGCGACCAGGACCAGGCGGCCGCCGGTTCCGGCTCGGAAGTCTTCCTCCAGCCGGCCGCCGCCCAGGGCCCAGACCCCTTCACCGGCTCCTCGGCCAGGTCCACCGCGAGTCCGTCCCCCGTCACCCGGACGCCGCAACCGGCTCCCTCCGGCGACGACTCGTCCGCCGCCACCCGCTCCCTGTCGGGTGGCACCCCTGGCCTGTACGGCGGCACCGAGTCCGTCGGCAGCTGCGACGTCGAGAAGCAGATCGGCTTCCTCACGTCGGACCAGGACAAGGCGCACGCCTTCGCCGAGGCCTCCGGCGTCTCCCAGGCGTCCATCCCCGGCTATCTGCGCGGCATGACCTCGGTCGTGCTGCGGTCCGACACCAGGGTCACCAACCACGGCCTGCGCGACGGACGGGCGACCGGCTACCAGTCGGTGCTCCAGGCCGGCACGGCCGTCCTCGTCGACAACCGGGGCGTGCCCCGGGTGCGCTGCGCCTGCGGCAACCCCCTGAACGCACCGTCCGCGGCCAAGGGGACCCCCGGCGGCCACGGGCACCCGTGGCCCGGCTACCGGCCCGCCCAGGTGATCGCGGTGACCCCCGCGCCCCAGGTGATCACCAACATCACGATCATCAACATCGTCAGCAACACCTGGATCGAGCGCAGGGTCGGCGACGACGGCCACCACGACCACGTCGTCCCGCCGCCCGACGGCCGGACCCGGCCCCCGCGACCGGACGAGTCCCCGTCCGGCAGGTCCCCGCACGAGAAGAGCCCCTCGCCCGAGGAGCCGGCGTCCGACTGCGCGACACCGGCCTCGACGGTGACGGTCACCCCGGGCGCGACGGACGGCGCGGCGACGGCGCCCCACGCCCCCGCGGGCCCGGACGAGCGCACCTCGTCCCCCGAGGAGAGCCCCCTGACCGGGACTGCTCGACCGGCGAAGCCCTCGGACTGCCCGACGGCCACCGTCACGGTCCCGCCGACCGGATCGACGGGACCCGCCACACTGCCGTCCCCGTCGGACCGCAGCGCGGCCCCGGACACGACCGTGCCCGGGACCGACGAACCGGGCGACGCGCCCACCGCCACGGAGTCCGCGGCGCCGGCGGACTCCTCGGGTCAGGAGACCGGCCCCGACACCGTGCCGGAGCGGCCCGGCCCGCGGGACGGCGGTGGCCGGATCCCCGACGACGCGACGACCGCGGACAGTATCTTCGGCAACCCGACCGACGTCTTCGACAGCTGACACCCACCCCGCCGGGAGCCCCCGACCGGGCTCCCCAGGAGTCGAATAATCGGGCAAATGCTGGCAAGGTGGCCCCATGGTTGATCGGGGAGCGAGCGCCCTGTCACTCCCGGACGACTGGCCCGCCCACCCGGATCCGATCCTGGCGCTCAACCGCATGGGCAGCTTCGACTGGGACCTGGACACCGCCCTGATGCACATGGACGCCCAGGGCCTGGCGGTGTTCGACATGCGCCCGGACGAATACGACGGTCACCCCGAGACCCTCGGCGTGCGCGTACCTCCGGTCGAGGCCTACGGACTGGACGCCCTGGTGTCCCAGGCCCTCAAGGACGGCAGCAGGAACTACGGGGCGTACTTCCGCATCCGCTGCCGCGACGGCTCGCTGCGCTGGACGCACACCCAGGGCTACATCCACCGCGACGAGACCGGCCGCCCGCGCCGCATCGTCGGCATCGTCCGTGACGCCACCCAGGAGCTGAGCGAGAGCGCGGCGCGCCGCGAGCAGGCCGCCGAGGACGAGGCCAGGCGCCAGCAGACGAGCGTCGTGCAGATCACCACCGCCGCCCTGGCGCACGCCCGCACGGTGCAGGACGTCATCGACGTCCTCAAGGACTCCCGCGGCCTCACTCACCTCGGGGCGAAGAGCCTGGTCATGGGCCTGGTGGAGGCCGGCCGCATCCGGCTGGTCGCCGAAGGACCCGCCGGCAGCTTCGTGCCCGGCACCCTCGTCACCCGCATCGACGAGCCGTACCCGATGGGCGAGGTGGTGCGCACGCTCGCCCCGCGCTTCATCGAGTCGCCCGAGGAGTTCGCCGAGTCGTATCCGGTGCTGTGGCCGCACATCACCGAACTGAACATCACGTCGGCCGCCTATCTGCCGCTCATCGCCCAGGCCCGCCCCATCGGCGCGATGGGCCTGCTCTACAACGACCGGCACGGTTTCACCCCCGAGGAGCGCAACGTCCTCGTCGCCCTCGGCAGCAGCATCGCGCAGAGTCTGCAAAGGGCCATGTTCTACGAGCAGGAGAAGGACCTCGCCCAGGGCCTCCAGCAGGCCATGCTGCCGCGGTCCATCCCCAGCGTGCCCGGCGCCGACATCGCCGTGCGCTACCGTTCCGCGTCCCTCGGCCGGGACATCGGCGGCGACTGGTACGACCTGATCCCGCTGCCCGGCGGCCGCGTCGGCGCGGTCATCGGCGACGTCCAGGGCCACGACACGCACGCCGCCGCGGTCATGGGCCAGCTGCGCATCGTGCTCCGTGCCTACGCGGCCGAGGGGCACACCCCGGCCACCGTGATGGCGCGCGCCTCGGTCTTCCTGCACGAGCTCGACACCGAGCGCTTCGCGACCTGCCTGTACGCGGAGGCCGACCTGTCCACCGGCGTGGTGCAGCTGGTGCGGGCCGGTCACATTGACCCCCTCGTACGGCACACCGACGGCAGCTGCCGTCGCCTCGCCGTCGAAGGAGGTCTGCCGCTCGGCCTCTCCGCCGAGTTCGGACGCCTCGAATACCCGGTCAACACCATGGAACTCGACCCCGGCCAGACCCTGCTGCTGTGCACCGACGGCCTCGTGGAACAGCCCGGCATCGACCTCGACGACGGCATGCACACCCTCGTCGAGCTGGTCTGCACGGGCCCCGACGACGTACGCGACCTCGCCGACCGCCTCATCGACGTGGCCGAGGAACGCGGCGGCGACGACGACGTGGCCCTGCTGCTGTTGCGCCGCCAGGGCCCCACCCAGCAGTCCGGCGGGCGGCTCCAGCAGCACGTCGCCCCGGGGGACCCCGAGGCGCTCACCGGGGCCCGTCACATGATCCGCGCCGCGGTCCGGGCCTGGGGTGCCGGTGACCGCGCCGACGAGATCGAACTGGTCGCCGACGAGCTGATCACCAACGCCCTGATGCACACCGAGGGCGCGGCGGTCGTCACCCTGCGCGTCCTGACCGGGCCCGACCGCAGACTGCGCGTGGAGGTCGAGGACTCCTCCAGCGCCCTGCCGCGCCGCCGCGAGGCCGGTGAGTCGGGGGTCTCGGGCCGCGGGCTCCTGCTGGTGGACCGCCTCGCCGACGTCTGGGGCGTGGAGGCGCGCGGCGGCGGCAAGTGCGTGTGGTGCGAGTTCGTGGTGCCGGTACGGGACTGACCCGCGGTTCCCCTGGCGCTGTCGGTGCCGGGTGGCACCCTTGACGTATGCCGGAACTGCCCGAGGTCGAAGCGCTCAAGGACTTCCTGACCGACCATCTCGTCGGCCGCGAGGTCGTGCGCGTGCTGCCCGTCGCGATCAGTGTCCTGAAGACGTACGACCCGCCGCTCAGCGCCTTCGAGGGCCGCGAGGTGACCGCCGTGCACCGGCACGGCAAGTTCCTGGACCTGGAGGCGGACGGTCTGCACTTCGTCACGCATCTGGCCCGCGCCGGCTGGCTGCACTGGAAGGACCGGCTGCCCGACGGCCCGCCCCGCCCCGGCAAGGGCCCCCTCGCGCTGCGCGTCGCGCTGGAGACCGGCGAGGGCTTCGACCTCACGGAGGCCGGCACCCAGAAGCGGCTCGCCGTGTACGTGGTGCGGGACCCGGCCGAGATCCCGGGCGTCGCCCGCCTCGGCCCCGACCCGCTCGCCGACGACTTCGACGAGGCGCGGTTCGCCGCGCTCCTCGAGGGCGAGCGGCGTCAGCTCAAGGGCGCGCTGCGCGACCAGAGCCTGATCGCGGGCGTGGGCAACGCGTACAGCGACGAGATCCTGCACGCCGCCAGGATGTCCCCCTTCAAGCTGGCCTCCGCCCTGACCCCCGAAGAGACCCGGCGGCTGTACGAGGCGCTGCGCTCCACGCTCACCGAGGCCGTCGAGCGCTCCCGAGGGGTGGCCGCCGGGCGTCTGAAGGCCGAGAAGAAGACCGGCCTGCGGGTGCACGGCCGGGCCGGCGAGCCCTGCCCGGTGTGCGGCGACATCATCCGCGAGGTCTCCTTCAGCGACTCCTCGCTGCAGTACTGCCCGACCTGCCAGACCGGCGGCAAGCCGCTCGCGGACCGCAGGATGTCACGCCTGCTCAAGTGACCGCCCGCGCCCGGCCGTCGCGGCGTCCGCCCGTGCCCGGGCCCGCGCGGCGTCCGCTGGTGCCTGGGCGGCTGCCCGGGCACCTGCCCGTTGGTCAGGGGGCCTTGAGGGTCACCAGGTGCTTGCCCTCGGTCGTCCGCACCTCGTACTCGCTGATCTGGTCGGGCTGCAGGGCGGCGCCGCCCTGCACACTGGTGGGCGCGCTGTCCTGCTCGGGCACCATCCAGCTCGTCACCGTCTGTTCGGAACCGTCCTTGCCGATCGCGACGAGCTGGCAGGCGCGCGGTCCTCCCGCGTCCTTGACCTCCACGTCGATCTGGCTGCCCCAGACCCGGTCCTCGGTGGTGACCTGCGCCCACACTCCGGTCTTCTGATCGGTCGCCGCGATCTGGGTGGAGGGACTGCTGTGCGCCGTCACGATCGCGACCGCGGGCCCGCCCACGGCGAAGACCACGGAGGCGGCCACCGCGTACAGCCAGCGCCTGCGGCCCGTCCTGTGCCGGTTGGCCACCTCCCCGAGCAGCCGGTCGAGGAGCCGGGGCCCCGGCGCGGCGAACGGATGCACGGAGCGCGGGGTAGCCTGCCGGTACAGCATCAACTGCCGTGCCGACGGACGGAATTCACTCACCTTGGCGGTACAGCTCGGACACCCCATGAGGTGGTCCTCGAAGCGGAAGGCATCCGCTTCGTCCAGGACGCCGAGCGTGTAGGCGCCGACGTCGCGATGGCGTTCCAGGGACCTCATACCAAATCCTCGTGCCGGTGGTGTGGTGGGGGTGGTGTTGCTGTTGCCCACCGGTACGGACCAGACGGCCGAATCATTCAAGACCCGGACGGAATGAGGACGAGATATTCGGAGCGCGGCGGCCCGCGGATTGGTCGGACTTCGAAGACTTCCCGGGGCGCCGGGGCTTGGGCCGTCGAGGGCGTCGAGCCCCAGGCCGGGGCTGCCGGCCCTCGGTGCCTGTCTCCGGTGCCGGTCTCTGTCCCTGTCGCTCTCCCTCAGAAGAGGTGGATCGCCAAGTGTCCCAGCGGCAGCCCCAGCCGCCAGGCCGGCGTCCACACCTTCGGCCCGTCGTCCTCGCCGGGAATCGAGCCGCCGCCCGGCACCGCGTCCAGGTCGGGCGCGAGCAGCTCGGTCTCCTCCAGCCAGCGCCAGGCCGCCGCCGCCAGCTCCAAGTCCGGCGCGGGCCCGCCCGATTCGGCCGCCCGGGCCGCCAGCCCCGCCATCCGCTCGCGCACCCAGCCCTGCCACGGCTGGTCGTACGCCGTCAGCGACAGCCAGGTCTCCAGCTGCGAGACGACCCGGATGCCGGACAGCTCGCCGCCGGAGTCGGAGAGGAAGATGGTGAGCGCCAGGGCATCCCGCCCGGCGCGGAACTCGAAGGACGTCGGCGGCATCAGGTCGCCGGTCCTCAGCAGTTCGTCGGCGATGTACTCGGCGTACAACCAGGCCATGGGAACGGCGAGTTCCCCGCCTCCGGTGCCTCCCGTGCTCTCTTGACCTCTGTGCAGCATCCCTTCCTGCCTTCCTCCGGTGCGTGCGCGTCGCCCGACCCCGGGCCCTCAGTCCGGAACACGGATGAGGACAGCTGATGGCCCAACCATGGTCCTCAGCAAGGCGCTTTACGGAGGTTTGACTCAGCCTTCGGTTTCACCGCAGGTCGGCGGCGTAACCCGGAAGAACCCGGCGCAGGGCGCGCAGCGCGTAGTACGCGCGGGATTTCACGGTACCGGGCGGAATCCCGAGCGCCTCCGCGGCTTCCGCCACACTCGCCCCCCTGAAGTACACCTGCACCAGGACTTCACGGTGCTCCGGCGTGAGAGTCTTCACAGCCTCCCGTACATCGAGCGTCGCCGCCGAGCGTTCGGCGTGATCCGCGCACACCCGTGCGCTCTCCAGGACCTCGTCCCCCACTTCGGCGGGCCGGGCCTGGCGGGCCCGGCGGGCGTCGATGGCGAGCCGCCGCCCCACGGTGAGCAGCCAGGGGCGCACGGAGGTGAAGTCGTCCGCGCGGAGCGCCTCCGGGTGCTGCCAGGCGCGTACGAAGGTCTCCTGCAGCAGGTCTTCGGCGCGCTGGCGGTCGCCGTCGGAGAGCCGCAGCAGCAGCGCGAACAGCGGTCGGCCGTGCTCGCGCTGGAGCGTGGCCAGCTCGTGTTCGGCGGTCGTCCCGCGCGTGATGGTGGTTCCGGCCGTCATGGCGTGTATGTCAGCGCGCGCCGCGCCGCGCGCACAGGCCACGGACCGGGTTGTGCGGCGGACGGTCGAAGCCGTCGGTGAACGGTGCGACGAACGGTCCGCCGGGTGCGGAGGCCCGCATTCCCGCCGGGAACGCGTCGCCCGGGCCTCCGTTCGCCCCAACGGGCCCTGCTGCCCGCCCCGGACGGACGAGCGCCGTCGTGGCGCCTTGACACCCGGGGGTGCGGCCCTGTGGATTCGCGTCAATTAATACGAAAATAGAGCTAATGGGACCAATGGGACCACTGAGATCACCACGGGGCTCGCTATGACCACGCGCAGGCAACCCACCACGCCGGCCCTCGTGGCCGTGCTCGTCACGGCCCTCGCGGGCTGTCAGGCCCAGGAACCGCCGGCGCGGGCCGGGCGGCCGGCGGCGCCCTCCGAGGCCCGCGGCTTCACCCTCGTCGCCTCCGGTGACGTCCTGCCGCACAGCTCGATCATCGAGCAGGCCCGCGCGGACGCGGGCGGCGACGGATACGACTTCGAGCCGATGCTCTCGGGGATCAAACCCGTGGTGTCACGCGCCGACCTGGCGATCTGTCACATGGAGACGGTGTACGGCGCCGACGGCGACTACTCCGGCTACCCCGCCTTCAAGTCCCCGCCGCAGGTGGCCAAGTCGCTCGCCTCCACCGGCTACGACGCCTGCTCCACCGCCTCGAACCACTCCCTGGACGACGGCGCCGCCGGCATCGGGCGCACCCTGGACGCGCTCGACCGGGCCGGTGTGCGGCACGCCGGGTCGGCCAGGACCGCGCAGGAGGCAGGCGGCCCGACCGTGATGCGGGCGGGTGGCGCCAAGGTCGCCCACCTCGCCTACACGTACGACACGAACGGCTATCCGCTCCCGGAGGGGCAGCCCTGGGCCGTCAACCTGATCGACCGGGACCGGATCGTCGCGGACGCGCGGGCCGCCCGGACGGCGGGCGCCGACGTGGTCGTCGTATCGCTGCACTGGGGCACCGAATGGCAGGACGAGCCGGACGAGCAGCAGCTGCGGCTGGGCAGGGAACTCACCGCCTCCCGTACCGGCGGGCGGCCCGACATCGACCTGATCCTCGGGACGCACGCCCATGTCCCCCAGGCCTACGAGAAGGTCAACGGCACCTGGGTCGTCTACGGCATGGGGGATCAGATCGCCGGTGAGATGTTCAACTACGAGGGCGTCCGGGACAAGCGCGGCAACCAGAGCAGCATCGGGCGGTTCACCTTCGCCCCGCCCGCGCGGCCGGGCGGCCGCTGGGAGGTGACGAAGGCCGAGTTCGTCCCGCAGTGGTTCGACGTGGGGGCCGGCCGCGTCGTCGGCCTCGGCGCCGCGCCGGCGCGGGGCGGCGACACCGGTGCGGTGCGCGACCGGATCCGGGACGTCGTCCTGAGCCGGGGCGCGGCCCAGGACGGCCTCGTCATGGGGAAGTAGGCGGAGCCGATGATGCGGTGGTCTTCGCCAGCTCGGAGCGCTTGTACGAGTAGCCGAAGTAGATGACGCAGCCGATCACGAACCACACGGCGAAGCGCACCCAGGTCTGCCACTGGAGGAAGGTGATCAGCCAGATGGAGAAGACCACCCCCAGGGCGGGCACCACCGGCATCCACGGCGTACGGAAGGTGCGCGGCAGGTCGGGCTGCCGGTAGCGCAGCACGATCACCGCGACGCACACCACGACGAACGCCAGCAGGATCCCGATGTTGGTGAGTTCCGCCGCCTCGCCGATCGGCAGGAACCCGGCGATGGCCGCCGACGCGAACCCGATGATCCACGTCACCCGGGTCGGCACACGGCGGGTCGGATGGGTCTTCGCGAACCACTTCGGGAGCAGCCCGTCCCGGCTCATCGAGAACCAGACACGCGTGACACCCAGCATGAAGGTGAACATCACGGTGAGGATGCCGATGATCGCGCCGACCGCGATCACGTCCGCGAGGCCGCTGAGGCCCACCGACTTGAAGGCCGTCGAGAAGCCGCTCTCCTGGTCGATGTCCTTGTAGTTCTGCATGCCGGTCAGGACCAGGCACGCGGCCACGTACAGGACCATCGAGATGCCGAGGGAGTAGAGGATCGCCTTCGGCATGTGGCGCTGCGCGTCCTTGGACTCCTCGGCCGCCGTCGACATGGCGTCGTAGCCGAAGACCGCGAAGAAGACGGTCGCCGCTCCCGTGAACGCCCCGCCGACCCCGTACGGGAAGAAGGGGTTGTAGTTGCCGGTGTCGATGTGGAAGACGCCGACCCCGATGACCAGCAGCACGACGAGGACCTTCAGGACGACCACGACCGTCTCGAAGCGGGCCGCGTTCCTGATGCCGAGGGTCAGCAGGTAGGCGATGAGCAGGCACAGCACGGCCGCGAACAGGTCGACCTTGTGCCCGTCGCCGGTGCCGGGCGCGCCCAGCATCCAGTTCGGCAGATCGGCGCCCATCTCCCCGATCAGGAAGCTGAAGTACCCGGAGATGCCGATGGCGACCACCGCCACGATCGCCGTGTACTCCAGCAGCAGGTCCCAGCCGATGAACCAGCCGGCGAACTCGCCGAGCACCGCGTAGCCGTACGTGTAGGCGGAACCCGCCTTCGGGATGAGACCGGCGAACTCCGCGTAGGACAGGGCCGCCGCCGCGCTCGCGAGGCCCGCGACGAGGAACGAGACGAGGACCGCGGGACCGGCCGTGCCGTTCGCGACCGTACCCGCGAGGGTGAAGATGCCCGCGCCGATGATGCCGCCGACGCCGATCGCGGTCAGCTGCCACAGCCCCAGCGACCGGTCGAGCGCCGTGCTCTCGCCCGTTTCCGGCTCTTCGATGTGCTCGATGGGTTTGCGGCGGAGAATGCCCTCGCCCATTCGGAGTCCGGCCATGAGCCTCACCTCTTCGCAGACGGCAATCGGCTGACGGCGGATCATGATGGCGCAGGCACGGCGGTGACGGAAGACGCCACGCATACCCGCCGCGCGGGCGTCGTCGGGACCGCTACGGCACGACCGTCACCGGCCAGCGCCCCGCCTTCACCAGGCGGATGGCCACGGAGCCGACGATCCGGTGGCCCGCCTGCTCGGACGCCCCGACCACCACGGCGTCCGCCTTGAGCTCGTCCGCCACCGTCACCAGGCCGTTGTAGGGGTCGCCACGGAAGGTGTGGAACTCCCAGCGGACATCGAATATGTCCTTCACCCGCTCGGCGGCTTCCCGGATCTGCGCGACCAGGCCCTCGGCGATCTCGTCGGTCGTCTCGGCGATCGGCACGCCGAGCGCCGCTCCCGCGGTCATCACCGGCTGGACGTACACGACGGCGAGCAGCGCCCGCTGCCGTCGGGCCAGGCCACTGGCATATGCCGCGGCGCGGAGCGAGGAATCGGAGCCGTCCACGCCGACGAGGATGACCTTGGGACCGTCCGTGCCCCGCTCGAACTGATGCGAGTGCTGGTGTTCCGTCACGGCTGCGAGGTTATCGGAACCCCCAGGTCCGGGAGCCGGGCGGGCCGCGACGAGCGGCCGCGCCGCCGCTCGACGGGCGGTGCGGGCCAGGTCTTCCTACAGTCGAAGGCATGAGTGCCACCGTGGAGGCCGCGCCGAAGGACGCCACGGGACCGATACCCCCGTCCCGAACCGGCTTCCTCAGCAAGGTGCCCGAGGGCTTCGCGGCCTTCTTCGGCGCGCTCGCGCTGCTCTGCGCCCTGCTGGCCTTCATCGCACCGCTGCGCCGGCTGCTCGGCCCCGTGGTGCGCTTTCTGGACCTCTTGATCGTCCCGGTGAGCGCCAACCTCGCCTACGCCGTCTTCCTCTTCCTGCTCGCCGCCGCGACCGGCGCCCGCAAGAAGGCCGCCTGGTGGCTGGTCGTGGTCTATCTCGGCCTCCTGGTCCTCGACGACATCGCCGGCGTCGCGCTGGGCCTGTACGCGGAGTCGGTCCCGTCCCTCGTCATCTGCGGGCTCGCGCTCGGGCTGCTGATCGTGGCCCGCAAGGAGTTCTACGCGGCCCACCGGCACGGTGCCGCCTGGCGCGCCCTGGGCGTCCTGTTCGCCGGTCTCGCCGTGGCGATCCTGGCCGGCTGGGGCCTGGTCGAGCTGTTCCCCGGCTCGCTGCCGCGCGGCCAACGGCTGCTGTGGGCCGCCAACCGGGTCTGCGGCGGACTGGTCTCCGGCCGCTCCTTCGACGGAGGCCCGCCGCGCGCCCTGTACTTCGTGCTCGGACTGTTCGGCGCCCTCGCCCTGCTGAACTCCGCCGCCACGCTCTTCCGTTCCCAACGCCTGGAAGCGGCCCTGCACGGCGACGAGGAGGCCCGTATCCGCGCCCTCCTGGGGGCCTACGGCGCCGACGACTCCCTCGGCTACTTCGCGACCCGCCGCGACAAGGCCGTCGTCTTCTCGCCCAGTGGCAAGGCCGCCGTCACCTACCGCGTCGAAGCCGGTGTCTGTCTCGCCAGCGGCGACCCCGTCGGCGACCGCGAGGCCTGGCCGCACGCGATCGGCGCCTGGCTCGACGTGGCCCGCCGCCACGCCTGGGCGCCCGCCGCGATGGGCGCGTCGGAGGAGGGCGCCAAGGCGTTCGCCCGCGCCGGCCTCGGCGCGCTCCAGCTCGGCGACGAGGCGATCCTGCACATCGGTGACTTCGACCTCGGGGGCCGTGACATGCGGGTCACCCGACAGGCCGTCAACCGCGTGCGACGCACGGGCGCCACCTGCCGCGTACGCCGTCACGCCACCCTCACCGACACGGAGATGGAAGAGATCGTTGACAAGGCCGACGCCTGGCGGGACACCGAGACCGAGCGCGGCTTCTCGATGGCCCTCGACCGGCTCGGCGACCCCGAGGACGGCGACTGCCTCCTCGTCGAGGCACTGGACCCGGACGGCAAGCTGCTCGCCCTGCTCTCCCTCGTGCCCTGGGGCCGCGACGGCGTCTCCCTCGACCTGATGCGCCGTGACCGCAGCGCCGCCCCGAACGGCGTCATGGAGTTCATGGTCGCGGAACTGTGCGCGGTCGCCGGGAAGGCCGGCGTGCGCCGCGTCTCCCTCAACTTCGCGGTGTTCCGCTCGGTCTTCGAGGAGGGCGCCCGGATCGGCGCCGGACCGGTGCTCAGGCTCTGGCGCCGCCTGCTGCTGTTCTTCTCCAAGTGGTGGCAGCTGGAGGCCCTCTACCGCTCCAACGCCAAGTACCACCCCGAGTGGTACCCCCGCTTCATCTGCTACGGCGAGACCGGCGCCCTCGCCCGGATCGGCCTGGCGTCCGGCATCGCCGAGGGCTTCGTCTCCGTACCCTCGCTGCGCAAGCTCTGGGGCAAGGGGCACGCGAAGAGCGGGCCGAAGCCCGCCTCCACCGAAGGGCTGCCCTCGCTGTCGGCCCTCGGCCTCGACGGAGGGGACGAGGCCGGGGCCGACGATCCCGCCGCGGGACTGCCCGAGCAGGTCCGCATCCGGCACCGCAAGCTCGACCGGCTGCGCGCCGACGGCACCGACCCCTACCCCGTGGGCATCCCGCCGCGCACCCACACCGCCACCGAGGCACGTGCCGAACCGGCGGGCGTGCCCGTGACCGTCGCCGGCCGCGTCATCCTCGTCCGCGACTTCGGCGGGATCGTCTTCACCGTGCTGCGCGACTGGTCCGGCGACCTCCAGCTCGCCCTCACCCGCGAGCGGTCCGGGCCGGCGCTCGACCGCTTCACCGCCGACACCGACATCGGCGACCACATCACCGCCACCGGCGAGACCGGCACCAGCGACCAGGGCGAGCCGACGGTCTTCCTCACGTCCTGGCAGCTCACCGGCAAATGCCTGCGCCCGCTGCCCGACAAACGGCGGGGCCTGGCCGACCCGGAGGCGAAGGTGCGCCGCCGCTATCTCGACCTGGTGTCCAGCCCCGACGCGCGCGAGGTCGTACGCGCCCGCTCCACCGCCGTACAGGCGCTGCGCCAGGGCCTGCTCGACCGCGGCTATCTGGAGGTCGAGACCCCGATGCTCCAGCAGATCCACGGCGGCGCCAACGCCCGGCCCTTCACCACCCACATCAACGCCTACGATCTGGACCTCTATCTGCGCATCGCCCCCGAGCTCTATCTGAAGCGGCTGTGCGTCGGCGGCCTGGAGAAGGTCTTCGAGATGGGCCGCACCTTCCGCAACGAGGGCGTCTCCTACAAGCACAACCCCGAGTTCACGATGCTGGAGGCCTACCAGGCCTTCGCCGACTACGACGTGATGCTCGACCTCACCCGCGAACTGATCCAGGGCGCGGCGACCGCGGCGTTCGGCGCACCCGTCGCCCGCAAGGACGGCACCGAGTACGACATCTCCGGGCCCTGGCCGGTCAAGACCCTGTACGGCGCCGTTTCCGAGGCCCTGGGGGAGGAGGTCGACGCCGGCACCCCGCTCGGGACCCTGCACCGCCTCTGCGACCGTGCCGGCGTCCCGTACACGGCGGACGACGCGCGCGGAGACGTCGTCCTGGAGATGTACGAACGGCTGGTCGAGGAACGCACCCAGCTGCCCACCTTCTACAAGGACTTCCCGACCGACGTCTCCCCGCTCACCCGCCGGCACCGCACCGACCCACGGCTCGCCGAACGCTGGGACCTCGTCGCCTTCGGTACCGAACTCGGCACCGCCTACTCCGAGTTGACCGACCCCGTGGAGCAGCGCCGACGGCTCACGGCGCAGTCGCTCCTGGCCGCCGGGGGAGACCCCGAGGCGATGGAACTGGACGAGGACTTCCTCGACGCACTGGAGTACGCGATGCCGCCCACCGGAGGACTGGGCATCGGCGTGGACAGGCTGGTCATGTTCCTCACCGGGCGGACCATCCGTGAGACGCTGCCCTTCCCGCTGGTGCGCCGTCGCTGAGCTGGTCCAGGTGGGTGCTTTCGTGGGCCCGTACCGGTGTTGCTGAGCCGCCCCGCCGGTCAAATGGGCGACTGATGAGTCATGAAAAAGGATCAGCTGCTCACGCGGCGCCGGGCGCTGCTCGCCGGCGCCGCCGTGCTCGGTGCGGCCGGGGCGGCGGGCACGGCCCGTCTGCTCACCGCCGACCCGGCCGCACCCCCGGTGCGGCAAACCGCCCCGGTCCCGGGTCCTCAGGCGCGCCGCGTGCTGAAGCCCTCCGCGTACCGCCTCCAGCCCATCGCCGGATACGGCGCCCCGCACCACACGCCCGCGAAGACCCTCGTCCGGCACGAGCCGTTCCTGCGCATGGCCGGGCGCGGCCGCAGCATGGTGCTCACCTTCGACGACGGACCCGACCCGCGGTACACCCCCGACATCCTGCGCACCCTGCGGCAACACGACGTCCGGGCGATGTTCTTCGTGTGCGGGGAGATGGCCGTCGACAACAAGGACCTGTTGCGCGAGATGGCCGACGACGGGCACATCGTGGGCAACCACACCTGGACCCACCCGCTGCTGACCCAGCTCTCCCGCTCGAAAATCCGCTCCGAGATGGAGCGCACCTGCGAGGTCATCGACGACGCCTACGGCGAGCCGCCGGTCTGGTTCCGCGCCCCCTACGGCGCCTGGAACCGGGCGGCCTTCCAGCTCGGCTCGGAGATGGGCATGGAGCCCCTGGCGTGGACGGTCGACACGCTCGACTGGACGACCCCGGGGACCCGCACCATCGTCGACCGCGTCGAGCACGGCGCCGCGCCCGGTGTCGTGGTGCTCTCGCACGACGCGGGCGGCGACCGCTCGCAGAGCGTACGGGCGCTGCGCGACTATCTTCCGGAGCTGCTGGATTCCGGCTATCACATCACCGTGCCGCGGCGGCAATTCACCTAGAAATCCGGTCACGACATCTGCGGTGCCCGGGCGGCTTCCATCGGCCCGGGCGCACCGGACGGGCCGCGCCCGCCCGGTCGGGGTGCGCTCAGCGCACCTCGAGCAGGCGGGCGAACACCACCACGTTTCCGTCGTAGCCGTGCTGCTTGGAGAAACCGCCACCGCAGGTGATGACCCGCAATTCCGGGGTTCCCTTGTTTCCGTAGACACGATCACCGGGGAAGGTGGACTTCGCGAAGACCTCGATCCCGTAGATCTCGAATACGGCGGTCTTCCCGTCCTTGCGCTGGACCTCGACCCGGTTTCCCTTCTTCAGCGCACCGAGCCCGTAGAAGACGGCCGGCCCGAGTCTGTTGTCCACATGGCCGACGACCACGGCCGTGCCCTTCTCGCCGGGCGAGACCGCGCCGGTGTACCAGCCCGCGAGATTCGGGTCGTCCGGCGGCGGCGCGTCGACCCAGCCGTCCGCGTCCAGACCGACGGGCATGACGGGGGCGTCGACCTGGATCGCGGGGATCCTCACCCGGTCGACCACGGAGTACGGCAGCGGCTGCGGCGCGCTCTTGGCGAAGGTGCCGGTCCGGGCGTGGGTGTCCGCGGCGGCCGCGGACGCCGGCTGCGGCGGCCCGACGTCGAACTCCCCCGAACCATTCCGAATGAGAGCGAGGCCGGTCAGCAGAACAAGCGCTATCACGCCCCACGGCGCGCGCTTCTTCTGCTGCTCCTCCTCTTCGGCAAGCTCGGACGCGTACATTCGCAATCCCCTCTCGACGCGGCCGTCGCCGCGTCCGTCGCGCATATGAGAACGCTAAGCGCACCCTGCCGGGCAGGCGACGGGGGAAGGTGCGAACGGGTGGTGGCGGGTATCCGGCGTGCGCCATCCGAGTTGCCGGGGGCAGGAAATTTTCTGACGGTCCGTGACCTGCGGCAATATCCGATTGAATGTAATTATCCCGGCGTGTCTTCTCACCAGGACGGACCATTCCCGAAATGCGGCTCTGTGCAGGGCATCTGAGGGTCTGTCTGGGAGGCGTTTCTCGCCGATCGACCGGGGACGGTTCCCGGGGCGCCTTCCGCGGAGGATCACATGCGTACAACTCGTGCCCTGGCGGTTTCTGCCGTCGCGGCCGCGGTCGTGGGGCTCGCAGCCCCCGCGGCCTCGGCGTGGGACAGTCCGAGCAACATCGTCGCCATGCCCAGCGTCATCGCGCAGGGTGGCCAACTCACCGTCACGGTCGACGGCTCTTCCTGCCAGATGCGTGACAGCACCGTCTCCTCGCCGGTGTTCCCCACCACACCGCTGCGCCGCGTCAGCGGCAACACGGCCAGCGCCACGGTCACCATCGACCGCAACGCGCGACCGGGCTCGTACGACATCACGGCCCGCTGCGGTGAGAACCGCAGCCTGACCCGGCCCGCCGCCTTCACCGTCATCGGCGGTGTCCGCGGTGGTCTCGGTGGCAGTACCTCCAGCGGTGCCACGCCCACCGACATGGCGATCGGCGGCGGCCTCGTGGCCACGGCCGCCGTCGGGGGCGGGGTGTTCTGGATGCGCCGCAGGTCCGAGAAGAGGGCCTGACGCGCCGCCCTTTCGGAGAACGCACGTGACAGCCCTTGGCCCCGGACCCTCCTGAGAGGGTCCGGGGCCAAGGGCTGGGTGCGCCGCGGGTCAGGAGTCGCCCGGGGTGCTCCTGCGGCGCGACATGTACCAGGCCGCGCCGACGGAACCCGCGATGAGCGCGGCACCGAGGCCGATCTCGTGGAGATCGAAGCCGGCGACGCTGCCACCCACGCCCGCGCGCACACCGCGCTGCACGGGAGCCGGCGTGTGGGTCGGATTGTTCGGGCGGCCGCCGGCGATGCTGATGTCCGTGTGGCCGCTCGCGCCGTCACAGGTGAACGTCACCTGGTAGACGGCACCCGGTTTGGCGTCCCAGTCGACCGTGGCCGTGGCCTGGGACTGCCCCTGCGGGATGGTGACGGTGTCGAAGACCCCCGAGGTGACCGTGGCATGGCCCCGGCAGCCCCCGTCCCGTCTCAGCACCAGCGAGACCTGACCGCCCGCGGCGATGGTCGAGGGCTGGACGCTGAAGCCGAACGGGGTGATGTTGTTGTTCGTGTCGCCGGCGACGGCGGCGGGTGCGGTGAACGTCAGGGCGGTCACGCCCAGCAGTGCGGCCGAAGCGACGCGTATCGCGCGCATGGTGAGCCTCCGGGTCCCCGAGGAGCCTGCCGCGGACCTTTTCCGCTTGCGTCAGAAATGCACCTCGATGTTCGAAACGCTAGGAAGGTGTGGGCGCGGGCGCGATCGCAGTCGCGCGAATGGGGCAAGCATGTGGGCCGCACAGGGGACCCCGTACGTACAGCCGGGGGACGGACACGGCGTGGCGTCCGTTCCCCGGCGGGAGCGTCCTGCTGAGGACCCGTCAACCCCGGGCGTGCGGGAACAGCGCGAGGAACGGCTCCGCGGAGGCGGCGATTCCCCGGCTGTAGGGCGCGTCGAAGTCCCAGATCAGGAAGAGCAGGAAGGCGATCAGGGCGGAGAAGAGGCCGGCGAGGATCAGTTCGCGCGTGGTGCGTCTGATCTGCAGCGCGAAGATCATGCCGACCGTGACCACGGCTCCGGTGATCAGCCCGAACCACACCACGCCCGGCATGGTCGCCCCCGTCGACTCGGCCCGTGCGCTCCTGGCGTCGTCCGCGGCGCTGACCTGGTCGACGAGCGGCTGGTACGCCTGGGCCTCGAAGTCCGTCCTGGGCTGGTAGTCGGTGACGTCCTGGCGGATCCGGGCGAAGAGCTCGGCGCCGCGTGGCGTGACCTCCCCCTTGTCCGCCATGCTCTTCCACTCGGTGGTCACGACATGACCGACATAGGTGTTGACGTCGTCCCGAATGCCGTCACGGACGTCGGGCGGATACACCCGGACCCGCTCCGAGATCTCGTGCAGCGCCTGGGCCTCCGCCTGCACATGGTCCTGCGCGACACTGCGCGCCTCCCAGACGCCGGCGATGGCCAGGCCCAGGACGATGGCGTACACCACGCCGATCATCATCGTCATGTACTCGATCACGTCCGGCGTCTCGGACGGATCCTCGTCCTCACGGGCCGTGCGATGGCGTACGAGGGTCACGGCGAGGACGACGATGCACGCGGCCGCCATCGCGAGGGTGAGAACAAGCCAATCCGACAAGGGTGTCTCCTGGGGTCAGCGCGGACGCAGTGCGGCGACGGCGAGCACCGCGGGCGCGGTGATGAGCAGAGTGAGCGAGACCAGCGGCGGCCCGCCGCGGGGCGGGTGCTTGCGAGGCGAGGAGTGGTACGCCGGATAGGTCACCGGGGACGGCGTCGCCTTCGGCGGCGGGCTCGGCCTCGGCTTGCGCGGGGGCGCGGGGAGGGGTGCCGGCCGCGGCGGTGGTGGCGGCGGGGCCACGAGGCTGGGCCGGGGTTTCGGTGAGTGCGGCGGAGGCGGCGGGGGTGGCGGCTTCGGCCGGGGTGTGGGCGGGGGCTTCGGCGGAGGAGGGGGCGTCGGCTTGGGTGACGGGGCCGGTGTCGGCGTGGGACTCGGGCAGGGCGGCGGAGACGGGGGCGGGCTGCACCAGCCGTCCCCGGCGACCGCCACCGCGTCCACCTCGCCGTCCGGGCCGACCGAGGCGTACGCGCACGAGTCGGCGACCGCATCGCCGGCCGGCGCGCCACCGAGGATCCAGGCCAGCGTGAGCAGCGCCAACACCCTTACGGCGAGGGCGGTTCGGGTCCTTTTGGGTTGATGCACGACGGAGATCATGGGCCCCGCCACCGCTGCGCACGCAGGAGCTTTAACGAAGTGACCCGAAGGAGGGACACGGTCCCTCGGATGGTTTGACGACGTGGGGGCCGGACGGCCCAGGATGCGTACATCTGCGCTATTGGCGACGGGTGGGACACAGGGTTCGTAAAGAAATGTGAGAGCCGGTTGAACACATCGGCGGCCCCCGCCCGTACCTAGGGCCATGAGCGGCGCACTTAGGACGCTGCAACACCCAAGCGATATATAGCGGGAGTTGACATGAAGACCTCCTGGCGGAGCGCCTCACTCGTAGCGGCAGCTGCGGCCGTGCTGGCGCTCACGACGGCGTGCGGTCAGGAACAGGGCACCCAGTCGACGGGGACCCAGAACGTCGGTGCCGCCCCGGCGGCCGGCTACGGGTCCAGCTCCAGCGACGGCTACGGAGCCGATTCCAAGGACGAGCAGGGTTCCGCGGCCAAGGCGGAGACCGCGGGTCAGCTGACCGTTTCCGAGAACGCCAAGGTCGGCAAGGTCGTCACCGACAGCGCCGGCCTCACGCTGTACCGCTTCGACAAGGACACCGCGGAGCCGCCCAAGTCGAGCTGTGACGGGGACTGTGCCGCGACCTGGCCGCCCGTTCCGGCCGACGGTGCCACCGCCGCCACCGGTGTGGACAAGGCGCTGCTGGGTGAGGTCACCCGCACGGACGGGACCAAGCAGCTGACGATCGCCGGCTGGCCCATGTACCGGTACGCGAAGGACACCAAGGCCGGGGACACCAACGGCCAGGGTGTGGGCGGCACTTGGTACGCGTCGGCCCCCGACGGCAAGAAGGCGTCGGCCGTCGACCTGCCGGGTCTGTCCGTCCGCAACGACCCGAAGCTCGGCGAGGTCGTCGTCGACAAGAACGGCATGACGGTCTACCGCTTCCTGAAGGACCAGGCCTGGCCCGTGCCGAAGTCGGCCTGCGCCGGCGCCTGCCTGGAGAAGTGGCCGGCCGTCGCGCCGGTCAAGGCGAACGACACCAAGGGTGTCGAGAAGAAGGGCCTCATGGGCTTCACCCGCCCGGACGGCGTCAAGCAGATGACCGTCGACTGCTGGCCCGCCTACACGTTCTCCGGCGACAAGGCTCCCGGAGACACCAACGGTCAGGGCGTCGGCGGTACGTGGTACGCCATGGCACCCGACGGAAAGCCGGTCGGCGCGCCGAAGAAGTAGAGATCACCTCCCCAGGGTTGATCGCCTCGCACATGAAGCAACGGAACGCGGAAGGGAGCGGACGAAGAAGCAGCGTGCTGGACGAACGGAACAACGCGCGCGACCTCAGGTCCGCCCCCTCCGACCGCACGGAGGGGGCGGGCCCTTCGGCATGTCATGCTTCGGGTCGTTTGCGCACGGACACGTCGCGTTGTCGGCGTGGGACATAGCCGGGCGGGACCGGCGGCGGGTTCGTAAGGTGTCAATTCGGCACGTGCCGGAGGCAGTGACCGGGAACGGATGGTCAATTTCCGTTTTGGCTCGCCCCTTTGGCGGGCGATCAGTAGCCTCAGCTCGAACACCGGATCGCCTAAGCCGTCGCCTACGCCTGGAGAGATTGATGGAGCGTCCCGCCTGGGCTCCCCGGAGCATCGACATCACGGTGCCGAGTGTGTCCCGCATCTACGACTACTACCTGGGCGGTTCGCACAACTTCGAGGTCGACCGGGACGCGGCCCGCAGGGCGATGGAGTTCATGCCGGGGCTCCCGAAGATCATGCAGGCGAACCGCGCGTTCATGCGCCGTGCCGTGCGCTTCGCCGTCGACGAGGGCATCACCCAGTTCCTCGACATCGGCTCCGGCATCCCGACGTTCGGCAACGTCCACGAGGTGGCCCAGACGGTCAGCCCCGGTGCCCATGTGGTGTACGTCGACCACGACCCGGTCGCCGTCGCGCACAGCCAGGCCGTGCTGCAGGGCAACGAGAACGCGGACGTCGTGGCCGCCGATCTGCGCAAGCCCCGGGAGATCCTGGCGAGCCCTCAGGTGCAGCGCCTGATCGACCTGAACCGTCCGGTCGCCCTTCTCCTCGTTGCGATACTTCACTTCGTGGAGGACGCGGACGACCCGTACAGTGCGGTGGCCGAGCTGCGCGACGCCCTCGCGCCGGGCAGCCTGCTCGTCCTCACGCACGCGTCGTACGAGGGGATTCCGCTCCCGCCGGAGCGGGCCGAGGGCACGGTCGACGTGTACAAGAGCATCCGCAGCCCGCTGATCATGCGCTCGCGTGAGGACATCGCGCGGTTCTTCGAGGGGTACGACATGGTGGAACCCGGACTGGTGCCGATGCCGGACTGGCGGCCGGACACGGCATCCGAGGAAGAGGATCCGTATTCCTATTCCGGGTTCGCCGGCGTGGGGCGCACGGCGTGACCGCGGAGCCGGACGGGCCGGAGGACAGACTGCGCAGGTTCGCGACGATCTGGAGCCGGGCGGTCTTTCCGGTCACTTCCACGTCGCTGACCCGGCCGGAGTTCGAGACCCAACTGCTGCCGCTCGCCCGCCGGTTGAGCGAGGCGTTGCGGGCCAGGTCGTACGACGCGGCCGAGGGCAAGGCGCTCGGCGGCGCGCTGGTCGCCGCCCACTGCACGGACCCCGAGGCGCTCAGCCGCACACTCGACTGCGTGGACGCCTATCTGGTCCTCTACTGCGGCGAGGACGGACCCCAGGAGGCCCTGCGGACCCGTTCGGCACGTCTGCAGCACGCGATGGCCGCCGGTTTCGCACAGGCGCTGCGCGAGCGGACGCTGGCCGAGCAGGAGGCCATCTCGCACGCCGCCCTGAACGCGCGCAGTGTGGTCGCCGAGGCCCTGCACGCGAGTGAGGCCCGCTTCCGCGCCGTGTTCGAGGGCGCGGCCATAGGGATCGGCATCGCCGACCTCGAAGGCAACATCCTCCAGGTCAACGGCGCGCTGCTGCGGATGTTCGGCGGCACCGAGCAGTCGGTCCGCGGCCGCCGGGTCAGCGACTGGACGCACCCCGACGACGCGCCCCAAGTCTGGCGCCTCTACGACGAGTTGGTGCGCGGCGAGCGCGAGCACTACCACGTCGAAAAAGCTTTCTACCGGCCCGACGGCACCGCCCTGTGGACCAACCTGACGGTGTCCCTGCTGCGGGACGCCGACGGCCAGCCCCAGTACCAGCTCGCGCTCATGGAGGACACCACCGAGCGCCGGCTGCTCAATCTGCGGCTGCGCTACGAGGCCACGCACGACGCGCTCACCGGCCTGCCCAACCGCACCCTGTTCTTCGAGCGCCTGGAGAAGGCGCTGTCCGCGGGCGAGGGCCAGCGCTTCGGCCTGTGCTACCTCGACCTCGACGGTTTCAAGACCATCAACGACAGCCTCGGGCACGCGGCCGGCGACCGGCTGCTCGTCGAGGTCGCCGACCGGCTGCAGTCCTGTGCGACCGCGCCGGGCGAGATGGTCGCCCGGCTCGGCGGCGACGAGTTCGTGGCGCTGACCACCGGACCCGACACCGAGCGCGAGGTCGACGAACTCGTCGGGCGCATCATGAACGCCCTCGTCACGCCGATCAGCGTCGACGGCCGCGAGCTGACCGTGCGCGGCAGCATCGGCGTCGTCGAGGGGCCGGCCGGCGAGCGGGGCCCCGCGGAAGTGCTGCGCAGCGCCGACATCACGATGTACCGGGCCAAGTCCGCGGGCGGCAACCGCTTCGAGCTCGCCGACCCGGAGGCCGACGCCCGCGCCATCACCCGGCACGGACTGACCACGGCCCTGCCGACGGCGCTGGACCGGGGCGAGTTCTTCATCGAGTACCAGCCGCTGGTGCACCTCGGCGACGGCAGTGTCCGCGGCGCGGAGGCCCTGGTGCGCTGGCTGCATCCGCAGCACGGCGTTCTCGGTCCCGACCGTTTCATCCCGCTCGCCGAGCACACCGGGCTGATCGTCCCGCTCGGCCGCTGGGTCCTGGAGCAGTCGGTCCGCCAGGCACGCGAATGGCAGGAACGACACTCCGCCGCCGGCCCGCTGCGGATCAACGTCAATCTCTCGCCGTGCCAGCTCACCCATCCGGGCCTGGTCTCCGACACGGTCGACATCCTGGAACGCGCGGGTCTCGACCCGGACTCGTTGTGCCTGGAGGTCACCGAGTCCGCGCTGATCGGCGCCGACGACGACCTGCTCAAGCCGCTGCGCCGGCTGGCCGAGATGGGTGTCGACATCGCCCTCGACGACTTCGGCACGGGGTACTCCAACCTCGCCAATCTGCGCCGCCTGCCGGTGAGCATCCTCAAGCTGGACCGCTCCTTCACCCAGGGCATGCAGCAGTTCCCGGCCGACCCCGTCGACCTCAAGATCGTCGAAGGGATCGTTTCTCTCGCCCACAGCCTCGACCTGGCGGTCACCGTCGAGGGCGTCGAAACGGGCGCCCAGGCCGAGCAGTTGCGGATCCTGGGCTGCGACACGGCCCAGGGCTGGTACTACGCCCGGCCGGGTCCGCCGGACCGGCTGCACGAACTGGCGCTGGTGGACGCCACGGGCTGAGGGCGCGTGCATCCCTGGACGCCAGGGTGCGGTGCTCCGTCCGGGGCGTCGCACCCCGGCGTTCGAAGCCTCGCGTTCGAGTCGGCGTTCAAGGTCCGGGACGCCGGGCCTCAGCGCTCCAGCAGCATCCGCTGCAGCTCCCGGGCCGCCCGCGGTGGAGCGACATCGCTGCGGTGGGCCAGGGCGATGGTGCGGTGCAGTCCCGGCCGGGCGAGCGGGGTCACCCGCAGCCCGCGCCCCGACCCGGTGGCGACCATACGGGGGACCACGGCGACGCCGAGACCCGCGCGCACGAAGCCCAGTACGGCGTCCATCTCACCGCCCTCGACGGCGAAGTCCGGTTCGAAGCCCTCCGCGCGGCAGGCGGCCACGGTCAGTTCCCGCAGGTCGTAACCGTGCCGGAACATCACCAGGCGTTCGCCCTCCAGATCCGGGACGCGTACGGTGCGCCGGCCCCGCCCGGGCGCGGGGGCGTCCGGGGACGAGACCACCACGAGGTCCTCGCGCAGCAGCTCCACCGTGGTGAGGGCGGGGGACGGCGTGGGCAGGGGGAGCACGACCAGGGCGAGGTCGAGGGCCCCGCGCGCGAGGTCGCGTACGAGATCGTGCGAGCCGCTCTCCTCGATCAGCAGCCGGATCCCCGGATAGCGGTCGTGAAAGGCCCGCAGCACGTCCGGGACCAGGCCCGTGCACAGGCTCGGGGTGGCGCCGAGCCGGACCCGGCCGCTGCGGAGCTGGGCCAGTTCCTGCACCTCGTGCCGGGCGGTGTCCGCGTCGGCCAGGATGCGCCGGGCCAGCGGGAGCAGCGCCTCTCCGGCGTCCGTGAGGGTGATGTTCCCGCGCGCCCGCAGGAACAGATCCGCCCCCAACTCCCGCTCCAGCGCCTTGATCTGCTGGGAGAGCGACGGCTGCGCGACATGGACCCGCTCCGCGGCACGGGTGAAGTGCCGGGTCTCGGCGACCGCCACGAAGTACTGAAGCTGTTGGAACTGCACGCGGCCACGATAGTCCATGCCTATGGATTCGAGCCGGACCATGTCTTGGACCGATCGGGTCTTTCGGCCCTAGCGTGCTGTCCATGGCTCTGGCAACGCGGACGGACCGACGGCCGTCCTTGACGCGCACCGTGTGGGACAGCTCCGTCGGCAAGAAGACCGTGATGGCCGTCAGCGGGCTGATCATGCTGCTCTACCTGGTCGTCCACATGCTCGGCAATCTGAAGATCTTCTTCGGCTCCGGCGAGTTCAACCACTACGCCCACTGGCTGCGCACCCTTGGCGAGCCCTTCCTGCACTACGCGTGGGCACTGTGGGTCATCCGCGTGGTCCTCGTGGCCGCGGTCGTCGCGCACGCCACCGCCGCCTACCAGCTGAGCCGGCGCGACATCAGGGCGCGCCCCAGCAAGTACGTCCACAAGAAGGCGCGCGCCGACTACGCCACACGCACCATGCGCTGGGGCGGGATCATCCTCGGCCTCTTCATCGTCTGGCACATCCTCGACCTGACGACCGGCACCGTGCATCCCGACGGCTTCGAGGCCGGACACCCCTATCAGAACGTCGTCGACACCTTCTCGACCTGGTACGGCGACACGATCTACATCGTCGCGATGCTCGCCCTCGGCCTGCACATCAGGCACGGCTTCTGGAGCGCCGCGCAGACCCTGGGCGCCGGCAGCCGCGCCCGTGACCGGGCCCTCAAGGCCGTCGCCGACGTCCTCGCGGTGGTGCTGACGGCGGGCTTCATCGCCGTACCCGTCGGCGTCATGACCGGAGTGGTGAGCTGATGACTGCGTATACCGAGTACGAGACCGGTGAGCCGGTCGCCGACACCAAGGCGCCGACGGGACCCGTGCACGAGCGCTGGGACACCCGCCGTTTCGAGGCCAGGCTCGTCAACCCCGCCAACCGGCGCAAGCACACGGTGATCGTTGTCGGCACCGGCCTGGCCGGCGGCTCGGCCGGCGCCACACTCGCCGAACAGGGCTACCACGTCGTCCAGTTCTGCTACCAGGACTCGCCCCGCCGCGCCCACTCCATCGCCGCCCAGGGTGGCATCAACGCGGCGAAGAACTACCGCAACGACGGCGACTCCGTCCACCGGCTCTTCTACGACACCGTCAAGGGCGGCGACTTCAGGGCCCGGGAGTCGAACGTCCACCGGCTCGCGCAGATCTCCGTCGAGATCATCGACCAGTGCGTGGCGCAGGGCGTGCCCTTCGCACGGGAGTACGGCGGCCTCCTCGACACCCGCTCCTTCGGCGGCGTCCAGGTCTCCCGTACCTTCTACGCCCGCGGTCAGACGGGCCAGCAGCTCCTGCTCGGCGCGTACCAGGCGCTGTCCCGGCAGATCGCGGCGGGCAGCATCGAGATGCATCCGCGCACCGAGATGCTTGACGTCATCGTGGTCGACGGGCGAGCGCGCGGCATCGTGGCACGTGACCTCGTCACCGGACGCATCGACACGTACTTCGCGGACGCCGTGGTCCTGGCCAGCGGCGGCTACGGCAACGTCTTCTACCTCTCGACGAACGCCATGAACTCCAACGCGACCGCGATCTGGCGAGCCCACCGGCGCGGCGCCTGGTTCGCCAACCCCTGCTTCACCCAGATCCACCCGACCTGCATCCCGCGCACCGGCGAACACCAGTCGAAGCTGACTCTGATGAGCGAGTCGCTGCGCAACGACGGCCGTATCTGGGTCCCGAAGGCCAAGGGCGACACCCGCCCGCCGAACGAGATCCCCGAGGACGAGCGCGACTACTACCTGGAGCGCATCTACCCGTCCTTCGGCAACCTCGTGCCCCGCGACATCGCCTCCCGCGCCGCCAAGAACGTCTGCGACGAGGGCCGGGGGGTGGGCCCCGGCGGCCAGGGGGTCTACCTCGACTTCGCCGACGCCATCACGCGCATGGGCAGGGCGAAGGTCGAGGAGAAGTACGGCAACCTCTTCGACATGTACGCCCGGATCACCGCCGAGGACCCGTACACCGTGCCGATGCGGATCTACCCCGCCGTGCACTACACGATGGGCGGACTGTGGGTCGACTACGACCTCCAGACCACCATCCCCGGCCTGTTCGCGATCGGCGAGGCCAACTTCTCGGACCACGGCGCGAACCGGCTCGGTGCCTCGGCCCTGATGCAGGGCCTCGCCGACGGCTACTTCGTGCTGCCGTCCACCATCAACGACTATCTCGCGCGCCATCCCCACCGTGACGAGGTGACCGACGAACACCCCGTCGTCCAGGAGCTGGTGGCCGAGACCGAGGACCGGCTGCGGCTGCTCCTCGCCGTCGACGGCGACCGCACCCCCGACTCCTTCCACCGCGAACTCGGCGAGCTCATGTGGGAGTTCTGCGGCATGGCCCGCACCGAGACCGGGCTGCGCAAGGCGCTGGAACGCATCCCGCAGATCCGGGAGGAGTTCTGGCGGCGCATCAAGGTGCCCGGTACCGGCGAGGAGTTCAACCAGTCCCTGGAGAAGGCCAACCGCATCATCGACTACCTGGAGCTCGCCGAGCTGATGTGCCTCGACGCGCTGCACCGGACAGAGTCCTGCGGCGGCCATTTCCGCGAGGAGTCCCAGACCCCGGACGGCGAAGCGGCCCGCAGGGACGACGAGTTCTCCTACGCGGCGGCCTGGGAGTTCACCGACACCGGTGCCGCTCCCGTCCTGCACAAGGAAGACCTGGTCTTCGAGTACGTCCACCCCACCCAGCGGAGCTACGCATGAAGCTCACCCTGCGCGTCTGGCGGCAGCGGAACGCCGACGCCGACGGAGCGATGTCCACGTACGAGGTGGACGGCATCTCGGCCGACATGTCCTTCCTGGAGATGCTCGACACCCTCAACGAGGAGCTCATCCTCCGGGGCGACGACCCCGTCGCCTTCGACCACGACTGCCGTGAGGGCATCTGCGGCGCCTGCTCGCTCGTCATCAACGGCGACGCCCACGGCCCCGAGCGCACCACGTCCTGCCAGCTGCACATGCGGTCCTTCCAGGACGGCGACACGATCGACGTCGAGCCGTGGCGTGCCGCGGCCTTCCCGGTCGTGAAGGACCTCGTGGTGGACCGGTCCGCCTTCGACCGGATCATCCAGTCCGGTGGCTACATCACCGCCCCGACCGGTGCCGCCCCCGAGGCGCACGCGACACCGGTGCCCAAGCCGGACGCCGACTTCGCGTTCGAGCACGCCGAGTGCATCGGCTGCGGGGCGTGTGTGGCGGCCTGTCCGAACGGGGCGGCGATGCTCTTCACCTCGGCGAAGATCAACCACCTCAGCGTGCTGCCGCAGGGCGGCCCCGAGCGCGAGACCCGGGTGCTCGACATGGTGGCGCAGATGGACGAGGAGGGGTTCGGCGGGTGCACGCTGGCCGGCGAGTGCGCGACCGCCTGCCCGAAGGGCATTCCGCTGTTCTCCATCACCAGCATGAACAAGGAGTGGAGGCGGGCCGCCCGGAAGGCCGGGCGGCGCTAGAAAGACTTCGGTTGCGCTTCGGCTGCGGGTCGGCTGTCGCTGGTCGCGAGCTTCCCGCGCCCCTTTGGTACGCGCCGCGGCCGAGGTCACTTGTTCAGAGAACGTTCGCCGAAAAGGGTGCGGACGGGCGGGACCGGGAGTGGTGCTCATCCCCGGTCCCGTCTCGCTTCGCCGGGCACCCCCTGGCATTCAGCATCCCCACATCCCGGCTCCTGGCACAGGTCACGCGTACGCCGCTCGGCAGCGGAAGAACAGGAGCGCACGGACCGAATCGATCCGGTCCGCGCCCGCTCCGCCGAAACGGCCCGTGACCAGGAGAGTGCCATGACCGGCGTTTCCACCCTCGACAGCCCCCCGCTGTCGACCGCTCCCACCCGCTACACCGTCACCCTCGCCCGCGACGAGGCCGACGTGCGGGCCGCGCAGCGGCTGCGGCACGACGTCTTCGCCGGTGAGATGGGCGCCCTGCTGAGCACCCCGGAGCCCGGCCTCGACATCGACGCCTTCGACGCGTACTGCGACCACCTGCTGGTCCGCGACACGGTGAGCGGCCAGGTCGTCGGCACCTACCGGCTGCTGCCGCCCGAGCGGGCCGCGATCGCCGGACGGCTGTACTCGGAGGGCGAGTTCGACCTCGGACCGCTGGCCGGGATCCGCTCCGGACTGGTCGAGGTCGGCCGCTCCTGCGTGCACCCCGACCACCGCGACGGCGCCGTGATCGGCCTCATCTGGGCCGGGCTGGCCCGCTACATGACCGACGGCGGCCACGAGTGGCTCGCGGGCTGCTGCTCCGTCCCGCTCGCCGACGGCGGCACGCTCGCCGCCGGGACCTGGGAGCGGGTCCGGTCCCAGTACCTGGCACCGCAGGAGTACCGGGTACGGCCGCTGCTGCCCTGGAGCGCGGACGGGGTCGCCCGGCCCGCGCGCACCGAACTGCCCCCACTGCTGCGCGGGTATCTGCGCCTCGGCGCCTGGGTCTGCGCGGAGCCCGCCCACGACCCGGACTTCGGCGTCGCCGACCTGTACGTGCTGCTGTCGATGCGCCGGATCAACCCGCGCTATCTGCGGCACTTCCTCTCTCTCGTGCCGGCGTGACACGGCTCCCGTCGGCGGGCGCGGTACGGCTCCAGCGCCGGGCCGCACCACGTGCGGGTGCGCCGCGCTTTCCGCGCCGTGCCGGAGCGGTCGTGCCCGCGGCCGCCGCCGGCAGCGCGTGGTTGCCCAGTGCCCCCTGTTCGCCGCGCGCCTGTGTGGAGGCCGAGGGGTCCGGGGCGGCGCTGGTGCGGGCGGGACTGCGGCTGCTGGGGGTACTGGTGCTGCTCGGTGTGGGGATCGCGCTGATTCCCGTTGTCGCGCGGGTCCCCGCGGCGCCGCGGGAGTGGCTGGTCCGGCGCTGGTGCCGGGCGATCGTACGGGCCGCGGGTGTCCGCGTGCGGATCACCGGCGCGGCCGTCCCCACCGGCGGACTCCTGCTCGTCGCCAACCACATCTCCTGGCTCGACATCCCCTTGCTCGCCGCGGTCCGGCCCGGTCGCATGCTGGCCAAGGCGGAGGTCCGGGAATGGCCCGTGGCCGGGGCGCTCGCGGCGCGCGGCGGCTCCCTGTTCATCGAACGCGACCGGCTGCGGGCGCTGCCGGAGACCGTCGCGCGCATCGCGGACGCACTGCGTGCGGGCGCGGCGGTCGTGGCCTTCCCGGAGGGCAGCACCTGGTGCGGCCGGGCGCAGGGGCCGTTCCGGCGGGCCGTCTTCCAGGCCGCGCTCGACGCGGGCGTCCCCGTACAACCGGTGCGCCTGCGCTACCGGCTCACCGGAGGAGCGGCCAGCACGGCGCCGGCCTTCGTCGGCGACGACTCGTTGCTCGCGTCGGTGTGGCGCGTGGTCTCCGCACGCGGCCTCGTGGCGGAGGTGGAGGTGCGGGCCGCCTTGGCACCGGGGCGTCACGGTGATCGGCGCGGCCTCGCCCTGGCGGCGGAGGTGGAGGTGCGGGCCGCCTTGGCACCGGGGCGTCACGCTGATCGACGCGGCCTCGCCCTGGCGGCGGAGGTGGAGGTGCGGGCCGCCTTGGCACCGGGGCGTCACGGTGATCGACGCGATCTCGCCCTGGCGGCGGAGGTGGAGGTGCGGGCCGCCTTGGCTCCGGGGCGTCACGTTGATCGACGCGATCTCGCGGCCGGTCGGCGGTGACCGGAGAGCCGGAGAGCCGGATCGCCGGATCGCCGCCCTCGACCGTGGCCGCACCGCGGCTACGCGGAAGTCCCGTCGCCGGAGCGGCCGTTGGCCAGGAACGCGGCGAGATAGCCGGCCGTACGGCTCTCGGTCGTCCGGGCCACCTCCGCCGGAGTCCCCGCCGCGACGATCCGTCCGCCCGCGTCGCCGCCGCCCGGCCCGAGGTCGATCACCCAGTCGGCGTCCGCGACCACCGCCATGTCGTGCTCGACGACCACGACGGTGTGACCCGCGTCCACCAGGCCGTGCAGCCGGCTCATCAGCACCTCGACATCGGCCGGGTGCAGCCCGGTCGTCGGCTCGTCGAGGAGGTAGAGAGTGTGGCCGCGCCGGATCCGCTGCAACTCACCGGCCAGCTTGATGCGTTGGGCCTCGCCGCCGGACAGCTCCGTCGCGGGCTGGCCGAGCCGCAGATAGCCGAGCCCCATGTCGAGCAGGGTGGACAGACTCCGGGCGACAGCTGGAGTGTCGGCGAAGAACCCGGCAGCCGCCTCCACGGTCAGATCGAGCACCTGTGCGATGTTCCGCCCCCGGTACGTCACTTCGAGGGTCTCGGGGTTGTAGCGGGCCCCGCCGCAGTCCGGGCACGGAGCGTACGTACTCGGAAGGAAGAGCAGCTCGACACTGACGAACCCCTCGCCCTGACACGTCTCGCACCGCCCGCCCGCCACATTGAAGGAGAACCGCCCGACGCCGTACCCGCGCCGCTTCGCCTCGTCGGTCGCGGCGAACACCTTGCGGACGACGTCGAACAGACCGGTGTAGGTCGCGAGGTTCGAGCGCGGCGTGCGCCCGATGGGCTTCTGGTCGACGGAGACGAGCCGTCCGACGCCCGCGAGGTCCTCCGTGACCTCGCCGATGAGCGTGGACTTGCCCGAGCCGGAGACCCCGGTGACCGCCGTGAACAACCCGAGCGGGAACTCGGCCGTCACCCCGCGCAGATTGTGGCGGTGCAGCGGGCCGACCTTCAACTGGCCCCGGGGCACGCGCGGTTCACGTACCACCGCGGGCGGGCGGCCGAAGAGGAAACGGGCCGTCGCCGACTCCGCGACACCGGCGAGTTCCGCCACCGGACCGCTGTGCAGCACCCGGCCGCCGTGCTCGCCGGCGTGCGGCCCCACGTCGACCAGCCAGTCGGCACCCCGTACGACATCGAGGTGATGTTCCACCACGAACACCGAGTTGCCCGCCGCCTTCAGCCGCGCCAGCACGGTCAGCAGGGCCTCCGTGTCCGCCGGGTGCAGTCCGGCGGACGGCTCGTCCAGGACGTAGACGACCCCGAAGAGCCCGGAGCGCAACTGGGTCGCAAGGCGCAGCCGTTGGAGCTCGCCCGCGGACAGGGTGGGGGTCGCACGGTCCAGGCTCAGATAGCCGAGGCCCAGTTCGAGGACGGGGACGATCCGGGACTTCAGGTCGTCGGTGAGGACGCGGGCCGTCTCCCCTGGTGCATCAAGGGAGTCGGCCAGCTCGGCCACGGGCAGGGCGGCCAGTTCGGCGATCGTGCGCCCGGCGAACGTCACCGCGAGCGCCTCCGCCCGCAGCCGCCGGCCGCCGCAGACCGGACACGGCGCACTCTCCAGGAACCGCTCGGCCCTGGCCCGCAGAGCCGTGCTCCTGGAGTCCGCGAACGTCTTGAGGACATAGCGCCGCGCGCTCATGTACGTGCCCTGGTACGGGCGTTGGATCCGGTCGGCGTCGCGCACCGGGTGCACCGTGACGACCGGCTGCTCGTCCGTGAACAGGATCCACTCCCGCTCCGCGGCCGGCAGTTCGCGCCACGGCCGGTCCACGTCGTACCCCAGAGCGTCGAGGACATCGCGCAGGTTCTTGCCCTGCCATGCCCCCGGCCACGCCGCGATCGCGCCCTCCCGGATCGACAGTGCCGGATCCGGGACCAGCAACTCCTGGGTCGTACGGTGGACTTGGCCCAGACCGTGGCACTCGGGACAGGCACCGGCCGCCGTGTTCGGCGAGAAGGCGTCCGAGTCCAGCCGCCCGGCACCCAGCGGATAGTCGCCGGCCCGGGAGAAGAGCATCCGCAGCGAGTTGGAGAGGTTGGTCACCGTACCGACGGACGAGCGCGAGGTGGGCGTCGAGCGCCGCTGCTGCAGGGACACCGCGGGCGGCAGACCGGTGATCTCCCCGACCTTGGGCGCCCCGGCCTGATGGATCAGCCGCCGGGCGTAGGGCGCGACCGACTCGAAGTAGCGCCGCTGGGCCTCCGCGTAGATCGTCCCGAAGGCGAGCGACGACTTCCCGGAGCCGGACACGCCGGTGAAGACCACCAGCTCGTCCCGCGGGATGTCGACGTCGACGCCCTGGAGGTTGTGCTCACGGGCGCCGCGCACCCGGACGTACGGGTCGTGGGGGCTGTGCATCGGTCGACTCCCGAGGGTCAGGGACAAACCCCACGATTCTAGGCCCTGGTCAGTCCCGCGACCGAGGCCAGCCTCCGGTAGGAGTCCAGCAGCGGCCCGCGCTCGTACGTACTGGTGGTGACCAGCACTTCCTGCGCACCCGTCTCCTTGATCACCGTCTGAAGCTCGTGGGCGACCTGCTCCTCGGTGCCGGCGATGTGGCCGGCCAGCCCCGACTCGTAGAAGCCGCGCTCCTTGGCGGTCATCGTCAGCGCCTCGACGCGCTCGACGGGCGGCAGGGGCGGGAAGGTGCCGTGGGTGCGGGAGTACGCCATCGACCAGGCCTCGGGGACGAGGAGGCGGCGGGCGTTCGCCGGGGTGTCGGCGACCGCGACCGTGCCGGAGATGACGACGTACGGCTCCCGCGCCCAGGGGGACGGACGGAACGTCTCACGGTAGTGATCGATGCCCCGGCGCATCTTCTCGCGGTTCCTGAGGTCGCCGATGACCATCGGGAGCCCGGCCCGGGCCGCGACCGTGGCACCCTCGCCCATGGCCAGGACGAAGGGCGGCACGGTCAGGCCCTCCGCAGGGCGCGCGTGCACGCCGGTCCCGGACGTGCCCCGGAACCAGCCGAGGAGTTCGTCGAGCTGCGCCGCGAAGTCGTCGGCGTCGCCCTTGTCCCGGCCCAGCGCCCGGCGCACGCCGTCCGTGAAGCCGACGGAGCGCCCGAGCCCCATGTCGATACGGCCGGGGAAGAGGGACTCCAGGACACCGAACTGCTCGGCCACGACCAGCGGTTGGTGATTCGGCAGCATGACCCCGCCGGTGCCCACCCGGATGCCGGTCGTGGCCGCCGCCACGGCGGCGGCCAGCACGGTCGGCGCCGAACCGGCGACGCCGGGGACCCCGTGGTGCTCCGAGACCCAGATCCGGTGGTACCCGAGCGCTTCCAGCTCCCTCGCCAGCCGGACGGTGTCCCGCAGTGCCTCGGCCCCGTCGTGGCCCTCCCGGGTGCGGGAACGGTCGAGCACGGAGAAACGGGTGGCTTCCACGCGGGGTCCCTTCTCCTGATCCGTCCCGTGACCGCGGATGTCACGTGATCCCTGTCGTGACCGCGGCTGTCACGGTCTTTGTCATGGCCGCCGCAGTCACGCGGCAGGCCTCCTGCTACAACACTCCTGAACTCTCCTGGCTTCCACGATCGCCCGAACTCGCGATGAGCAACGGCGCCCGCCCGGGCGTACTGAAGGCGGAGGGGAATCAGCCCGGAAGCCCCTCGTGCCGGAGGTATCTCGCCCGTGACGACCACCAAGGAACCACCGACGCGGGTGGAACCCCGCTCGGTGGACCAGCCGCAGGGGTGGCAGTTCAGCTCGCCGCTCGTGCTGACCATGCTCCTGCTCCTGGTCATCGTGGCCCAGGGGCCGATCCGCCGGGCGCTCGGGGCACCGGTGATGCAGAGCTGGATGACGGTGTTCGTCGCGGTCGTCGTACAGGCGCTGCCCTTCCTCGTCCTCGGCGTGCTGCTGTCCGCTGTCATCGCGGTGTTCGTCCCGCCGTCGTTCTTCGCCCGCGCGCTGCCGCGCCGTCCCGCGCTGGCGGTGCCGGTGGCCGGGATGGCGGGCGCGGTCCTGCCCGGGTGCGAGTGCGCGTCCGTACCGGTGGCCGGGGCCCTGGTGCGCCGGGGCGTCACCCCCGCGGCGGCCCTCGCGTTCCTGCTGTCCGCACCGGCGATCAACCCGATCGTGCTGACCGCCACCGCCGTAGCCTTCCCCCGCGAACCGCGGATGGTCCTCGCCCGTTTCGTGGCGAGTCTGCTCGTGGCGTGCGTGATGGGCTGGCTGTGGCAGCGGCTGGGCCGCACGGACTGGATGCGCGCCCCGGCCCGGCCCTCGTACGAGGGCCTCGGCAGGGGGCCCGCGTTCTGGGGGTCCGTACGGCACGACGTGATGCACGCCGGCGGCTTCCTGGTCGTCGGCGCGATGGCCGCGGCGACCCTCAAGGCCGTGGTGCCGGCCGGCTGGCTGAGCGCCGCGGCCGGCAACCCCGTGGTGTCGGTGCTGGCCCTGGCGGTCCTCGCGGTGCTGTTGTCGATCTGTTCGGAGGCCGACGCGTTCGTGGTCGCGTCCCTGTCCCAGTTCTCGCTCACGGCCCGGCTGGCGTTCCTCGTCGTCGGACCGATGATCGACCTGAAGCTGTTCGCCATGCAGGTCGGCACGTTCGGGCGCGGGTTCGCGGCGCGGTTCGCGCCGGCCACCTTCGCGCTGGCCGTCCTGATGTCGGTCCTGGTCGGGGCGGTGCTGCTGTGAACCGGCAGGCGCAGGCGGCCGTCCTGTTCCTCCTCGGCGCCGCGGTGCTGCACGCCGCGTTCACCGACCTCTATCTGCGGTACGTGAAGGCGGGGCTGCGGCCGCTGCTGATCCTGGCCGGCATCGTCCTGATCGCGGCCGCCGTCGCCACCGTCTGGTACGAGCTGCGGCGGCCTTCCTCGGGCCGCGAGCAGTCCCAAGGGCAACCCGGGGGACAGGAGCACTCCGACGAGCGGCAGGGTTCAGGGGGGTACGAGCGTTCCGCCGGGCAGGACGAACAGCCTGGTGGGCACGGGGACTCCGGCGGGGGCGACGAACACCCCGGCGGACAGGGGGACTCCGGCGGGCACGGGCACGCCCACCGTGAGCCGCGTATCTCCTGGCTGCTCGTCCTGCCCCTGTTCGCGCTCATCCTGGTCGCCCCGCCCGCGCTGGGCTCGTACAGCGCCGTGCGCACCGGTACGGCCCTGCAGGCGCCCTTCGGCTATCCACCGCTCCCCGCCGGCGATCCCCTCCGGCTCGGTCTCGTGGACTACGCGGGCCGCGCGGCCTACGACCACGGACGCTCCCTCCAGGGCCGGCACGTCGAGATCACCGGCTTCATCGCCCTCGGTGCCGACGGCTCGCCCTATCTGGTGCGCATGGCTCTCAACTGCTGTGCGGCGGACGCCCAGCCCGTCAAGATCGGCCTGTCCGGGCACATCCCGCCCGTCCTGCAGCCCGACGCCTGGCTGTCCGTCACCGGCACCTACACCGCCCGGCGCGCCAAGGACCCGGTCAACGGAGGGGTGATCCCGTATCTCGAGGTGAGCGAGGCCCGGCCGGTGCCGGTTCCCCGCGATCCGTACGACGAGAGCTGGAACGGCTGAGCGCGGCGGTGCTTCTAAGGTGGTCGGGTGACGAAGGACAGCAGGCCACTGGCCGTATTCGATCTGGACGGCACGCTCGCCGACACCGCGCACCGGCAGCGGTTCCTGGAGCGCACCCCACGGGACTGGAACGCGTTCTTCGCGGCCGCCCCGGACGATCCGCCGCTGGCCGAGGGCGTGGCGCTGGCGCTGAAGAGCGCCGAGGAGTGCGAGGTCGTCTATCTCACCGGCCGCCCCGAGCGCTGCCGGCGGGACACCGTCGACTGGCTCGCCGCCCAGGGCCTGCCCGGGGGAACGATCTGGATGCGGCGGAACGACGACCGCAGGCCCGCCCGCCGCACCAAGCTGGACATCCTCCGCCGGCTGGCCCGTGACCGCGCGATCCACGTCCTCGTGGACGACGACGAGCTCGTCTGCGAGGACGCCGAGCGGGCCGGATTCACCGTGGTACGAGCCCGCTGGGCGGCGACGTCGGCCGCGCTGAAGGAGGCCCAGGAGGGGGAGGGGCGGACCTGAGGGGCCTGCCCGCCGGGCGGACCCGGCAGGCCGCGACGGGTCGCGTCAGTCGCCGTCCTCCAGCCGGAAGCCGACCTTGAGGCCGACCTGGTAGTGCTCGACCTGGCCGTTCTCGATCTGCCCCCTGACCTGGGTGACCTCGAACCAGTCGAGGTTGCGCAGGGTCTGCGAGGCCCGGGCGATCCCGTTGCGGATCGCCTGGTCCACGCTGTCGGGCGAGGTGCCGACGATCTCGGTGACCCGGTACGTGTGGTTGGTCATGCGGGTGCTCCTCTCCACCGTGGCGCCTGTGCCACGCGTCACTCCACGGTGCCCCACGGGGCGGCCGTCCGCGAGACGTCGGAGGCCGCCCGCCCTTGACGGGTCGATTGGTCCATACCAAAATCCAGAACACCCGTGCGAGCTGAACGCTCGTCCCCCCACGTCGGGCTCCCCTCCCTTGTCCGCAAGGCAGAAAAGGACCCCTCGTGAAACGTCGTCGTTCCGTCGTCCCGCTGCTCGCGCTCACCCTGGTCTCCGCGTCTCTGCTCACCGCGTGCGGAGCGCTGCCGGAGGGAGGTGCGGAGCGCCGGACCGTCACCGTGTGGCTGATGAAGGACAGCGCGTCCCGGGAGTTCCTGTCACGGTTCACCGACGAGTTCGAGCGGACGCACGGGGACATCAAGCTCGACATCCGCATCCAGGAGTGGACCGGAATCGGGGACAAGGTGCAGGCCGCGCTGAAGCGGGGCTCGGACGGATCGCCCGACGTGATCGAGGTCGGCAACACGCAGGTTCCCCAGTACGTCGCCGGCGGCGGACTGCTCGACCTGACCCTGGAGTCGATGCGCGACTGGGGCATGGACGACTGGCTGCCGGGCCTGGCCGAGCCGGGGCAGTACCTCTCCCACCAGTACGGCATCCCGTGGTACGCGGCCAACCGCGTCGTCATCTACCGCAAGGACCTGTTCGCGCAGGCCGGGATCAAGAAGCCCCCGAGGACGCGCGACCAGTGGCTCGCCGACTCCCGGAAACTCAACTCCGGCGGCACCCAGGGCATTTACCTGGCCGGACAGGACTGGTACACCCTCTCCGGGTTCATCTGGGACGAGGGTGGCGAGCTGGCGGACGAGTCCGAGGGGAACTGGCAGGGCGCTCTGCAGACGCCCGCCGCACTGCGCGGCATGGACTTCTACCGGCGGCTGCAGGCCCTCGGCGAGGGGCCCGCGAACGCCGACGAGGAACACCCGCCGCAGTCAGGGGTGTTCGCCAAGGGGAGCGTGGCGCAGATCGTGGCGGTACCGGGGCTCGCCCAGGCCGTCGTGCAGGCGAACCCCGCCCTCAAGGACAAGCTCGGGTTCTTCCCGGTGCCGGGCAGGACGGCCGCCGAGCCGGGTGCCGTCTTCACCGGCGGCTCCGACCTCGTGGTGCCCAAGAACACCGACGACCGGCACGGCGCCACCGCAGTCATCGCCGCGCTCGCCGGCGCCAGGTGGCAGAAGGAGCTGGCCCGGACGATGAACTACGTGCCGAACAAGACCACCCTCGCGGGCGCCGTCGCGGACGAGGAGGGGGTCGCGGCCATGGCGGCGGGCGCCGCGCAGGGCCGGGCGACCCCGTCCTCTCCCGAATGGGCGGCCGTCGAGGCGGACAACCCGATCAAGGACTACATGAGCAAGGTCCTCACCGGCTCGGACCCGGCGACCGAGGCCGCCCGCGCCTCACGCCGGATCACGAAGGCACTGGCGCCGGGCGGCGAGTGAACCCCGCCGGTCCGCGCCGGGCGCCGGCCGCACTCGGTCGGCCGCACGCCCGTCGGGCGCCGCGCCCGCTCGCCCGACGCCGCGCCCGCCCGACGCCGCGCCCGCCCGGCGTCGCACTCGCCCGGCGTCGAGCTCGCCGAGCCGCGGCGCGCAGCCGGCCGTCCCAGCCAGCCAGTCGGTTGGCCGGCCAGCCGGCCAGCCGGCGAGTCGTCGGCCGGCCGCTCAGCGCGCCACGCTCAACGACAGGGCGAACCGTCCTCCCTCGTCCGTCCACCAGTGCGCCAAGTCCAGCCCGGCGGCGGCCAGTTCGCTGCGTACGCCCTCCTTGTGGAACTTCGCGGACACCTCGGTGCGCACGTCCTCGCCGTCCGCGAAGTCGACCGCGAGATCGAGGGCCGGGATCTTCACCGTCTGCTCCCTGCGCGAGCGCAGCCGCATCTCGATCCACTCGTTCTCCGCGTCCCACAGGGCGACATGACCGAAGGCGTCGAGGTCGAAGTCCGCGCCGAGCTCACGACTGACCACGCTCAGCACGTTCTTGTTGAACGCGGCGGTCACCCCGGCCGCGTCGTCGTACGCGTCCACCAGGACCGACGGGTCCTTCACCAGGTCCGTGCCGAGCAGCAGGGCGTCGCCGGGCGCCAGCAGGGAGCGTACGGACGACAGGAACGCCGCACGCTCGGCGGGCATCAGATTGCCGATCGTGCCGCCGAGGAAGGCGACGAGCCGCGGCCCGGGCGTGTCCGGCAGGGTGAGACCGCCGGTGAAGTCGGCGATCAGCGCGTGCACGTCGAGATCGGGACGCTCGGCGGCCAGCGCCACCCCGGCCTGGGTGAGGGCGCTCTCGCTGACGTCGACGGGTACGTACGTGTGCAACTCCCGCAGCGCGTCGAGCAGATGCCGGGTCTTCTCGGACGAGCCCGACCCCAGCTCGATGAGGGTGCGGGCGCCGGTGGCCTCGGCGATCTCGTCGGCCCGGGCGATCAGGATCTCCCGCTCGGCGCGCGTGGGGTAGTACTCGGGCAGCTCGGTGATCTGCTCGAACAGCTCGCTCCCGCGCGCGTCGTAGAACCACTTCGGGGGCAGCGTCTTGGGCGTGCGGGTGAGGCCGTGCGACACGTCGGCACGCAGAGCGGCGTCCGTGGTGTCCTCGGGGAGGGTGCGGGTGAGAAGGAACGGGCTCACGTACTCGGCTCCTTGGGTGGGACGGATGCCATGTGTTCGTGCGGGTCTTTCAGCGGGGTCAGCAGGACGTCCGTGCGGCTCGCCGCGAGCAGGGTGCGGTCCGGCACCTCCTGCCAGTGCGGGTCGTCGTCGTAGGGCTCGGAGGCCACGACGGTGCGCCGGCCGGGCTCGGCGAGATACCAGAGGGTGTCTCCCCAGGCGGTCGCCGTGATCGTCTCGCCGTTGGTGAGCAGCAGATTGAGCCGTGATCCGGGCGCCGCCTCGGCGACCTCGACGACCGTGTCCGCCAGCGCCTGGCTCTCGTCGTCGCCGCCGCGCAGCCGGCTGAGGACCAGCGCCCACACGAGCGCCGAGTCGCAGCGCGCCTCCATCGACAGCAGTTCGGCCGCCGGCAGCGTCGCGGCGAGCGGGGCGAGGGACCGGGGCCATCCGGCGACGGCCCCGTTGTGGCTGAACAGCCAGCGGCCCGCGGCGAACGGTGCGGCCGCCGCCTCCCCGTCCGCACCGCCCACGGTCGCGTCCCGGACCGCCGCGAGCAGCGCGCCGGAGCGCACCACCCGCGCCAGATCCCCGAAGGACTGGTCCCCCCAGATGGGCCCGGCGCGCCGGTAGCGGCCGGGAACGGCGTCCCCTTCCGCATACCAGCCCACACCGAACCCATCGGCGTTGACCGTCCCGTACCGCTGCCTGCGGGGCGCCCACGACTGGCGGTACAGACCGTGCGGCGGGGCCACGAGCAGGGTGCCGAGCGGCTCCTGGGGTCCCAGATACGCCAGGTGACGGCACATCAGGCGGCCCCGTCGCGGGCGGTGCGGAACCCGGAGAAGATCTGCCGCCGGATCGGCAGGTCCCAGTTGCGGAACGTGCCGCGGCAGGCCACCGGGTCCACGGCGAACGAACCACCGCGCAGCACCTTGTGCTCCGGCCCGAAGAACACCTCCGAGTACTCCTTGTACGGGAACGGCGCGAACCCGGGGTACGGCAGGAAGTCGCTCGACGTCCACTCCCACACGTCACCGATCAACTGGCGTACACCGAGCGGCGATTCGCCCGCCGGATAGCTGCCGGCCGGCGCCGGGCGCAGATGACGCTGGCCCAGGTTGGCGTGCTCGGGGGTCGGGTCGGCGTCGCCCCAGGGATAGCGCGTGGAGCGGCCCGAGGCCGGGTCGTGCCGGGCGGCCTTCTCCCACTCCGCCTCGGTGGGCAGCCGCCGGCCCGCCCAGCGCGCGTAGGCGTCGGCCTCGTACCAGCACACGTGCAGCACGGGCTCGTCCGGCGGGACGAGCTCGGTGACGCCGAACCGCCGCCGCAGCCACTGCCCGCCCTCGCGGCGCCAGTACAGCGGCGCCGTGATGGCGTGGCCGCGGATGTGATCCCAGCCCTCCGGGGTCCACCAGCGCTCGTCGTCGTAGCCGCCGTCCTCGATGAAGGCCTGGTACGCGGCGTTCGTCACCGGGGTGGTGTCGATGCGGAAGGGCGGAATCAGGCGCTGGTGCGCGGGCCGTTCGTTGTCCAGCGACCAGGGCTCGGCCGAGGTGCCCATGGTGAACGGGCCGCCCGGCACGAGGACTTCGGCGGGTCCGGTGAACGGGGGGGCGGCCACCGGGTCCGGCGCGGTCAGGGCGGCGGGCCCCTTGCGCAGCTGATGGGTGATCAGCATCGTTTCGTCATGCTGCTGTTCGTGCTGGGCGACCATGCCGAAGGCGAAGCCCGCCTCGGTCAGCCGGGAACCCCGGAAGGCAGTGCTCTCCAGGACGTCCAGCGCCCGCCCGCGCACGTCGGCGGCGTAGCGGCGGGCCTCTTCGGGCGGCAGCAGCGGCAGCGAGGGCCGCTCGGCGCGCGGGTGCTCGAACGCGTCGTACAGCCCGTCGATCTCGGGCCGTATCGCCTCCCGGCCCGCGACCGCGCGCAGCAGCCACAGCTCCTCCTGGTTGCCGATGTGCGCGAGGTCCCACACCAGCGGGGACATCAACGGCGAGTGCTGCGCGGTCAGTTCGGGCTCGTCCACGCACGAGGTGAGCAGCGCGGTACGGTCCCGGGCCCTGGTCAGCGCGGCCAGGGCGCGCTCCCGGAGCGACTCCGGGTCCGTGAGGGATGCGGGGGCGGTCATGTGCGGATGTCCTTCCCGTGGAACCGGCTCAGCAGATCGTCGGCGGGGCAGCGGCCCCGGGCCACATAGCGGTCGGTGAACTCCGCCACGGCCTCCTGCACCTCGCGGGTGGCGCCGATGCGCGGCAGGGCGTCGGCCGCCGCCGCGAAACAGGTGACCGCCGCCTCGTGCAGCTCCGGGTCGGCGAGGCCGCCGCGCGCCGCCTCGGTCCACAGCGGATTGCAGGGAGCGGGCCGCGACCCGGCCCGCTCCGCCAGCGGCTTGACGGTCCGGTACGCGGTCTCGGCGGCCTCCGCGTCGTCGAACAGCGCGGCGGTCACGGCGAGCGGCACGATCCACCCGTCGTCGCCCGGCTGGGCGTCGATCATCCGGAATTCCAGATGCCCGCGCGGGCGCACGGGCGGGAACAGGGTGGTCAGGTGATAGTCGAGGTCCGCCCGGTCCGGTGGTGTGCCGGAGCGGGTCCACTCCCGGAAGGTCAGGCCCTCGGGCACGTCCCAGGCGCCCCTGCGCGCGCGCACGCACATCACCGGCGCGTCCAGCACATGCCGGGCCCAGGCGACGCGCGGGTCTCCGGCCAGGGAAGGCGCGCTGGTCCGCCCCGGGTCCATCGCCGCCCACAGCGACTGGCGTGTGGAGCGCCAGCCCGTGGGCCGTCCCGCGGCCATGGGGGAGTGCGCGAATGCCGCCACCAGGACCGCGCCCAGCTGGTGCGCCAGCCACCAGCGCCGACCGTGGCCGAGCGGGCCCGGCTCCTCGTACCCGGCGTCCAGACACACCTGGACGGAGGCGGAGGAGCACATCATGGCGCGGCCCTCGGGACCCGTGCGGTCGAGGTAGCGCTCCATGGCGTCGTAGCGCGGCTCATGGAGGAAGCGGCTCGGGGGGTTCCAGGGGTCCTGGCCGTATCCGCTGAGGCCCAGACCCGCCTCGCGCAGTACCGCGCGTACGGCGGCGAGGTCCTCGGACACGGACCCGATGCACTCCATCAGGGAGGCGGCGGGATGGGAGCTGAGCTCCAGCTGGCCGCCCGGTTCGACGGTGAGCGCCGAACGCAGGGGCAGGGTCCGCAGAGTGGCGTAAGCCTCTTCGAGCCTTGCGGGTGTTACCGGGAGCTGCGGCTGCCGCAGCTCGTGGACGAGCCATTCCACTTCGACACCGAGGGTGCGGGGCGGTCCGGTCTTGAAGCAGATGCCACGGACCAGTGCTTCCACCTCGGCCTCGGTGACAACGGAGTGGTGCTCCGTACAGTCACTCACCGAATCGGACATGTCGGGATCCTCCTGAGATTCCATCATGCCGCCGACCCGGCTTCGGTGGGCCGGACCGGCATCGCTCGTCCCACCCAAGACCACCCGCGCCGGTTCGCACAAGAGTGCAAATCGACGCTTCTGGGGACCGGAAGACGATGTTCGCGAGCCAGGGAAACTCTGTTGCGCCGCATGACCAGCATCGCTCACGATGCGTTCATGGGCACGACGGGGGAGACCACGCAGGGTGCGTTCGCGGCGCGTACGGGGGTCGCGCAGTGAGCGCGCGCCTGCGCGGGATCGCGCAGGGCACCGAGGAGATCGTCGCGGCCGGTGGATACCGCGCCTCCGACGGTCGCCCGGTGTCGATCGCCGCGGCCGTCGAGGCGGCACGGGCCGGTACGCGGATGTTCGGCCCGGAGTCCGTGGAGATCCCGGCGAACAGCCCCGTGGACACGTTCTTCGAGGTCACGGGCGAGAGCAGTCTGGAGGCCGCCCGCCGCCTCGCGGGCCCGGTGGCCGTGCTGAACTTCGCCTCGGCGCGCAATCCCGGGGGCGGCTATCTCAACGGCGCGCAGGCCCAGGAGGAGGCGCTGTGCCGGGCCTCCGCGCTCTACACCTGTGTGCTGCGGGCCAGGGAGTTCTACGACCACCACCGGGCCCACCGCGACCCGTTCTACACCGACCGTGTCATCCACTCACCCGGGGTACCCGTCTTCCGTGACGACCGGGGACGCCTCCTGGACGAGCCGTACAGCGCCGGATTCCTGACGGCCGCGGCGCCGAACGCCGGAGTCGTCCGGCGTACGGCACCCGAGCGCGCGGCCGAGCTGCCGCGCGCCCTCGCCGTGCGGGCCGAGCGCGTGCTGGAGACGGCCGCGGCCCACGGGTACCGGCGGCTGGTCCTCGGCGCGTGGGGCTGCGGAGTGTTCCAGAACGATCCGGCGCAGGTCGCCGGCGCCTTTCACGCCCTGCTGTCCGGCGGCCGTTTCGAGGGGTCCTTCGAGCACGTGGTCTTCGGGATCCTGGACCGTACGGCCCGATCGGCGACGCGCACCCCATTCGAGCAGGCGTTCGCACGCGAGCTCCGCCGCGGAGCAGCCCTGCCGTCCCGTCCGTGAGCCCCCTGCCGTCCCGTCCCGGAGCAGCCGTGCCCGCTCGCCCCGGCGCAGCCCCGCCGTCCCGTCCGTGAGGCGGTCAGCGCCAGCCGTACCGCTCCCGCAGCCGGTGCACGACGAGGTTGAACCGCATCCGGTCCAGCGCGCACGCTTCCCGGCGCATCCCGTCCTCGTGGAGGCGCAGCACCCGGTCCACGTCCACCCATGAGTCGCGACCCGAGCGGTCCCACGGCCCGTTGCCGATCGGCACCCACTCCCGGTCGCCGTCGTGCCGCTTGCTCGACAGCTGTACGGCGAGCAGCGTGCCGCCGGTCTCACGGGCGACGACGAGCACCGGGCGGTCCTTGCCCCGGCCGTCGTTCTCCTCGAAGGGCACCCACGTCCAGACGATCTCGCCCGGGTCGGGGTCGCCGTCGTGCGCGGGCGCGTACTCCGTCCTCACCCGGCCGACCTCGCGAGGCTCGGCCTCGGTGGTCGCCGACGGGCCGTAGCGGCCGGGGACGGGTGCGTCGGTCTCATCGGTCTCATCGGTAAAGGCACTCACGCGGTCACCGTAGAGCCTGCGGGCCTGTGTCCGGCGGCCGGGTCCGCACGGGCGCGGCTCCGGGCGCACGGAGGTCAACTCCCGTACACCCGAAGCCGCGGTGTCTCAGTTCGTCACCGCATCAGCGGGTCAGCCCTCGTCCTTCTCCACCGGCACCTTCTCGCTGCGCGGTGGCACGAACCCGTTGAGCCCGGCGGTCCCTTGGGCCGACGGCCCGTTCTGGTTCATCGACGCGAGCAACTGGCGGGCCAGGCCCAGGCCGGTGCCGCCCATGGTCAGCGCCTTGGTGAACATGTCGGACATCCCCTCGGCGCCGTTGAGCAGCACCATGTGCTCGACATTGTTGAAGGCGCCCGCGCCCGCCCGGACGATCTCCGGCCAGTCCTCGGCGAGTTGCTGCGCGACCACGGCCTCCTGGTTCTCGGCCAGGGCAGCGGCCCGCGCCTTGATGGCCTCGGCCTCCGCGAGCCCCTTCGCCCGGGTCGACTCGGCGATCGCGAGCCCCTTGGCCTGCTGGCTCGCCGCCTCGGCCTCACCCGTGGCGCGGGTCGCCATCGCGGCGGCCGCACCCCGGGCCTTCGTCGCCTCGGCGTCGGCGATCGCGGCCGTCTTGACCCGGGTCGCCTCGGCCGCGGCGGCGAGTTCGGTCTCCCTCGCCTTCGCCTGCGCCGCGGAGATCCGCGCGTCGCGCTCCGCCTCGGCCCGCGCCCGTGTCTCGTACGCCTTCGCGTCCGCCGGCTTGCGGACGTCCGCCTGGAGCTGCTGCTCACGCCGTTGGGCCTCGAGTTCGGCGACCCGTGTCTCCTGCACGACGACGTCCTGGCGGGCGGCGGCATCGGCGAGCGGACCGGCCTGCAGAGCCTTGGCACCCGCCTTGTCGCGCTCGGCCTGGTAGCCGGCCTGGAGGATCTCGCTGTCCCGGGTCGCCTCCGACATCCGTGCCGCGGCCTGCTGTTCGGCCTCGGTGGCGAGACGGTTCGCCTCCGCCTGCGCGATCCGCGCGTCCCGCTGGACGGCAGCGGCGTGCGGCATGGCCAGGTTCTTGATGTATCCGGTCGGGTCCTCGATCTCGTGGATCTGCAGCGAGTCGACGATCAGTCCCAGCTTCTCCATCTCCGTGCCGCACGCCGCCCGGGTCTGACCGGTCAGCTTCTCGCGGTCGCGGATCATGTCCTCGACGGTCAACCCGCCGACGATCGACCGCAGATGGCCGGCGAACACGTTGTGCACCCGCTCCGCCATCAGCTTCTGCTGATCGAGGAAGCGGCGGCCCGCGTTGGCGATCGACACGAAGTCGTCGCCCACCTTGAAGATGACCACGCCCCGCACCTTGAGCGGAATGCCCTGGTGGGTCACGCAGTCCACGGACAGCTCGGTCTCGTTCAGATCGAGCGACAGCTTGCGCACCGCCTGCACACCCGGCAGCACCAGCGTGCCGCGCCCCGTCACGATGCGGAATCCCATGCCTTCTTCAAGGCCTTCGGTCCGATGCTTCGAACCGGAGATGATCAGTGCTTCGTTGGGCTCAGCCACTCGCCACATGAGCTTGAAGACCACAACGATGAAGATCAGTGCGAGGACAACCGCCCCCGCCACGACGCCGACAACCATCGGCATACGCCCCCTTTGGATGGTGCCCTATCGGCACCGAACGAACGGAGTGTGCTCCTGCGCAGGGCCGGGGTACAGACGCTGACGAATCCTTGTTGCAATCTTGACGCCTACGGCCCTCACCTGGGCAGCCAGGGGCTCAACTGTCGTATGGGCGGGGGCGACAGCCGTCCCTGCGGCGTCTGTCAGCTGTCGTACGCGGCCGACACGTACACCGTGCGGGGCGGCAGGTATTCCACCACCATCACCACCGTGCCCGGCTCGATGCGCTCCTTCGCGGCGGCGGGATACGCGAGGAAGTGCTCCGCGCCGCCGCGCACGCGGACGATCACCTCGCCGACGAGCCCGGGCCCGACCGTGCCGGTGACCCGCCCCATCAACCCGATCATCGACGCATCGCCCATGGCCTCAGCGTACGGGCAGAAGACGCTGGTCACCGCGTGTGCGGCGAACTCCGTTACGCCGCGGGGGAATCCGCCGCGGCCGCGGGCGGCGGCCACCGTTCGTGCCAGCGCAGGTCCGCCTCCAACTGGGCCGCCAGGGAGACCAGCAGCGGCTCGCTGTGCGCCGGTCCGAGGAGCTGGGCGCCGACCGGGAGCCCGTCGCCGACGAAGCCGGCGGGGACGTTGACGCCGGGCCAGCCCAGCACGTTCCAAGGCCAGGCGTAGGGGCAGGCGGCGACCATGGCACGGTCGGTGCCGAGCCCGTTCAGGTTCACCATGGCGCCGATCCGCGGCGGGGGAGCGGCGGTCGTCGGCGCGAGGAGGACGTCGTACGACGTGAACAGCGCGCCGATGCGCCGGTGCAGGGTGGCCTCCGCCCGCCGGGCGACCCGCAGCGGGGTCCCGCCGAGCAGCCGGCCCAGCCGGGCGGTGTCCCGGGTGCGCCGGTCGAGGAGGTCGGGGAAGGGCACGTCGCGTACCCGCTCGGCGATACCGGCGGTCGCCCGCGGGAGGAACGTGAGCCCGATCTGCCCGTAGCGCGGCTCCGCCTCCTCGACGACGTGGCCAAGAGCGGCGAGACGTTCCCCGAGGGCGACGACCCGGGCCCGTATCCGGGGGTCGAGCCGGGCGCGCAGCGCCGTGAACGGCGGCTTCAGCGAGAGCGCGATCCGCAGCCGGCCGGGATCCCGGCCCACCGCGTCGGACACGCGCAGCGCCGGCGGGTGGTGCAGATCGCCGGCGTGCTGACCGCTCGCCGCGTCCAGGAGCAGGGCGGCGTCGGCGACCGTGCGGGCGAGCGTGCCGTTGACGGTGATGCCCTGGAACGACTCGGGGCGCGGCCAGGTCGATATCCGGCCGCGCTGCGGCTTGATGCCGACCAGGTGCGTCCAGGCGGCCGGGATCCGGACCGAGCCCGCGCCGTCCGAACCCAGTGCGGCCGGCACCAGGCCCGCCGCCACGGCGGCCGCCGAACCCCCCGAGGAACCGCCGGGGGTGTGATCGCTGTGCCAGGGGTTGCGGGTGGCGCCGAAGGCGGGGCCCTCGGTGAAGGGCCACTGGCCCAGTTCGCAGGTGTTGGTCTTGCCGACGATCACGGCGCCGGCCGCACGCAGCCGGCGCACCGCCTCGCCGTCCTCGGCCTGCACCGGGTACTCACCGCGGCAGCCGAAGGCGGTCGGCTCGCCGGCCACGTCCATGTCGTCCTTGACGGCCACCGGCACCCCGAGCAGCGGCCGGCGCCCACCCGCGGCCAGTTCCTTGTCGGCCGCCTCCGCCTCGGCGAGCGCCGCCTCGGCGCGCACCCTGCGGAAGGCGTTCAGGGAGGGCTGGCTCGCCTCGATCCGGGCCAGCGCCTGCTCGACGGCGGCGCGTGAGGTCATCTCCCCGGCGGCGAGGGCCCGAGCGCACTCGGCCAGGCCAGGGGCACGGTCGTCAGCCATCGGGCACCTCCGGTCGCACGGCGTCTACCGCACGGTAACGTCCGGGGGCCCGATGCGATAGGGAGGGTGAACTTCCTTTGCGGAGCGGCGAGTTCCGGTGCGGGGGCCACCCTTCATCCGCTCCGTGGGCCGGCCCGCACCGTGCCGCGGGCGCCCCTCACCAGCACCGGCGACACCTTCCGGAACACCGGCGATCCGTGCCGTGCCACCGGAACTTCCCCCGCACAAAGCGGCGCGCCGGGCTTCTGCAAAGATGCGGTCGTCATGGTGCAGATACCGAAAGACCCCGCCCCGCCGTCGCCCGCACCACACCCCGTGCCGACGAGCGCCGATGTGGCCCGCCTGGCCGGTGTCTCGCGGGCGACCGTCTCGTACGTCCTGAACAACACCAGCGCCGTCCGGATCAGCGAACCCACCCGCCGCCGTGTCCACGAGGCCGCCAAGGAGCTCGGGTACGTACCCCACGCCGCGGCCCGCAGTCTGCGCGCCGGGCACACCCGCATGGTCCTGATGCCCGCCCCTGACGTGCCGGCGGGGCCGCTCTACAGCCAGTTCCTGAGCGAGCTGCAGTGGGCGCTCGGCCGCCTCGACTACACCGTGGTGCAGTACGGCAGCGTCGGTCTGCACGGCGACGAGGCGGCCCGCGCCTGGGCGGAGCTGCGGCCGGTCGCCGTACTGGTGCCCGGCAGCGAGCTCGGCCCCGAGGGGGTGGCCGTCCTCAAGCGCTCCGGCGCCCGGGCCGTCGTCACGCTGGGCACCGAGCGCGTCGAGGGCGCCCACGCGCTGCTCATGGACCACGCCGGGGTCGGGCACAGTGCCGGCGCGCACCTGTTCGCCCGCGGCCGGCGCCGTATCGGGGTCGTCGTGCCCGAGGAGCCGGGCCTCGACGTCTTCTCCGGGCCCCGTCTCGCAGGGGTACGGCGCGCCCTGCGCGGCACCGACGCCACCGTGACCGAGCTGCCGCTCGCCTACGAGGAGGAGGCCGCGGCCCGACTCGCCGGGCACTGGCGGTCACTGGGCCTGGACGCGGTGTTCGCGTACAACGACGAGTACGCCATGCTGCTGATGCGGGCCCTCCAGGACGAGGGCATCGCCGTTCCGGAGGAGACGGCCGTGATCGGTGCCGACGACCTGATGCTCGGCAGGCTGCTGCGGCCGCGTCTGAGCACGGTCCACATCGAGCTGCCGGCCGGCCGTGACCTCGCGGAGCTGGTCGACCGGGCGGTGCGCGAACCCGGTGGCACGCCGGAGGCGCACGAGGTGCTCGGAGCGAGGGTCGTGCACCGCGAATCGAGCTGAACACTGGGGAGGCGCGTCATGCGGACGACGGTCGGCATCATCGGCGGGGGCCCCGCCGGGCTGCTTCTGGCCCGGCTGCTGCACCAGGCGGGAATCGCCTGCGTCGTACTGGAATCCAGGACGCGCGCCTACGTGGAACAGCGCCAGCGCGCCGGAATGCTGGAGCAGGGCACGGTCGACGCGTTACGCGCGTGCGGCGCCGCCGAGCGGCTGGAGATCGAGGGCCTGGTCCACCACGGCATCGAGCTGCGCTTCGACCGCGAACGCCACCACCTCGACTTCCCGGTCCTCACCGGCGGCCGCACGGTCACCATCTACGCGCAGACCGAGCTCGTGAAGGACCTCGTCGCTCTCCAACTCGCGGACGGGCCACCGTTGTTGTTCGAGGCTCAGGCCCTCGCCATCGAGCGGCCGGAGAGTGAATCGCCCCGGGTGCGCTTTGTGCACGAGGGGCAGGAACAGACCCTCACCTGCGACTACGTGGTGGGCTGCGACGGCTTCCACGGCATCGCGCGCGGCACCTTCCCGGCCGAAGTGAGCCGCACGTTCGAGCACGACTACCCGTACTCGTGGCTCGGGATCCTCGCCGATGTGGCGCCGTCCTGCGAGGAGTTGATCTACGCGCGGGGTGACGGCGGCTTCGCGCTGCACAGCATGCGGTCGCCGTCCGTCTCGCGGCTGTATCTCCAGGTCCCCAGCGACACGGACCCCGGCGACTGGCCCGACGACCGGATCTGGGACGAGCTCTCCGCGCGCTTCGCGATCGACGCCGACTGGACACTGGAACGCGGCCCCATCACGTCCAAGGCCGTGACGACCATGCGGAGTTACGTCCACGAACCGATGCGCCACGGACAGCTCTTCCTGGCCGGGGACGCCGCCCACATCGTGCCCCCGACGGGCGCCAAGGGGCTCAACCTGGCGGTGTCCGACGTCCGTGTCCTGGCTCGCGGCTTCGTCCAGCTGCATCTCACCGGCTCCACCCAACTCCTCGACCGCTACGGGGAGTTGTGTCTTGGCCGGGTGTGGCAGGCGACCCGCTTCTCGTACGACATGACCCGGATGCTGCACCAGCAGCCCGACGGGGACGCCTTCGAGGACCGACTGCAGCTCACCCGGCTGCGCCGGATCACCTCGTCCCGGCCGGCCGCCGCCGAACTGGCCGCGAACTACACGGGACTTCCCCTCGCCCTGTGAGCGGCGACGGGCCCCGGCCGTTCCACCCGCCGGGGCCCGTTCGTCGTCGTACGTCTGCTTACTCGCCGGCCTCGGTCTGCTGCGCCTGCTGCTCGGCGACCGACTTGCGGACCTCGTCCATGTCCAGCTTCCGGGCCTGGCCGATGACGTCCTCCAGGGCGGCCTCGGGCAGCGCGCCCGGCTGCGCGAAGACGGCGACCTGGTCACGGACGATCATGAGCGTGGGGATCGACTGGATGCCGAAGGCCTGCGCCAGCTCCGGCTGCGCCTCGGTGTCGACCTTGCCGAAGACCAGATCCGGGTTGGCGTCCGCGGCCTTCTCGTAGACCGGGGCGAACTGCCGGCACGGTCCGCACCAGGACGCCCAGAAGTCGATCAGCACGAACTCGTTCTCCGTGACCGTCTGGTCGAAGTTCTCCTTGGTGAGCTCCACGGTGCTGCTCATGGCGTCTTTCTCGCTTCCTGCTGTCGGGGCTCGGGCAAGCCGCTTGGCACAACGCCGCTCCACGGTGGCGTATTCCGCGCACGTACCCGTGTGGCCAGTGGGCACACCAGCTACCAGACTGGCCCCATGACGGAAACGGAATCCATCGCGTACGACGTCGTGGTGCTCGGTGCGGGGCCCGTGGGGGAGAACGTGGCCGACCGCACCCGTGCGGCCGGTCTCTCCACCGCGGTCGTGGAGAGCGAGCTGGTCGGCGGCGAGTGCTCCTACTGGGCCTGCATGCCCAGCAAGGCCCTGCTGCGCCCGGTCATCGCCCGCGCCGACGCGCGCCGCGTCCCGGGGCTGAGCCAGGCCGTGCGGGGCCCGCTCGACGCGGCCGCGGTGCTCGCCCACCGCGACGAGTTCACCTCCCACTGGAAGGACGACGGCCAGGTCGCCTGGCTGGACGGCATCGGAGCCGACCTCCACCGCGGCCAGGGCAGGCTCTCCGGCACGCGTGAGGTGACGGTCGAGGGCCCGGACGGCGAGCGGCGGGTGCTCACGGCCCGGCACGCCGTCGCCGTGTGCACCGGCACCCGCGCGGCCCTCCCCGACCTGCCCGGACTCGCCCAGGTCAAGCCCTGGACCAGCCGCGAGGCGACCAGCGCGCAGGCCGTGCCTGGCCGCCTGATCGTGGTGGGCGGCGGGGTGGTCGCCGTCGAGATGGCCACCGCCTGGCAGGCCCTCGGCTCGCAGGTCACCCTCCTGGTCCGCGGCAAGGGCGTGCTGCCCCGGATGGAGCCCTTCGCGGGGGAGCTCGTCATCGAGTCCCTGAAGGAGGCGGGCGCGGACGTGCGCACCGGCACGTCGGTGACCGCCGTGACGCGCGAGGGGCCGACGGTCGTGGCCCTCACCGACACCGCGGACCGCATCGAGGCCGACGAGATCCTCTTCGCCACCGGACGCGAGCCCCGCACCGACGACCTGGGCCTCGAGACCGTGGGCCTGGAGCCCGGCTCGTGGCTGTCGGTCGACGACTCCCTGCGGGTGACGGGCAGCGCCTGGCTGTACGCGGTGGGCGACGTCAACCACCGCGCGCTCCTCACCCACCAGGGCAAGTACCAGGCCCGGATCGCGGGCGCGGCCATCGCCGCCCGCGCCTCCGGCGTCCCCCTCCTGGAGACGGACCCCTGGGGCGCCCACACCGCGACCGCCGATCACGCTGCCGTCCCGCAGGTCGTCTTCACCGACCCGGAGGCCGCGTCCGTCGGCCTCTCTCTCGCCGAGGCGGAGCAGGCCGGCCGCCGCGTCCGCGCCGTCGACATCGACCTCTCCAGGATCGCGGGCGCGAGCCTGTACGCCGACGGCTACCGCGGACAGGCCCGCATGGTCGTCGACATCAACCGCGAGATCCTCCTCGGTGTCACCTTCGTCGGCCCCGGCGTGGGCGAACTGATCCACTCGGCGACCATCGCGGTCGCCGGCGAGGTGCCGATCAGCCGGCTGTGGCACGCGGTGCCGTCGTATCCGACGGTGAGCGAGGTGTGGCTGCGGCTGCTGGAGGCGTACCGGGACGCGTAGCCCGCGCGCCGCATCCGGGGACGGGTGCCTCGGCGTCAGCTGTGGTGGAGCCCGTCAGCCGGGCAGCTCGAAGCCGAGGGCCGTCGCCGCGTGCGCCGGTGTCGGCTGCGCCCATCGCTCCGCCATCGCCTCGTTCGAGGCCAGGGAGCGGAGCTCGGCGCGGTCGAGGTAGAGGGTCCCGTCCAGGTGGTCGGTCTCGTGCTGGACGATGCGGGCGGGCCAGCCGGTGAAGACCTCGTCGAGCCCGCGGCCGTTCTCGTCCTGCCCCAGCAGCCGCACCTCGGCGGCCCGGGCCACCACGGCCTGCCAGCCCGGGACGCTCAGGCAGCCCTCGAAGAACGCGGCCCGGGCGGGGCCGACGGGCTCGTACGACGGATTCACCAGTACCCGGAACGGCTGCGGCACCCGGCCGCGGGTCAGCCGCACCTCGTCGGGCACCGGTGCCGGGTCCTCGATGACCGCGATCCGCAGCGGCACGCCGACCTGGGGTGCCGCGAGACCGACACCGGGGGCCGCGCGCATGGTCTCGCGCAGCGCGGCGACGAAGCGGGCCAGCAGCGCCGGGTCCAGCTGACCGTCGAAGGGCTCGGTGCCCCGACGCAGTACCGGGTCGCCGGCGGCCACGATCGGCAACGGGCCGTCGTGGGAGAGAAGTTCCTCGACCCGGTCGCTCAGGGGGCGGGTCGTGCCGGGGTCACGTTCGGATGCCATCGCGCCAGGATGCCAAGCCGGACCCTCGCGGTGCGAGGCGGAGCCGGGCGAGCCCCCGCCCTGTCGGTGTGACCCACGTCACGCGCGGCCGCGGGAACTCGACGCCGCCGCGCTCCGACTACTGGACCGCCACGGGCGAACTGCCCTGTCCGCGGCCCGAGTCCGTCCCCACCCCACGGAGAGCCCCGCCGATGTCCACCGCTCCCACGACCCTCACGGACGCGTCTTCGCCGTCCGACGCCCCGCCCCCTTCCAGAAAGGCCCCGCTGCGCGCACTCGTGCTGCGCCTGCACTTCTACGCCGGAGTGCTCGTCGCCCCGTTCCTGCTGATAGCCGCTCTGACCGGCTTTCTGTACGCCGCCTCCTTCCAGGCGGAGAAGATCGTGTACGCGCATGAACTGACCGTCCCGGTCGGCGACGGCAAGCTGCCGCTGTCCGAGCAAGTGGCCGCCGCCCGGAAGGCCCACCCGGAGGGTGCGGTCTCGGCCGTACGCCCCTCACCGGAGGCGGACGCGACGACCAGGGTGCTGCTGTCCGGGGTGCCGGGCGTGGACGAGGACCGCACGCTGGCGGTCTTCGTCGACCCGTACACCGGAAAGGTGCGCGGGGCGCTGGAGCAGTACGGGTCCAGCGGCGCGCTGCCGTTGCGCACCTGGATCGACGGACTGCACGCCAACCTCCAGCTCGGCGAGAGCGGCCGGCTCTACAGCGAGTTCGCCGCGAGCTGGCTGTGGGTGATCGCGGGCGGCGGGCTCGTGCTGTGGTTCGGGCGCCGGCGCGCGCAGCGGAAGGTGCGGGGCGTGAGCGGGCGCCGCCGCACCCTGGGCCTGCATGGCACCGTCGGCGTCTGGGCCGCGGCCGGCTTCATCTTCCTGTCGGCGACCGGTCTGACCTGGTCGACCTACGCCGGCGCGAACATCGACGTGCTCAGGACCTCGCTCGGCCAGGCCACGCCGTCGGTCTCGGCGGCGGCCGGCGGGGAGCACGCGGGCCATGGCGACGCGCCCGGCGCGGGGGAGCAGACCGGCGGTGGCGTGGTGGGCATCGACGAGATCCTGGCGGCGGCCCGGGCCAAGGGACTCGGTGACCCCGTCGAGATCGTCCCGCCCGCCGACGCCTCGTCCGCGTACGTCGTCAAGCAGGTGCAGCGCAGCTGGCCGGAGAAGCAGGACTCGGTGTCCGTGGACCCGGCGACCGGCCGGGTCACCGACGAACTCCGGTTCGCCGACTACCCGTTCCTCGCGAAGCTGACCCGCTGGGGCATCGACGCCCACACCGGTCTCCTGTTCGGCCTCGTCAACCAGATCGTCCTGATGGCCCTGGCCCTCTCGCTGGTCCTGCTGATCCTGTGGGGCTACCGCATGTGGTGGCAGCGCGGCCGTGCCTCCGCCTTCGGCCGCCCGGTCCCCCGTGGGTCCTGGCAGCAGATCCCCGCGCAGATCCTCGTACCGCTCATGGCCGCGGTCGCGGTCCTCGGCTACTTCGTCCCCCTGCTCGGCATCCCGCTGGCGGTCTTCGTCGCCGTGGACGTGGTCCTCGGCGAGATCGCGTACCGGCGGGGGAAGCGCTCCTACGGGGCCCGCGTGGTGGGACCGGGGGAGAGCGGCTGACCGTCGGGCGGGCGCAGGCGCACGCGAGGAGGCCGGGTGCCGGGGCCGGCCGGTCACTTCGGTGACCGGCCGGCGCCTCCGGCGCCCGGCCTCCTCGTACAGCCCTTACGGGGCGGGCGTCGCCCGGGGTGACGACGGCTGCCCGAAGTCGCCCGCGAGCGCCGACGCGATCCGCAGATGCGTCTCCGCCTCCTCCGCGCGCCCCTGGCGTTCCAGGGTGCGGCCGAGCATCAGCCGGGCGTAGTGCTCGACCGGGTCACGCTCGACGAGCACACGCAACTCGGCCTCCGCGCGCCGCAGTTGGGCGGAGTGGTAGTACGAACGCGCGAGGAGCAGCCGGGGGCCGACCTGCTCCGGCACCTCGTCGACCAGCCCGTCCATAACCCTCGCGGCAGCCGCGTAGTCCTTGGCGTCGAAGAACATCCGCGCCCGCTCCCAGCGCTCCGCGGCCGTTCCGTGGTCGTAGTACGTCGTGTCCACTGCTGACCTCCCTCGCTGCTCGTAACCGCGGAGGTTTGTTGAAAATTCCATGACCTGGACGGCCGGGTCGAAGGGGTGTCCGCCCCGCGCCCTACGAGTTGGCCAGCTCCGCGTCGGCCCGCTCCGTGACGAGCGTCAGGACACGGCCGGCGACCGCCAGGTCCTCGGCCGGGATGCCGGCGTAGAGCCGGGCGGCGATCTCGTTGCCACCGGCGCGGATCCTCTCGTAGAGCTCCCGGCCGCTGTCCGTCAGCGACACCTGCCCGGGCGCCGGGGTCTCCAGCTGCTTCAGAGCCGTCAACTCCTCGACGGTCTCCCGCGCCGCCGACTCGTCGATCTTCAGCGCGCCGACCAGACGGTCCACGAGCCGGTCGCGCTCGACCGTCCCGCCGTTGTCCGAGACGGCCCGGAGGGCCACCGACTGGCTGAAGCTGCTTCCGGTGCGGGCCAGGACGGCCTCCAGGGCGGCGCGGCTCGCATAGTGGGCGAGGCCTATGACCTGGCCGTTGAGGAGGACTGGGGTGGTGGTCATGACTGCTCCTTCGGGTGGGTGTCGTTCTCGGGATGGGCATCGGCGTCGGGCTGGAGGCCGAGGGGTACGTCGAGCAGGGTCAGCAGCTCGTGGCTGAATGCCCTCGTGTGCTCCCCGTCGAGTCCGCCGAGCGGTTCGAGCAGCTGGTCGAGAAGGCTCTGGACCACTCGGATCGCCCGTCGGGTGACCTCTCGCCCTTCCTTCGTGAGGGACAGCTGGACCGCCCGCGGGTCGGCCGGGTCTCGGGTCCGGTCGATGATCCCGGCCGTCTCCAGTGCGCGGGCCAGCTTCGAGACGTACAGCGGTTCGAGCCCGGTGTGATCGGCGAGCCGGCGCTGGCTGGGCCGCCGGCCGGCTCTGTCCATGCCGTAGAGCGACGCCACCAGCGAGTACTGCGCGTGGGTCAGGCCCAGTGGCGCGACCGCACGGTCGACCGCCACGCGCCACTTCATCGACAGGCGCCAGACGAGAAAGCCGGGCGTAGCGCCCTCGGATACCGAACTCATGCTGGAAACAGTACATGGCTACTATAGCCATGGCTACTATTTTCCGGCGGATCCGGCCAAGGGCGTACGCCCCTCCGCCCTCGGTCCTAGGCCCGCGGTGATCTGAGCGAAGTGCCCCGCAATGGGCGGGTCGATGGCCTGACGGCGGGTCGTCGACGGGTCTAGGTTGGGCGGCATGAGCAATCTTGATCGCGAGGCGGTGCCCGCGCTGTGCGGTGGCCGCGGTTTCGTGGTGGCGGAGCCGGTGCGCGAACTCCTCAGCCCCCGGCGGGTCAAGCTCGGTGAGTCCACCGAGGTCCGCCGTCTGCTGCCCAACCTGGGCCGGCGCATGGTCGGTGCGTGGTGCTTCGTCGATCACTACGGGCCCGACGACATCGCCGACGAGCCCGGCATGCAGGTTCCGCCGCATCCGCACATGGGCCTGCAGACGGTCAGCTGGCTGCACGAGGGCGAGGTGCTGCACCGCGACTCGACCGGCAGCCTGCAGACGATCCGCCCGCGCGAGCTGGGGCTGATGACCTCGGGCCGGGCCATCAGCCACTCCGAGGAGAGCCCCAGGTCGCACGCCCGCCTGCTGCACGGCGCGCAGCTGTGGGTGGCCCTCCCGGACGGTCACCGGCACACCGACCCACGCTTCGAGCACCACGCCGAACTGCCCACGGTCACGGCACCCGGCCTCACCGCCACACTCCTCCTCGGCAGCGTCGACGGCACGACCTCACCCGGGACGACGTACACCCCGATCGTGGGTGCCGACCTCGCGCTGACGAGCGGCGCAGACGTACGGCTGCCGCTGCAGCCGGACTTCGAGTACGCCGTGCTCGCCATGTCGGGTGAGGCCCACGTCGACGGCGTACCGCTGCTCCCCGGCTCGATGCTCTACCTCGGCTGCGGCCGCACCGAACTCCCCCTCCGCGCCCTCTCGGACGCGGGCCTGATGCTCCTCGGCGGCGAGCCCTTCGAGGAGGAGCTCATCATGTGGTGGAACTTCATCGGGCGATCCAACGAGGACATCGCACAGGCACGCTCGGACTGGATGACCGGCTCTCGATTCGGTGAGGTCAAGGGGTACGACGGTGATCCCCTGCCTGCTCCCGAACTCCCGCCGGGGCCGCTGAAACCGCGCGGAAGGGTTCGGTGACCTGGAGTTCCCGCGGGCGCAGGCTCTCGCGAGATGGGGCTGCCCCTCTTCGGCGTTTTGTTGTGGCCTGAGGGCGATCGCGCCGGCGAAGTCCGTCCCCGGGGCGGGGCGGCCTGCTCGCCGCGGTGGCTCACCGGATGTCCCCGGCCGCCCGGTTCCAGGCGGCGTCGCGCAGCAGGCGCAGACCGTTGAGGCCGACGATGACGGTCGAGCCCTCGTGGCCGAGGACGCCGAGCGGCAGCGGCAGGTGACCTGCCAGGTCCCAGATGACCAGGCCGGAGATGAACACCCCGGCGACGACCAGGTTCTGCACGACCAGCCGTCGTGCTGCCCGTGACAGGCTCACGACGGCGGGGACAGTGGTGAGTTCGTCGCGGACGACAACGGCGTCGGCGGTCTCCAGGGCGAGGTCGGATCCGGCGCGGCCCATGGCGATGCCGGTGTGGGCGGCGGCCAGAGCGGGGGCGTCGTTGACGCCGTCGCCGATGACCAGCATCTTGCGTCCGTTCGCCTCCTGCTCGCGGACGGCGGTGACCTTGTCCTGCGGCAGGAGGCCGGCGCGGACGTCGGTGATGCCGACCTCATCGGCGAGGTGGGCGGCGGCGCGCGCGTTGTCGCCTGTCAGCAGCATCGGAGTGCGGCCGGTCAGTGCGGTCAGGGCGGCGACGGTGCGGGCGGCGTCGGGGCGCAGCCGGTCGGCAATGCCCAGCACACCGACCGGAACCGCGTCGCGCAGGACCAGGACCGCGGTGCGGCCGTCGTCCTCCAGTCCGCCGGCCACCACGGCGGCACGGGCCGAGGCGGCATCACCCGCGCCGTCCAGCAGCCGGTCGGGGGCGCCAACCGCGATCGTACGGCCGTCGACGGTGGCGGTGACCCCGGTGCCGGGGGCAGAGGCGAAGCCCTGAATGCCCGCGATACCAAGGCCGCGTTCACGGGCGGCGGCGACAACGGCGCGGGCCAGCGGGTGCTCGCTGGGGTGCTCGGCCGCTGCCGCCAGGGCCAGCAGGGCGTCCTCGCTCAGGCCGGTGCCGGCCAGGGGGTGGATGCCGGTGACCCGGGGCGTGCCCTCGGTGAGGGTGCCGGTCTTGTCCAGGGCGACCGCATCGACCTGCCCGAGGCCTTCCATGACGACGGCGGACTTCACCAGGACGCCGTGCCGCCCGGCGTTGGCGATGGCGGACAGAAGCGGGGGCATGGTGGCCAGCACCACCGCGCACGGCGAGGCGACGATCATGAACGTCATGGCGCGCAGCAGCGAGCTCGTCAGGTCCGCGCCGAACGCGAGGGGGACCAGGAAGACGGCCAGGGTGGCGAAGACCATGCCGAGGGAGTACCGCTGCTCGACCCTCTCGATGAACAACTGGGTGGGGGCCTTGGTCCGGGACGCTTCCTCGACCAGGACCACGATCCGGGCGATCACCGAGTCGGAGGTGTCCCGCTCGACCTTGACCCGCAGCGCGCCGGTGCCGTTCAAGGTCCCGGCGAAGACCTCGTCACCAGGCTCCTTCGCCACCGGCAGCGGCTCACCGGTGATCGTGGCCTGATCGACGTCGCTTGCCCCGTCCAGGACGCGGCCGTCGGCGCCGACCCTTTCGCCGGGCCGGACGAGGATGGTGTCGCCGACGGCCAGTTCGGCCGTCGAGACCGTCTGCTCGCTGCCGTCGTCGGCCAGGCGGGTGGCGGTGGCCGGCGCGAGGTCGAGCAAGCCGCGGACCGCATCCTGGGTGCGCGCGGTGGCCAGTGCCTCCAGGGCGCCGGAGGTGGCGAAGATGACGATCAGCAGCCCGCCGTCCATCACCTGCCCGATGCAGGCCGCACCGATCGCGGCCACGATCATCAACAGGTCCACATCCAGGGTCTTCTCCCGCAGCGCCTGCAGCCCGGCCCAGGCCGGCTCCCAGCCGCCGGTGACATACGCGAGGGTGTACAGCGGGCCCCACGCCCAGGCCGGGGCGCCGGTCAGCTGAAGTGGCAGCGCGATCAGGAACAGCGCCAGAGCCGTCCCGGCCCAACGGGCCTCGGCCAGGGCGAACAGCCGCGTGCGACGCCGCGGAACGGTCGCCGAAGCGGTCGGTGCTGCCCGCTCGGGGCGCGGGAGCAGGACAGAAGGCATGACAAAACAACCCTTCACGGGCGGAGGACGGCTACCTGTTCACCGTACAGGAATATCTGAAGAGGTCTTCAGGTGTAATCGATAGGATGGATGCCATGGGCCACGGAATGGACGACAAGAACACCGCCACCACCCGCGAACGCCTGGACGCCGTGGGGACCGCTGACGTCGCCGCGACCCTCCAGGCCCTGACCACGCCGTCCCGGCTGCACATCCTCGCCCGCCTTCAGGAAGGCCCCTGCGCGGTCGGCGACCTCGCCGAGGCCGTCGGCATGGAAGCCTCAGCCTGCTCCCACCAGCTGCGACTGCTGCGCAACCTCGGCCTGGTCACCGGCGAGCGCCGGGGCCGCTCCATCGTCTACGCCCTGTACGACAACCACGTCGCCGAACTCCTCGACCAGGCCCTGTACCACGTCGAGCACCTCCGCCTCGGCGTGCACGACACCTCGGTGGCAGAGAGGGCGTCGGCCGTCGCCGAGTGAGCCCCCGCGCCTCGCGCGAACGCTGAGATGCGTGCCCCTTCACACGTGGTGGAGCGGGTGTGGACGCCTGCATGGGGCGGGTGTGGACGCCGATGCCGCCGGAGGCGATCAGATTGTCGCCCGTTATGTAGCCGGCGGGATCCCCATCTTGGCCGGAACTCCCGCGTCCAGCAGTGCCAGGCCCGAAGCGGTGGTTCGCCGGACCCCCTGTCCGGTGCCCGCGCTGGTGGTGGCCGTGCTGGTACGTCGAGGACCTCTCCGCGCCGGTGCGTCGCGGCGGACAGGGGAGACACGGCGGACAGGGGAGAGGTGCGCCGGCCCGACGGGAGGGGTGCCCGGAGAGGCCGAGCGTGCCGACGACGGGCATGGTGGAGGGGTGATCCTTCTGGCCGCGATGTTCGCCGTCATGGGGGCCGCCAGCAACGCCGTGGGCACGGCGTTCCAGCGCAAGGCGGCGTCCACCGTCGCGCGCGGCGGCGGTCTGCGGCTGCTGCTCGACCTGGCGCGGCGCCCCGCCTGGCTGATCGGCATCGCCGGCGTCGTGGGCGCCGCGGTGTTCCAGGCGCTGGCGCTGGTGAACGGGCCGCTCGCCCTAGTGCAGCCTCTGTTCATCCTGGAGCTCCCCTTCGCCCTGCTGATCGCCATCCCGCTGCTGCACCGACGGCTGCCGCGCGCCGGCTGGTGGGCCGTCGCCGGGGTGGTCGCCGGGCTCGCCCTGGTCCTCGCGGCGGCGGCTCCCAGCGGGGCGCAGGACCAGGCGAGCATGGTGCGGTGGATCCCGGTGCTGGTGCTGTGCCTGGGCGCGGTGGCCGTGGCCGTCGCACTGGCCCGTTCGGGCCGCCCGCCCCTCTTCCGGGCCGCGGTCCTGGGGTCGGCGTCCGCCGTCAGCAACGCCCTGACCGCCGCGCTGTTGAAGTCGGCGACCGGCACCCTCGCGCACAGCGGTTTCGACGCGTTCCTCGGGGTGTGGCAGACGTACGGGTTCGCGCTGACCGGTGTCGGCGCCATCCTCCTGCTGGAGAACGCGCTGCAGGCCGGCTCCCTCGCGGCGTCGCAGCCCGCGCTGACCATCGGAGACGCGACGGTCAGCCTGCTGCTGGGCATGAGCCTGTTCGGGGAGACCATCCGTACCGGCTGGTGGCTGGTTCCGGAGGCGATCGGGGCCGGCCTGATCCTCTGGGGCGTGCTGCGGCTGACCCGCGTGGTGCCCCATATGCGGGAGGTGGCGGGCTAGGTGAGCTGTCCGGACCACGGGTCGCCGTACGTGCGGGCGGCCCCGCCGGACGAGCCGTCCGGCGCTCCCGTGCGGCTGACCGTCACCGGCGGACATGTGGTGCACCGGGACGTGTGAGCGGAACCGCGCAGGGATACTCGCACGGGCATGGCGCCGATTCCGAAGAGCAGCGACAAGAACCAGGGCGAGCCGGAGCAGTACGGACCGGGTCCGGGGGCCGAACGCGGCGTGCCGGATTCCGAGCCGGAGCACGGGCCCGCTCCGGAGGCCGAACGCGAGATGCCGGACTCCGAGCCGGAGCAGTACGGACCCGGGCCGGAGGTCGAACGGGCGGCGCCGGACTCGCTCACGGAGCTGACGAAGCGGTCCTGGTGGGCCGCCCTGCGCGGCACGCTGCGGGAGTTCCAGGACGACGAGCTGACCGACCGGGCGGCCGCCCTGACCTACTACGGCGTGCTGTCGCTGTTCCCGGCCCTGCTCGTGCTCGTGTCCCTGCTCGGCGTCGTCGGCGAGTCGGCCACCGACAAGGTCCTGGACAACCTGAAAAAGCTCGCTCCGGGGTCCGCGCGGGACATCATCACGCGGGCGGTCGACCAGCTGCAGGGCAACGGCGGCACCGGCTCGGTCATGGCCGTCCTCGGTCTGGTGCTGGCCGTCTGGTCGGCCTCGGGCTACGTCGCCGCGTTCATCCGCACCGCCAACGCCGTCTACGACATGCCCGAAGGGCGCCCGGTGTGGAAGATCCTCCCGGTGCGGGTCGGGGTGACCGTGGTGCTCATGGTGCTCGCCGTGATCAGCGCGCTGATCGTGGTCTTCACGGGCGGTCTGGCCCGTCAGGCGGGGGCCGCGCTGGGGATCGGGGACACGGCCCTGACGGTGTGGTCGATCGCCAAGTGGCCCGTCCTCGTCATCCTGGTCACGCTCATGATCGCGCTGCTGTACTGGGCCACTCCCAACGCCAAGGTCCGCGGCTTCCGGTGGCTCACGCCGGGCAGTTTCCTGGCCCTGGTCCTCTGGATGATCGCCTCCGCCGGCTTCGCGCTCTACGTCGCCAACTTCGCCTCGTACAACAAGACCTACGGCACCATGGCGGGCGTGATCGTGTTCCTGGTGTGGCTGTGGATCACCAACCTGGCGATCCTGCTGGGCCTCGAGTTCGACGCGGAGACCGTGCGGCAGCGCGCGGTCGCCGGGGGCCATCCGCCGGAGGAGGAGCCGTACGCCGAACCGCGTGACACGACGAAGTGGGACGAGCAGGACCGGCGCCGGATGGAGGGCACCTGAGCGCCGGGGGCGCACCGCGGTTCAGTCGTCAAGGGCGCGGCAGGGCCGGCTGAGGACGCGCATGCTGCGGGCCTCCAGCGTCAGCCGTACGCCCGCCTTGAACTCCGTCTCGTCCGACTCCTCGCCCAGCGGGTCCGCCGTGTCGGCCACGGCCCGCCACAGCTCGCCGAAGGGCGCGGGCGGCAGCCGGAACTCCACCGGCTCGTGCCAGGCGTTGAACAGGACGAGGAACGAGTCGTCGCTCAACCGCTCGCCCTCCGGCCCGCGTTCGCCGATCTCGTCACCGCACAGATAGACCCCCAGGGTGTGGGCGTCGCCGCGCTGCCAGTCCTCGTCCGCCATGATGTTCGCGTCGGGCCGCAGCCACACCACGTCCGCGCGCTCGGGCGGGGTGCCCTCCGCCGGCCCGCGCAGAAAGCGGCGCCGGCGCAGCACGGAGTGCTCCCGGCGCAGCGCCACGATCTTCCGGGTGTAGGCGAGCAGCCCGCGGCGCTCCTCGTCCAGGTCCCAGCGCATCCAGGAGAGTTCACTGTCCTGGCAGTAGGCGTTGTTGTTCCCGTCCTGGGTGCGGCCGAACTCGTCGCCGTGGGCGATCATCGGTACGCCCTGCGACAGCAGCAGCGTGGTCAGCAGGTTGCGTTGCTGGCGGGCGCGCAGCCGCAGGATCTCCGCGTCGTCGGTGGGTCCCTCGGCACCGCAGTTGAAGGAGCGGTTGTCGCTCTCGCCGTCGCGGCCGTCCTCACCGTTCGCCTCGTTGCGGCGGTCGTTGTACGAGACGAGGTCCCGGAGGGTGAAACCGTCGTGTGCGACGACGAAGTTGATGCCCGCGCGCGGTTGGCGCCGGTCGCGCTGGTACAGGTCGGACGAGCCGAGCAGACGCCCGGCCAGTTCGGCTACGGTGTGGTCCTCGCCCCGCCAGAAGCCGCGCACGGTATCCCGGTACCGGCCGTTCCACTCGCTCCACAACGCGGGGAAGTTGCCGACCTGGTAGCCGCCGTCACCGATGTCCCAGGGCTCGGCGATCAGCTTGACGCGGCTGATCACCGGGTCCTGCTGGACCACGTCGAAGAACGCGGACAGCCGGTCGACCTCGTGGAACTGGCGGGCCAGGGTCGCCGCCAGGTCGAAACGGAAGCCGTCGACATGCATCTCGGTGACCCAGTACCGCAGCGAGTCCATGATCAGCTGAAGGACGTTGGGATGCCGCATCAGCAGGCTGTTGCCGGTCCCGGTGGTGTCGAAGTAGTGCGCGGGATCGTCGTCCACGAGCCGGTAGTAGGAGGGGTTGTCGATACCGCGGAACGACAGGGTCGGCCCGTTCTCGTTGCCCTCGGCCGTGTGGTTGTAGACGACGTCGAGGATGACCTCGATGCCCGCCCGGTGCAGCGCCTTGACCATCGACTTGAACTCGTCGACCTGGCCGCCGCGGCTGCCGGCCGAGGAGTAGGCGTTGTGAGGGGCGAAGAAGCCGATGGTGTTGTAACCCCAGTAGTTCGAGAGGCCCTTGTCCGTGAGGAAGCCGTCCTGGGTGAACTGGTGCACCGGCATCAGCTCCAGTGCCGTGACACCGAGCCGCTGCAGATGGTCCACGACGGCCGGGTGCGCCAGACCCGCGTAGGTGCCGCGGATCTCCTCGGGCACGTCCGGGTGGAGCCGGGTCATTCCCCTGACGTGGGCCTCGTAGATCACCGACTGGTGATACGGCCGGTCGGGTGACCGGTCGCCCTCCCAGTCGTAGCGACGGTCGGTGACGACGCCCAGCGGGACATGGCCCAGGCTGTCGCGTTCGTCGGGTTGGCCGGGGTCGTCGAGGCGGTGCCCGGTCAGCGAGGGGTCACCGTCGATCTGGCCGTCCACGGCCGTGGCGTACGGGTCGAGGAGCAGCTTCGCCGGGTTGCAGCGCAGACCCTCGGCGGGCCGCCAGGGGCCGTGGACGCGGTAGCCGTAGCGCTGTCCGGGGCCCACGCCGGGCAGATAGCCGTGCCAGACACCGCCGTCCGCCTCCGGGAGCGTGATCCGCCGCTCGCGCCCTGCGTCGTCGATCAGACAGAGCTCCACCTTCTCGGCGCACTCCGAGAACAGGGCGAAATTCGTGCCGGAGCCGTCGTAGGAGGCTCCGAGCGGATAGGGGCGTCCTGACCATGTCTGCATGAACCGCAGCCAATCACGCGGCCGTTCCTCCTGCGCGTCGGCGGACGGTCACCCGGACGCGGCCGGTGTGGTGGTCGTCACGGCGGCGGTCGCGGTGCGGATCGCCCGCGCGGGCGGCTGAATCCGCCGAGCCTGGGGAGAAGGTATTCCGGGCCGTGTCCGCCGGTGGGCGGCCCGGGCGCCGCCGCCGGACGCACGACATGAGGAGACGCACGCCATGGGCACCACTGTGCACGTCCCGCAGACCCGGGACATGATCGGGGACGAGCTCTCCGGCGACGAGGCGCTGACCGCGCTGCGCCACTACGGAGGACGCCGGCTCCTCATCGACGCGTTCTCCCGTTTCCGCTACGCGGACGGATTCACCAACGCGCGCTCCCTCGGCTTCCAAGTGGTCCTGGGCATGGTGCCGTTCACCATCGCCCTGGTCGGTGTGGCCACCACCGTGCACACCGAGAGCGTCGGCCGGATCATCGAGCTCACCCTCAGCCGGATCGTGCCCGGCGCCAGTGCGGACCTCGTCAAGGACGCGCTGGCGGGGACGGAACGCAGCGCCGGCTCCGGGATCTGGAACGCCGTCGCCATGTGGGTGGGCCTCGGTTTCGCGCTGCTCAACCTGGCCTCGGCGATGGGCCAGGTCGAACGGGGGGCCAACCGGATCTACGGCATCGAGCGCGACCGGCCGTTCCTGCCGAAGTACGGCCGGTCCCTGCTGCTCGCCCTCGCCGCCGGTATGCCCATGGTCCTGGGGTTCCTCGTCCTCGTCGCGGGGGAGGCCGTGGGCGACTCGGTGGTGGACGCTCTCGGATGGTCCCGCGGCGCGCTCGACTGGTGGGGCGCGCTCCAGGTACCGCTGGGCGTGGCGCTCGCCTGGATCGCCTCGGCGGTGATCTTCCGCTGGGCCCCTCGCCGGGACCAACCCGGCTACACCTGGCTCGCGTTCGGCTCGGCCGTGCATCTGGTCCTGTGGGTCGTGGCCACCTGGCTGCTCGCCCTCTACGTCGCCGAGAGCGGGTCCTTCGGTGCCGTGTACGGCCCCCTGACCGCGTTCGTCGCCCTGCTGCTGTGGGCCAATCTGACCGGGGTCGCGCTCTTCCTGGGCATCGCGTTCGCCGCCCAGCTCGAGGCGGCCCGCGCCGGGATCACCGAGGCCGTGCGGCCGGACCCCGGCCCGGGTCCGTGATCCCGTGCGGGACGACGCGAGGAGAGGAGGGCCCCGACCGGGGCCCTCCTCTCCTCGCGTCGCAGTCGACGCGCTCCTCGCCTCAGGTGTCCTGCGGGATGCGCCTCTCCGTGCGGTGGTCGTAGTACGCCCACGCGGTCACCGCCACCACGGCGGTGAGCACGACGGCCACCACGCGCAGTGCGCCGGACGTGGTGTAGGCGACCAGACCGACGACCGCTCCTCCGCCGAACATGATCAGAAGGCTGAGGAAGTACTTCGGAGCCGGCTGACGGTCCTCGCGGTCCTTGAGATCGTGCAGGGCGTCACTGGCCGGATGCCTGGACCCACGCCGGGCGCGTGCCCGGTACTGCAGCCAGAAGCTGATCAGGACGTACAGCGCGAGCGCGGCCAGCGCCCACAGCCACGCCTCGGGATCGTCAGTCGATCCACGTGCCAGATACATGACACTTCTCCTCCCCATCGGCGTCCGTATGCCCCGGAACACTCACGGCAGGCGCACCCGGCCGTCACGGATACGTCCTGTCCGGCTCGGGGGTCCTCAGGGAACGGTCTCCGGCTGCGGGGTGAGGACCAGCATGGTCACGTCGTCACGCACCGTGGTGCAGAACCGAACAAGGTCCTCCCACACCCGGTCGGTGAGGGCGGCCGGCTCCGCGTCGGCGAATTTGACCAGGCGTTCGGGCAGGGGATAGAAGTCGCCGCTCCGGTTCCGGCCCTCCGTCACTCCGTCCGAGGCCAGGAACAGCCGGTCGCCGTGCCGCAGCGGGACGGTCCGCTCCTTCGGGGGAGAGACGTCGAAGAGGCCGAGGCCGATGGGAGCGCCCGGCTCGATCTCGAGTTCGACGACCTGACCGTCCCGCATCAGCAGGGGAGGCGGGTGCCCGCAGGACACGATCCGCACGGTGGAGGCATCCCCGGAGAACTCGATGAGCAGGGCGGTCGCGAACAGCTCGGCGTGCTCGGTCGCGCTCGAGTCCACCACCAGTCTGCGTTCGAGACGGCGGGCCGCCGCCTCCAGGTTCCGTTCGTCGAGCACCGCCTCCCGGAACGCCCCGAGCAGCGAGGCGACCGTACCGACGGCCGAGAGCCCGTGCCCCTGTACGTCCCCCATCACGGCCCGTACTCCGCAGGGGCCGGCGCGCACCTCGAAGAAGTCCCCGCCGACCAGCGTGCCGCGCTGGGCCGCCCGGTACAGACCGGCGCAGCGCACCGGTCCGATGCGCTCGGGCAGGGGCGGCAGGACGGCGAGCTGGGCGGCTTCCGCGACGGTGCGCACCGTGACCAGGTGGGCGTCGCGCCGGCTGCGTACGAGGGACACGAAGACGCTCAGAGCCGCGACGAAGGAGATGGTCAGCAGGTCGGTGTTGCCGGGGTGGTTCAGGTGCAGCGCCGGCAGGTTCAGCAGGACGATGACGACACAGCCGAAGGCCGCGGTCGCCAGGGGTCCGTACGAGAGCACGGCCAGCGACGGAATGGCACCCAGCAGGAAGCCGATGTCCAGCGGCTGGTGACTGACCAGCTCCGCGACGCAGACCCCTGCCAGCAGGAGGACCGGGAGGCCTCGCACCCAGCGTGGCGGCGGCGCGCCGCGCAGCCAGCCCCGCTCCTCGCCGTCCCGGCGCCGGGACCCGGTCACGCCCATGAACACTCCTCCTGAGTCACCACGCTCCTCCGTCCGGGCGTGCGGCGCACTCCGGCCGCACCCCGCCGCGAGACCGGGCGCCGCACCGGTGAGACGGAGCCGGGGCGCGGTCCTGCGGAGGGAGGCGGCCGGCGTCCGGACGGCAGGGACGGGCGTGGACGTCCACCACTACCGGCCGGCGCACCGCACGGCGGGGACGCGGGCCTCGGTCGGGGCGCGTGTCGGCCACCCGCACGCCGGATGAGCCGGCACGGCGTCGACTCCGCCGGAGCTGCGCGCAGGTCGCGCGCCCCACGCCATCCGGCACGATGTCGACTCCGCCGGAGGCGCACACCCCGTAACTGCCGACACGGCGTCAACTGTGCCGGGGCCACGGGCTCGGGGCGCGCCCCACGCCGGCCGGAACGGCGTCGTCTTCGCCGCTGGTGCACACCCCCGTAACTGCCGACACGGCGTCAACTGTGCCGGGGCCACGGGCTCGGGGCGCGCCCCACGCCGGCCGGAACGGCGTCGTCTTCGCCGCTGGTGCACACCCCCGTAACTGCCGACACGGCGTCAACTGTGCCGGGGCCCCGGGTCAGGGCCCTCCCCGCGAGGGCGGCACGGACTCACGGGCCACCGCACGCCTGCGGCAATTGTGAACTTTGTCTGATTAGCATTCAGAAGCCCGCTGCCCATGGCGTTCGACCACGGATCGCATGGGGCCTTGTGCACCCACCGCGAGAGGAGACCACATGCCCCCAGCAGACCGTCGGAGATCGCTGTCGCAGCGCTCCCCCTCCCACCCCGACCTCGAACTGCGCGAGGCGGCCCGGCACTTCGGGCGCCGCCGCTTTCTCAGCCTCACCGCCGCCGCCGCGGCCCTCGCCTTCACCACGAATCTGCCCGCCCAGGGCGCGGCGAGCGCCCGCGAACTGGACGCGGCGCGGATCACCGACAACCCCTTCACGCTCGGTGTCGCCTCCGGGGACCCGCTGCCCACCTCCGTACTGCTGTGGACGCGCCTCGCCCCCGCCCCGTTCGAGCCGGACGGAGGCCTCGCTCAGGAGCTCGTCGCCGTGCAGTGGGAGGTGGCGTCCGACGAGAAGTTCAGCCTGGTCGTGCGCAGTGGTGTCGCCACCGCCTTCCCCGAGTACCACCACACGCTGCACGTCGACGTCGACGGCCTCGAATCCGACCGCGTCTACTACTACCGGTTCAAGACCGGCACCTGGATCAGTGAGACCGGCCGCACCCGCACGGCGCCCGCCACCACCGCCGCCGTCGCGGCCCTCCGCTTCGCCGCCGTCTCCTGCCAGGCGTACCACGACGGGTTCTTCACGGCGCACCGCCATCTCGCCAAGGACGACGTCGACGTCGTCTTCCACCTCGGCGATTACCTGTACGAGTACGCCGTCAACTCGGCGGGCGGCGCCCGCAACTACACCGACCGCAAGCTGCCCGACCTCTTCAACCGCGAGACCATGACGCTGGAGGACTACCGGCTGCGGTACGCGCTCTACAAGAGCGACCCGGACCTGCGGGCGGTCCACGCGGCCCACCCCTTCATCGTCACCTGGGACGACCACGAGACCGAGAACAACTACGCGGGTGCCGTCGACGAGAAGGGCGACCCGGCGGAGCAGTTCCTGGTGCGGCGCGCCGCCGCCTACCGCGCGTACTGGGAGAACCAGCCGCTGCGCAGCGCACAGTTGCCGAGCGGCCCCGACGCCCAGCTCTACCGTCGGCTCCAGTGGGGCACGCTGGCCCAGTTCGACGTCCTGGACACCCGGCAGTACCGCTCCGACCAGGCGTACGGCGATGTGCAGCACGTCCCAGGACCCGAGTCGGACGACCCGGCCCGCACCATCACGGGCGCGGCACAGGAGAACTGGCTGATCAACGGCTGGCGCGCGTCCGCGGCCCTGTGGAACGTGATGCCGCAGCAGGTCTGTTTCTCGCAGCGCAAACTCGACCTGAACGCCGCGGCGAAGGTGTCCATGGACGCCTGGGACGGCTACCGCGCCTCACGCGACCGGGTGCTCGCCGGGGCGAAGTCGGCCGGAATCCAGAACCTGATGGTGCTCACGGGCGACGTCCACGTGGGGTACGCCTTCGACATCAAGGACGTCTTCGACGACCCGGCGTCCAAGACCCTGGGCACGGAGATCGTCGCCACCTCGATCGCCAGCGGCAAGGACGGCGCCGAGAAGCCGGCCAACTGGGACACGTACACCAAGGCCAACCCGCATCTGAAGTTCTACAACGGCCGCCGCGGCTATGTGCGGGTCGAGCTGGACCGGCAGTCGGCCCGCGCCGACTTCAAGACCGTCTCCGCCGTGACGACGGCGGACGCGCCGATCACGACCGCCGCCTCCTTCGTGACCGAGGCGGGCAACCCCGGCCTCAAGCCCGCGTGAGGCTCCGCCGGGCGGACCCTTCGTGTCGGCCAAAGCGCCGAACGGCCGGGAACCAGACATCCTCTGAGCACTTTTCGGAAAAACCTACGGTTTCGAGGCCTTTCGCCACCGAACCCGACGCCACCGGACCCGAGGAGAACACCTGATGGCCCACAGACATGCCGGAGCAGGCTGTGCCGCTGCCCTGACCGTGCTCGGCACGCTCGTGCTGACCGGGCTGCCGCACGCCGCGGCCGCCGAGCCCCCTGCTCCGACGACCGCACCCTCCGCCGCCGAGACGCTCGGCGCCACCAGCCCGCCGGCCACCGTACTGGGCGCCCTGCGACGCGATCTGGGCCTGACGGCCACGCAGGCCAGGACCCGTCTGGTGAACGAGGCGGAGGCGGGCACGCGCGCGGGCCGGCTGCAGAACGCGCTGGGCAAGCACTTCGCCGGGGCCTGGGTGCGGGGCGCCACCTCCGCCGACCTCACCGTCGCGACCACCGATGCCGCGGACGTCCCCGCCATCAAGGCCGGCGGCGCGCAGGCCACGGTCGTCAAGAAGGGACTCGACGACCTCAGGGCCGTCAAGGCGAAGCTGGACGCCGCCGCGACCGGCGCCAAGGCCCTCGCCGCGCCGGTGCGCTACGTCGACGTACGGGCCAACCGGGTGACGCTCCAGGCCACGACCGCCGCCGCGGCCGACACACTCCTCGCTGCCGCCGGGGCCGACCGCGCCCTCGTGGCCGTCAAGGTGTCGGCGGACCGGCCGCGCGCCCTGCACGACGTCCGTGGCGGCGACGCGTTCTACATCGACAACGCCGCCCGTTGCTCCGTCGGGTTCTCCGTCACCAAGGACACCCAGCAGGGCTTCGCCACCGCCGGGCACTGCGGCAAGGCGGGCGCCACGACCACCGGCTTCAACCAGGTGGCCCAGGGGACCTTCCAGGCCTCCACCTTCCCCGGCCACGACATGTCCTGGGTGGGCGTGAACAGCGACTGGACCGCCACCCCCAAGGTCAAGGGCGAGGGCGATCAGGACGTCCAGATCACCGGCTCCGTGCAGGCCCTCGTGGGGGCCGCGATCTGCCGCTCCGGCTCCACCAGCGGCTGGCACTGCGGCACGGTCGAACAGCACGAGACCAGCGTCACCTACGCCGAGGGGACCGTCGAGGGCGTGACCCGCACGACGGTGTGTGCCGAGCCGGGCGACTCCGGCGGTTCCTATGTCTCGGGAACCCAGGCGCAGGGCGTCACTTCGGGCGGCTCGGGGGACTGCAAGACCGGTGGCACGACCTTCTACCAGCCCATCAACCCGCTGCTGAGCACGTTCGGGCTCACCCTCAAGACCAGCGCGGCAGGGACCGGTGCCCCCGCCACCCAGGAGGGTCAGGCCGGCAGTTGGGCGACGGGCCGCGTCTATGACACCGGGACACGCGTGACGTACGACGGCGTCTCGTACCAGTGTCTCCAGCCGCACCAGGCGCAGGGCGTGTGGCAGCCGGCGCTCACCCCGGCGTTGTGGCAGCGGGTCTGACGATCCGTCCCGGACCGCGGCGCGAGGCACCGGTTTCGGGGCCGGGCCTCGCGCCGCGCCGCGTCGGACAGGCCCTAAGCCCCCGCCAGCAGTGCGTACGCGGTCGGCACGAAGGTGTCGCGCGCGCGGAAGCGGCGGGTGCAGACGGCGGCCAGCGCGGTGCCGGTGCCCGGGCAGAAACCCAGGAAGGCCTGCTGACCGAGCGTCGCCCCGCAGTGGAAGTACATCGGGCCGTGCCCGGTGGGGTGCTGGAACCAGGCCACGGTGTGCACGTGCCGGTGCCCGAGCCCGCGCCGCAGGACGGGTCGGCGCACCGCCCACAGCGCGTCGGCCGCGGGCGAGCCCGCCGGATCCAGATGTGCTTCGAGGAACGTGAGCAGATCGTGCGGCGTGGCCCGGACGGCGCCGGCCGCCTGGAAGCCGCCGACGACAAGCGGGGGAGTGGAGGTCACGCCGTCCTTGCGGTGTCCGGTCGCGTCGGTGTCCGGAGTGCCGGCGCGCAGGGCGACGCCGTGCAGGCCCAGGGGACGCAACACCCGCCCGGTGAGCAGCTCGTCCCACGGCGTCCCGGTGGCCGCCACCAGCGCGTGACCGAGGACGGCGACACCGAAGTTCGAGTAGTGCCACCGAGTGCCGGGCCGGTGCCGTGGCCGGCGGCGCAGGAAGGCGTCGGTCACCCGCTCGGCCGGATAGCCGGCGTAGGGATTGGTGTGCCAGGCGGGCAGCGCCCGGACGAAGAAGTCGGCGGGCAGGGCGGGCAGTCCGGAGGTGTGGGTGATCAGATGCGCGAGCGTCACGGGGTTTTGGCCGTACCGGTGCCCGGGGTCGAGGAAGGCGGCGGCCGGCTCGCCCGCGGACACCCGGCCCGACTGCGCCAGTTCCGCGAGGAGCAGCCCGGTGAACGTCTTGGAGGCCGACCCGATCTCGTACCGCAGCCGGTGGCGTTCGACGGGTCCGGGCGGCGCGGTGCCGCCGCAGCGCACGGTGCGCCGGCCGCCCCGGGAGAGCGCGAAGACGACATCGGGCGCGTCCACGGCGCCGACGGCCGCGTCGAGCAGCTGCCGTACCGCCTCGTCGTCCGGGGGTACGCCTTCCGGTGTCTCCTCGGGTGGCCGGGCACCGAGTGACCCTCCCGGCCAGGGAGCGGATCGCGTCGTCATGCCGGTGCGTGCGCCAGCTGCGTCAGGGCGCGCGAGGTGGCCAGTACGGAGGCGAAGGCGGCGACCAGCGTCGGGTGGTAGACGCTGTCGAAGACCTCGTCGGGAGAGCCCTGGGGCATGGTGCGCAGGGCGGGCATCGCACCGTCGGGCTGCTGGGCCGCGGCGAAGCCCGCCCAGGCCCGCTCGTCGAGGGTGGGCCGGGGCAGACAGGCGTCGACGACGAGCAGTTCGCCGAGCAGGTCCCAGCGTTGCAGGTCGAGCCAGTCGTCCAGCCAGACCGGCAGCCAGTCGGCGAGGTACTCGGCGATACGGGACGGCAGGGCGTCCGGCCGCTCTCCCCAGTCGGTGAGGTGGAAGACGGTGTGGGTGATGTCGTAGGCGATGTGCCCTTCCACCGTCCACGGCTCGGGGGTGCGTCCGAGCCACGTGCTGCCGACGACCTCGGACTCCGGGGGCCGGGGCGGCAGACCGAAGCGCCGCTGGAACGCGGACAGTCCAAGTCGCCGCACGGGTGGCATCTCGAAGGCGGCGCAGCTCTCCAGCCGGTGGTTGAGCCGGATCGCCCGCTCGACCTCGGGTTGGCTGTAGCCCAGCTCCTTGAAGGGGAGATACACCTCGAAGGGGATGGGGGAGACGGGTTCGGTGCGCTGGGCGCGTACCAGCATCCGGCCGCCGTCCAGGGTGTGCCGCCAGGCGTGGTCGAGCAACTGCCGTGCCAGCTGGGCCTGTTGTGAGCCGGCCACCCCTTCGCGGAACAACACCTTGCAGATCAGGGCCAGTTCGCCGACCGGTTTGAAGCGTTCCAGGAAGCCCACTTCGGGGTCGACGTCCGGCTCCAGCCGGAATCCGTCGCGGTGGGCGTGCAGCCACTCGATGGCGCCGACGCCGACGGTGTGGATGAGCCGGGTGCTGGTCATGCCGGTGCTCCTTGTCCGCCTCGTCTCGCGCGCGCCGCGTGTGCGAGGGGGCGCGGGCGGGCCGCCGCCGGTCCGGCTCCGCCGTCCTCGCGCAGCCGGTCGAGGGTCAGCGCGGCGGCGAAGGCCGCCATCAGTGTCGAGTGGTAGCAGCCGGTGAACCCCTGGGCCGCCGCGCGCCCGCTCCGTCCGGGGCCCACCTCGGGGACGGCGCCCGAGTCGTCCTGCGCGGTGGCGAGTCGCGCCCAGGCGTCCTGGAGCACGGCCCGCTCGGGCGGACCGGGCAGGCCGGCGGCCACGGCCAGCAGTTCGCAGCTCAGGTCCCACTGCTCGTCCTCCAGGCAGGTGTCGAGCCAGGGCGGCAGCCAGTGCCGGAGGTAGGCCGCCACCTGTGGGGGCACGCCCTGCGGATGCGCACCCCAGTCGGTGAGGTGGAAGACGACATGGGTGAGCGTGTAACCGGCGGCCCGTTCGAAGGTCCAGGGCTCCGGCAGTCCGCCCAGCCAGGTGCTGCGCAGGGCCCACGACATCTCCGTATGCTCCGGAATCCCGCTGCGGCGCTCCGAGTTGAGCACGCTGAGCCGGCGGTTCGGCTCCTGCTCCGTGACCTGCCACCCGCGGGTGCGGGCCACCGTCGCGGCGGCACGCTCGTACCCGGCGTGCCGCAGGCCGGCCGCGGCGAACGCCGCGTAGACCTCCAGCGGGTAGGTCGCGAAGGGTTCGAGCCGTTGCAGTTCGAGGAAGAGGGCGCCGCGGCCGGTCTCCTCCCAGGCGAACGACAGCAGGTCGCCGGCGGCCCGGTGGAGCGGATCCTGCGGCTCGGTGTGCCGGCGGACGCACCCGCAGACCTGCGCCAGCTCCCCGAGGGGTTTCCAGCTGGCGTTCACATCACCGTGTTCGGCGAGCGCGCTGTCGTCGAGCGCGAAGCCGTCGCGATGGGCGGACACCCAGGCGAGAGCGGACTCGCCGAGCGCCCGGATGCCGGGCGCCGTCACACCGTCGCTCCGGCCCGCATCAGCCGCGCCGCCTCGATGTGCAGGGCCACCCGCGGGTCGGCGCCGTCCATCTGCGCCACGAAGTCGAGCCCGGTCTCCAGACCGAGGGTCGCCGGCACCCCGTCGAGGAGGACCAGCCAGCGTCCGGCGCCGGCCGCCTGCAGCCAGTCACGGCGGCGGACCGCCCGGACGAAACCGCGGGCCACGTCGACCGGGCGCCGACGGGCCGCGCGCGACACCGCGCAGTCGCCCCCGGGCACCGCGAGCGGGGCGAGCACGGCGAGTTGATGGGTCAGGTACTGCCACGAGGCCTCGTCGAGCCACGTACCCGCAGGCTCCGCGCCGTCGTCGGCCAAAGCTCCGTCGAGGGACGCGTCCAGCCGCAGCAGCGTGCGCCGCATCGCCCAGTGGCTCCACACCGAGGTGGGCGAGCCATGGGCGGGCGGGGGGAAGGCATGCACGGCCCTGCGGAACACGGCGAGGTCGTCGGGGCCGGGCGGGGAGCCGCGCAGGACGGCCGGCAGCAGGACGTCGGCTCCCAGCACGCGTACGGCGGCGAGAGTGAGGTCGCCCGTCGCGGTGCCGTCGGGTCCCGCCTCGTCTCCGTCGGCTTGCGTCGTTCTGCCCGCCAACCGCAAGGGGCCCCCGCTCCGAAGAGCGGAGACCACCTCCGAGGCAAGGTCCTGCACAGCGCCCGTCAAGCGGGTCGACGTGCCTGACTGCTCCATCCAGTTGCTCCCGTCAGCCCTTCTTCGGTCGCGGTGTCGGTGGCGACAGCAGCAGGTTGCCCGTCCCGGAGGAAAGGGCGAGCGCCGCGCATTCGCGACTGTCGCGGAAGCAGCCGTCGGCTTCGGCCGGGTCGAGCGCCGCTTCGACGTCCACGCTGCGGACTTCGGCGACGTCGTCGATCAGAAATTCGGTGGAAGACATACCACCATCCCCTTTGCGAGACATACGAGCTTCTCCCATCCAGTTGAACGCGCCTGCCGGGTATGCGCAAAAGGAGAGCGGCGCGAGGAGGCCGCTGCGGCGCTCGGGGCATGGGGAAAACGGATGTCAGAGGTGTTGTGGCCGGTACGTGAGAAGAGGGTCGGTCGCCCGGGTCACGCAAAGGAATCCGGCGGCACCACGGCCTTCAATTTCCCGGCGTTGAATAATTGAACAGCCGACGGTTGAAGGCGACAACTGCCTATGGGGCAGAGCGACAACTGCCTACGGGTGCAGAGCGACAACTGCCTACGGTGCAAAGCGACAACTGCCGATCGCCCGGCGTCAGTCAGCGTGCCGCGGGATACACCGGACCCGTTCCGTACCGCGACGGCCGTCTCGCCGTACGAACCGGTAATGAGGGCCGAGGAGAGCATCCGGTAACGATCGGGCCCGAGACCTTGTGGCATCTCTCGCCACTCATAGCATGCGATCATGTCATTTCTCTCAAGTCGCCGCAGAAAGCCGCGCCTTGCCCCCGAGCTCGACGACGGGGACCTCGGCAGGCTGCTGAAGTCCCTGCGCGCGACGACCAGGTCGGGCACGATCGGCACGACGGACCTGTGCGTGGCCCAGCTCTCCCGGCTGCTGGACCAGGAACAGGAGCAGGGTGACTGGGACCGCAGGTCGCACCGGCTGTCCGTGCTGGCCGGCTACCTGTCGGCGTCTCATCTGCCGTCCGCCTGGGTGACACGGGAACCGTGCAACACCAGCGCCCTGGTCCTCAACGCCTGGACGGAACTGGTGCGCGGCCACGCCTCCGGAGCCATGGCGGACGCCTCCGGCATGACCAAGCAGTGCCTGCTGGCGGCGGACCTCGACCCGCAGGACCCCACCCCGTGGGTGGTCCTGCTGGGCATCGCGCGCGTGGAACGCTATGCGCAGGCGGACGTCTTCGCGGCGTGGAACGAGATCCTCGCGCGCGACCGCTGGCACCGCGAGGCCTACCTGAGCATGCTCGCCTATCTCTCTCCCGAGGAGGCCGGGTCGCGCGTGCAGGTCCTCGACTTCATCGATTCCGTACGCACCCGGATGCCGGCCAACGCCCCGTGCGCGGCCGTGGAACTCACCGCCCAGGTCATGCAGTACCACGCGGCGCTCGACCGAGGGGGAGTGGACGCCCTCGTGGCCCGCAACCACTGGACGAACGCGCAGGCGACCGCGTCACTGGAGCGGGCCCACCACGCCTGGCCGCAGCCCGAGTTCCTCCACCACGCGGCGGCACTCGCCGATCTCAACCTGCTCGCCTACGCGCTGATGGCCGCCGACTGGCGACGGCAGGCGGCTCCCGTCTTCGAGGCGATCGGATCCCGGGTCACCAGCTGGCCCTGGCAGAGCGGCGGGGATCCACTGGCCGCGTTCGAGCACGCGCGGAACAAGGCGTCCGTCTGACCGGCTCCGCACCTCACAACGACGCCGCGTGGGGTGACGTCTTCGAGTCGGGCGTCGAGACCGGCACACCGAGAGGGCGGGCGAGACCGACCACTCCCTCGTCCAGCCGCTGCAGATGACGCAGCACGCGCCCGGTGACACGGTCGTGGCGGGGACCGTCCGGGCCATCGGGTTCCAGCATCGACGCGAGACTCGCGCCGGTCTCGACCTCGCCCGCGTCCTGCTGGTCCTCGACATGCGCGACGAGTACGGCGATGTTGTGGGCGATGCGCCGGCCCGCCCGCTTCAGCCGCGGGTCGGCCGCGACGGTCTTGCTGTGCGGCAGGAGTTCGGCCGTGGCCGCCAGCGAACGCGCGTGGTACGCGCACGTCTCCAGCAGCGCCACCAGGTAACGGGCGGTCTGCCGCCGGGCCCGCAGCGGGGTGATCGGATGCGTCAACGGCTGGATGGAGGCCCGCAGATCGTCCAGCGCCGTGTCGAGATCCCGGGCCCTGTCCAGCAGATCGAGCGCGGGCCCGCCGCTCAGCTGCTCCACGGCCGCGTCGGTCACGTCACCGAGCCGGCTCAGCACCGTGGCGAGGAGTTCGTCGGTACGGCGGTCGGTGTGCACCGGCAGGATCAGCGCGGCCGCGATGACACCGCAGGCGGCGCCGAGCGCGGTCTCCTCGATGCGCAGCACGAGGACCTCGGCGCTGTAGGTGTTGAGCAGCGTGTACAGCAGGCCCAGCATCGCCGTGACGAAGAAGGACATCAGGGCGTACGACAGCGGCGCGGTGAAGAACATCGCGAAGATGAACAGCAGCACGAGTGCGAACGCGGTCCAGGTGTGGTTGCCGACCACGCCCGCCAGCAGGACTCCGGCCACGACCCCGAAGACGGTGCCCAGCAGCCGCCGGTAGCCCTTGACCAGGATCTCGCCGGTGGAAGCCGTGTTCAGGAAGACGACCCAGCAGGTCAGCACCGCCCAGTACCAGCGCTGGCTGGAGAGGAACTCGCCGCCGACGATGGCCAGGGCCGACCCCACCGCCACCTGCACCGCGGCGCGGGTCGTGGGCCGCTCCAGCCCCGTGCGGTCGTCGTCCTTGGTCTCGCTCCCCTCGGCCGCGGCGACGGCGATGTCCTCCGCGTCCAGTTCCTCGCGGGAACGGGTCGTCGAGGGGGTGTCGTCGGACTCGTCCTGGGGCCCGTCGAGAGCCATGCGCAGGCCCAGCACCGAGCGCGCCGCCTCACCGATGCCACGGAAGACGTCCTGGACGGCGGCCGAGGTGCGCGGCAGGTTCTCCTCGTCGCGGTAGCCGAGCAGCCGGTTGCGCACATGGGCCACGGCGGTGCCGCGATCGTCGGCGACCGGGCGGGCGACGAGCACCCGCAGCGCGGCCAGGTCCCGTCGCAGGGTGGCGGTGGTGTCGTCCTGCGCCCGCAGCCGGTTGCCCGGCGCGGGCACCGGGGCGTTCGGCAGATGCAGGGTGAGGGTGTCGGCACGCTCGGCGCTGCGCGCGGTGAGCAGCAGGACACCGAGCCGCTCCGCGGCGATCTCGGCATCCGCGATACGGCGCTGCACGAGCGAGGCCGTGGCGCTGTCGCTGGTCCCGTCCGCCAGCCGGCCCTGGATCATCATGGCCGTCTCATGGAGGCGGGCGGTGTGCTGCCGCAGCTCCTCCAGCGCCTTCTCGACGCGGTCGGGTCCGGCGTCCAGCAGCTCGATCTGCGCGTCCACCAACTGGGCCAGCCGTGCCCGGAACGCCGCGCGCAGCCGCGTCAGGATGCGCTCGGGTGACTCCGCGATCAGGCCGAAGCGCACCGCGGCGCTGCAGACGAAGGCGATGACCAGCGTGCCGCACAGCCCCGGCAGCGTGGAGCCGGAGGCGCGGACGAACAGGGAGACGAAGTAGATCTGAAACCCGATCAGGCCCAGCGCCGTGCCACGGTCGCCGAACCGACGGCTGTAGACCGCGGCGAAGATCAGCGCCAGGAAGAAGAGATCGCCCGCGACGACACGGGTGTTCAGCAGCGCCCCCAGTGACATCGCCGCGAGGGCCACCGGCAGGCCGAGGAGGAGGGTGAGGGCCTGTGCGCGCCGCTGTTTCTCCCGGATGGCGAAGGTGGCGACCATGGCCGCCATGGAGCCCGCCACCATGTGCGTCACATCGGCCCCGAGCAGCGCCAGGACGAGCAGCGTGAGCGCGATGGCACCCACGGTCCGCAGTCCCGCCATCAGCCGGAGCAGCCCGGGGTCGGATGCCGTGAACCGGTCCCAGGTCCTCTTCCAGCTCGGCCGTGTCGCTGTCCTCACCCTGCCGTACGTCCTCGCTCGCTGTCATGATCCGCGGTTCCAGCATGTCACGGTGGGCCGACGGAGCCCTGTCCCGGGTCGCCGGGCCTGCGTCACATCGGGAGCGGGGGCGCTCCCGTGGCCGCGTCATATCACTGCGAGGACGGCCGGACGCCCTTCCGGTCGCGGCGGGTGAGGACGCGCTGGGCCCGGCTCAGCCCCGTGGGCAGGTGTCCGCGCAGCGCGGCACGCGCGGCGTTCGCCCCGGGCGCTCCGTGCACGCCGCCGCCCGGGTGCGCGCCGGCCGAGGCGAGGTACAGGCCCCTGACCGGCGTCTCGGGACGGCCGGTGCCCGGGACGGGACGGAAGACGAGCTGCTGGTGCAGCGCGGTGGTGCCACCGTTGATGGCGCCGCCGTGCAGATTGGCGTTCAGGCTCTGCAGGGTGGGCGGCGCCAGGATCCGGCGAGCGCGCACCAGGGCCCGGAATCCCGGGGCGAAGCGCTCGACCTGCGCCTCGACGCGGTCGGCCATGACCTCCTGCTCCCGCGTGTCCCAGCTGCCGGTCAGGCCGTCGTCGCCGGCGTCACCGGTCACCTCGTGCGGGATGTGCGTGTACGCCCAGGCGGACTCGGTGCCGAGCGGGGAGCGGGTCGGGTCGGTGGTGGTCATCTGGCCGAAGAGGGCGAACGGCCGGTCGGGGATCAGGTGCATGGCGATCTGGGCGGCGAACCGGGTCAACTCGTCCACCCCGTCCGCGAGATGGACGGTCCCCGCCGTGGCCGCCTGAGCCGCGCTCCACGGAACGGGACCGCTCAGGGCCCAGTCCACCTTGAAGGTGGCGAAGTCCCACTGGAACCGGCGCAGATCGGCGAGCAGTTGGGGCGGCAGATGGACCTCGTCCACCAGGCCGCCGTACAGCAGGGGGACGGACACGTCGGCGAGCACGGCCCGGCGGGCGGGGACCGTCTCCCCGCCGGCGGTCCGTACGGCGACGGCCCGGCCGCCCCGCACCACGACCTGGCTGACGCGCTCACCGCAGCGGACCACGCCGCCGCGCTTCCGGAGCCGGCGGACCAGCGCCTGGGTGAGGACCCCGGAGCCTCCGACCGGCACGGGAAAACCGTGCGTCTGGCCCAGCATGGACATCAGCCAGCCGAAACCGCCGCTGCCGGCCGCTTCCGGCGCCAGGTCGGCGTGCAGGGCGTTCCCGGCGAGCAGCAGCCTGCCGCCCTCGCCCTCGAACTCCTCCTCGCCCAGGCGCCTGACCGGCAGCATCATGGACCGGGCCAGGCGCAGCCCGCCCGATCCACGCAGCCGTACGGCCAGGCGCGCGGCGGCGCGCACCGGCGGGAAGGGGGTGAACAATGCCTCGACGAGGTCCGGCCCCAGCCGCTCCCAGACCCGGTGCAGCTCCCGCCACGCGTCGCCGTCGCCCGGGCTGAAGGCGCTCAGGGCCGCGGCGGTGTCGTCGATGTTCCGCCCGAGCAGGGCGCAGCGGCCGTCGGACAGCGGATGGGCCAGAACGTAGGGGGCATGGCTCCAGCGCAGCCCTTCGCGCTCCAGATGCAGACGGGCGAGCACCGGTGACGCGGCGGCCAGGGGATAGAAGGAGCTGAAGAGGTCGCTGACGTAGTCGGGGTGCACACCGCGGTCGTGGCGGACCGCACCGCCCGGTTCGCTCTGCTCCTCCAGAACCTCCACGCTCCAGCCGGCGTCGGCCAGCAGGTTGGCCGCGACGAGACCGTTGGGCCCGGCGCCGATCACCACCGCTTCCGGCATGACTCGCTCCTGTTCAGCGCCTCTCGCACAGCTTGGCCAGCCTGCCCAGCATGGCGCGGTGGCGCAGTTGGAAGAGCACTTCGAAGAGCGCGTTGTGCAGGGTGCCGCCCGCGCCCCGCAACGGGTGCTCGTCGACGATCACCAGCGTGTCCTCGCCCCAGGGGCGGACCTCGATGGCGATCCGGGCCGTGCCGAGGGGGCCGGAGTGGGCCTCCAGCTCGAGCTCGCTCGGGGCCTCACAGCGCCGTACGACCGTCTCGTTGCTCACGGTCCAGGGGCCCAGCCGTACGTCGAAACTCAAGGACGAGCCCACCTCGGGCCACTGCCCCTCACCGGGCCGGGTGCTGGCGGTGCCGACCACCCACCTGCTGTAGCACGTCGGGTCGGCCAGCACGGACCACACCCGGTGGGGAGGTGTCTTGATGAGCTGATGCCGTGCCGCCATGCATCCCTCCAGGGGAACCCGGTGTTCTCGGTGTGTACGCGTGGGACCGTTGTCTCCAGGTTTCCATCTTTGGAGGGGTTACGCCTTTTGTGCGGGGTCGTCCGTGACGCCAGGGGTCTCACGGGCGTCCGAGCGGCGGTGCCCGGCCTCGCCGGACCGGGCACCGCCGGCCGGGTCAGGTGCGGTACGCGTAGTACGCGGAGTTCGGGTAGGACGAGATGAGGCTCGCCACCGACCTGCGGTAGGTGTCCGTCGCGTGGTACGTCACGTACGGGACGCCGCTCGAACTGCGGTAGGTCGTGAGCATCGTGTGATCCTTGGACCCGTCCTTGTCGAAGTCCATCTGCAGGACGTCACCGACGTCCAGCTGATAGACGTACGCCAGGTTCGTGGCCCGCTTCGCGGACAGCGTGAACCACGACCACTCGTTGGCGCCGACCCACGAGTCGGACTGGTTCGCGGAGTCGTACCACCACTTGGTGTAGTCCGTGGTCGTACCGGACACGAACGTCCAGCCGCCGGCGTTGAGGGACTGGCTGACGAAGTTCGTGCAGTCGCCGCCCGCCGCGTTGAAGTTGCGGTACGCGGGGTTGTAGTTCTTCCAGTACTTCTCCGCGTAGGTGGCCATCGCCGTGTAGTTGTACCCCGACGTGCCGCCGAGGTCCTTGCGGTTGGCCGGAGCCGGCGACGCGGTGGACGCCGGAGTCGCCTCGGGTTGGGCCGTGGCGGCCTTCGTGGCCACCGGCGCGGGCTCGTTGACCGCGCGGGGACCCTTGTCCGTGGAGCGCAGACCCGACAGCTGCCAGGTGCCGTTCGAGCCGGCGGTGAAGGTCAGCTCGTGGTGCGCCGTGAAGCCCGTCGTGGCGGGCTCGTCGCCCCGGATCCTCTTGTACGTCAAGGTCGTTGTCTCGGTGACCTCGACCTTGGCGTGGTTGCCCTCGACGCGGGTCCCGTTCACCGCCACCTTGGTGTCGGCGGCGCTGTAGGCCTCGCCCAGCGCGGCGAGCCGCGACTTCCTGCCGTGCAGGGAGGACACCGCGGAGTCCTCCGTCCGCGCGAGCGCGGAGGACAGCCGTACGCCACCCGCGAAGTGCGGTGCCGTACCCGCCCCTTGCTCGCGGTCGACCAGCGCGTCCGTGCGCTCGCTCAGCACGGCGTCCGCCACGCGCCCGAAGGCGTCGAGGGTCACCCGGTCGACGGTGGGGGGGGGGGTGGACGTCGGCGCACCGGCGGCGTGGGCGGCGGATATCGGGAGCAGCACGCTCGACAACGCGACCGCGGCCAGGGCTGAGCAGCTACGGCTCAACTTCTTTGATCTCACAGGGATTCTCCTTGACCCCCGGGCGGGAATCCCGGGGAGGGAATCTTCGCATGTACACCTCATTGATGAAGATCCTGTGGAGACCGCGGACCTGCGTGTGCCCGCTCACTTCCGGCAGGGCCCCCTGGTCCGGACCTACTTGACGACGGTCGACCAGTCCGGCGACTGCGCGGGGTCCAGACTGCGCAACCGCTCCAGCACCTCCGGCTTCTGCACATCCATCCAGTCGGCCAGCTCGCGGAAGGACACGCAGCGGACCTCCTTGCGCACACACACGTTCTTGATGACGTCGTCGACGGCCTTCATGTAGATGCCACCGTTCCAGTCCTCGAAGTGGTTGCCGATGAACAGCGGCGCCCGGCTGCCGTAGTACACCCGGTCGAAGCCGGCGAGATAGGAATCGGCGGTCTCCTTGCGCCACTTCTCGTAGTCGGCGGGGTCACCGTCGGTCTCACCGTCGGACTGGTTGTAGAGGAAGTTGAAGTCCATGGACAATCCCTGGTACTTGCCGCCCTCGTACGGCAGCATCTGCAGCGGGAAGTCCCAGATGCCGTTCTTCTTGGCGGGCCATATCTGGAAGTCGCCCGCCGAACTCGCGTCGTAGCGCCAGTCGAAGCTCTTGATCGCCTTGAGCAGGTTCGCCTGGCCCTCCAGGCACGGCGCACGGCCCCCGATGATCTCCCGCTGCGGGTCGAAGGGAAGGGGCGACAGATCGGTGTACCCGGTGTTGGTCTTCCACTTCTCCACGAACGAGTAGAACTGCTTGATCTCGCTCTTCCACTCCGCGACGCTCCAGTCCCCGCCGCCCTTCGAGCCGCAGAAGTGGCCGTTGAAGTGGGAACCGATCTCGTTCCCCTCCTCCCAGGCCTTGCCCAGCTCCGCCAGCGTGGTGCGGATGTGCTCGTCGGTCGGATAGCTGATGGCCGAGTCGCCGGGGTCGTGCATCGGCGGGTGGTAGAGCGTCTTCTTGTCCTTCGGCAGCAGATAGATGCCGGTCAGGAAGAACGTCATATGGGCGTTGTACTCCTTGGCCAGCTCCCGGTAGTGCGAGAAGAGCTTGTCGTCGCCCTGCAGGGCGCCGTCCCAGGAGAAGACGACGAACTGCGGCGGCTTCTCGCCGGGCTTGAGCGGCACCGGCTTGAGCTCGTCGCGCTGCGGCCCGGTGTACGAGGTCGAACCGTCCCCGATCACCTTGGTCTTGCCGTCCCACTGCGGCTCCGCCTCCCCCTTGCCGCTTCCGTCCTCCGAGGACGTGCCGGCCGTCGTGTCCGAGGGCGGTGCGTCGTCCGAGTTCGCCTGCACCACCAGGGGAACGGCGGTGCAGGCGAGGACGAAGGCGATCGCCGCGATCAGTATCCGGGGGCGGGCGGTGAGGCGGGCCAGGACGCGGGCGCGGCTGAATCCCCGGCGGCGACGGCGGTGGGCGTTGGAGTTCATCGGTGGCGCATTCTGCGAGGAGGGAGAGCGGGACGGGAGGGTGCCGTCGCCGCTCGCGTCAGCTGAGCGGACTCAAGGCGCTCGACCAGATGTCGTAGGGAACGGTGGAGGCGGGTGAGCCGGCCAGGCCCTTCAGCGGCAGCGGCTCGAGGCTTTTGGTCAGGTCCATGCGGTAGACGACGATCGCCGTGGAGACCGACCGCTGGGTGCCGACGTACCAGGCCGCCGTGTCCTTGTCCGTGGTGCCGGCCTTCCCCGCGATCTGCGCCGAGGCGGGGGCGGCGTCGGGGTGCTGGGTGCGGAAGGCCTCCGTCAGGGCCGCGGTGACCTGGCGGGCGACCTCGGTGCGGACGGCGCGGTGGGGGGCGGGGGTGTCCAGCTCGACGCGGGTGCCGTTGCGGGTGATGCGGCGCACCGAGTACGGCTCGGTGTGCGTTCCGTCGGCGGCGAACGTGGCGTACGAACTGGCCATGCGGATGGCGCTCGGCGTGGAACTGCCCATCGTCAGCGCGGGTACCTGCGGGCCCATGCTGGACGCGAGCATGCCGGTCGCCTGCGCGGTCAGGCGCACCTTGTCCAGGCCGGTGTCCATGCCGAGCTGCATGAAGGGCGCGTTCACGGAGGAGGCCAGCGCCTTGTGCAGCGGGATCTGCCCCCAGGACTTGTTCCCGTCGTTGTGGGCGGTGACCTTCTTCCCGCTGCGGTCCCAGTAGGGGCCCTCCGGCGTGGTGACGGGGACGTCGTCGTCACCGTTGTAGACGGAGTCCGGACCGACCGGGACGGTCGTCGACGTCCCGCGCTCCTTGCGCACGCCGTGCTCCAGACCGGCGGCGTAGACGAACGGCAGGAACGCCGAACCGGCCGGGACGGTCGTCGCGTTGGACTCGTTGAAGCCCTGTTTGCGGTGGTCGGGGCCGCCGTAGACGGCGAGTATCCGGCCGTCGTCGGCGACGGACGAAGCCCCGTAGTGCGCGGTCTTCGCCTGGTCGGCGTCGCTCTCCTTGGCGTCCTTGCGGGCGCTGGTCACGGCCTTGGTGAGGGCGTTCTCCCGCTTGCGGTCGAAGGTCGTGTAGATCTGGTAGCCGCCGAGGTCGAACTCCTGGTCCGAGATGTCCGCGGCCTTCTTGGCGTACGACGTCGCCAGCTCGACGAGGTAGTCGCTCTGGTGGCCGGTGTCGTAGACCTTGGACTGCTTGAGCGGCTCGGGGAAGTGGGTGTACTTCGCGCGCTCCGTCGCCGACAGCTTGCCGATCTTCACCATGCGGTCGAGGATCCAGTTCCACCGCTCCACGGCCCGCTTGTGGTTGTTGGCGCTCAGCGCGGGGTCGTAGAGGCCGGCTCCCTTCAGCAGGGACGCGAGGAAGGCCGCCTCGCTGACGTTCAGCTCGCTGACCTCCTTGCCGTAGTAGGCCTGCGCGGCCCGCTGCATGCCGTAGGTGCCCCGACCGAACCAGCTGGTGTTCAGGTAGCCCTCGAGGATCTGGTCCTTGCTCATGTGCTGGTCGAGCTTGATGGCGATCATGGCCTCGGTGAGCTTGCGGCTCACCGACCGGTCCTGCGAGAGGTAGACGTTCTTGACGTACTGCTGCGTGATGGTGGAGCCGCCCTGCGTGTCGCCCTCGCCGACCGTGCGCCACAGCGCCCGGGTGATTCCGCTCACGGAGATGCCGGGGTCGGAGTAGAAGCTCTCGTTCTCCGCGGCCAGTACGGCCCAGCGCACCTGCTCCGGGATGTCCTTGAGCGGCATCTCCTGACGCTGCACCCAGCCGGTACGGGCCATGGGTGTGCCGTCCGCCCAGAAGTAGACGTTGTCCTGCTGGGTGGCGTACGTGTTGAGGTCGTCCGGGATCTCCGTGGTGGCGTACGCGACGCCCAACAGCGAAGCGGTCACGGCGAAGAGCGTGAGGAAGGCCCCCAGCGACTGGCGCCACGACGGCACCCAGCGCCGCCAGCCACTGCGCCCCGGGCGCGGGTAATGCGGGCGGAGGCGGCGGGCGAGCGGCTTGATGCCTTCGACGAGGGGAGCGAGCCGCGCGGTGACACCGGCCGCGACGGTGGGGCGGCCGGGCTTGCGCCGGGGGCCGCTGCGCGGCGCCACGGGAGCGGGTGCCGGCGCCGGTATGTCGGACACCCGGAGCGCCATCGTGGCCTCCGGGTCGGCCGGGACACCGCGGGCCATGGTCGAGTCGCGGCCGGCCGATGCGCGATCGGCCGACGGGCTCTCCGACGGCGCGTCTTCGGTCGAGGTGCGGTCGGGTGTACGCCGGTCGGGCGCGACGGGGCTGGTGGTCGAGTGCTCGGCCGCGGCGCGGTGGGCGGCTGCGCGGTCCGTCGCGTCCCGGTCCGTCGAACTGCGGTCGGCCGCGGCGCGGCCGGTTCTGTCCCGGTCGGGCGCGTCGCGGTCGCCGGAGTCGCGTTCCCTGGCGTCGCGGTCTCGGGAGTCACGGTGGCTCGCGTCGCGGTCCCTGGCGTTACGGTCCCTGGCGTCGCGGTCCTTCGGGATGGCGCGCGGTGTGAGAGACGCGAGGTCGGCGGGGACTCTGAGGGCCATGGTCCGGGACGGGTCGGCGGGGAACCTCAGCGCCATGGTGGCTTCGGGGTCGGTGCGTTCCTTCGGGTCCGACGCGGCTGCGTCACGGGCGCCGGTTCCGGCCGCGTCACGGGCGTCGGCTTCATCGGCGGTACCGGGCTGCGGCGGTGCCGTGTCCTCGCTGTCGGAATCGCTCGGGAAGCGGCGGAATCCGGACTGTTCCGGGCCGGCCTGGCGACCGGGTGCGTCGTCGCCTTCGTCGCGCCTAGCCATGGACAGCTGCCGGGCCTGAAACCCCTATGGGGCACACCTCAGATATGCACCGCCATGGCATGAACATGCCTGCTTCTCCCTCCGCACTCAACCTTGCTCGCGTGGGTAGATGCAGCTGCCGCGAACGCGGCTGCGAGCCCCCCTCCCCGACCTTTCGGTACATCGCGGCCCCCATAAATTATCAGTGGAAACTGTGATGTCTTCCGGCGGATACAGGACAGGTACCGGACAGTGATGTTCCGTTTCGATCACGCGGGCCCCGTGAGCGTGCCCGGACCGGTCGGTCGCGCACGGTTCGGCAGGCAATGCGCACTCCCGCCCGGGCGTACGGTCGCCTCAGCGCAGGGGGATGGTCACCTCGTCCTCGACGGGCGGTTCGACCTCCGCGCGGCGGTTGCCGGTGGCCGAAAAGCAGCGCAGCCGGATCGAGTCCGGGGTGACGTCCAGGCGCAGGAAGCACTTGAAGAAGGGCGGGCTGTAGGTCGCCGAGCCCGGCGAGAAGAGCTGGGTGTAGGCCTTGCGGACGGGCAGCCGGAAACGCGCACGGCGTTCGGTGCGCCGCCCCGCGCCCAGCAGTGCGGCCACCAGGCGGATGCGCGCGGTGAGGCGCACGGGTTGCCCCTGGGCGCGGGTCGGGGTGATGCCGAGGCGCTCGGCGACGACGGCGGTCGCCTCGGCCTCGGTCAGGGTGAAGAACCGGCGCATGCGCAGCCGGCGACCGTAGAGCCTGCTGTAGAAGGCCAGCGAGTCGCCCCGCAGGGGATAGCAGCGGAAGTCCTCCTCGGTGACCCGGGCGATGCCGACCCGGGGAATGGTGTGGGTGGCGTGCATGAACGCTCCGCCACCGCCCGCGACCACGTACTGGATGGTGCGGCCGTCCACCGGGACGGGATAGCGCTGGTAGTTGTGGATGTCGCCGCCTATCGCCGCGACATAGTGATGGGCGGGATCGCGGACGATGTCGTCGACCGTGCCGCCGCCCTCGATGGCGCACGGGTGGTGTTCGCCGTCCACGTACAGGGGTGAGCCGGTGACGAGGATCTTGGGGGCGGGTCCCGTGGACACCTCGCGCAGCCAGCGGCCCTGTTCGGCGTCGAGGGTGCCGAGCAGGCCGGTGTCGATGCCGATGATCCGCACCGGCCCGGCGTCGAGTGCCCAGTACGGGCCGGGCTGGACGGACTGCTGGGCGGGTGCCGCGCGCAACGTCCGTGCCTCGGCTAGGCGTTGCTCGTCGGGTGTGCGCGCCGTGTGCCACAGCAGCGACCGCAGCCAGGCGGGCGTCAGCCGACGGGGCGCGGGCCGCGGCGCGAGCGGCGGCGCTTCGCAGAAGACGCGCATGAAGCCCTGGAGGTCTTCGTACCAGTCGTGATTGCCCGGTATCGCATAGATGGGCGCCTGGTAATCCCGGTACGGGCGGAAGAACTTGGTTCCGTACTCGTCGGTACTGCCGACCGGATAGACCACGTCACTGGCGAGGACAGCGAACTTCGTGCCCTCTCCGGCCTTCAAGAAGCCCGGTACGACCGCGTATTGCGGGTCGTCACCCTCGCCGGTGTCCCCGATGACCATGAACGAGAAGTGGTCCGGATCGTCGCGCCGGATCACCGCGTCGGCGGGTGCGCCGGCCGTTCTCCGCTGCTCCACCCAGCGGTTGCGGGTTCCGCCGGTGGGGTCCCCGAACCACGAGGCCAGCACGCCGTTGCGGGCCCGCCACAGCAGCCTGGGGTCGAGCCACGACAGCTTCTCCACCTGACGTGGCATCAACTGCCGGTAGTCGCCGCGGTCTTCGGGTCCCCAGCCGGCGCCGTCGGGGGTATCGCGTGAAGAGTCAGACACCGGTGCACCGTAACAATGGAGCCGAACAGTCGATCGTTCGGCCCACATTCCTGCGAAATGGCTCAGGGGTACCTGCGAGCCGGCTGTGCGGCGCTTCGATGCGTGCGCCCGGTCCGCCCGGGTGTTTCCGCCCCTGATATTCCACCCGGGATAGTGGGTCCATTTCGAGAATTCGCTTACGCTCCAGGGTCAATTGATTTCCCTCGGTCAACCCCTCGCGGAATGCGTTTCGGCTGCCCGATAAGCGGGCATTGCGGCTTTAGTGCTTCGGACAGGAGGCATGTCCGCGGGAGCTGGCTCACCAGAATCCCGGGTGTGTCCCCGAGCTGTTCGTGTGTGCGCCCTCCCGTGGTGACGTTTCACCTTTTCGAAGGGAGTTGCAGCGCCATGCACCTCACTGCCGGTACGAAGCAACACCCGCACGACGACGCCCCCGACACCGCCGCCGCGTTCGCGCGCCTCGCGGAACTGGCCGACGGCCCCGAGCGGCAGGCCCTGCGGGACGGACTGGTCCGGGACTGGCTGCCCATGGCCGAGCGCATCGCCGGCCGTTTCCGCGGCAGGGGGGAATCCGCCGAAGACCTATGCCAGGTCGCGGCCCTCGGCCTCGTCAAGGCGGTCGACCGCTACGACCCCGCTCTGGGGAACGCCTTCGAGAGCTACGCGATCCCCACCATCACCGGAGAGATCAAGCGGCACTTCCGGGACCACATGTGGCTGCTGCATGTGCCGCGGCGGGTCCAGGACCTGCGCAATCGCGTCCGTACGGCCGTGAAGGACCTGTCGCAGACGACTCCGGGGCGTCGCCCCACCCTGGCCGAGATCGCGGCCGAGGCACAGCTGACCGAGGACGAGGTCCGTACGGGCCTCGAAGCGATCGACAGCTTCACGGCGCTCTCCCTGGACGCCGAACTCCCGGGCAGTGACGACGGCTACGCGCTGAGCGACGCCCTCGGCGCGCCCGACGCCGGATTCGACCTGGTCGTCGACCGCGAGACGGTCAAGCCCTGTCTGCGGGCGCTGCCGGAGCGTGAGCAGACCATCCTCTACCTGCGGTTCTTCTGCGGAATGACGCAGAGCCGGATCGCCGAGGAGCTCGGCATCTCACAGATGCACGTCTCCCGGCTGCTCAGCGGCTGCTGCGACCGGCTGCGCGAGGAGGCACTCACCGACGTGGCGTGACCGTCAACGCGGCTCCGGGCTCCGCTCGTGGCGTGGTCCGGTGCACCCCACCGCGGGATGCCGGGGCCGGTGCCGACCGCGGTTCACCGCGCGGATCGTCTCGACTGACCGCCCGAATGCCACCGCCTGAGCCGGACAATCCGGGGTACTCCATCACCATCCGGGATCAGCGGCCAAGCAGCGCACGCGCAACGGCGTTCGGAGGTGAAGGGCGGATGAGCCGATCCGAGGACACCCACGCGGACACGGACACGGACGCGACCGACGCCGGGCCGGAGGCGTACGACGCCGGGCCCTACCTGCCCGAACGAGGCGGGCTGCCCGCGTACCGACGGGCCGCGGCGGACTGCCAGGGGTGCCCCCTGTACGAGAACGCCACGCAGACCGTCTTCGGCAAGGGCGTCTCCTCCGCGCGCATCCTCCTCGTCGGTGAGCAGCCCGGCGACCAGGAGGACCGGCAGGGCGAACCCTTCGTGGGACCCGCCGGCCGGCTGCTCGGCAAGGCCCTGGAGGAGGCCGGCATCGACCGGGACGCCGCGTATGTGACCAACGCCGTGAAGCACTTCAAGTTCACCCCGGCCGCGGGCGGCAAGCGCCGCATCCACAAGGCGCCTGACCTGCGGGAGATGACCGCCTGCCGCCCCTGGCTCCTCGCCGAGCTGCGCCTCGTCCACCCGGAGGTGGTCGTCGCCCTCGGCGCGACCGCCGGGAAGGCCCTGCTCGGCACGTCGTTCCGCGTGACCAGGGACCGGGGAGCGCTCATCCCCCTGCCCTACGAGGACGACAAGGCCGACCGGAAAGGCGAGAAGGGCGAGAACAGCGCCGGGACGGGCGAGAAGCGCGTCGGGAAGGGCGAGAAGAGCGAGCAAGACGGTAAGGCGGAACGCGGCGTGGACGGAAAGCGGTACGTGGTGGCGACGCTCCACCCCTCCGCCGTACTGCGCTCCGACGACCGCGAGGCCGCCTACGCGGGCCTGGTGGCGGACCTGAAGGTGGCCGCGCAGGCACTGGAACAGGGCCGGTGAGACGTCCGGCGCGATCGCACGGCTGGAACGCGGATCTTGGGGTACTTGCCGCCTATGCGCAATATTCTGCCGCGCCCTCTGAGGCGCAAGAAGCCGACCGGTACCGCCACGGAAGAGGTTCTGGAAGAGGTGAAGGACCTGGGCGAGGAGGAGGACACCGGCGCGTCGGAGAGCCCGCCCGGAGGCTCAGGAGACCCGGTTTCCCCGAGCCCCTCGGCCAACCGGAAGACCGTCGAGGGACACCCCTCCGACTAGTGCCGCCCGTTCGCGGAAGGGAGCACGTCGCTCTTGGACCACACACAAGTACCCGTGCTCGAAGCGCTGCGGCGCTTCCACGACCAGGGCGAGCTGTCCTTCACACCGCCCGGGCACAAACAGGCACGCGGCGCCGACCCGGAGGCCAGGGCGATCCTCGGGGACGCGGTGTACCGCTCCGACCTGCTCGCTTCCGGCGGTCTCGACGACCGGCGGATGACGGGGAACGTCCTGAAGCGTGCCGAGGAGCTGATGGCGGACGCCGTCCACGCCGAGCACACGTTCTTCACCACCTGCGGCAGCTCGCTCTCCGTCAAGGCGGCGATGCTGGCCGTGGCGGGACCGAACGAACAGCTGGTCGTCGGCCGCGACGTCCACAAGTCGGTGGTCTCCGGGCTGATCCTCGCCGGCATCGAACCGGTCTGGGTCGACCCGCAGTGGGACGGGGAACAGCGCCTGGCCCACGCCCCGGCCCCGGAGGCCTTCGAGGAGGCGCTCGAGCGTCACCCGGAGGCGAAGGGGGCGCTGGTCACCAGCCCGACCCCGTACGGCAGCTGCACCGGACTCGACCGGATCGCGGAGATCCTCCACGCCCGCGGTCTGCCCCTCATCGTGGACGAGGCCTGGGGCGCCCATCTGCCCTTCCACCCCGACCTGCCCTCCTGGGCGATGGACGCGGGCGCGGACGTCTGTGTGACGAGTATCCACAAGATGGGCAGCGGCCTGGAACAGGGATCCGTGTTCCATCTGCAGGGGGAGCTGATCGACCCGGAGACCCTGCAGTCGCGCGCCGACCTGTTCGGGACCACCAGCCCGTCGGTACTCATCTACGCGGGGCTCGACGCCTGGCGCCGTCAGATGGCGCTCCAGGGCGAACAACTGCTGGACGAGGCTCTCCGGCTGGCCGCGGCGGTCCGCGGCGAGATCGAGAAGATCCCCGGCCTGCACGTTCTCGGCTACGACGATCTCGTGGGCACGGGCCGGGGCGCGGACTTCGATCCGCTGCCCGTGGTCATCGACATCAGCGCGCTGGGCACGACCGGCTACCGCGCCGCGGACTGGCTGCGCCGCGAGCACCGGGTCGCGATGCATCTCGCGGACCACCGGCGCATCAGCGCCCAGCTCACGTACGCCGACTCGGCCGCCACCACGGACCCGCTGCTCGACGCCCTGCGTGATCTCGCGGACCACGCCGGGGAACTGGCCGCCGGGGTGCCCGACTTCGTCGTGCCGACCGGCCCGGAGATGCGGATGGAACAGGTCGTACGGCCCAGGGATGCGTACTTCGGTCCGTCCGAGCCCGTGCCGGTCGAGCGGGCCACCGGCCGGGTCTCGGTCGAGATGATCACGCCCTACCCGCCGGGCATCCCCGCGGTGTTGCCGGGCGAACGGCTCACCAAACCCGTCCTGGACTACCTGCGCACCGGGCTGGAGGCCGGAATGAACCTTCCGGACGCCGCCGATCCGGAGCTGCGCACGATCCGTGTGCGCAGGTGACCTGGGCGGGAAAGCGACCGCGCGGAGAGGGGCGGCCCGTGGGTGGGCCGCCCCTCTTCTGGTCGGTCGTCCGGTCAGGCCGCGAGTGCCACGGCCTCCACCGCCGGTGCCCGCAGGGTCCGTACGGCCGTCGCGAGGCTGGTGCCGAGTGTCGCCGCCGCGGCCACCGCCACGATGGCCAGCCAGATGCCGAGACCGCGGTCCGGCAGCGCCGAGTCGCTGCGGACGAGCGTGAAGGGCACGATCCCGGCGAGCCCCGCCACCGTTCCGAAGAAGACACCGGTCACGGTCAGGATCACGCCCTCGACGCCGACCGTGCCGAGCACCTGGGCCGGGGTCGCCCCCGCCAGCCGCTGCTGCCCGAACTCCCGGGCACGGAAGGCCGTGGCCGCGTACAGCGAATTGATCAGCATGATGCAGGAGAAGACCACGATGATGCCGACGACCACGAGATTGAGCGTTTCGAGGTTCTTCGCGTCGATGGACTTCGGGAGGCCGGACGCCTCGATCGCGTCGCTCTCGACCGCCTGCATGTAGAGCGTCGCGGTCGCCATACCGGTGAACATGATCAGAGGCATCAGGACCCCCGACAGCTGGGCGGTGCGCCGGCGCAGGGCGCGGACGGCGAGGTAGCCGCTCGGGCCGGACAGCGGAAGCCGGTCCAGCAGACCCGTCAGCAGGCGCGGCGAGAGAAGCGCGAAGCCCACCGAGAGCAGGATGGCGCCGTACGCGGCGGGCGCCATCAGCGCGGCGTCGGAGGCGGAGAAGGCGAAGGTGGAGCAGACGGCCGCCCCGCCGACGGCCAGCGCGGCGGACGCGGAGAACTTCCGTGCCCCGCCGCGGGGCCGGCGCTCCCGGGTCGCCCGTCGCAGCGCGAGGAACGCGGCACCGCCGGCAGCGAGCACGGTGATCCACAGTCCGGACAGCAGGGCGACGGGGCCGAAGGCGTAGTCCACCGACCGGTCCACCTGGCCGCTGTCCCGGAAGACGTCCAGCAGCGCCTGCCCGCCCAGCATCGCGGGGCCGATCGCCACCAGCGCACCCAGCAGAGCCACCGCCACCGACTCACCGACGACCATCCGCCTGATCTGTCCCGGCGTCGCGCCCGAGCAGCGCAACAGCTCCAGCTCCGGGCCGCGTTGACGCACATTCACCGTGAGCGTCGAGGCGACCGCGAAGAACACCAGGAGCGAGCCGTAACCGCCGACGACGCTCGCCGCCGTGGACAGCGACTCGGCGCTCACGGAGTCGACCCCCGGCTGCCCGGCCGTGTCGTGCATCGAGTTGAAGGTCATGATGATCGCCGCGCCGAGGAAGGCGGAGAGCAGCGTGGCGGTGAAGCGTCCGGGGCGGTGCCGGATGGACCGCATGGCCAGAGCGAACATGACTCACACCCCCGCCGTCACGTCGTCGCCCAGGTGCGCCAGGCGTTCGGCGACCGCGTCGACCGTCGGGGCGTGCAGTTCGCCCGCGAGCCGGCCGTCGGCGAGAAACAGGACCGAGTCGGCGTACGACGCCGCCACCGGATCGTGGGTGACCATGACCACCGTGCGGCCGTGCACCCGCACCGCCTCCTGCAGCAGCCGCAGCACGTCCCGCGCACTGCGCGTGTCCAGCGCACCGGTCGGCTCGTCCGCGAAGATCACGCTCGGCTCGGTGACCAGCGCGCGGGCGATGGCCACCCGCTGCCGCTGCCCGCCGGAGAGCTGATCGGGCCGGTGGCCGAGCCGGTCGCCGAGCCCGACCGCCGTCAGGATCTCCCGCGCCCGCCGCCGGTCCACGCGCCGCCCGGCGAGCCGCAGCGGCAGCACCGTGTTCTGCGCCACGGTCAGCGTGTCGAGCAGGTTGTACTGCTGGAAGACGAAACCGATCCGGCTGCGACGGAACTTCGTCAGTGCCGTCTCGCTGCCACCCGTCATCTCCGCCCCGTCGACGGTCACGATGCCGCTGTCGGGCCGGTCGAGGCCGGCCGCGCACTGCAGCAGCGTCGACTTGCCCGAACCGGACGGGCCCATGACCGCGGTGAAGGTGGCGCGCGCCAGGCTGAGCGTCACCCCGTCCAGCGCCGTCACCGCGCTCTCGTCGCTCCCGTACGTCTTGGTGACCTTGACCAGCCGCAGAGCCTCCCCGGCGGGTCCCGTGCCGTGCGTGCGTCGCGCAGTCCGGCGAAACATCGTCATCACTCTCCGTCCGGCACGCCCTGTGCCTCCTCGACGAAGCTACGGAGAAGGCGGCCGGACCACATGGGGCGCAGAACCCGTATCGCGGGGTGTACTCAGCGACACCCCGGGCCCGCCGGCCGCCCGTACGGGTCACCAGAACGCGCCGTCCCGGCCGCGGGCCCGGTGCAATGGACAGGTGACCGCGCCCCCGGACGACTGCCTCGCGCGCAACGAGTGGATCTGCGGTGCCTATCTGAGCAGCCGCCGCCAGATCCTCCTCGACGCGGTCGTCCAGCACCTCCAGCTCACGGCGCTGTCGGTGCTCATCGGGCTGGTCATCGCCGTGCCGCTGGCCGTCGTCGCGCGCCGCTGGGGCTGGGCCGCGGGACCCGTGCTCGCCGTGACCACGATCCTCTACACGATCCCGTCGCTCGCGATGTTCTCGCTGCTGCTGCCCGTCTACGGGCTGTCGGCGGCTCTGGTCGTCGCGGGGCTCGTCCTGTACTCCCTCACCCTGCTCGTCCGCAACATCCTGGCCGGCCTGCGCGCGGTGCCCGAGGAGACCCGGCAGGCCGCGCGCGGCATGGGCTACGGCCCCGTCCGGCTGCTGCTCACCGTCGAACTGCCGCTCGCGCTGCCCGCCGCCATGGCCGGCCTGCGCATCGCCATGGTCTCCGCGGTGTCACTGGTGACGGTCGGCGCGATCGTCGGCTTCGGCGGGCTCGGCAACCTCATCTACGCGGGCATGAACACGTACTTCAAGGCCCAGGTCCTGACCGCGTCCGTGCTGTGCGTGGTCATCGCCGTCGCCGCCGATCTGCTGCTGCTCGGCGTGCAGTGGCTGATCACGCCGTGGACCAGGGCGGCCCGCGGATGAAGACACTCACCGACGCCTGGGACTGGCTCACCGACTCCGCGCACTGGGCCGGCGACGACGGCATCTGGCACCGGCTCGCCCAGCACCTCGTCCTGACCGTCGTCTGTCTGGTCATCAGCTGTCTGATCGCCCTGCCGGTCGCGCTCGTCCTCGGCCATCTCGGCAAGGGCGGCGCGCTGGCCGTCAACATCTCCAACGTCGGCCGTGCCGTGCCCACCTTCGCCGTCCTCGTCCTCCTGCTCCTGACCCCGCTCGGGAAGTGGGGGGAGGGGCCGACGGTCGTCGCCCTCGTGCTGTTCGCCGTACCGCCGCTGCTCACCAACGCGTACGTCGGCATGCGCGAGGTCGACCGCAGTGTCGTGCAGGCGGCGCGGGGGATGGGGATGACCGGGCGGCAGCTGCTGTGGCGCGTGGAGCTGCCGCTGGCCCTGCCGTTGGTCATGAACGGGGTGCGGATCGCCGCCGTCCAGCTCGTCGCGACCGCGACCATCGCCGCTCTCGCGGGCGGCGGCGGACTCGGCCGGATCATCACCGCGGGCTTCAATCTGGCGAGCACCGCGCAGGTCGTGGCCGGAGCCGTCCTCGTCGCCGTGTTCGCCCTGCTCGTCGAGGGCGTCTTCGAGGTCGCCGAACGGGTGGCACCGCACTGGACGCGAGGCGCGCGATGAGACGGCTCGGCGCCCTGGCGGCCCTGCTCCTGCTGACCGGCTGCACGACGGGCCCGTCCCTGGAGAACCGCGGCGCGGTCACCGCACCACCCGGCGACAGCAAACACCTGACGATCGGCTCGGCCGGATTCACCGAGAGCGATCTGCTGGCCCAGATGTACGCGCTGCTGCTGAACCAGGCCGGCTACCGGACGTCCCTGCTCACCGTCGCCAACCGCGAACTGTACGAACCCGCCCTGGAAACAGGCCAGATCGACGTCGTGGCGGAGTACGCGGCCACCTTCGCGGACTGGCTGAACGTCAAGACCAACGGAGCCGACGCACCCGCCGTCGGCTCACCGGACCTCGACGCCACCATGGCCGCGCTGCGCAAACTGGCCACGCCCCGCGGGCTCACCGTCCTCGACGCGGGACGGGCCGTCGACCAGAACGCCTTCGCGGTGACCGGCGCCTATGCGCGGGAGCACCACCTCAAGACGCTCAGCGACCTCGGCGGGTCCGGCCTGCCGGTGCGGCTCGCCGCCGGTGACGAGTGCGTCCAACGGCCGTACTGCGAGCCAGGGCTGAAGAAGACCTACGGCATCGACATCACGGGCGTCGACCCGAAGGGGGTCGGCACCACCCAGGCCAAGCGCGCCGTGCAGAACGGCCAGGACCAGCTGGTGCTGACCACCACGACGGACGCCACCCTGGACGAGTTCGGCCTGGTCCTGCTCGCCGACGACAAGCATCTGCAGAACGCCGACTACATCGTGCCCGTCGTCAACCGCTCCCGCGCGGGCAGCGCGGGCGTGACCAAGGCGCTCGGCAAGCTCAACAGCGTCCTCACCACCGCGGACCTGGCCTCGATGAACCAACAGGTCGACAGCTGGCGGCGGCTCCCGGAGGACGTCGCACGGACCTATCTGAAGGAGAAGGGCCTGCTCAAGTGACAGGCCCGTGACGGTGGTTGCCGTACCGACCGGCGTACGCGCCCTGCGTCCTCACGCGTCCGCCACCGACCGGCGTACGCGCCCTGCGTCCTCACGCGTCCGCCACCGAGTCGAACGGCACCTGCCCGCGGGAGACGCCCAGCGCGTCCGCGTCCACCGAGCGGCGCAACGCCTCGTGGAGCTTCGCCGGGGTCAGCACGCCGAGGAAGCGGGCGCCGTCGAGGACGGCGACCCAGCCCGCGTCGTGCTGGAGCATCACGCCGAAGGCCTGCTTCAGCGGGGCGCCGACGGGCACCCAGGAGTTCATCCGGTGGGCGAGGTCGCCGACGGTGCCGTTCGCCCCGGCCAGTGCCACCTCGTCGACGCCGACCCAGCCGTGCAGATCGCCCTCGGTGTCGAGGACCACGGCCCAGCGGGCACCCTCGGTGTGCAGTCGGGACGCCGCCTGCGCGGCCGGCTCGTCCAGCCGGGCGACGGGCGGCTGCTCCAGGTCGTCGGCCTGGATCTCCGTGACGGACAGCCGCTTCAGCCCGCGGTCGGCGCCCACGAACTCGGCGACGTACGGCGTGGCCGGCGTGCCCAGCACCGCCCCGGGCGTGTCGAACTGCTCGATCCGCCCCTGCCCGTACACCGCGATCCGGTCGCCGAGCCGCACGGCCTCCTCGATGTCGTGCGTGACCAGCAGCACCGTCTTGCGCACCGCCTCCTGCATCCGCAGGAACTCGTCCTGCAACTGCTCGCGCACCACCGGGTCCACGGCCCCGAAGGGCTCGTCCATCAGCAGGACCGGCGGGTCCGCGGCCAGCGCCCGTGCCACGCCGACGCGCTGGCGCTGACCGCCCGACAGCTGATCCGGATAGCGCGACCCGAAGGTCTTCGGGTCCAGGCCCACCAGGTCGAGGAGTTCGGCGGCCCGCGCCCGGGCCTTCGCCTTCTTCCAGCCGACGAGCGAGGGCACGGTCGCCGTGTTGTCGAGGACGGTCCGGTGCGGGAACAGCCCGACCTGCTGGATGACGTATCCGATCCGCCGCCGCAGGCGCACCGGATCGACCGTGGAGATGTCCTCGCCGTTCACGAAGATGCGGCCGGAGGTCGGCTCGATGAGCCGGTTCACCATCATCATGGTCGTCGTCTTGCCGCAGCCGGACGGGCCGACGAGCGTGACGAGTTCACCCTCGGCGACCTCGAAGGACAGGCCGTCCACCGCGGTCGTGCCGTCCGGGTAGCGCTTGGTGACCTGCTCGAACCGGATCATGTCCTCACGCTAACCGCGCCCGTCACTCCCCGCTCACCAGCACCACCTCAAGGGTGCGCGGACCGTGCACCCCCTCGACCCGGTCGAGTTCGATGTCACTGGTCGCGGACGGGCCGGAGATCCAGGTCAGCGGGCGGGTCGGGTCGAGGCGTCCCATGGCTTGGGGGACCGAGGAGACGACCTGGCCGGGGACGCGTACGACGCAGATGTGATGGTCGGGCACCAGCGTGATGCGGCGCCGGCCCTGCTCGGGGCCGCCGTCCAGCACGAGGGTGCCGGTCTCGGCGATGGCGAGCGCGCAGCCCGTCACCACGCTGTCGACCCGGTCCAGCTCGTGCGGGGTGCTCTCGGTGCGGTCCGGGACCCGGGTCACCTCGGTCGCGGCCAGCCAGTCCTGGTCCAGGCCCGCCGGCACGAGCACCGACGTCGAGCCGTGCCCGGTGAGGAGCCGGGCGATCAGTACGGGCAGACCGCCGGTGTCGGTGCGGTGCACCCGCGCCCGGTAGTCGGCGAGGTTCTCGGCGAGCAGATCCACCGTCTCCTCGACACTCCGCCCGCCGTGCTCGCGCAGATAGCTCCGGTCAATGGCCTGCTCGTACGGCGTGTCGTCCTGGTGCACGTCCGCGATCGCGCGCCGCACCCGGCCCAGGATCAGATCCCTGCTGCTCACTTCGCCGTCTCCCTTCCACCGTTCGTACGTTGCCACCAGTCGCGGAACGGCTCCGGCGGCACCACCGGAAGATCACGGCTCGCGCTCCACGCCTTGCCGGGACCCGGCAGCCTGCGCGGATGGAAGCGGCGGGTCCAGGAGGCGAGGCGCTGGCCGGTGCGCAGCACGCCGGGCCGGCCGAAGGCCCACTGCGCCGCCCGCATGGCCGCCCGCTCGGCGGCGTGTCCCTTCGCGGGCTTGAGGACGACCTTGGCGCCCTCCCGGGTCACCGGGCCTCCCTGGGCGATGCGTTCCCGCAGGTGCACCAGCACCTCGGGGATGTCGATCGCCACCGGGCAGACCTCGTAGCAGGCCCCGCACAGCGAGGACGCGTACGGGAGCGAGGCGTCGATGTCGCTGCCGGTGCCGCGCAGCTGAGGGCTGAGGATCGCGCCGATCGGACCGGGGTACACCGAGCCGTACGCGTGCCCGCCCGCCCGCTCGTACACCGGGCAGACGTTGAGGCACGCCGAGCAGCGGATGCAGCGCAGGGCCTGGCGGCCGACCTCGTCGGCGAGCGTGTCCGTACGGCCGTTGTCGAGGAGGACCAGGTGGAAGGTCTGGGGGCCGTCGACCGTGTCGGAGCCGCTCGTGCCCGTCCACATGGAGGTGTACGGGTTCATGCGCTCGGCCGTCGAGGAGCGGGGCAGGGTCTGGAGGAACACCTCCAGGTCCTGCCAGGTCGGCACGATCTTCTCGATGCCGACGACCGAGATCAGCGTCTCCGGCAGGGTGAGGCACATCCGGCCGTTGCCCTCGGACTCGACGACGACCAGGGTGCCGGTCTCGGCGACCATGAAGTTGGCGCCGGAGATGCCGACCTTGGCGCGCAGGAACTTCTCCCGCAGATGCAGACGTGCGGCCTCCGCCAGCTCGGCGGGCGTGTCGGTGAGGCCCTCGGGGGCCGGGCGGCCCCACTCGCTCATCTCGCGGGTGAAGATGTCGCGGATCTCGCCGCGGTTGCGGTGGATGGCGGGCACGAGGATGTGCGAGGGGCGGTCCTTGCCCAACTGCACGATGAGTTCGGCGAGATCGGTCTCGTAGGCGCGGATGCCCTCGGCCTCCAGGGCCTCGTTGAGCGCGATCTCCTGCGTCGCCATCGACTTGACCTTGACGACCTCCGACTCGCCGGTCTCCTTGACGAGCCGGGTGACGATCCGGTTGGCCTCCTCGGCGTCCGCGGCCCAGTGGACGGTGCCGCCGGCCGCCGTGACCGACTCCTCCAACTGCACCAGATAGCGGTCGAGATGGCGCAGCGTGTGGTCCTTGATCTGCTTGCCCGCCTCGCGCAGGGCGGCCCAGTCGTCGAGTTCGGCGACCGCGTGGGCCCGCTTGGCGCGGATCGTGTGGGTCGCGTGACGCAGGTTGGCGCGCAGCGTCGGGTTGTGGACGGCTTCGCGCGCGGCCTCGGGGAAGGCCGGCATGCCGACGAAGGTTCCGCTCATACCAGGGGCTCCGCTTCCGTGCTCGCCAGGATCTCCGCGATGTGCACCGGTCGCATATCGGTCCGCAGCCGGGTCATGGTGCCGCCGATGTGCATCAGACAGGAGTTGTCGGCGGCGCACAGCACCTCCGCCCCCGTCGACTCGGCGTGCGCCACCTTGTCGGCGCCCATCGCCGCCGAGACATCGGAGTTCTTGACGGCGAAGGTGCCGCCGAAGCCGCAGCACTCGTCCGCGCCCGGCAGTTCCCGCAGTTCGAGTCCCTTGACCGCCTGGAGAAGGCGGCGCGGCCGGTCGCCCAGGCCCAGACTGCGCAGACCGTGACAGGTGGGGTGATACGTCACCGTGTGCGGGTAGTGGGCGCCGACGTCGGTCACTCCGAGGACGTCGACGAGGAACTCGGTGAGCTCGTACGTCTTCGGTACGACCGGTGCCAGGGTGGTCGCGAGACCGTCCCCGCGGCCCTCCGCCCGCGCGCGCTCGCCCATCCGCGGATACAGCTCCCGCACCATCGCTCCGCACGAGCCGGACGGCGTCACGATCGCCTCATAGTCACCGAATACATCGGAGAAATGCCGGGCCAGTGGCTCGGCCTCATGGCGATACCCGGTGTTGTAGTGGGCCTGTCCGCAGCAGGTCTGTGCCATCGGGAAATCGACGTCCACGCCCAGCCTGGTCAGCAGTTTCACCACGGCGCGGCCGGTTTCCGGATAGAGCGTGTCGTTGACACAGGTCAGGAACAGGGCGACACGCATCGCGGCTCCTCGGGTTCGATCATCGGATGAGTGCAGCGTACGCGGCGGGCGCGGCGCAGGGGAGCCCCCACTCACCCTCCGGTGAGTCGGCTCTCCGCCGCGCGCCATCGAGCGGGGTCGCCGGTGGGTGCGTAGCGCACCAGTCGCTGCGCTGCGGGACGTCTCGGCCCAGTCGCAGATCGTCGTCACCGGCGTGCTGCTCGTGCTGTCCGTGCTCGGTCCACGAGTTCGGAGGATCTGGGCCGCACCGAGGTGCAGGTGCGCCGCTCCAGCCTCGCCGCGCGCTGAGCGGCCGTTCAGTTCCCGTCAACTGCCGCGCTGAGTGGCCATTCAGTACCGATTTTCTTGATCCAGGGCTCGGTTGGCGGACGAACATGTGCTCAACTGGGTCGCAGCCTGGAATCCGTTCGTCTCGGGAGTCCTGTTGACCACCAGCTATCGCCAGCCCGGCGTCGTCCTCACCGACCGGCACTTCACCGTGCCGCTCGACCACGACAACCCGGCGGGGGAGACCGTCGAGCTCTTCGCCCGCGAGGCCGTCGCCAGCGACAAGGCGTCACAGCAGCTGCCGTGGCTCGTCTACCTCCAGGGCGGCCCCGGCTTCGGTGCCAACCGCTTCGTGGGCAAACAGGCCTGGCTCGGCCGCGCGCTGCAGGAGTTCCGGGTACTGCTCCTCGACCAGCGCGGCACCGGCCACTCCACGCCCGCGAACCGCCAGACGCTCCCGCTGCGCGGCGGCCCCCGCGAACAGGCCGACTACCTCACGCACTTCCGCACCGACTCGATCGTCCGCGACTGCGAGGCGATCCGCCCCGGGCTCACCGGCGGTGGTCCCTGGACGGTGCTCGGCCAGAGCTTCGGCGGCTTCTGCGCGGTGCACTACCTGTCCACCGCGCCGGAAGGACTGCAGGCCGCGCTCATCACCGGCGGCCTGCCCTCCCTCGACGCCCACGCGGACGACGTCTACCGGGCGGCGTACCCGCGCATCGAGCGCAAGGTCGCGGCGCACTACGCGCGCTACCCGCAGGACGTCGAGCGGGCGCGGGGGATCGCCGAGTACCTGATCCACCACGAGCCGGTCCTGCCCGGCGGCTACCGGCTCACCGTCGAGGCCTTCCAGTCGCTCGGCATCCTCCTCGGCGGCGGCGAGGGCAGCCACCGGCTCCACTACCTCCTGGAGCACGCCTTCGTACGCACACCCCGGGGCCAGGAGCTCTCCGACGCGTTCCAGGAGGAGGTCCAGGGCCTCCTCTCGTACGCGGGCCACCCGCTGTACGCCCTGGTCCACGAGGCGATCTACGGGCAGGACGAGCGCCCCACCGCCTGGTCCGCGGAGCGGGTGCGCGCCGAGTTCCCGCAGTTCGACGCGGCCAAGACGCTCACGGAGGACGGGCCGCTGCTGTTCACCGGCGAGTCCGTGCACCCCTGGATGTTCGAGAACGACCCCGCTCTGCGGCCCCTGCGCGAGACCGCCGAGGAGCTGGCCGCACGCACGGACTGGCGGCCGCTTTACGACCCGGCCCGCCTCGCCGAGAACGAGGTGCCGGTCGCCGCGGCGGTCTACCACGAGGACATGTACGTCGACACCGAGCACGCCCTGCGCACGGCCCGCGCGGTGCGGGGACTGCGGACCTGGGTGACCGACGAGTTCGAGCACGACGGGGTGCGTGCGGGCGGGCCACGGGTCCTGGACCGGCTGCTGGCGCTCTCCCGGGACGAGGTCTGACCGCACACCGGCGAGAGTGGCGGCGGCGACCGGCGGCCTCCCGGATGATCGGGGGCCCGGATTTCGCGGTTCCGGATGCGCGTAGGGGTGCGCGGGACGATGCTGGAGGCATGTCCGGACGGGCCCCCATAGTCGTACATCCGCCGTCAGGCACCGGCGGTCGCCGCGTGACCGCACGCGGTGAGATCCTCGGCCTGGCGTTCTCCGACGCGGACCTGATCGAGTTCCTCGGCCGCGCCGGTCTGCCCGATGCGGAAGATCTCCTGGACGATCCCGCGTGGGTGAAATGGCGAGGCGCCGACGCGCACCACTACGAAGCGGCGTAGGAGAACGGGAGCCCTCGGACCCGACGCGCGGTAAATCCTCGGTCGTAACCCTTCAAGCGGCTGCCGGGACCTCCTAGTCTTCTGACGGTTCGTCAGGAGAGCTGCGGAGGGCCGCGGATGATCGACATCACGCGCACGGACATTCCCCAGGGCGAGGAGCGGCTGCGCCTCGACATCGAGGACGGCGTCGGGCTGCTCACCCTCTGCCGGCCCGAGAAGCTCAACGCGTGGAGCTGGGAGTCCACCCGCCAACTCGGCCTGTACGCCGACCGGATCCGCTTCGACGACTCCATCCGCGTGGTCCTGCTGCGGGCCGAGGGGCGCGCCTTCTGCGCGGGCATCGATGTCACGGCTCCCGGAGGTGCCGTCACCGGCCGTTCCGGAGCCGAGCGCACCCGCAACTACTACGAGGGCATCCGCTGGGCGCATCAGCGCTTCGACGCCTTCGCGCGCCTGCCGCAGCCGGTCGTGGCGGCCGTGCAGGGGTACTGTCTCGGCTTCGGTTTCGAGCTGGCGCTGATGGCGGACGTCAGGGTCGCCGCGGACGACGCGCTGTTCGCCCTCCCGGAAGCGGAGATCGGGGTCGCGGTCGACGCGGGTGGTGATCTGCGGATCGCGCGGGAGGCGGGGGCGGGGTGGGCCAAGTTCCTGGCCCTGACCGGCCGCCGGATCGACGCCGCCACGGCCGAGCGGCTCCACCTCGTCCAACTCGTCTGCAAGGAAGCGGAGTTGGACGCGGCCGCGCGCACTGTCGCCGCCGGGATCGCGGCCAACGCCCCCCTCGCCGTCCAGGGCGTCAAGCGTGACATCGACGGCTACGCGGACGCCGGGCTCGCCGCCGCCCTCGACCGTACGGCCATGTCGGCGGCGCTCACCCTGACCTCCGAGGACTCTCGTGAGGGGTACGCCGCGAAGGGCGAGCGCCGGGCGCCACGCTTCGAGGGCAGGTGACCTGTGTGGCGGTGGCCGGCAGAGGCGTGGTCACCGGGTGAGGAGCTTTCGAGGGCAGGTGACCCGCACGGCGCCCGCCGGCAGGGGCGTGGTCACCCGGTGAAGGGCCCCAGCCCCAGCTGGTCCCGGACGGGTACCACCGGTGGGCTCACGAGACCCCGGCGCTGCCAGTTCGCCCCGTCCACCACCAGCGTGTGGCCGCTGATGAACCGGGCGTAGGGCGAGGCCAGGAAGGTCGCCGCCCAGCCGAGCTCGCGCGGCGCGCCGACGCGGAGCGCGGGCTGCCGGGCGTCGGGATCGTCGGCGCGGTCGAGGGTGCCGCGGATGTCGGCGGTCATGTCCTCGTGCGGCATCAGCCCGGGCACGAGCCCGTTGACCTGGATGCCGTACGGCCCCCATTCGACGGCCAGGGTCGCCACCAGGTTGCTCACCCCCGCCTTGGCCGCCGCGCTGTGCGCGTACCCGGGACCGCCCGTCCAGGCGTACGAGGCACCGACGTTGATGATCGAGCCGGGCGTGCCCGCCGCCAGATGGCGCCGGCCGAACTCGCGCGTCATCAGGAAGGTGCCGGTGAGGGTGATGTCCACGACCGCCCGCCAGGCGTTCGGGGACATCTCCTCGGCCGGCACGGGGAAGTTGGCGGCCGCGTTGTTCACCAGCACATCGGGCAGCCCGCCTCCGTCGAACACCCCGGCGACGCGGTCCGGATCCCGTATGTCGCACACGGCCGTCGTCACCCGCGTGCCCAGCGACGTCAACTCCTCCTGGGCGGACGCGAGATGCTTCTCGTCGCGGCCGGCGATCACCAGGTCGGCGCCCAGCCGGGCGAACTCCGCCGCGATCGCCTTGCCGAGTCCGGTGCCGCCGCCGGTCACCAGCACCAGCGATCCGTCGTAGGTGCCGGGCGGCAGCGCGCTCGTTCCCGGCGGCGGAGGAACGGGGAGGCCGGTGAGCGAGGAATCGTCCATGGCGACTCGATACCGGGTGCGCCGCGAAACCTCCAGAGACAGGGGGGAATCGCCTCCATAGACAGTGGGGAATCAGGTCAGTGGGGGAGTGCGTCGTGCAGCGCCGTCAGCAGATCCAGCGGCCGCCGGTCCGGCCATGCGGCGCGCGTGCGGTTCATTGCGTACGAGAACCCGACCCGGGCGCCGGGCCAGGCGCCGTGCCGTGACCCCCAGGCGCCGGCGTGCCCGAAGGCGTCCGGCGCCGGACCGTGGAGCACCGTCCCGGTCCCCAGCTCGAAGCCCGCTCCGTATGCCATCGGGCTGCCCCACAACGGCTCGACGCCGCGCCGGAGTTCGCGCCGTCCCCGTCGGACGGTGGCCTCCGCGAGGACGCGGACCCCGTCCAGCTCGCCGCCTCGCGCCAGACAGGCGTAGAAGCGGGCCATCGAACGGGCCGTCACATGGGCGCCGACGGCGGGTACTTCGGCGCGGCGGAAGGCGGCGCTGTTCCACAGGGCGGGCGCCTCGGCGGTGATCAGCGGATTGCGGGTGAGTGCGCGCAGCGGATCGTCGTCCGCCGGCGATGTCAGGACGCCGGGGCCCGCGAGCGTGGTGGCGACCCGGTGGTGCTGCTCGTCCGGCAGTCCGAGCCAGACGTCCAGACCGAGCGGGCCCGCGAACTCGTCGGCGAAGAAGGCCCCGACGCCCCGTCCGTCGACGCGTCGGATCAGCTCGCCCACGAGCCACCCGTGGGTCAGGGCGTGATACATGAACCCGGCCCTGGGATCCTCGGCCGGCGCCTGTTCGGCGAGCAGCCCGGCCATGTGCCGGGGATCGAAGAACTCCTCCTCGGTGAACGGCAGTTGGACGCCGGGCAGGCGCGCCTGGTGGGACATGATCTCGGCGACGGTGATCCCGCCTTTGCCGGCCGCGGCGAACTCCGGCCAGTAGCACGCGGCTGGTGCGTCCAGGTCCAACAGCCCGCGTTCGACGAGCAGCAGCACACAGGCCGCGGTCAGGCCCTTGGCGCCGGAGAAGACGAGTTGCAGGGTGTCGGCGCGCCAGGGCCGGCCGGTGCCCGGGTCGGCGGCGCCGCCCCACAGATCGACGACGGGCTCCCCGTCCCGGTACGCGGCGAAGGCGGCGCCCGTCTCCTCGTACTCCTTGAAATTGCGGGCGAAGACCTCCGCGACCGTCTCGAAACAGGGTGCCGTGAAACCGTGGACGTCCATGGTCACCTCCGGGCGGCTCGGTCGAGGAGTGCGAGCGCCGCCTGTTTGGCGTCCTCGGCGGCGCGGCCGTCCGGGTCGTGGTGGTCGGCGACGACGGTGGCGCCTTCGAGGAGGATCAGCAACTGCCGTGCGAGCAGGCCGGGTCCGGACACGCCCGCGCGTTCCGCGATGTCGATGAGCAGCGCCAGGTAGCGGCCGAGGTGGCGGTCGGCCGCCGTACGGGCGGGTGGGGCGTGCCGCTGGGTGGCGGCGTTGACGATCGCGCAGCCCCGGAAGCCGGGTTCGGCGTACCAGCCGCCCAACGCGTCGAACAGGGCGCCGAGTTGGGCGGCCGGATCGGGGCCCGCCGCCTCGACGGTCTTGGTCAGCCAGTCCACCACCCGGTCGCTGCGGGCGGCGAGCACCGCTTCGACAAGTCCGTCCTTGGAGCCGAAATGCCGGTACAGCGTCTCCTTGGAGGCGCCGACCGCGCGGCACAGCTCGGCCACGCCGACGCCGTCGAGGCCCCGCTCGTAGAGGATCCCGGTCGCGGAATCGAGGAGCGCGGCGCGGGTGCGGTCCGGATCGAGGGAAGTTCCCCTGGGTACGGGCATACGGGAGATGGTACCGATCGGTTCGATGATGGTCCACTGTGCGGCCGGCGGGTTCTCTCGCCAGGCGGCACTGTGCGGCCGCCGGTTCTCGTCCCAGGCGGCACCGTGCGGCCGGAGGCTCTCAGCCCAGGCGGCACCGTGCGGCCGCCGCTTCTCGCCCGGCCGCACCGTGCGGCCGGAGGCTCTCGCCCCAGGCCCGGACGGGCCGTCCGTCCCAGGTCAGTAGGCTGGGACCATGGGAGAAGACGGCGGAACAGTCCAGGACCGGCGCTCGGAGCTGCGCGCCGACTGCGGTGAGTGCTTCGGGCTCTGCTGCGTCGCGCTGCCGTTCTCCCGCTCCGCGGACTTCGCGATGGACAAGGCCGCGGGCACGCCCTGTCCGAACCTGGAGACCGACTCCCGGTGCGGCATCCACACCCGGTTGCGGGAGAAGGGCTTCAACGGCTGCACGGTCTACGACTGCTTCGGCGCCGGGCAGCAGGTCTCCCAGGTCACCTTCGGCGGCACGGACTGGCGCTCGGGTTCGCGGGAGGACGCCCGGCGGATGTTCGACGTGTTCCCTGTCGTGCGTCAGCTGCATGAGCTGCTCTGGTACCTGCACGAGGCGCTGACCCTGTCCGCGGCCCGCCCGGTCCACGCCGACGTCCGCCGGGTGCTGGAGAAGACCGAACGGCTCACGCTCCTGACCCCGGAGGAACTGGGTCAGCTGGACGTCGGCGCGCACCGGCAGGTGGTCAACGAGCTGCTGCTGCGGACCAGCGAGCTCGTGCGGGCGGGAGCCGGCCGCGGAAAGCGCAAGGACCGCCGGGGTGCCGACCTGATGGGCGCCCGCCTCAAGGGAGCCGACCTCAGCGGCGCCAGCCTGCGCGGCGCCTACCTCATCGCCGCCGATCTGACCGGTGCCGACCTGCGCCGCGCGGACCTGATCGGCGCCGACCTGCGCGACGCCGACCTCACGGACGCCGATCTCACCGGCGCCTTCTTCCTGACCCAGCCGCAGCTCAACGCGGCCAGGGGCAGCGCCGGCACAAAGCTGCCGGGGTCAGTCACCCGTCCCGGCCACTGGGCAGTCGAGGGCTGAGGCCGCCTCCGTGGCGGGGGCTCGGCGCTCCAGGTGCAGCCGCAGCCCCGCCGGCATCAGGGTGAGCCGCTCGGTCACCCGCAGCCGGTACTCCGGATCCGCCCGCAGCTCGTAGCGGCGCAGCAGCAGCCCGAGCACCAGCGTCGCCTCGTGCAGCGCGAACTGGCGGCCGATGCAGGCCCGCGCCCCGGTGCCGAACGGCTTGAAGGTGTGCGCGGGCCGGCCGCGTACGGCCTGCGCGTCGAAGCGGTCGGGGTCGAACCGTTCCGCGTCGGCACCCCACACGTCCGGGTCCCGGTGCAGCATCGCCGTCAGGACCAGCGCCCACGCGCCCTGCCGCATCGGATGGACGCCGCCCAGCACGGTCTCCCGCCGGGCCTCCCGCGCGAAGGCCGGCGCCGTCGGCCACAGCCGCAGCGACTCGTCGAGGACCCGGCGCACATAACGGAGCTTGGCGACCTGGTCGTACCCGGGCCGCGGTGTCGCGCCCCAGACGCGGTCCACCTCCGCCCGGGCCCGCGCGGCGACGTCCGGATGCCGGGAGAGGTAGTGCAGGGCGAACGAGAGCGCGCCGGAGGTGGTCTCGTGGCCGGCGATCAGGAAGGTGATGACCTGACGGCGGATGTTCTCCGGGGTCAGCCGTTCCCCGGTCTGCGGGTGGGCGGTCGCCAGCATGCGGTCGAGCAGGTCCCCCTCGCCGTCCGAGCCGCCGCGTGCCGCCACGACCGAGTCGACCGTGCGGTTCAGGTACGCCATGTCCGCCTCGTTGCGACGGGTGGCGCCGCGCAGCAGGAGGGGGGCCAGCGGGGTGGGGACGGCATTGCGGCGCTGGGCATGGGTGAGGGCGCCGATCATCGCGGTCACGAAGGGGTGCGGCCGGGAGCGTTCGAAGGAACCGAAGTCGTGCCCGAAACCGGTCCGGGAGATCGTCTCCAGCGTCAGCTTCGTCATGTCGCCCGGCACGTCCACGGCGCGGCCGGCCGACTCCTCCAGGTCCCAGCGGTCCGTCAGCCGCTCGGTCACCGCGAGCATCATCGGGTGGTAGCCCTCCATGGCCTCACGGCTGAAGCCCGGAGCCAGGACGTCGTGCGCGAGCTGCCAGTTGGGCTCGTGGTTGTACGCGGTGAACAGTCCGTCCCCGGCCACCGGGCGGAGGTTGGCGACCCCGAGGCCCACGTGCTTGGCGAACCGTGTCTCGTCGGCGAGCTCGGCCGCGAGGCCGGCACCCCAGACGAAGACGATCTCCTTGCCGAAGGCCTTGCGCCGGAAGACCGGCCCGAGCTGGCGCCCGATGCGCAGCGAGTCCTGAATGGGCGTACGGATGTCGGCACCCCAGACATCGCCGATCACCGGCACCCGGCGCGGGGGATGCGGAATGCGATGAAGCTCCGGCCAGCCCAGCTCCGCGCTGCGGAACCCCTTGGGCAGTGCGGCCCCGGTCGTCTCCGCCATCACGCCATCTCCCTTGCTCCGGCGGCGGGTTGCACCCGGCCGTAGTCCTGTTGTACGTGAGTTCAATAGCGGAGATCAGTGTGGTCCCGTTGTTGAACGGACGTCAAGTACAGTGCGGCCATGGCCGGGAACCAAGGGGAGCGCACGCGCCGTCGGCTCAGTACCGAGGAGCGCCGGGAGGAGCTTCTGGCGGTCGGGACGCGGCTGTTCTCGGAGAGCCCCTACGACGACGTCCTGATCGAGCGGGTCGCCGGGATCGCCGGCGTCTCACGCGGGCTGCTCTACCACTACTTCCCGACGAAACGGGACTTCTTCGCCGCCGTCGTCGAGCGCGAGAGCGGGCGCATGCTGCGGATGACGGCGGCCGTGCCGGGCATCCCGGTCCGCGAACAGCTGGGCGCGGGGCTCGACATCTTCCTCGGGTACGTACAGGAGCACGCGCACGGCTTCCGGGCCTTCCACCGTGCCGACGCGGCGGGCGACCAGGCCGTGCGGAAGGTCTATCAGCGGGCACTGGCGGCGCAGGAGCGGCAGATTCTGCAGGCACTCGCCGCGGATCCCGAACTCGGCTGGGCGCCCGACGACCGCCCCGAACTCCGGATTGCCGTGCGGGGATGGCTGGCCTTCACCACGGCCGTCTGTCTGGAGTGGCTCAGGGATCCGCGGCTCTCCCGCGAACAGGTGCGCGACCTGTGTGCGCGGGCGCTGCTCGGGGCGATCACCCCCTGATCCGGCTCCCGGCCGGGGTCCGCGCCGGGAAACAGGTGTGCAGGGAATGACGAGGCGTGGTTGGCGTACACCCCGATCTTCGATAGGTTAGGCAAGCCTTACCTAAGGAGGTTCCGATGGGTGACCGTCACACCTGGACGGCCGCGCCCGCCGCGGCCGAACGCGCCCGCTCCGTGCTCGCCGCGGCCTGGTCCTGCACCGTGACCGCGGAGGGCGGCCGGGAGGATTTCCTCGGCGCACACACCGTCGGCGCGGACGGCCGGGTGCTCCTGCAAGTACCGGAGGACAGCACCCTGCTCGCGGCCGCGATCTGCGCGCCCCGCGGAGAGCCGTCCGCCGTGCTGGAGTTCGCCGATGTGGCGCCGGTGCCGGTCCGCAACCGGATCCGCGCCCGGCTCTGGCTCGCGGGCTGGTTCGCCGTCGAGGAGGGACACCTCGCGTTCCAGGCCTCGCGCATCGTCCTGCGGGAGGCCTCCGGCGCGGTCGTGGTGGACCTCGACGAGTTCGCCGCCGCCGAACCGGACCCGCTCGCGACGGCCGAGGCCAAGCTGCTCACCCATCTCGCGGACGCCCACCCGGACGCGGTCGAGCGCCTCACCCGGCTCGTCGAACCGGACAGCCTGCACGGCGCGGTCCGGGTGCTGCCGCTCGCCGTCGACCGGCACGGCCTCACCCTGCGCATCGAGCGTGCGCGCGGCAACGGTGACGTACGACTGCCCTTCCACGCACCCGCCGACGGCGTCGCGGAGCTCACCGAACGCATGCACGTCCTGCTCGCCCAGGCGAGCTCGGCCTCCTGCCCCCGTGCACTACAGCGGCAGCGCACAGACGGCGACAGGTGAGGCGAACGGCTCACCCGCCGACCGCAGTCCGCCGCCGGCCCGGTCGACGTGGAAGACGCTGACCGTGCCCGACTTCTGGTTCGCCGCGAACAGCAGCCGCTCGTCCGGTGAGAACGCGATCTGGCGCGGGAAGTCGCCGCCGACCGGCACCGTGTCCAGGAGCCTCAGCCGGGCACCGTCCGCCTCGACGGCGTAGCGGGTCAGGCTGTTGTGGCCGCGGTTGGCGAGATACGCGTACGAGCCGTCCGACGTCACCAGGATCTGCGCGGGGTAACTCGTGCCCGCGCCCGTGCCGGTGGACTGCGGATCGCCCGGCGTCAGCCGCCCGGTGGCCTGGTCGTAGGCGCAGACCACGACGGTGTTGTCGACCTCGTTGGCCAGATAGGCGAAGCGGCCGCGGGGATGGAAGGTGAGATGGCGCGGGCCCGCACCCGGCCGCGTGTGCGCCTGGGAGACCTCGGTGAGCGTGCCCTTCGACGTGTCCAGACGGTACGTGTACACCGTGTCCGTGCCGAGATCGACGGCGAGCACATGGCCGCCGTCGGGGCTGGTGATGAACTGGTGGGCGTGCGGGCCCTGCTGGCCGGGACCCGGTGCCGGGCTGGAGTGGGTGACCAGGTCGCTGCGCTCGCCGAGCGCGCCCGAGGCCTCGATGGGGTGCACGGCCACGTTCCCCGAGACGTAGTTGGCGCTGAGCAGCCAGCGTCCGCCCGGGTGCACGGACAGATGGCAGGGGCCCGCTCCGCCGGTGCTCCTGGTGCCCAGCACCTTGTTCGTCGCGACGCGTACGGCGGTCACCCCGCCGTCCTGCCGCTCATTGACGGCGTACAGCGTGCGGCCGTCCGGATGGACGGCGAGATAGGACGGATCGCCGGCGCCGGTGATCGCTCCGGCCCCTTGGATACGTCCCGTCGACGCGTCGTACGTCGCCAGGCCGATGCCCGAGCCGCCGCCCGCCACCGAGGTGTAGGTGCCGAGGAACAGCGGGCGGGGGCCGGCCGGCCGGACCGGTGACGCAGGGGCGGCGGGGGCGGTCCGCCTCGGGGGCGTCGAGGGCCCGGACCCGGTGGCGGCCGGGTCCGCGCCGCTCGGCGGCGCCGGGGCGGGCACGGTCGTCACCGCGGCGGCCGCGCCGAGCGCCCCCACGAAACGACGCCTGCTCCAGCCACCGCGCTGCGGTTCTCCACCACTGCTCATGCCTGCACCTCTGGTGTCGGTTGCCTCAGCTGTGACAGCCACCTTGGCGTGCGACACCCGTGCCGTGCAAGAAGGACAATGGCCGTTGCGCAGGATGCAACGTCCTGCCGGCCGCGTCCCCGGCTACCAGTTGCCGTCCTCGACCGGCTTGCCCGGCGCGTCCCCGAGCGGTTTGATCTGGTAGGGCGAGGGCTGCTGCCACGGCTCGTGATCGTCACCGAGCCACTCGCCGACCGGCTTCACCCCGCCCAGGGCGTCCGTGGGCGCGACATCCGAGGCACCCTCGTCGTAATAGTCGAACCAGGGGAGCCCCGCGCGGGTGTACGCGGCACGGTCCACCGGAGACGGCGGCGGCTCCTCGCCCGTGATGCGACGCCACTCCGGGGGCGTCACGAGATGCACGAACACGCGTCCGGCCGGTGTCGCGGCCCAGCTTCCGTGCGGCCGGCTGTCCTGGTAGACCTCCTGGCGCATCGAGCCGCCGGCGCCCAGCCCCATCGCCGCCGCACGCGGCGCACTCGCCGCTCCGCCGGCCGGCACGGCACCCGGCGCCGGCGGCGCGGCGCCCCAGCCCCCGCCGGTGTAGCGAATCTCCGTTCGCGCGCGCTGCTCCTCGCGCCACGCGGCCAGCTTCTCCGGAGTCAGGGGGAAGGACTGCAGCTGCAGGCCGCCCCACACCTCCTCGCCCGTGACCTGGCCCTCGACCGTGGCACCGAGACCGAGCGGCACCGCGACGAACTGACGGACCGTCCCCTTGCCGGAGTTGATGCCGTCGAGCCACGGCTGGCGCGGCAGCACCACGTAGTTCTGCGGATCCCGGTGCAGTTGAGCGCTCCAGGGCTTGCCCGAGATCGCGCACACCTTGCCGACGCCCACCTGCAGGGCGGCCGGCTCCGTCGAACCGCTGAAGCTCAGCCACATGGCCTCGCGCAGATACACCGGCAGCAGCACCCCGCCGCGCGCCCGCCACTCGGCGGGCACCGAGTCCGCGTAGTCCTCGACGCGGCGCAGCGGGAAGGTGCCCAGTCCGGGCGGCAGCGCGTGCGTACCCGTCTCGGGCAGCCGCAGCGTCCGCATGAACTGGACCTGCACACCTCCGGGCAACAGCAGTGAGTTCCCGTCGATCCGCACGGTGCCGTCAGGCATCCGGACACTCCCCTCGTCGGTGGGACGCCACCGGTCGCGGCGGCGCCTCTTCGGATAGAACGTCGCGAAGGGGAGGGGTGGTTCCGCCCCGAGGTGCCTGGGCGCCGCTACTTCCGGCGCGGGCGGCGCGGCAGACGGGCGAGCTGCCGCAGGCGGGTGAGACGCGGCCAGCGCTCACGCTGCTCGCGTGTGCAGCGGTCCAGTTCCTCCAGCAGGCGGCGGGAGCGGTGCTCCATGTCGAGTTCGTCGAGGATGCGGTTGACCTCGGTCAGTACGGCACCCTGCAGATGCCACAGCCGCGCGTCCCGCTGGATGCCCTCCAGGAACAACTGGGCCAGCTTGTCGCGCGTCGCGGCCGCCGTGGTGAGTTCCGCGCCGAGCCGGGCCTCGGCGGACTCGGCGCTGCGGCTCACGTCCGTCGTCACCAGGACCGCGAAACTGACGATCGCGTCGGCCACCTCGGAGATCAGCTGCTCCAGGACGGCCCCGGCCTGTGGCTCGAACAGCCGCTCGGGGTCGTGCTCCTTGGCGAGATCGGTGAAGCTGCGCGCGAGCACCCGCAGGACCACCGTGCAGATCTCCAGCGTGTCCAGGCCCGTACGCAGCACCACGCGGTGCAGCAGGCCCTCGCGGACCCGCGGGTTGAGCTTCAGACTGTCCTCGGCCTGCCGCAGCGCCGCGTCCACCTGGGCGATGTCCTGGTCCAGACGGCGCGCCTCGTGGAGCCGCTCGGCCGCCTGCGCGTACGGCGTGCGGCCGGCCGCCTCCTCGCCCAGACGCAGCATCAGCTGCCGCATCCGGCGGGCCAGATCCTCGATGGACTCACCGGCCTTGCCCAGCCACACCGGGGGAGCGAACAGCAGGTTGCACGCGAGTCCCACCACCGCGCCGATCAGCGTCTCCAGGATGCGGGCCCACGCCGTGTCGCCCACGCGCGTCACGCCGAGGACCAGCATGGCGCTGATCGCCACCTCGGGCACGAACTCGTTGACCCGCACGAGATGCCCGACGGCCAGCGAGGCCATGATGAGCAGCGCCAGACTCCACCAGGTGAGTCCGACCAGGACACTGAAACCGATGGCGACGAGGACGCCCGCCACGACCGCGTTCACCCGGCGCATGCTGGTGGTGAGCGTGGCGTACAGGGTGACCTGCACAACCAGCAGGGCGGTGAGGGGGGCGGTGAGCGGCGCGGGTTCGGGACTGAGCCGTACGGCGACGACGTAGGCGATGGTCGCGGCCGCCGTCGATCTCAGCGCCTGGACGACCACGGGTTCCTGGCGGCGCTGCTTTACGTACCGGACGGCGGATGTCGCCCACTCACCACGTACCTCTTGCATCCTTGCGCTGTTCCCCTTTCACAGGTGTACCGAACGTCTTCCTTGAGGACCGTAACTGTCCGCAAGTGGGCCTAAGTTGTTCTTGAGAACCAGGGGACAACGGGAGGGACCGGAAAATGAGCGGCATTGAGGGCGTCGAATTGCTGTCGCGGGCGCATGCCTGCCTGCGCGAGGTGGTCGCGGCCGTGCCCGAGGGCGGCTGGGCGGCACCGACGCCGTGCAGTGAGTGGACGGTACGGCAGGTAGTCAATCACGCACGTCTCGATCAGCAGGCGTACGGCGCTGTCGTCACCGGCCACGGCTTGCCGGACTCCGACCCCTTCCACCCCGCCGACGCGCTCGACGGGGACGCGGGGGCGGAGCTGGACAAGGTACTGCGGGCAGTGGCCGAGGTCTATGAGGGGCTGGCCGCCGACGCGGGCGAGGTGCCGACCCCGCTCGGGCCGCTGCCCTTCCCGCTCGCCTCCGCGGCGGCCGCCATGGACGCGGCCGTCCACGCCTGGGACATCGCCGTCGCGACCGGCCAGGACGCACCCCTGGCGGAGGACGTCGCCGAGGGGATCCGGCCCGCGGCGGAGCGGCTCGTGGACCATCTCCGCGACGCGTACGGCGTCTTCGCACCGGCGCGGGAGACTGCGGACGGCGACGGGCGGGCCGAGGCGCTGCTGGCGTTCCTCGGACGGGATCCGCACTGGACGCCTGCCGGATCCTGAGGCGGCGGCTCCGACGGCTGGTGCTCCTCCAGGCACCGGGGTGGCGCCGACGGTAGTCCTGCCCCGCGTCTCAGATGTCGAGCTTGCTCAGGAAGGCGGACAGATTGCCCGCCGTCCGGGCGATCTGTTCCTCCACCGTGAGGCTCTCCTCGAAGCGGCTTCCGGAGTCCGGCGCCTTCTTGCCGCGTACGTAGAGGGAGCAGGCGAGGTCGGTGCACATGTAGATGCCCACCGAGTTGCCCTCGCGTCCGGCCGCGCCCGCCTTGCGGGCCGTCATCAGCGAGACGCCGTTGCCCGGATGCGTCGTCAGACACAGCGAGCACATGCTGCGTTGCAGGAACCCGCGCTGGGCGGACGGGAAGCGCAGGGTGACGCCGATGAGCCGTCCGCCGTACTCGGTCACGAGATAACTGCGGTCGGGCGCGCCCGGATCTCGCCAGCCGAGGAAGTCCAGGTGTTCCCAGGGGCGTTCGGTCAGATCGCGGGGGATCGCGAGGCGTTTCGCCTCACCCTTGGAGCAGTTGACGAATGAGTTGCGGATGTCCAGCTCGGTAAGTGATCTCATGGGGGAGCTCCTGGGCGCGACGCGATACAACCTAGGGGTTCTAGGTAATCGCCTAAATTACATAGCCCGCTGGGGGAGATTCCAATGAATTTCGGCACCACCCGTACCCCCGGGACGGTCGGCGCGGCGCGGGAGCGGGCCCTGCGCCATGTGGCCGCGCGCTCGGCGGGCCCGGCCCTGGGGGCGGCGCTGCGGGTGACCCTGAACTTCCATCCCGACCGCGCCGCGGGCGGGCTGTCCATTCTGGAGACGCTGGTCCGGGACGGCTCCTACCACTCGCAGTTCGTCACCGGCACGAGCAACGGCGGGCTCACCGCACACCCCGGCGGCGACCGCTGGCGCTGGGAGAGCCGGATCTTCGGCGGCGCGTACGACGCGGCGCCCGCGCACGAACGCCCGGTGTACGGAGCCCTCAACTTCCGCCGCCAGGTGGTCGGCGCCGCACCCCGATTCGGCTCGTCGCACTTCCGGCTGGCCGGGGAGACGCTGGGGCGCGCCACGTTCTGCTATCCGGACAGCGCGGCCGAGCCCACCGCGTTCGGGGTCGCCGCCGGGATGTCCCTCATCGAGATGGCCGAGGCGGACGATCGCGACGCCCTCGACGACTACATCGAGGCGCAGGTCCACGGGGGCGTCGTCCTGACGCGGGACGTGGAGGCGCTCGTCCTGGACCCGGGTTATCGCGGTACGGCCGTGGAGGCGGCGGCCCGGCAGCTGCCCTGCCCGGTCGAGTGGCACCCCGGATACCGGCTGTCGGTCGAGGAGCTGCGGCGCCATCCGGACTTCCGGGGGCCGGAGTTCGTCGAGCTGGGTGCCCGGATCGCCGAGGACGGGCGGCTCGACCCGCGGATCATCGGCGACGCTGTGCGCACGGGACGCCACGAGTTGCAGGACCTGAAGAAGGTCTGGCACTGCCTGGCCCGCTTCGGTGCCCCTCAGGGCGCGGGCACCGCCGTGGGCGGCCACACCCCGGGTGCCAGGACCCCCAGCGCGTAGGCGCGGGCGACCAGTTCCGTACGGTTGGCCGCGCCCCAGCGCAGTGACAGCCGCCGCAGGTGGTAGTTGACGCCGTCCACCGTCAGGCCCGTCTCCCGCGCGGCGCGGGCCGTGGTCGCGCCGCCCGCGAGCAGCGCCAGGATGCCGGCCTCGGCCGCACTGGCGGGCGGCTCGGGCCGCTCCTCGGCGACGGCCGGCACTTCGCCGAGCACCCGGACCAGGACCAGCAGGGCCGTGGAAGCCTCCGCGGAGTCGCTGACCGGGTCGGCGGTCAGTTCGCCGTGCCGGCGCACCCCGTCGGCCGCGTCCCAGCGCACCGAGACCGGGTAGCGCGAGCGGTGCCGCAGGCGCAGCGCCTGTGCGATCCGCTCCACCTGTGTCGCCTCCTGGGGCCGGAACAGGTCCAGCACATTGCGCCCGCGCAGCCCGCTCGGCGTGGTGCCCCACTCGCCGGCCATGGCGGGATTGGCCAGCACGACCGCCCCGTACACGTCACAGACCGCGATCGGCATCGGGATGCGGTCGAAGAGCAGCATGGCGCGGTTGCGCCACACCACCGCGTCTCCGCGGACCAAGTCCATCGCGTCCTCCTGTCCGGGCCTGCAGCCTGCGGGCCTTGTCCGGCCGCGGCGGCTCCGGCCGCCTCCTGGCACCTCGCCGCCGCCGGGGCAAGCCCGGACCGGTCTTCTCCACTACACAATCATGTAGTCCGGTGGCGGGCGACTCCGGGTCCCGGCGATCAGGCTTGAAGGCAGGTCTTACCGTCCCGCGAAAGGCAGTTGTCGCGCCATGCCCCCCACCGCGCCGCACCCGCAGCCCGCAGCCGTCCCCGACGTGCCGCTCGTCGACATCTCCGACACCGGTCCCGGCCGGGCGCCCATCCAGCAGGTGATGGAGCTGATGCGCCGGCACGGATCCGCGCTCGTACGACGGCTGCACGGGCGGGACACCCTGTTCGTGAGCGATCTCGGCCTGATCACCGACCTGGCCGACGAGAACCGGTTCGCGAAGTCCGTGGGACCCGCTCTGGAGAACGTCCGTGAGTTCGCCGCCGACGGGCTGTTCACGGCGTACAACGACGAGCCCAACTGGGCCAAGGCGCACGACATCCTGATGCCCGCGTTCGCGCTCGGCTCGATGCGCACGTACCACCCGGTGATGCTGCGCGTCGCCCGCAGGCTGATCGAGTCCTGGGACCGCGACGCGCACGACGGACGCCCGGTCGACGTCCCCGACGACATGACCCGGATGACGCTCGACACCATCGGACTCGCCGGATTCGGCTACGACTTCGGCTCCTTCGAGGGCACCGGACCGCACCCCTTCGTCGAGTCGATGGTGCGCTGCCTGGAGTGGAGCATGACCCGGCTGGGCCGTTCGCCGGGCAGCGACCACACGGCGGAGGACGCGGCCTTCCGCGACGACGCGGCCTATCTCGCGCAGGTCGTGGACGACGTCATCGCCGCCCGGGTCGCGGACGGCGGCCAGGACTCCCCGGACGACCTCCTCGGGCTCATGCTCACCGCCGAGCACCCCGTCGAGGGCACCACGCTGGACACCGCCAACATCCGCAACCAGGTGATCACCTTCCTGATCGCGGGCCACGAGACGACGTCCGGCGCCATGTCCTTCGCGCTGTACTACCTGGCCAAGCACCCGGCCGTGCTCCAGCTCGTGCAGCGCGAGGTGGACGCCCTGTGGGGCGACACGGACGACCCCGAGCCCGACTTCGACGACATCGGCCGGCTCACCTACACCCGGCAGGTGCTGAACGAGGCGCTGCGGCTGTGGCCGACCGCCGCCGCGTTCGGCCGCCAGGCCCGCGAGGACACGCTGCTCGGCGGTCGCATCCCGGTCGCCGCCGGGCAGCAGGTCATCATCCTTGCCCCGATGCTGCACCGGGAGCCGGTCTGGGGCGACAACCCCGAGCTGTTCGACCCCTCCCGCTTCACGCCCGAGGCGGAGGCGGCCCGCTCACCGCACGCCTTCAAGCCCTTCGGGACGGGTGAACGCGCCTGCATCGGGCGGCAGTTCGCGCTGCACGAGGCGACCATGCTGCTGGCCATGATCGTCCACCGCTACCGGCTGCACGATCACGCCGACTACCGTCTCGCGATCAAGGAGACGCTCACCCTCAAGCCCGAGGGGTTCACGCTCACTCTCACCCCGCGCACCACCGCCGACCGCGTGCACCCGGCGCTCCCGGGCGCGGTGGCTGCCCGGCCCGAGTCCTGCGCTGTCGCGGACACGCTCCCGGCCCGGGTCCGCCCCGGCACCCGCGCCCTGTTCCTGCACGGCAGCAACTACGGCACCTGCCGTGACTTCGCCGCCGGACTCGCCGACGAGGCCGCCGCCCTCGGCTGCGAAACGGAGGTGGCACCCCTGGACGCCTACGCCGACGGACTGCCCGCCGACCGCCCCGTCGTCATCACCGCGGCCTCCTACAACGGCCGCCCCACGGACGACGCCACCGCCTTCGCCGCCGGACTCGACGGCTGGGCCGCCGCCGAAGACGTCACCTACGCCGTGCTCGGCGTCGGTGACCGCAACTGGGCCGCCACCTACCAGCATTTCCCGACCCGCATCGACGAGCGCCTGGCGGAGCTCGGCGGCACCCGGCTCCTGGAGCGCGCCGCGGCCGACGCCTCCGGCGACCTCACCGGCACGGTCCGCGCCTTCACCGCCGCCCTGCGCACCACCCTGCTGGAGCGGTACGGCGACCCGGACGCCACGCACACCGAGGAGCCCGAGGCCGCCTACGAGATCCGCACCCTGACCGGTGGCCCCCTGGACGCCCTCGCCGAGCGGCACGGGCTGGTCCCGATGACCGTCACCGAGGCGTACGACCTCACCGCGCCAGGCCACCCGCGCACCAAGCGGTTCGTCCGCCTGGCGCTGCCGGACGGCACCGCCTACCGCACCGGCGACCACCTCACGGTCCTCCCCGTCAACGACCCGGCCCTCGTCCGGCGCACCGCCGACGCCCTCGGCCTCGACCTCGACACGGTCCTGGACATCCGCGCCACCCGCCCGCGCCGCGACGGCGTCGCGGTCGACCGGCCCGTGACGGTACGTCAACTGCTCACCTACTACGTCGAGTTGCAAGGCCGCTCGAGCGCCGGTCAGCTGTCCGTCCTCGCCGCGGCCAACCCCTGCCCGCCGGAGCGCGCCGCCCTCGCCTCGCTCCCCGACGACGACCCGCGCACCCTGGTCGAGGTCTTCGAGACCTACCCCGCACTGCGCGGCGCACTGGACTGGCCGACCCTGCTCGCCGTCCTCACCCCGCTGCGCCCGCGCACGTACTCGGTGTCCTCCTCGCCCGCGGCGGACCCGGACCACGCCGACCTGATGGTCTCCCTCCTGGAGGCCCCGGCCCGCTCCGGCAGCGGGACGTACCGCGGAGTCGGCTCAGGCCATCTGAACGCGGTCAAGCCCGGCGACACGGTCCTCGCCCGCGTCCAGCCCTGCCGGGAGGCCTTCCGTATCCCGAACGACACCGGCGCGCCGGTCATCATGGTCGCGGCGGGCACGGGCCTCGCGCCCTTCCGCGGAGCCGTCGCCGACCGCGTGGCGCTCCGGGCCCAGGGCGTCCAACTGGCCCCCGCCGTCTGCTACTTCGGCTGTGACACCCCCGACGCGGACTTCCTGCACGCCGACGAGCTCCGCGCCGCCGAGGCCGCGGGGGCGGTGCGTCTGCGGCCGGCCTTCAGTGCGGCCCCGGTCGACGGTGTGGCGTTCGTGCAGCACCGGATCGCGGCCGAGGCGGACGAGGTCTGGGACCTGCTGGCCTCCGGAGCCCGCGTCTACGTCTGCGGCGACGGCTCCCGGATGGCGCCCGGCGTCCGCGACGCCTTCCGTGCCCTGCACGCGGCCCGCAACCCCGGCGGGGACTCGGCGCGGTGGCTGAACGACCTGTTCGAGTCCGGGCGTTACGTCGAGGACGTGTACACGGCCGGCTGACGCATGCGACCGGTGGGGGGCAGGGCGGGCCCCACCGGTGACGAGGGGGCGCCCCGCGCCCCCGGCGACCAACAGGCCGCCCGGGGGCGCGAGTCGGTGCCCCCGGCGCTCATCACCGCCCTCGACGAGCTGAACCGGCTCGGCGAGGGCGGTGACCGTGCCGGCTAGGCCGCGTTGCGCCGGAGTTCCCCGTGCGCCCGGACGATGTCCGCGTACCGGTGCCCGGTGCCCTTGATCGTGCGCTTCTGCGTCTTGTAGTCGACGTGCACGAGCCCGAAGCGCTTGTCGTACCCGTACGCCCACTCGAAGTTGTCCAGCAGTGACCAGGCGAAGTAGCCGGCCAGCGGAACACCCTTGCGGACCGCCGACACGCAGGCCGCCAGGTGCTGTTCGAGGTAGTCGGTCCGCTCGGGGTCGTGCACGGTCCCGTCGGGGCGCACCACGTCGGGATAGGCGGAGCCGTTCTCCGTGACGTAGATCTTGCGGGCGCCGTAGTCCTCCGTGAGGCGCAGCAGCAGGCGCTCGATGCCCTCGGCACCGACCTCCCAGTCCATCCCGGTGCGGGGCACGCCGAGACGGCGGACCGAGCGCACATGCGGAGCCGGCCCGGTCGGGTCGTCGGCGACGGTGGACGGGAAGTAGTAGTTCAGGCCCAGCCAGTCCAGGGGCTCGGCGATGGTGTCCAGGTCGCCCGGCTGCTCCGGGAGTTCGACGCCGTACACCTCGAGCATGTCGGCCGGGAAGCCGCGGCCGTGCACCGGGTCGAGCCACCAGCGGTTGGCGTGTCCGTCGAGGCGGCGGGCCGCGGCGACGTCCTCGGGGCGGTCGGTGGCGGGCTCGACGCTGGACAGGTTGTTGACGATGCCGACCTCGGCACCGGGGACCGCCGCGCGGATCGCCTGAGTGGCCAGACCGTGACCGAGCAGCAGGTGGTACGAGGCCTGCACCGCGGCCGTGAGGTCCGTCCAGCCCGGGGCCATCCGGCCCTCCAGGTGGCCGATCCACGCCGAGCACAGCGGCTCGTTGAGCGGGGTCCAGTGCTTGACGCGGTCACCCAGCCGCTCCGCGACGACCGCCGCGTACGCGGCGAAATGCTCCGCGGTCTCGCGCACCGGCCAGCCGCCCCGGTCCTGGAGCACCTGCGGCAGGTCCCAGTGGTAGAGGGTGACGGACGGCGTGATGCCCGCCTCCAGCAGGGCGTCGACCAGACCGTCGTAGAAGTCCAGGCCCTTGGCGTTGACCGCGCCGTCGCCGCCCGGCACGACGCGCGGCCAGGCCACGGACAACCGGTAGGCGTTGGTGCCGAGTTGCCGCATGAGCGCGATGTCCTCGCGCCAGCGGTGGTAGTGGTCGCAGGCGGTGTCCCCGTCGTCGCCGTTGTCGATTTTGCCGGGGGTGTGCGAGAAGGTGTCCCAGATGGAGGGGGAGCGGCCGTCCTCGCTGACGGCACCCTCGATCTGATAGGCCGACGTGGCCGTGCCCCACAGGAAGTCGTCGGGGAGAGCGGCAAGGTCGATGGTCACGGAAGTCCTTTCGGGGACAGGAGAGTTGGTCACTTCACGGCTCCCGCGGTGAGCCCTGTGACCAGATAGCGCTGGAGGAGGAGGAAGCCGGCGACCACGGGGACGCTGACGACGAGCGACGCGGCCATGATCTGGTTCCAGTAGACGTTGTAGAGCGTGGAGTAGCCCTGGAGCCCGACGGCGAGTGTGCGGGTCTCGTCGGTGGTCATCACCGACGCGAACAGCACCTCTCCCCAGGCGGTCATGAAGGCGTAGACCGCGACCGCGATGATGCCGGGGATCGCGGCCGGCACGACGACCCGGAACAGCGCGCCGAGCGGCCCGCAGCCGTCCACCAGCGCCGCCTCGTCCAAGTCGCGTGGCACGGAGTCGAAGTACCCGATCAGCATCCAGATCGAGAACGGGAGCGAGAAGGTGAGATACGTCAGGATCAGGCCGCCGCGGGATCCGAACAGGGCGATGCCGGTGGCGTTGCCGATGTTGACGTAGAGGAGGAACAGCGGCAGCAGGAAGAGGATGCCGGGGAACATCTGGGTGGACAGCACGGTGACCGTGAACACGCGCTTGCCGCGGAAGTCGTAGCGGCTGACCGCGTACGCGGCGAAGACCGCGATCACCACCGAGCAGGCCGTCGCCGCGCCCGCCACGATCAGCGAGTTCATGAAGTACTTGGCGAGCGGGATCGTCGTCCAGATGTCGATGTACGGGCGGATGGTCAGGCTGCTCGGCACCCACTGGAACTTCGACTGGACGTCCCCCAAGGGCTTCAGCGAGCTGGAGACCATGACGTAGACGGGCAGCAGGACGAACCCGGTGAGCACGGTGAGGAAGATCCGCCGGGTCCAGAGGAAGGACCGCGGTGGCGCCATCGGGGAGCGTGGCGTCGTGGAGCTGCTAGACATCGGCCGTCTTCCTTCCTCGGGAGGTCAGCAGGAGGTAGACGCCCGTCACGACGAGCAGGAAGAGCAGCAGCAGGACGGACATGGCGGAGCCGCTGCCGAAGTTCCAGGTGATGAAGGATGCCTGGTAGATGTGCACCGAGATGAGGTCCGCGGACGGCGGTGCGGTCTTGCCGAACAGGACGTACGGCGTGTTGAAGTCGTTGAACGTCCACAGGAACAGCACCAGGATCAGCACCTGGTTGACGGGACGCAGCGACGGCAGGGTGATGCGGCGGATCTGCTGCCAGACGCCGGCGCCGTCGAGTGCGGCGGCCTCGTACAGCTCCTTGGGGATGTTCTGCAGGCCTGCCATGACGATGAGGAAGGCGAACGGCCAGCCCTTCCACACGGACACGGTGAGCAGCGCGTAGAAGGCGTTGTCACCGAGGAGCCAGAAGGACGGCTTGTCGGTGATGCCCAGCTGGTCGTGCAGGACGTGGTTCACCAGGCCGTTGTCGTGCTGGAACATGAAGACCCAGGTGATGACGGCCGCGTACACGGGCAGCGCGTACGGCACCAGGAACAGGGCGCGCAACAGGCCCCGGCCCCGGAAGGCGTCCTGCATGCAGATCGCGGCGGCCGTGCCGATCAGCCAGCACAGGCCGACCGACAGCAGGGTGAAACCGACGGTCACGAAGAACGAGTCGAGCAGCGCCTTGCCGACGGGCGCGTCGAAGTCCACCGCCACCGAGTAGTTGTCCAGTCCGGACCAGGGCGCGGTGCCCCAGTCGCGGATGTAGAGCTGTGTGAGCTCCTTGAAGCTCACCACGATGCCGATCACCATCGGGACCAGGTGGACCAGCAGTTCGAGCAGCAGGGCGGGCAGAAGCAGCAGGTAGGGCAGTCCGATGCGCTTGATCCGCCCGGGGCGGCGCGGGCCGCGCGCCGCACCGGGGGAGCTCTTGCGCACCGTGCGATCGCCGGCCTCTTGGGAGGCGGTCGTGGTGGTCATGTTTGTGCTCGCGCTCACTTCGTCGGCATCTGCGTCTGGGCCTTTTCGAGCGCGGCCTTCACCGACGCGGTGGTCACCGGCTTTCCGGCGGCGGCGTCGGCGAACAGGTTCTTGATCGCCGTGCCGACCGCGGTCTCGAACTGGGACTCGTCGGCGACCTGCGGAAGCGCGACGCCGCTCTTGGCCAGGGTGTCCTTCAGGACGGCGGTCGCCGGGGTGTTGAAGGCGGCGTCCGACTGGGCGGCCTTGACCGGCGGGATGGAGCTGTACGCCTTGTTGAGGACCTTCTGCTCCGCGTCGCTGGTCATGAACTTCACGAACTTGGTGGCGCCGTCGAGGTTGTCGGTGTCCTTGAAGACGGCCAGGTTGATGCCCGCGACCATCGAGTTGACGTTCGTGCCGGTCCCCGGGGTGCCCGACTGCACGGGCACCGGAGCGATGCCGAAGGCGTCCGCCTTCATGCCCTGCGACTCGAGGTTGGAGGACGCGGACTGCCACAGCAGCATCCCCGTCTTGCCCTTGGCGAAGTCGCTCACGGACTGGTTCTGCGCGTACTCGGCGTTGCCCGGCGCGACCACCTTGTCCTTGGCCATCAGGTCGACGAACTGCTTGACCCCGGCGACGGCGCCGTCGTTGGTGAAGTCCGGCTTCCCGTCGGCGGTGAAGAAGTCGGCCCCGTGCTGCTTGGCGAAGATGTAGCTGTGGTGGATGTTCTCCGCCGGGTTCGAGCCTTCGAAGGCCGCGCCCCACTTGCCGCCCTTGGAGAGCTTCTTGCCGTCGGCGACGAACTCGTTCCAGGTCGTCGGCGGCTTCGAGATGCCGGCATCCTTGAACATCTGCTTGTTGTAGTAGAGCGCGTACGCCATCGAGTACAGCGGCACCGCCGCCGGGTCCTTGCCCTCCGCGCCCGTCGAGCCGAGCGCCGAGTCGACGAAGCGGTCCTTGCCGCCGATCTTGTCGAAGTTCTTCGCGTCCCACGGCAGCAGCGCACCGGTGGCCTGCAGGGAGGCACTCCAGGTGTTTCCGATGTTCAGGACGTCGGGGCCCTGCCCCGAGGTGGTCGCGGTGAGGATCCGGTTGAGGAGATCCGACCAGGGCACGACCTCCACCTTCACCTTGATGCCGGTGTCCTTCTCGAACTTGTCGAGCTCGGGCTGCAGGACCTTCTTGTCGATCTCGACGCTGGCCCCCTGGTTGGAGGCCCAGTAGGTCAGCGTCTTCGGTGAGTCGTTGGACCCGCCCCCCGACGACGAGCCGCCGCCACAGGCGGTTACGGCGGTCAGCATGGAGACAGTGACCGCACCGGCGGCCGCGGCTCGGATTCTGCGCATGTCTCAGACGTCCCTTTCCGGAGAAAGAGCCATGAGGGGCCAGGTGTGCGTTCACTTCCCGAACGACCCTCATGACTTAATTTAGGATGTGAGTTAAGACTCGGAAGAAAGTCGCGTCAAGGGATTGCACAGGGGTATCTTGCAAGTCGGGCGAATCAGAAGGGTGCCACATGGCGGGGCGGAACGGTCGTACAGTGCGTGACCTGCGACGGGGCAATCGTACCGCCGTGCTGCAACGGTTGTATTTCGACGGACCGATGAGCCGCTACGAACTGGGCCCGGCCACCGGGCTGAGTTCCGGATCCATCAGCAACGTGGTCGCGGAGCTGGTCGCCGACGGCCTGGTCGAGGAGGCCGGCAGCGTCGACTCCGACGGCGGCCGCCCGCGCACCCTGCTGCGGGTCGCGCCCGCCAGCGGCTACATGATCGGCGTGGACGTCGGCGAGACCCGCGTACGCGTCGAGCTCTTCGACCTCACCCTCGCCGAACTCGCCCGCACCGAACGGCCGTTGGAGCAGCAGGGCTACGACGTCGACGTCATCGTGGGTCATGTCCGCGACGGTATCGCCGAGGTGCTGGCCGAGGCGGAGATCGTCCCGGAGCAGCTCCTCGGTGTCGGCATCGGGGTCCCCGGGATCGTCGCCCGCACCCCCGAGCGCGGCGCCGTGGTGCACGGCCAGACGATCGGCTGGGACGCCGTCCCGCTCGAATCCCTGCTCCGCTCCACCTGCCGGCTCCCCGACTCCGTGCCGTTCTTCGCGGACAACGGCGCCAAGACCCTCGGCCAGGCCGAGATGTGGTTCGGCGCCGGCCGCGGTGCCCGCAACGCGGTCGTCGTCCTGTTCGGCTCCGGCGTCGGCGCCTGCCTGGTCACGGAGGACGTGGAGTACGGACGGTCCGTGGAATGGGGGCACCTGACCGTACGGGTCAGGGGACGCCGTTGCCGCTGCGGCGCCCTGGGCTGTCTGGAGGCCTACGCGGGCGCCGAGGCCCTCCTCGACCGCTGGCGCGAGGCGGGCGGACAGCCCCCGGAGGACACCGACGAGGAGACCGCGCTCACCGCGATGCTCGCCGCGGCCTACCCGCCCGAGGGCACCGAACCCGACCCCGTGGCACTCGCCGTCCTGGAGGAGACCGCCGAGTACCTGGGCGCCGGCCTCTCCGACCTGATCAATCTCTTCCAGCCCGAGCGGATCCTCATCGGCGGCTGGGCGGGCCTCCAGCTCGGTGCCCGCTTCCTGCCCGCCGTCCGCCGGTTCGCCGCCTCGTACGCCCTGCGCTACCCGGCCGAGCGCGTCACCATCGAGCTCGGCAGGCTCGGCCCGGACGCGGTCACGGTCGGGGCGGCGATCCTGCCGCTCGCCGACTTCTTCACCCGGGGCGGCCGGCGCGCCGAAGCCGTACGGCAGGGACGCGCACCCGCCTGGCGCACGGCACTGGAGGAGCGCGCTCCGCACTGACCGGCAGCGGATGGTTTCGCCGGTGACTCCCGCGGTACCCGCGCTTCGCCGACGGCGGGCCGGCGAGCGCGTGCGGGCCTCGCCGACCTGCTGAAGAATGGAGCGCGCTGTGACCGATCACCGGCTGGAGGGTCCCGGCGAGAACGGCGATCCGATCCCGCGGGACCTGCCCGACCAGCAGGCCCATGAGGGGGAGGACGCCTTGGACGCCGCCCCGGCATCCGGCCGCGACGACGACGAGGACGACTCCGCCACGGACGTGCCCGACACGGACGAGGCGGGCACGGCCCGGCAGGGTTCCGCCCGCTCGGACACCGTCCACCCGGAACATCCCGGGCCCGAAGAGTCCCCGGCCTGACGCGCAGACAGGGAGCCCCGATGGGTGTGACCGACCGGTTCCGCCGCTGGCCCGTCTACCGTCAGCTGACCGGCGAGGACCGCCTGGGCCGCGGCGAGGCAGTGAAGTCCGGGCACACGGAGCGGCTCCGGCCGCGGACCGAGACCGCCGACCGTGTCGTGTCGTCGGTCTGCCCCTACTGTGCGGTCGGCTGCGCCCAGCAGGTGTACGTCAAGGACGAGAAGGTCGTCCAGATCGAGGGTGATCCCGCCTCCCCGGTCAGCCGCGGCCGTCTCTGTCCCAAGGGCTCCGCGACCCTCCAGCTCACCACCGGCCCGGCCCGCCGCCACCAGGTGCTCTACCGGCGCCCGCACGGCACCGCCTGGGAGCCGCTCGACCTGGAGACGGCCATGGACATGGTCGCCGAGCGGGTGATCCGGACCCGGCGCGAGACCTGGGAGTGGGAGCGGGAGGGGCTGCGCACCGCCCGCACGATGGGCATCGCCAGCCTGGGCGGCGCGACCCTCGACAACGAGGAGAACTACCTCATCAAGAAGCTGCTGACCGGCCTCGGCGTGGTGCAGGTGGAGAACCAGGCCCGGGTCTGCCACAGCTCCACCGTCGCCGGCCTCGGCACCTCGTTCGGCCGCGGCGGCGCCACCACCTTCATGCAGGACCTCCAGCACTCCGACTGCATCGTCATCCAGGGCTCCAACTACGCGGAGGCCCACCCCGTCGGCTTCCAGTGGGTGATGGAGGCCAAGGCCCGCGGCGCCCGCATCATCCACGTCGACCCGCGCTACACCCGCACCAGCGCCCTCGCCGACCTGCACGTCCCGATCCGGGCCGGCAGCGACATCGCCTTCCTCGGCGGGATCATCAACCACGTCCTCACCGAGGAGAAGGACTTCCGCGAGTACGTCCTGCACTACACCAACGCGGCCACGCTGGTCAGCGAGGACTTCCGGGACACCGAGGACCTGGACGGCGTCTTCTCCGGACTGGACGAGGACAAGCGGCACTACGACCCGAGGAGCTGGCAGTACGAGGGCGTGGAGGTCCAGCAGCCCACCGGCGCGGTCGACGAGCAGTACGAGGAGCGCACGCGCCAGTCCGGCGGCTCGGAGACGCACGGTTCAGGCGGCGCCCGCACCGACCCCGTACCGCCCCGCGACGAGACACTCCAGCACCCGCGCTGCGTCTACCAGGTCCTCAAGCGGCACTTCGCCCGCTACACCCCGGAGATGGTCGAGGACATCTGCGGTGTGCCCCGCGAGACCTTCCTGCGCGTGTGCGACGACCTGACGTCCAACTCGGGCCGGGAACGCACCAGCGCCTTCGTGTACGCCGTCGGCTGGACCCAGCACTCGGTCGGTTCCCAGTACATCCGCGCCGCGAGCATCCTCCAGCTGCTGCTCGGCAACATCGGCCGCCCCGGAGGAGGCATCCAGGCCCTCCGCGGCCACGCCTCCATCCAGGGCTCCAGCGACATCCCGACCCTCTACAACCTGCTCCCCGGCTATCTCCCCATGCCGCACGCCCACGCGCACCTGGACCTCGACGACTTCGTCGCCACGAGCCGCACGGAGAAGGGCTTCTGGGCCGACATGCGGGCCTACTTCGTCAGCCTCCTCAAGGCGTACTACGGCGACGCGGCGACGGCCGACAACGACTTCTGCTTCGATCACCTGCCGCGGCTGACGGGCTCCCACTCCACGTACGAGACGGTCATGGCGCAGCTCGACGGCGAGTGCAAGGGCTACTTCCTGATGGGCGAGAACCCCGCGGTGGGGTCCGCCAACACCCGGCTGCAGCGGCTGGGCATGGCCGAGCTGGAGTGGCTGGTCGTCCGGGACTTCTCGCTCATCGAGTCCGCGACCTGGTGGCAGGACGGACCCGAGATCGAGAGCGGCGAGCTGCGCACCGAGGACATCGGCACCGAGGTGTTCTTCTTCCCGGCCGCCGCGCACACCGAGAAGTCCGGCTCCTTCACCAACACCAACCGCTGGGTGCAGTGGCACTACGCGGCGGTGGAGCCCGAGGGCGACGCGCGCAGCGACCTGTGGTTCATGTACCACCTCGGCCGCCGCATCAAGGAGCGGCTGGCCGCCTCCACCGACCCCATGGACCGCGCCGTCCAGGACCTCACCTGGGACTACCCGGTGACCGGGCCGCTGAAGGAGCCGGTCGCCGACGCCGTCCTCGCGGAGATCAACGGCCATGGCCCCGACGGCGGTCCGCTCAGCGCGTACACCCAGCTGAAGGACGACGGGTCGACCCGGTGCGGCTGCTGGATCTACTGCGGGGTGTACGCCGACGGCGTCAACCAGGCGGCCCGCAGGAAGCCCGGGTCCGAGCAGGACTGGGTGGCCGCGGAATGGGCCTGGGCCTGGCCCGCCAACCGCCGGATCCTCTACAACCGTGCCTCGGCGGCCCCCGACGGCACCCCCTGGAGCGCACGCAAGGCGTACGTCTGGTGGGACGAGGACGCCGGGAAGTGGACCGGACACGACGTCCCCGACTTCGTACCCGACCGTGCCCCCGGCTTCGTACCGGACGAGGACGCCACGGGGCCCGACGCGCTGCGCGGTGACGACGCGTTCATCATGCAGGCCGACGGCAAGGGCTGGCTGTACACACCCGCGGGGCTGGAGGACGGCCCGCTGCCCGCGCACTACGAGCCGCAGGACTCGCCGTTCACCAACGCCCTCTACCCGGCCACACCCCGCTCTCCGGTACGCCAGTTGTTGCCGCGCGAAGGCAATCGCTACCACCCCGGCGCGGGCGAACCGGGCGCGGACGTCTATCCGTACGTCGTGACGACGCACCGGCTGACCGAGCACTTCACGGCGGGCGGCATGAGCCGCTGGTCGCCCTATCTGTCCGAGCTGCAACCGGAGTTCTTCTGTGAGCTCTCCCCGGACCTCGCCGCGGAACGCGGTCTGGAGCACGGCGGATGGGCGACCATCATCACGGCACGCAACGCCATCGAGGCGCGCGTCATGGTGACCGAACGGATCCGGCCCCTGCGGGTCCAGGGCCGCACCGTCCACCAGATCGGACTGCCCTTCCACTGGGGCCCCAACGGGGTCTCCACCGGTGACGCGGCCAACGAACTGGTGGCCATCGCCCTCGACCCCAACGCCCACATCCAGGAGGACAAGGCGCTGACGGCCGACATCCGGCCGGGCCGCCGGCCCCGCGGAGCCGACCTGCCGCGCCTGGTCGCCGAGTACCGCCGCCGCGCGGGCATCACCGCCACCACCGGAACGGAGAGCCGGACATGAGCGAGGAACGGGTCGGGTTCTTCACCGACACCTCGGTGTGCATCGGCTGCAAGGCGTGCGAGGTGGCCTGCAAGGAGTGGAACGCGATCCCGGAGGACGGGCTCACCCTCACCGGCATGTCGTACGACAACACCGGGGCACTCGGCGCCTCCACCTGGCGGCACGTGGCATTCATCGAACAGCCGCAGCCGCAGCCGCAGCCGCAGCCGCAGCCGGACGGTCGTACGGAACTGCCGCTGGCGCAGGGCGAGCAGGCGCCCGCTCCCGAGGGGGACGGCATGCGCTGGCTGATGTCCTCCGACGTGTGCAAGCACTGCACCCACGCCGCCTGTCTGGACGTGTGCCCGACGGGCTCGCTCTTCCGCACGGAGTTCGGCACCGTCGTCGTCCAGGCGGACATCTGCAACGGCTGCGGCTACTGCGTCCCCGCCTGCCCGTACGGCGTGATCGAGCAACGTCCGTCCGACGGGCGGGCGTTCAAGTGCACCATGTGCTACGACCGGCTCGGCGCCGGCCAGGAACCGGCCTGTGCCAAGGCCTGTCCCACCGAGTCCATCCAGTTCGGCCCGCTGGACGAACTGCGCGAGCGGGCCGCGCTCCGGGTCGACCAGCTCCACGAGGCCGGTGTCGCGGGTGCCCACCTCTACGGGCACGACCCCGAGGACGGCGTGGGCGGCGACGGCGCTTTCTTCCTGCTGCTGGACCGGCCCGAGGTGTACGGGCTGCCGCCGGACCCCGTCGTCACCACCCGCGACCTGCCCGCCATGTGGAAGCACGCGGGCGCGGCGGCCCTGTCGCTGCTCGGCGGCGTGGCGCTGTCCTTCGCCGTGGCCGGAAGGGGACGCCGATGACCAGCTCGAGGAGCGGGAGTCCGCAGGAGCCGGCGCGGCGGCGCGGGCGGGGGCGCCGCGGCGAGCAACTGATGGTCCCGCGGGCCGAGTTCGAGTCGTACTACGGGCGGCCCGTCATCAAGGCCCCGTCCTGGGAACCGCGGGACATCGCCGGGTACTTCTTCCTCGGCGGCCTCGCCGGAGCGGGCTCGGTGTTCGCGGCGGGCGCCCAGCTGACCGGCCGTACCACCACGGCGACCGCGATGAAGGTCTCCTCCCTCACGGCCGTCTCCCTCTCCGCCGTCGCTCTCGTCCACGACCTCGGGCGGCCCAGCCGGTTCGCGAACATGCTCCGGGTCTTCAAGCCCACCTCGCCGATGAGCGTCGGCTCCTGGCTGCTGTCGGTGTACGGGCCGGCGGCGGGCGCGGCCGCGGCGAGCGCGGTGACCGGGCGGCTGCCGAGGGCCGGCGCCGCCGCGACGGGCGCCGCCGCACTCCTCGGCCCTGCCGTCGCCGCGTACACCGGGGTCCTCGCGGCGGACACCGCCGTCCCCGCGTGGCACGGCGCCCACCGTGAACTCCCGTACCTCTTCGCGGCGTCCGCGACCGCGGCCGCCGCCGGGATGGCACTGGTCGTCGGCCCCTCGCGGGAGGCGGGACCGGCCCGCTGCGCCGCCGCGCTGGCCGGGCTGGCGGAGACGGCGGTCACCCGGGCCGCGGAACACCGCCTCGGCATGGTCGCGGAAACCTACCGGGAAGGGCGGGCCGGCACCCTGCTGCGTGCCGCGCGCGTCCTCACTGTCGGCGGCGCGCTTGGCGGCGCCCTCCTCGGCGGCCGTTCGCGCGGTGCGTCCGCCGTCTGCGGGCTCGCCCTCCTCGCCGGCTCGGCCTGCACCCGCTTCGGCGTCTTCGCCGCGGGGGTCGCCTCGGCCCAGGACCCGAAGTACACGGTGGTTCCCCAGCGGGAGCGGCTCGGGCAGAAGACCTGATCGGCGGCGCGCATGCGTGCACGGCAAGTCTCATGCTGAAAGCGCATGAGACCCGATAGGCTCCCCGGGTGGGAATGTCCTTGGGAGAACGGGTGCGGTCGGCGGTGGCCTCCTTGATGCACGCGACGGGCGAATCGCAGGCCGACGTCGCCGCGGCCCTCGGTGTGAGCCAGGCGCAGGTGAGCCGCCGTCAGTCCGGCGGCGCGGCCTGGAGCCTCGCCGACTGCGACGCGCTGGCCGCGCACTACGGCATCGACGTCCTGGACCTGCTGGCGGGGCCGACCCGGGCCTGCGAGTGCCTGCCGGCCGGGCGGCGCCGCGGTGGCGCGCGGGCGGTGGCGCGATGACGGACTTCGAAGCGATCGACGCCCTGCTCGCCAGTGCCCGGGAGGAGGCCGAACTGCCGTCGGCCGAGGAGCGCCGCGAGCTGCGCGAGGGACTGAACCTGTCGCGGACGCAGGTGGCCCAGGTCCTCGGCGTCAGCCCGTCGACCGTCGGCGGGTGGGAGTCCGGACGTGACCCCAGCGGTGTCGTACGCGAGAAGTACGCGTACTTCCTGGAGGGGGCGCGGGCCAAACGGGAGGAGCGGATCGCGGCCCTGGCCCTGGCGGCGTCGGGACCGGAGGACGAGGAGCCGGAGCACGCCGGGGCCGAGCCGGCCGACGTCGTCCCGCCGGATTCCGGGGCCGACGACGTGGAAGCCCTCGCGACGCCTCGGCCCTGTGTGCTGTGCGGCCGTCCCGCCCACCATCAAGTCGCCGGGTTCCCGCAGCACTTGGACCCCGCGGAGTGCGGCGGTGCCGAGGAGCCCGCGCGGCCGAAGGCCACCCGGGCGGCCACAGCGCCGGGACCGGCGCCGTCGGTGAAGGTGGTGCCCGTGGGCCGCCGTGTGCAGGCGGCCTCCGAGGTTCCCGACCTGATCGGCGAAGCCGTCGCGGCGGCGCTCGCCCGGCACGAGGGCGATGTGGAGGCGGCGACCGCGGCCCTGGTGAAGCGAGCCATCCCGGACGCGATGGCGCTGCTGGACGAGACCCGCAAGGGCGGCCGCTACGACATCGTGGCGCACCCGTGGATCCCGGACGTCCTGCGCAAGCAGAGCGCGCGCGGCGCCGACCAGATCTGGGAGGCCCGCCCCAAGTGGATCCGTCCCGAGCTGCCCGCGGGGCCGCACGAGGTGACCGCGCTCGACATCAACGGCGCCTATCTCTCGGCGCTCAAGACCCACCTGCCGATCGGTCAGCTGGAGCACTCCACCGGCTTCGGCCACGACCGGCGCCGCTCCGGCGTCCACCTCATCACTCCGCCCGTCTGGGAACACGAGGCGGTTCTGCCGAACCCGCTGGGCCACCGCGACGAGCCGGGCCCCCTGTGGGTCACCGAGCCCACCCTGCGCCTGCTCCTGCGGCTGTCCTCGCCGAAGTACGGCCTGTGCGAACCGCCCGAAATCCACGAGTCGTTCACCTCCGGCGCGACGGAGGGGCTGCTCGAGAAGTTCCGCATCGCGCTCAAGGACGCCCGGGACGGGGCGATCGCGGAGGAGGACGAGGTGACTCTGGAGTACGTGAAGGCGATGTACTCCAAGTTCGTCTCCACGATGGGGGAGTCCAACTACAACCGGGAGCTGTACCGACCCGACTGGATGCACCTCATCCGCTCCCAGGCCTTCGCCAACCTCTGGATGAAGGCGTACAAGGCGTACGACGAGGGACTCACGGTCGTCCGGGCGATGGGCACCGACGAGCTGCACGTCATCGGTGACTGGCGGCAGGTCTTCCCGGAGGGCCGCGGCGTCTCCGAGGTGAAGGTCAAGAACACGTACGCCGTCGGCGGGGACACCGCACCCTGACCGGGCCTCGGCAACGATCATGACCTGCCGGGTAATCGACGCGACCTGAGCCTCCCGGAACCATGAAGGGCGTACCCCTCGCCCAGCGGATTCCGGGAGGTTTCCCATGCCGTACTTCGAGAGCCCCGTCGATGGTGCCCGGCTGCACTACGTCGACTACGGACCGGCCGACGGGCCGGTGATCGTCTTCGTGAACAGCTCCTATCTCGGAACGGAGATGTGGGAGTACCAGATGCCGCCGCTGGCCGGAGAGGGCCATCGGTGCGTCGGCTTCGACCGGCGCGGGCACGGGCGGTCCGACGACGTGTGGGGCGGCTTCGACCTGGACAGCCTCGCCGACGACCTCAACGGACTGCTCGAGCACCTCGACCTGCGCGACGTCGTCCTGGTGGGCCACTCGATGGGGACCGCCGAGATCGTGCGCTGCCTGAGCCGCCACGGTCTGGGCAGGGTGACGCGGGCCGTCCTGATCGCCGGGATGGTGCCCGGGGCGGTGCGGTCGGCGGATCATCCCGGAGGCGTGGACCCCGAGCTCATCCGGACGGGGAACGAGATCTTCCGCCGGGACCGGCCGGCGTTCTTCGAGGACGGCGCGCGGGCGTTCTTCGGGCTCGGCCTGCCGGGCAACGATCTCTCACCGGCGTATGTGCGGGCCATGATCGACCGCTGCCACGGCGCGACGGCGCGCGCCGGGGCCGCACTCGGCGACGTCGTCCTCGGACTGAACGTGGCCCCCGAACTGGCCGCGCTGGACCTGCCGGTGCTCGTCGTGCACGGCACGCACGACACATCGGCGCCCCTGGAGCTGACCGGCCGCCGGGCGGCGGAACTGCTGCCCGACAGCACGCTCAAGGTCTACGAGAACGGGGGCCACGGACTGTTCGCCACCCACGCCCGGCAACTCACCGATGATCTCAGGGAGTTCGCGCGGGAGAGCAGGGCGGTGGGGCCGGGAGTTCCGCGGCTTCCTGTACGGGCGGGCCTGGACGCCCCCGAGGGTCAGGTTGCGCTGTTCAACCCGCGGTGACATGGCTACGGAAGAACCGTGTGCTGCTGCCCGGCGTCTCGGTGCTGGCCCGGCAGGTGTCGGAGGGCCCGCACGGCGCCGCGTTCGCCGAGTACGGACGCGGCGACAAGACCATGCACCTGCTCGCCCTGGTCGACCCTGTCGAAGACGCCTACCGCCGACTGATGAACCGGCGGCTGACCGTGCAGGAGCCCCGCCACCGTGAGCCCGCACGGCGCTTGAGTTCGCCTATAGGCGAATATCTAGCGTCGATGCCATGACAGAAGACAACGTCAATGGCCGGCTCCGGATCGCTGTGGTGATCGGGAGCGTGCGCAGGCCCAGACTGGCTGATCCTCTCGCCGTGTGGCTGGAGCGCGAGCTCACCGCGATCGACTGGCTCGACCTCGATATGATCGACCTTGCCTCAGTCTCGCTGCCGATGCACGAGATGCAGCCGGGCGGGGCGGCGGCATCCCCGATCGCTGATCGGCTCGCGGATGCCGACGGATTCGTGTTTCTCACACCGGAGTACAACCACAGCTTCCCAGCGCCTGTGAAGAACGCGATCGATTGGCACTTCACTGAGTGGGCGTACAAGCCGGTAGCGTTCGTCGGATACGGCGGTTCCGGCGGCATCAGGGCCATCGAGCAGCTGCGGACAGTCTTCCCGGAACTGCGCGCCACCACTGTCCGAGAGTCGGTTCTGCTGCCGATGGCATGGGAGCACCTTGACGCCGACGGTCGTTTTGTCCCTCCACAGGGTACCGTGCAGGCGTTGCACGCGACGATCAACGAGCTGCGTACGTGGGCGCGGGCGTTGCGCTCCCTTCGACTCGCAGATCCGGTCGTTCGGGCATGAACAAGCTCACGAGACCGGAACTGCGCGCCGCGATCGTGCTGGCGTTCGGCGGATTGATGGCGGTGCTGGACGCCACGATCGTCGCGGTGGCGCTGCCTCAACTGATGGCGGCGTTCGGTGCGTCGTTGACCTCCGCCCAATGGATCATCACCGCGTACACGCTCGCGATGGTCGCGACGATGCCGCTCGCCGCCGGCCTTGCCGCACATTGGGGCGCCCGTCGCGTGTACCTGGGGGCGCTGGTCGCTTTCGCGGTCGCCTCCGCCGCCGCCGGAGCTTCCGGCAGCCTGGCCTGGCTGATCGCCGCGCGAGCAGCACAGGGCCTCAGCGGTGGCCTGATGACGCCCCTCGGGATGGCGATCGGGTTCGGCACGGTCGCGCCCGCGCGGCGCGGCCGGGTGATGGCGGTCACCGGCCTGCCGATGCTGATCGGACCGATCCTGGGCCCGGTACTCGGCGCGTTGCTCCTGGGCACCGGGTCGTGGCGGCCGTTGTTCCTCATCACCGTGCCGCTGGCACTGCTGGGCACTGCCGGCACGCTGGCCTGGCTGCCGGCCGATACCGCACAGGGGCGGCGAAGCAGGCTTGACCTGTTCGGAGCGGTGCTGCTGGTCCCGGGCATTGTCGCGGTGGCCTACGGCATCAGCGCCCAAAGTGACCCGGCTTGGGTGCGGACTGCCACGGCTGCCATCGGTGTGGTGCTGGTCGCGGTGTTCTCGGTTCGGGCGCTGACCCATCCTGAACCGCTGCTGCGGATCGGGCTCCTGCGGGATCCGACGTTCGGGCGGGGCGCCGCAGTCCTTGCCCTGTATGCGGCTCCGTACTTCGGCACGGTGTTGATGACGCCTGCCTATGTGCAGATCCTGCGCGCGGACAGCGCATCGGTCACGGCGGCGTTGATGGTTCCCGGTGCGGTAGGTATGGGAATCAGTCTGCAGGTCGCTGCCCGATGCCTGGAGCGGCTGGGTCCCCGGCTGGTCGTCGGCACCGGGCTCGGCCTCGCGATCGGCTCTGGCCTTGTCCAGGTGATCATTCTCCGGCTGGACACTTCCTATCTGGTGCTCGGACTGCTCGGATTGCTCCAAGGAGCGGGCACAGGCGCGATCATGATGCCCACGATGTCCAGTGCCAGCCGCGAACTCAGCGGCCCCGACCTGGCCTCGGCTTCCGCGCTCCTGTCCTTGGTGAACACGATCGCGAACGGAATGGGCACAGTAGCGGTCAGCGCGCTGTTCACCGTGCTGACCGCCACGATGACCGGCGGCGGGTCGCTCTCGGCCCTGGCCGGCGCAGGAGTAACGGCCAGAGCTGCCGATGCGGCCACCATCGTGGATTCCCAGCGGTTGACCCAAGCGGCGGCTCTCGTCGTGATGTCGCTTGCCTTGTTCGTGCGGTTGCGCTCCCCACGACGCACTCCAGCGATACTGGACCGGCAGGATTCATCCGCCAGCGCGGGAAGTACACCATGACCAGCACCGAGCACTCCGGCTGCGAAGCGGTCCACGCCTCACTGACGGTCGGGCAGCTGGCCAGGGCCGCGGGTGTGACGCCCAACGCGGTCCGCTTCTACGAGCGCTACGGCGTGATCAGCGGTTACCGGAGCAGCGGCAACGCCCGCCGCTTCACCGTCGACGCGATCTGCCGGATCAAACTCGCACTCGCTGCGCAACGCGTGGGCATCACCCTCAAGGAGAGCGCCGACATCCTCGCCGGTATCCCGCCCCTCTCACGCGATCTTGACCGGTGGGTCGCTGCGGGGGATGAACTCGTCCGGATCGGCCGAGCCCGTATCAGCCAGCTTCAAGCGACCGTAAACGAACTGGCCACGCTCGAATTCCTGCAAGCCGACCTGGGACATCAACTTTGAGGCGGTGTAGTTTCGGGCGGTCGGGGCGAACTTCCGGCAGTTGGCCAGCTCGCCGCCCCAGTTGGTGAACAACGCCCCGATCTCCGGCTCACTCGGCGGGATCCGCAGCTGGGCGTCCTTGGCCCCGGGCGGCCGGTTCATCTCGTCGATCGGACACTTGATCACCCGGCCGGTCATCCGATGGATCTCGACCTTGTGCCGCAGCTCCAGGAACATGAAATACGTGCTCAACGCCTGCGACCGGCCCAGCGGGGCGCCGCTGGGCGAGTGCCGCAAAACCTTCCCGAAGTACACGTCCGCGTCTGCGGGCTCTCAGCCGACGGGGGCGCCCAGTGCTCACGCAGGTCCCGTACAACTGCCAGCGCCGCCAACCCAAGCCTCCTCACCTTCGACCCGACTGCGAAACAGTTGGACGAGATGAGAAAGCTTCAAGAATCCCGAAGTTACGTCACAGCACACGAAGGGGAGGAAGGACCCCCCTGGCCACGGACCCAGAGAATCAGCGGGGCTCAGGGGAACTCGCGGGATGTCGCACAGCCGGGCGGTGGGGAGGGCGCGGCGCCGGTAATCCGGCGCGGGCGGATCACGCGAACGCGTTCACCCCGGTCAGCTCCGCCGACAGGTCCCACAGCCGCGCCGCCTGCTCGGGGTCGGTCGCGTAGTCCCGTACGCCCACGCGGGGGCCGTCCGCCGGCGCGGGCTCGGCGATGTCGCAGTCCTCGCAGTACACCCCGCCCAGGCCGGCGAGTTGCGGCGAGGTCGCGGCCCACACCTGTGTCGCCGCGCCCTGTTCGGGCGACTTGAAGGCCTCCGGGTGGAGCACGGTGCCGTTCTCGTCGACCCAGCCGCGCTCGACCATCTCCTGCCGTTCCAGATGACGCTGGAGCGGGGTGAGAATGCCGCCGGGATGCAGCGAGAACGCCCGTACGCCGGAGCCCCGGGCGAGGCGGTCGAGGTGCACGGCGAACAGGACGTTCGCCGTCTTGGCCTGGCCGTACGCCTCCCACTTGTCGTAGCCGTGCCGCCAGTGCACGTCGTCCCAGCGGATCGCCGAGTTGTGGTGGCCGCCGGAGGACACGGCCACCACGCGGGCCCCGCCGGGCTCGATCGCCGGCCACAGCCGGTTGACGAGCGCGTAGTGGCCGAGGTGGTTGGTCGCGAACTGCGCCTCCCAGCCGGGGCCGACGCGGGTCTCCGGGCAGGCCATGATCCCGGCGTTGTTGATGACGATGTCGAGGGTGCGGTCCGAGGCGAGGAACCGTTCGGCGAAGGCCCGCACGCTGTCGAGGTCGCCGAGGTCGAGCTCGTCCACCTCGACCCCGTCGATGCCCGCCAGCGCCTCCCCGGCGACGGCGACGCGCCGCGCGGGGACGACGACGTGGGCGCCCGCCTTCGTGAGAGCGCGCGTCGTCTCCAGGCCCAGACCCGAGTAGCCGCCCGTGACGAGCGCGAGCTTTCCGGTGAGGTCGATGCCGTGCAGGACGTCGTCGGCGGTGCTCTCGGCACCGAAACCCGAGCCGATCTTGTGCTGTGCAGTGGTCATGCGTCGCACGCTACGAATTGGAGCGCACTCCAAGTCAAGCGGACGCGGCCGCTCCGAGGTGCGCTCGCACGCGCCCGGTCCGGGGCTGGAGCCGAACGGCGGGTCCGGCGCGGTGATGGACGGCAGGTCCGGCCCGGTGATGGACGCCAGGTCCGGCCCGGTGATGGACCGCGCGGATTCGTCCCGGGACCGCGGGCGGAAAAAAGAGGAGCCCCGACCAAAAAAGAGGAGCCCCGACCGGACGGGGGAATCACGGTCGGGGCGGTCTCTGTGTGGGCACGCATGGCGGTCGCCTCTCGGCGAAAGGCTCCACAGGGCTTCAGCCGAACGATCGTCCCTGTGGGCTATAGGTGAGGCCCGGGGACACTGTCCCATCCGCACCCACGGCTTGTTCAACGGGTGACTACCGGCGGGTGTTCCCCGGGTCGGGGGCAGCGTGGGTGAACTGCGTCACGGCCCAGCACGGTGCAGGCGTTCTTATAGGCTGCTCGCTCTGCATCCGCCATCCGCCATCCGCATCCGCATCCGCATCCGCATCCGCACTGATCTGGGGAGTTCCCTGTGTCCGCAGCGATCGCCGCGTCCGAATCGGCCGTCCCGCCCGTAGACGGAACGTCCGTCCCCGAGACCACCGGCGAGGAGAACTTCTGGGTCCCGGAGACCCGGTCCGGCGATGACGCTGCCGTGGAGTCCGTGGAGTCCGTGGAGTCCGTAGAGGCCGTGGAGGCCGTCGGGGCTGCGGATGCCGCGGACACCGGCACCGTGGAGACCGCGGATGCCGTGGACGAGCTGGTGAGCCGGGACGCGCGCGAGTTCGGTACGTACGCGCGGACCGGCGGCTGGGCGTTCGCGCTGAAGGTCGCCCGCAGCGTGCGGCCCGGCGGGCAGCCGGCGGGGGAGACGCCGAAGATCTCCGCGAAGTATTTCGCCGAGCTGGCCGGCTGCTCGGCCGAGCGGGTCATGCGCTACTACAAGGCGTGGGACAAGGCGGCCGACGACGGTGTGGTCCCGCACTTCGAGGTGCTCGCCCCGGGCCAGGACATCGAGCTGCCGGATTCCGATGCGTGGCTGTCGTACTACACCTCGCGCTCCAGCGCCGCCTCGGAGCGCGGCACCGCCATCGCCGCGGCGGCCGAGGCCGAGGGCATCCGCCCGACCAAGGCCCTGGAGGTCGCCGAGAACCCCACCGCGCTGCGGGCCGCCATCCTCGCCGACCCCTCCACCGCCCAGACGGCGCGGGCCGCGCTCCTGGACCGGCTGAGGGAGGATCCCGCCCTGCAGACCGAGCTCGCCCGCGACATCGTCCGCACCGACGACCTGAAGAAGGCCGTCGCCACCGAGACGCAGGCGGCGGGGCGGATCGGATATGTGCGGCAGATCGTCGAGAACGGCCAGGTCAGGACGCCGGCCGGACAGACGATCGACGCCCCCGCGGCGCTCCGCGCGGAGGCCGAGCGCCACCTCTCCCTGCTCGACGAGCTGGACGACGACGAAGAGGCCGGCCAGTGGGTCACCGATGCGTACGACACGGTGAAGGGTCTCGTGGCCGAGACCGTCGAGGCCGACCCGGAGCTGCGCGTCCAGGAGCGGCGCACCAAGTTCTACAGCAGCCTGCAGAAGGCGACGAAGGTGTTCGAGGAACTGACCTTCGAGGATGCCGACGACATGGACGACATCTACGAGGACGACATGCTCCAACGCCTTGAGGAGCTCCAGGCGGCGCTCAGCACCTGCATCACCAACCTCCGCAAGGCCGCCCCGCAGTCCTGAGGACGCCGGCCCCGGTGGGCGGACGAACAGGCGGACGACCGGGGGTTCACGGGGAGCCGGGTGCCAACGGGCTGTCCGCCAGCTCGGCGAACAGCTGGGCCACGTCCCGGTACACCGCGACGGCCCCCGCCTCCTCCAGGTCCGCGCGCGGAATGCCGCCGGACAGGACGCCCACGCTGCGCACCCCCGCCTTGGTGCCCGCCCGCATGTCCCACACGGTGTCGCCGACGAAGACGGCCCGCTCGGCCGGGACGCCGGCCAGCTCCAGCGCGTGTTCGACCGGCTCCGGCGCCGGCTTGCCGTGCTCCACGTCGTCCGCGCTCGCCGTCGCCTTGATGGCGTCGTCGGCGTCGATCGCACGGCGCAGAGCGCCGAGTTCGGCACCGCCGGCCGAGGTGGCGAGGACGACGGCCCAGCCGTCGCCGGCCAGCCGGCGCAGCAGCCGGCCCGCGTCCTGGAGAGCGGGCAGCCGCTCGAAGTACGTCGCGTACAGCGTCTTGTGCGCCTGGCTCAGCGCGTCGACCTCGTCGGAGTCGCGCCCCTCGCCGAGCAGATGGGCGACGAGGTCCTCCGACCCGAGGCCGATCGCCCGGTGGACGGCATGCATGGGCACCTCGTGACCGGCCTGCCGGAAGGCCTCCCACCAGGTCGTCACGTGAAGATGATTGGTGTCGACGAGTGTGCCGTCGACGTCGAACAGTGCCGCCCGTTCCATGAACCGCCTCTTCCTCTCGAACTGCCTGTCGGGTACCACGTCAGGGCCGCGCCACGCGCGACGGCGTCTCCCGGTTCCGGGTCCAGGCCAGGAGTTCGTCCGCGCTCCAGGTGGTGATCACCCGCTCCGCGGGCACCCCGCACTCCTCGGCCCGCGCGCAGCCGTGGATCTGCCAGTCGAGCTGCCCCGGTGCGTGGGCGTCGGTGTCGACGGAGAACAGCACACCCGCGTCGACCGCGCGGCGAAGCAGCCGGCGCGGAGGATCGAGCCGCTCGGGACGGCTGTTGATCTCCACCGCCGTACCGGACTCCGCGCACGCGGCGAACACCTCGTCCGCGTCGAACTCCGACTCCGGCCGGCCGCGCCCGGTGACCAGCCGTCCCGTGCAGTGCCCCAGGACGTCCGCGAGCGGATTGCGTACGGCGGCGACCATGCGGCGCGTCATCGACCTCGCCTCCATCCGCAGCTTGGAGTGCACGGAGACCACGACGACGTCGAGCTGGTCCAGCAGTTCCGGCTCCTGGTCGAGCGAGCCGTCGTCGAGGATGTCGCACTCGATGCCGGTGAGCAGCCGGAACGGGGCCCACTTCCGGTTGAGTCCGGCGATCACCTCCAGCTGCTCGCGCAGCCGGTCCGGGGAGAGTCCGCGCGCCACCGTGAGCCGGGGCGAGTGGTCCGTGAGGACCGCCCACTCGTGCCCCAGACGCGCCGCGGCCCGGCCCATCTCCTCGATCGGGCTCCCCCCGTCCGACCAGTCCGAGTGCAGATGACAGTCGCCGCGCAGCAGCGCGCGCAGCTCCTCGCCGCCCTCGGCCAGCGGGGCCTCGGCCTCCCCCTCCAGCTTCTGCAGATAACCGGGCACCTGACCGGCCAGCGCCTCGCGCACCACCTGCGCGGTCTTCGGACCGACGCCCTTCAGGGACTCCAGGGTCCCGGCCGCCGCACGCTCCTCGATCCCGCCCTCGGGCAGCCGGGCCAGCACGTCCGCCGCGGTGCGGAAGGCACGGACGCGGTACGTGGGGGACTGGGCCCGCTCCAGCAGGAACGCGATCCGGTCCAGGGCCTCGACGGGGTCCATCGCCACCTCCTGCTCCCCAGCCTTGCCCAGCAGCCGCCGGCCCGCACGGCGGATGCGACGCCATGGGGCGGGTCAGCCGGTCGCGCGGAGCGTGTCCCCGGCTCACCCACCTGGGCGAACACGGGTCCGGACCGTACGGGCCCACAAGGGAGCCGTTGCCGACGGCTGCCGCTGTTCCCCTCATCCACTGACCCGGGAGAACCGTTTTACGCTCGGGACATGACCGAAATCGCGAGCCCCTACATCTCCACCCCGCGCATCCTGGTGCTGGGGGTGCAGCCGGGCTCGCCGCCCTTTCGCATCGTCGAGATCGACGGCGAGGTGGTCGGCGAGGCGAAGGCCATGACCGATGTCCTGATGGCCGCGGCCGCCTGCGGCATCACCGTCCACGACCTCGACGACCCGGACGTCATCCGCTGGGTGGGCGGCGACAAGCTCACATGGACGCTGCGCTGAGGCGCTGCCGCAGCCATCGCCCGACCGGCGCCGCCCGCCCGCGGTGGGGGTCGCGGGCGGACGGTCACGACGTACGCCAGGCATGATCAGCAGGGCGGGCGTGGGCCGTGGAAACCCGAAGGGCCCGGCCGGGGAACCCCCTGCCGGACCCTCCGCTGCCCGCCCGGGCGGTCTGTCAGGCCACCGACCACTTCTGGTTGGCTGCGCCTGTGCAGGTCCATATCTGGAGCCGTGTGCTGTTGGCCGACGAGCCGCCCGTGACATCAAGGCACTTGTTGGCCTGGATGTTCACGATGTCGTTGGCCGAGCTCACCGCCCACTTCTGGTTCGGGCCGCCCGTGCAGTCCCACAACTGGACAGTCGAACCGTCCGCCGTCCCGTTGCCGGTGACGTCGAGGCACTTGCCCAGCGCGCGGATCGTGCCGTCCGAGGAGACCGTCCACTTCTGAGCGGTGCTGCCGTTGCAGTCGTAGATCTGTACCGGGGTGCCGTTGGCCGAGCTCGCGCCGGCCACGTCCACGCACTTGCCGCCGAGCCCGGAGATCTGGCTGCCGCTGCCCGAGCTGTCGCTCGTCGACACCGTCACCGAGTCCACGACGAGCTGCTGCGGGAAGCTGGTTGAGCCGTCGGGGTCACCGGGCCAGTAGCCGCCGACCGCGAGGTTCAGGATCAGGAAGAACGGCTTGTTGAACACCCATGCGTTGCCGCCGACATCGGCGGGCGTACGCGTCTGGTAGACCGTGCCGTCCACCGACCACTTGATCGAGTTGGGCGCCCAGTCCACCGCGAAGGTGTGGAAGGCGTCCGCGAAGGCCTGGCCGTTCGGCAGGGTGTACCCGGCGCCGATACCGGCGGAGCCGGAGTACCCGGGACCGTGGATCGTGCCGTGGATGGTCGACGGCTCGTAGCCGACGTTCTCCATGACGTCGATCTCACCCGAGTTCGGCCAGCCGACCGAACCGATGTCGCTGCCGAGCATCCAGAACGCGGGCCACATGCCCTGCCCGCGCGGGATCTTCATCCGGGCCTCGACGTGCCCGTACGTCGAGGTGAACTTGCCCGAGGTGTTCAGCCGGGCCGACGTGTACTGGCACGTGCCGTACCAGCACTGGTAGTTGGAGGGGTTCTCCTTTCGTGCCGTGATCACCAGGTGACCCTGGCCGTCCAGAGCGGCGTTCTTGTTGCCGGACGTGTAGTACTGCCGCTCGTGATTGCTGACGTTGTCGCCGGTCTCGATCTGCCACTTCGAACCGTCCACGGCCGAGCCGGCGGCTCCGTCGAAGTTGTCGGAGAACGTCACCGCCGCTGCCGCCGCCGCTGCGGGTCGCGCCTGGGGGCCGATGGCGGCGGACCCTATGAGCGCGGCCGACAGGGCGGCGAAAAGACATCTTCGGAGGAGGCGTGGGGAGCCCATGACTCTCATTTCCGTACGACGCACCTGAGAGAAGGGTGCGCCGACTGTGGTGGGGGGTGCATGCTTCGCTTCTTGATTTAAGAAGTGAGGTAAGGGGGTGTCAAGACTCTGGTCCGGACCACTGTTTGCCGACTTCGTGTCAGCTGTTGCGACGGCGCCGAGGATGTACCGCCCGGCCCAGTCGACGCCCCAGAATCAGGTAACCTACCAGCGCTCCGGCCGTGTTGAGGATGACGTCGTCGACGTCGAAGGCACGCCCCGTGATGAAGGCTCCCTGGACCAGTTCCACCAGCAGCATCACCCCGGCGGTCAGCAGGACCACACGCAGAACCCCCCGGGTCTGCGGAGCCAGCATGGGCAGCAGCACCCCGAAGGGCACACCGAGCAACAGGTTTCCGCCGATCTGCTTGACGGCGTCCTGCAGCGCCGGCTGGGAGAGATAGGCGTGCAGCGAACGTCCCGGATGCAGATTGTTGTGCGTCAGGGCCTCCGACGCCGGCGACGGCTCCAGGGTCAGCCGGGCCAGCGCGGCCGCGAACGCCACCATGGCCGCGAAGGCCAGCAGCATGACCAGGATCCGGGCCGGCCAGGGCAGCCCCCGCCGCTCCCGGGGCTGCGCCGGTTTCCGCGCCGCCGCCGATGACCGCCGACCGGACTTCGTCGTGCGGGTGGTACGCATGCGGAGCGCCGTACGGACCATTCCATCCTCCCGGTTTCAACTGCCTTGTGGAACAAGGCGGTTACCCGCGATGCGGGCTCGATACCCGGCCGCGGAGCGACCGGGGATGTGGTGCGGCAATGGTGCACCGGGGCCGTGTCCGGCACGGGCCGCGGTGTCCCTTCGGCTTGTGCCCGGTTTTCCCTCGCCCTACCAGGGCACTGAGGACCACGTCGGTGCGCGCCGCCGCCATGGCGAGGCGTGACGGTGCTTGGATGCCCCAACGGCTTCTTTTCCCGGCAAAAGGGGCGGACGCGGCCCAGGGAGGTGACGGATGGACCGGCGTACGACACTTCGTGCGGGGCTCGAGGTCCTGGTGTGGTGGGCCGTACTCGGCGCGCTGTGGCTGGTGTTCATCAGCACCGTCGACACCCTGGAGCTGGTGGTCGGGGCGTCCGTCGCCCTCCTCGGGGCGGTCGCGGCATGGGGCGCGCGAAGGGCGGTGAGCGGACGGTGAACGGCTGGACCGTCACGGCCACGGCCGCACTCGCCGCGGGAGCAGGCGCCGCCGTGTGGGGTGTCGCCACCGGACCACTGGCGCGCCGCGTCGTGGCACAGAACCTCTCCACCTCGCTGGCCTGTCCCGTCCTGCTGCTGCTCGCCCAGGGGTACCACCGGCCGTCGTACGTCGATGTCGCCCTGGTCCTCGCCCTGCTGGGCCCGGTCGGCACCCTCGTCTTCGCCCGGCTGCTCGCCGATGACCTGACCGAGGACCCGCCGCGGGCCGCGGTGCTCACCTACGCGGTGGCCGGATTCGGTGCCGTGGTCGTGCTCGCCGCGTGCGTGGCCACGGGGCCCGGCCGGGCCATGGCCAAGCTCCTGGTGACCGGAGCCCTGCTCATCGGCGGCAACCTCGTCGCCTCCCGGGCGCTGTCCGGCGGATTCGGGAGAGGCCGCCATGGATGACCCACTCGTCGTCGTCGCCCTGCTGCTCGTCGCCGCCTCCGCGACCGCGGCCGTCGCCGTGCGCGACCCGGAACGCCAGGCACTGGTGCTGTCCGTCCTCGGGACGACGCTCGCCGTGCTGTTCACCGTGCTCCAGGCGCCGGACGTCGCCCTGTCCCAGCTGGCGGTCGGCTCCGCCCTGACACCCCTGTTGCTGCTCCTGTCGGCGCGCAAGGTCAAACGCCGCAAGCGTGCCGGCGACGACGGCCGGCCGTCGAAGGAAGCGTCACGGTACGGTCGCCGGCCGACGGAAGGCCCGCCCGGCAAGGAGCGGAAGGCGTGAGCCGCCGTATGCGGCTGTGGCTCGTCGCGGTGGGCGGCGCCGGCCTCGCGGCACTGCTGGTCGTCGCGAGTCTGCGGCTGCCGGGCTTCGGCGGCGCCCGCCACCCCTACGGCGAACGGGCCGTGCACGAGTCGCTGGCCCGGCGCACCGCGAACGTCATCTCGTCCGTCAACTTCGACCAGCGCGCCTTCGACACCCTCGGCGAGATGACCATCCTGTTCGCCTCCGTCCTCGGCACCGTCGTCCTGCTGCGCCAGACCCGTGACGAACGGCGCGCCCGGCCCGCACCCGAGGACGTCGCCCGGCCCGTCCGCCGCTACGCCCTGGTCGTCCTGCCGGTCGCCGTCCTGACCGGCCTGTACGTTATCGCCCACGGCCAACTCAGCCCCGGCGGCGGCTTCCAGGGCGGAGTGGTCGCCGCCACCGCCCTGCACCTGCTCTACCTCGGGGCCGACTACCGCGCCCTGGAGCGCATCAGGCCGGTGGGGATCTACGAGGTGGGCGACGCCCTCGCCTCCTGCGCGTACCTCGTCCTGGGCCTCGCGGGCCTGCTCGGCGGTACCGCCTTCCTCGCCAACACCCTGCTGCCGTACGGCACGTTCAACACGCTGGCCTCGGGCGGCATCGTCCCCCTGCTGAACGCGGCCATCGGGATGGAGGTCACGTGCGCGGTCGTCGTCCTGCTGGCCGGCTTCCTCGACCAGGCCGTCGAGATCGAGGGGGAGAACAGGAAGTGAGCCGACCGTGATGTCCGTACTGCCGTATCTCGTCGCCGCCTGGATCTTCCTCACCGGCTGCTACGGCCTCGCCACCAGCAGGAACCTGATCCACGCCGTGGGCTGCCTCGCGGTCTGCCAGTCCGCCACGTACGTCCTGCTGCTCGCGGTCGGCTACCGCGACGGCGCCACCGCGCCCGTCTTCTCCGATCTGAAACCTGGCTCCCGCCCGGTGGTGGACCCGGTCGTACAGGCCCTGGCCCTCACCGACGTGGTCGTCGGCGCCACCGTCACCGCGCTGCTCCTCGCCCTCGTCATGCAGGTCTCCAAGCGCCACGGCACCGTGGACCCCGACGAACTCTCCGAGCTGCGTGGCTGATGAACCACCTGCTGCCGCTACTGGTCGCCGTTCCGCTGCTGGGGGCCGCCCTGCTGGCCGTCTGCGGGCGCCGGCTGCCCCGCTTCGCCGCCGAGACGATCGCCTGCGCCGTCTCGGCGGGCACGGCCGGACTCGCTCTCGTCCTGCTTCTCAACTCCTCGCCGCCCATGGTCGAGTGGGTCGGCGGATGGGTGCCCGAGGGCGGCGAGGGCGTCGGGATCGTCCTCATCGGGGACGGGCCGGGGCTCGGCATGGCCTCGCTGGCCTCGCTGCTGACCATCGCGGCGCTCGCGTACTCATGGCGGTACTTCGACGCGCCGGCGCGCGGTCACGCGGGGTCCTTCCCCGCGCTGCTGCTGATCTTCCAGGGCGGCATGTGCGGCTTCGCGATCGCGGGAGACCTGTTCAACGCGTTCGTCTTCTTCGAGCTGATGAGTGTCGTCGCGTACGCGCTGACCGGCTTCCGGGTCGAGGAGGCGAAGGCCGTGCAGGGCGCGCTGACCTTCGGGGTCATCAACTCCCTGGGCGCGTACGCCATCCTGATGGGCATCGCCCTGCTCTACGCCCGCACCGGCGAACTCACCATGACGCAGATCGGGCGCAAGCTTGACGCGCACGGCGGGCCCGACGCCCTGACCCTCGCGGCCTTCGTGCTCGTACTGACCGGGCTGCTCGTCAAGGCGGCGGCCGTACCGTTCCACTTCTGGCTCCCCGACGCGCACGCCGTCGCACCGACACCCGTGTGCATGCTGCTGTCCGGGGTGATGGTCGAACTCGGCGCGTACGGCGTCTGGCGCGTGTACGGGGCAGTCTTCTCCGGGCCCGGCGGAATCCCGGCCCCGGACCTGGAGCGCACGCTGCTCGTGGTCGGCGTGTTGACCGCCCTGGTCGGCGCGGTCATGTGCTGGTACCAGCGGCACGTGAAACGCCTGCTGGCGTACTCGACCGTCGCCCACGTGGGCCTGTTCGTCATCGGCATCGGCTCCCTCACCCCGGAGGCCGACGACGGGATCGCCCTGTACATCCTCGGCCACGCGGGAGTGAAGGCCGCCCTGTTCGCCTGCGCGGGCATCCTGCTCGACCGGTACGGCAACGTCGACGAACACGAACTGCACGGCCGCGCCCGGCGGCTGCGCGGCGTGGCCGTCCTGTTCGTGACCGGCGCGCTCGGCCTCGCGGGACTGCCGCCCTTCGGCACCGGGCTGGGCAAGGCGATCACCGAGGAGGCCGTGGGCGGTCCGCTCACCGCCGTGTTCGTCGCCGTGTCGGCGGTGACGGCCGGGGCGGTGCTGCGGGTGGCGGCCCGGGTGTTCTTCGGCCTCGGACCGAAGCCGCCCGACGGGTCGTCGTACGAGACCACCGGCACCGGCGAGGAACCCGAGACCCGGCACCGGCTGAAGCGGATCCCGGACACGATGACCGCCGTCCCGGCGCTGCTGCTCGCGGGCTCGCTCGCCGTCGGGGTGGCGCCCGGGTTCGCCGCCGTGGTGAGTCACTCCGTGAACGAGGCGGGGTCCGGCGGGGCGATCACCTCACCCCACTGGACCCTGCCCGGTGTGCTCCTCGGTCTGACGTCCACCGCACTCGCCGTCGGCCTCGCGGCACTCGCCGTCAACCGTCCCAGGCTGCTCGGGCACCGGCCCTGGACGGAGCCGCTGCGCCGGCTGCAGTCCGGGCACATCGGGGACTACGTGGCCTGGCTGCTGGTGGGCGCGACGCTACTGGGAGCGCTGGCCCTGCCGGGGATCCTGACCCTCTGACTTCTGACCTTCTGACCCTCTGACCTTCTGACCCTCGGGCCCTCTGAGCAGCTGACCGCCTGACCGCCGGAGCAGCTGACCGGCGTCGAGCTCAGGCTGCGCGGGCGTCGAGGCCCGCACAGCCATCGGTCCTCCCTTCGCGGCCCTCAGGCGCCGTAGGTGACCGTCACCTCCTTGAAGCCCAGCGAGTTCAGCAGGCCCTTGAGCATGCCGGTCGTGTTCTCCTCGGCGCGCGCGGTCAGTTTGCTCTCCTTCGCCGCGTCGCCGATGTGCCGGGCCGCCAGACGCTGCACGGCCCGTTCGTCGTTGGGGTTGTCCGAGAAGATGTCCCCGAGCCGGTCGAGCAGGCCGCGCTGCTTGGAGACCGCGTACGAGCGGTCGGGGTCGAGGGCGGGTTTGCCCAGCGCCGCATGCGGCAGCCGGAGCGTGGCAGCGGTCCGGTCGCCGTTGACCGACACGTCGTTCTTGGCGAGCCTGCCCAGGTCGACATACGCGTCGACGGTGCCCGACCCCACGTACAGCGTGCGGGTGCCGTGCAGCGCGTCCGGCAGGTACTTCGCGTCCTTCTCCAGGTCCACGACCACCTGGAAGTTGCCAGAGGCGGCGTCGTAACGGCTCATGTCCTGGATCGACTTGAGGAGCGCGGGGCCCGACCGGTCGTGCGTCTCCGTGCCGAACACGTCGCGCAGTCCGGGGAGCAGACTCAGCCGCAACCCGGCGAACAGCACCACGAGCACCAGTACGAAGGCGCTGACCACCTTGGCCCACCCGGGCATACGCTTGATGGACATTGTCATGTCGACGGTCCTCCTTCCTGAAGTCCGGGTGCCCCTCAAATCCCTTGACAGACCGTGCCGTTGGCCGATTGCCGCCCGTGACGTGCCCTGACCGTTCGTCTAGCGTGGAATCCGTCCGCCCCGGCGCGTCAGGAGTACCGGATGACCGAACGCAGCACGTCCCGGCCCCTCTGCCCGATGCACCGGGTGACCCTGCCCGAACCGGGACCGCCCCGGCCCGGCACCCTGGCCACCGGCACCCCGGTCTGGCTGATCAGCCGGTACGCGGACGTGCGTCAGGTGCTGATGGACCCCCGCTTCGACCGCAGTTCGCTGTACGCCGAGGACGCACCGCGTCTGCTCGCCGTCCCCAACCTCCTGGACGACCCCGACGGCCTGCTGAACCAGGACGGGCCCGCGCACCAGCGACTGCGCCGCACCGTCCAGCGTGCGTTCACCCCGCGCGCCGTCGCCCGCTGGCGGCCGTGGGTCGCCGGCGTGGTGGACACCCTGCTCGACCGGTTCGCCGAACAGTCCCAACCCGCCGACATCGTCGAGGGGTTCACCCGGCCGCTGCCCGTCTCGGTGATCTGCCGCCTCATGGGGCTCGACCATGTGGACGGCGAGCGGATCCGTCACTGGGCCGACCACGGTCTGTCCGGCGGCGCCCACACGGCCGAGGAAGTCGGCCGGGCCATGCGGGAGTTCGGCGAGTTCGCCGCGCAACTCATCGCCGAACGTCGCGAGTCGCCCGCGGACGATCTGGTGAGTGAACTGGTGGCCGCGGGGGACGCGACCGAGGAGATCGACGACCGGCAACTCGTGTCGCTGGTCTGCGGTCTGGTCGTGGCCGGCCACGAGACCACCATGACGGCGCTCGGCAACTCCGTCGTCTACCTGCTGACCGAGGGCCGCGACGCCTGGGCCGGCCTCGCCAAGGACGAGGCCGCGGCGGGGATCGCGGCCGAACAGCTCCTGCGCACCATCCCGCTCAGCGAGGGCCTGCTGCTGCCGGGGCTGATCCGGCGAGCCGTCGCGGACACCGACGTCGGCGGGGTGGCGATACCGGCGGGCAGTGTCGTCGCCGTCGCCACCAACTCCGCCGGCCGCGACCCCGACGTCTTCCCGCCCGGGCCGCCTGACCTCTTCGCCCGGCTGCCGGCGCCCGGCATCGCCTTCGGCGCCGGGCCGCACCACTGCCTGGGCGCCTGGCTGGCCCGCCTGGAACTCGAACTCGCCCTCCACCGCCTGGCCGCCCGCTTCCCGCACCTCCGCGCCGAGTTCACCCTCGACACGATTCGCTGGCGCGAGGGCCAGATCACTCGGAGTCCGGTGGGGCTGCCGGTGGGGTGGTGAGGTATACGACGGTTGGCCTGGCCTACGGGGGTCGGCCAACACCCGTAGACAAGCCGCACACCACACCCCCTACCGCCCAGGCCGCCGCAGCAACCGGTCGCCCGACGGCCGGGACCACCACACCCCCTCCCCGTGGGTCAGCCCGGGGAGTCGCAGCTCGACGTCCCGAACGCGGCGGGCCGGGAGCTCGCCGGCGACCAGCCAGGACGTGCGGCCCCCCACCGTCTCCCCGAACTCCGCTCCGCACGAGGCGAGTTGGGCGGTCACCGGAGCCAGCGCGTCGAGAGGCAGCTCCGCCTCGAACGCGTGGTACGGCTCGTACACGTGCGTCCCCGCCCGTTCCAGGGCGCGCCGCAGGACGATCGGCGTGAGGCCCCGGAAGTCGGCGGCCGTGCTGAGCGGCGCGGCGAAACCGGAGCGGGTCAGCGTCACCCGGTAGTCCGTCACCGGCCAGCCGTGCAGCCCGTTGAGCAGCGTCGCGTGGACGGTGTCCTCGATCGCCTGGTGGAACGCGCGCGGCAGGGCGCCGAGTTCGGTCTCGTACGTGAAGGCCGGACCGGAGCCGCGCGGCCCCGGCTCGACGCGCAGCCCCACCGTCGCCCAGAACCCGGTGTGGCCGTGCCGCTGGATCTCCTCCGACGCCTCACCGGTGCCGGCCGGCCGTTCCAGGTGGCGGACGCGACTGGGCTCGAAGGCGGCCTCGATGCCGTAGTCCTGGGCGAGCGTCGCGGCGAGGACCTCCTTCTGGACCTCGCCGTAGAGGAGCAGCGCGGTGCTGCCGGCGCTCGCGGGGGTGGCGTGCAGCAGCGGGTCCTGGTCGGCCAGCGCGAGGAGCGCCGAGCGCAGCGACGCGGCCTGCGCGGGCGTCCTCGCCCGGACGAGCGTCTCCAGCGTCGGCGGGGCGAACTGCGGGGCATGGCCGGCTCCGTCGCCCAGACGGTCGCCGACGCGCACCCCTCCCACACCCCGGATCGCGGCGATGTTGCCGGCGGTGAGGGAGACCGCCCCCGGCTGCCCGACGACGTCCAGGGTCAGTGCCCGCCCGGACACCTGAGTGGTCCGGCCGTCCGCCTCGCGCCGGACGAACGTGAGCCGCTGCCGCCACGCCACCTCGCCGGCGTACAGGCGCAGGTAGGCCGTCCGGGTGCCGCCCGGGCCGGGGCGGACGGCGAACACCGTGCCGCGCGGTTCGCCGGGGGCGGGGCGCGCCGGGCGCGGGATCAGCCGGGTCACTCCCTCGACGAGTTCGGCGACGCCCTGCCCGCCGAGGGCCGACCCGAAGTAGACCGGATGGACGGAGCCCTCGGCGGTGCGGGCGCTGAGCGCGGCCGTCAGCTCGTCCGGGGTCGGCGCGGGTCCGTCCACGAGCGCGGCCAGGACGCCGGGGTCCACCTCGGCGAGCGTGCCGGCCGCGAGGTCGTCCAGCGGCCGTGGTGTGACGCGGGCGTACGGGGTGCCGGAGTTCTCGGCGCGGGTGAGCGGGACGACGTACGGCGTGAGGCGCCGCCGGATCTCGGCGAGCAGTTCCTCGCCGCGTGCGCCCGCCCGGTCGATCTTGTTGACGAACATGAGCGTGGGCAGCCGCAGCCGCCGCAGCGTCTTCATCAGTACGCGCGTCTGGGCCTGGACGCCCTCCACGGCGGAGAGCAGCAGGACCGCGCCGTCCAGGACCTCCAGGGCGCGCTCGACCTCGGCGATGAAGTCGGAGTGCCCGGGGGTGTCGATCAGATTGACCTGTACGTCACCCACGGCGAAGGCGGCGACGGCCGAGCGGACCGTGATGCCGCGCTGCCGCTCGATCGCGCCGTTGTCCGTCCGGGTGTCCCCGGCGTCGACGCTGCCGAGCCGGTCGATGGCGCCGCCGTCGAACAGCAGCCGCTCGGTGAGGCTGGTCTTACCGGCGTCGACGTGGGCCAGAATTCCGATGTTCAGGGTATGCATAGGTGGTCGAGTCCTCGAGAACGGTCGTCCGGTGGGGGCGAAGGGTTCCGAGGAATCGGCGCATTCCGGTGCTCCTGGAGGTCGGGGGCGTGTCCCGGCCATGATGCGGTGACCAGGGCCCCGGGCCGCAACCGGTTTTTCCGCCGGACCACGGCTGACCAGGGAGGCGGTGGGCGAGGGCCGCGGGCACGGCCAGTAGCATGAGCCGCGCAGGCCGGATCTGATCATGCGAGGAGCCAGATCGTGCGCGACATCGCCGTCTTCAGCGGTAGTGCCCATCCCGAGCTGGCGGCCGAGGTCTGTGCGCATCTGGGTGTGCCCCTCAGCCCCGCCCGGGTCAGCCGGTTCGCCAATGACTGCCTGGAGGTACAGCTCCAGGCGAATTGCCGGGAGCGGGACGTCTTCCTCATCCAGCCGCTGGTCAAGCCGGTGCAGGAGAATCTCGTCGAGCTGCTGCTGATGTGCGACGCGGCCCGGGGCGCGTCCGCCGGCCGGATCACGGTCGTGATGCCCCACTACTCGTACGCCCGCTCGGACAAGAAGGACGCCCCGCGGATCTCGATCGGCGGCCGGCTGGTGGCCGACCTGATGGTGGCGGCGGGGGCGAGCCGGGTCCTGGCGATGACCTTGCACTCGCCCCAGGTGCACGGCTTCTTCTCGGTGCCGGTCGACCATCTGCACGCCCTGCGGGAGCTGGCCGCGCACTTCCACGGCTACGACCTGTCCCGTACGACGGTGGTGTCGCCGGATCTGGGCAACGCCAAGGAGGCGGCCGCGTTCGCGCGGATGATCGGGGCGCACGTGGCCGCCGGTGCCAAGCAGCGGTTCGCGGACGACCGGGTGAGCATCAGCTCCGTGATCGGTGATGTGACCGACCGGGACGTCATCGTGCTGGACGACGAGATCGCCAAGGGCTCCACGGTGCTCGAACTCCTGGAGCGGCTGCGGGAGTTGGGGCCGCGGTCCATCCGAGTGGCCTGTACGCACGGCCTGTTCGCGGCGGGAGCGCTCAAGCGGCTGAGCGAACAGCCCGACGTACTGGAGATCGTGTGCACGAACACCGTGCCGATCCCGGTCGAGGAGCGCACCGAGAAACTGCGGATCCTCTCCATCGCCCCGGCACTCGCCGAGGCCGTCCGGCGCATTCACAACGGTGAGTCGGTCAGTGCCCTGTTCGATGCGCCCGAGAGCGAATAGACAGGACGTAGCCCGCAGTTCTACTTCCGTACGGCCGATGTGACCGGTGTGGTGACCCTGCCCAAGGGCACCGAGATGGTCATGCCGGGCGACAACACGACGATGTATGTGCAGCTGATCCAGCCCATCGCCATGGAGGAGGGGCTGAAGTTCGCCATCCGGGAGGGCGGCAGGACGGTCGGCGCCGGGCAGGTCACCAAGATTCAGAAGTAGCCCCGGAGGCGACGCGGCGGCCGGTGCCTCGCCCCCCGTGGGGTGGGGGCACCGGCCGCGCGGCTACGAGGCGTCCGACGCCGGCTCGGTCTGCCCGATCGCCTCGTCCAGCGATGCCACCGGCGGGAGGAGCTCTGCGAGTCCGGTCACCCGCAGGATGCGCAGGGTCAGCGGGTGGGTGCAGACGAGCAGCAGCCGGCCGCCCCGCGAGGCGACGCGATGCCTGGCGCGGTACAGCAGGCGCAGCCCGGAGCAGTCGAAGAACTCGACGCGCCGCAGATCGATGACGATCCGCGGCGCCGGGCGACCGGTCGCGGCGTCCAGGTCCGGGATGATCTCGATCGCCGCGCTGATGTCGATCTCGCCGCGCAGCTCCAGGACGGTATGACCGCGATACCGGCGTATACGGAGGTGAGGGGGGATCGGTGCGCGTTCGTGCTGCACGACGACATCGCCTCCAACCGGCTGCTGGCTCACTGCTGATCGCAGGGCCCGGAGTCACCGGGGGCCGGGGTGACGATATCTGCGAGCGTAGTCACGACACCGGGGTACCCGTGGTTGCAAAACCGTTTCCTGCCCTGCAAGTTACCCTCGTTGGGATGAATCTCAGCATGTTCGATTGACATATGTCTTGGATTTGCTGAGTCAGCCCTCCATCGCGTTGTTTCCTGCGGTGGCGTCGGCGAGCCCGGAACCCCTGGAGCCGCGGTCCGGCCGGCTGGGGGAACCGGCCCTTCTCCGCCGACGTACTGGTCACGGCGGACATGCGAGGGTCCGGTCCCACCCCCGGGGAGGCGAGACCGGACCTCGGTGTCTCCCTAGCTCTGCAGGCCGCGCCGGGCCGGCTACGGCAGCGTCAGCACCAGCTTTCCGGCCGTCCGGCCGGTGTCGCCGAGCTCGTGGGCCTTGGCGGCCTCCGCCAGCGGGAAGGAGCCGGCGATGGTGGCGCGCAGCTTGCCGGCCTCGACCAGGTCCGCGATCGCGTTCATCCCGGCGTGGTCGGCCTCGACGAGCAGTTCGATCGCCCGGACACCGAGCCGCTCGGCCTCCTCGATGAAGTCCCGCGCGCCGCTGGGCAGGATCGAGACGAGGAGGCCGCCCGGGCGCAGGACGCGCAGGGAGCGGAAGCGGTAGTCGTCGCCGATCGTGTCGAGCACGACGTCGACATCGCTGACGGCCTCGGCGAAGTCGGTCTCCCGGTAGTCGACCGGCTCGTCGACGCCGAGCTCGCGCAGGAAGTCGTGCTTGCCCGCGCTGGCCGTTCCGATCACATACGCGCCGCGGGCCTTGGCGATCTGCACCGCGAGGTGTCCCACCCCGCCGGCCGCCGCATGGATCAGCACGCGCTGTCCGGGCTGCACATCGGCGGTGTCGACAAGCGCCTGCCACGCCGTGAGGGCCGCGAGCGGGATCGCGCCGGCCTGCTCGTGGTCGACGGACGCCGGCTTACGGGCGAAGGCGCGGGCCGGGCCCTTGACGTACTCGGCGTGCGAGCCGACGCCGTAGGGGTAGGGCAGCATCCCGAAGACCTCGTCGCCGGGCTGGAACAGGGTGACTCCGAGGCCGACCGCCTCGACGACACCGGAGACGTCCCAGCCGAGGACGAACGGCGGGTTCTTGAGGAACCCGCCGTTCGCGCGGTGCTTCCAGTCGGTCGGGTTCAGCCCCGCCGCCCGCACGCGGACCAGCACCTCGCTCGGCCCGGGTGCGGGGCGGTCGATCTCGACCTCCTGGAGCACCTCGGGCCCGCCGAGGACGTCCTGACGGATCGCGCGCATCCGGGGCGCGGCAGAGGGGGTGGCGGAGGCGGCGGGAGCGGGGCTCGCGGTCGTGTCGTTCGTGTTCGCAGTGGTCATGGAGACCAGCCTGCCGAGGACGGCCTGGCCAGGAAATGGCATGAACGCCAATGTTCGATAGGATCGTGCCATGGAGCGTGTGCGAGATGTGGAGCGAGTCGTCGTCCTGGCCCTCGACGGGATCTATCCCTTCGAGCTGGGTATCCCCAGCCGGATCTTCGGCGCCGCGGACGGCCGGTACGAGGTGCTGACCTGCAGTGCCGACGGAAGGACGGTGCGCACCAACGCCGACTTCTCGGTGACCGTCGAGCACGGCCCGGAGGTGCTGCGCACGGCCGACATCGTGGTGATCCCGCCCATCGCCGAGGCCGGCGTCACCTCGGAGCTCTCCGCCGAGCTCACGGCCGCGCTCGCGCTCATCCGGCCGGGCGCCCGCACCGTCTCGATCTGCACGGGAGCCTTCATCCTGGCGGCGGCCGGTCTGCTCGACGGGCACCGGGCCACGACGCACTGGCAGCTCGCCGAGCAGTTCCGGCGCATGTTCCCGCACGTGGCCCTCGATCCGGACGTGCTCTTCGTCGACGACGGCTCGATCCTCACCTCGGCCGGGGCCGCGTCCGGCGTCGACGTCTGTCTGCACCTCATCCGCAAGGACCACGGCAGCGAGCTGGCCAACAAGGTGGCGCGGCGCTGCGTGGTGCCGCCGTGGCGCGACGGCGGACAGGCGCAGTACATCGAGCTGCCGGTGCCGGGACCCTCGGCGGCCGGCACCGCCGCGACCCGGCGCTGGGCCCTGGAGCGCCTGGGGGAGCCCCTGGCGCTGGCCGATCTCGCCGGCCATGCCCGGATGAGCCTGCGCACCTTCGCCCGCCGCTTCAACGACGAGGTGGGCATGAGCCCCGGCCGCTGGCTCATCCAGCAGCGGGTGGCCCGGGCCCGCCATCTGCTGGAGGTCAGCGACCTGCCGGTCGACCAGATCGCCGGCGAGGTGGGGTTCGCGACGGGCGCCTCGCTGCGCCAGCATCTGCACGCCGCGATCGGCGTCTCACCACAGGCGTACCGGCGTACGTTCCAGGCGGTGCGCTAGCCGTTCCACCGGGCGCAGTGCGTTCGGCGGTGCTGGTGCTGGGTCATCGGCTTCCGTGCAGGGCGACGAGCAACTGCCAGACCTGGTGGGCGACTTCCTCGGGGGCGCCCTCCAACAGTCCGTGCAGCCAGTCCGCGAGGACGCCCGCGAAGGTGGCGGCCACGGCGGACGCGACCAGCGGGGCGTCCGGGGCGCCGACGAGCTGCCGCTCGGCCAGGCTGCGGGCACGCAGGTCCTGATGCAGTACGCGCCCGAGCGGTCCGCCGCCGCCCGGTGCCAACAGGGCGCGATACAGGGCGGCATGCGGGGGGAGCCCGGCGAAGAACGCGAGCAGGGCGGGCGGCGCCGAGACCGGGTCCGGCCGGCCGCGCCAGGCGTGCAGCGCGTCCACGGCCTCCCGTACGACATCGGCGCAGGCGTCGACGGCCAGCGCCTCCAGGTCGGCGTAGTGCACGTAGAACGTGGCCCGGCCGACCCCGGCCGCCCGCACGAGGGCGGCGACACCGATCTCGTCCAGCGGGCGCCGGGCACACTCGTCCAGCAGCGCCTTCCGCAGTCTGGCGCGGGTGCGAGTGGCCCGGGGATCTTCCGGTGTCCGGGTGCCGCGTGGGTCCTTCGCCCGGGCGGCCCCGCGGTCCACCGGCATCCGGGACTTCCGTGGGTCTTTCGACGCCCGGGGCGCCAGGGGGCTTTCCGGCGCGCTGCCGGCTCCGCGGTCCTCGGGCGCGTTGCCGGCCCCACGCTCCTCCGCCGCCCCGCCGGCTCCACTGTCCTCAGGCGCCCCGCCGTCCCGCGGGCTCATCCGGCGACGAGGACGGCGGCCAGGGCGACCGCGCCCGGCAGGGCCTGGGCGAACAGGATGCGGCGGTTGGCGGTGACCGTTCCGTACACCCCAGCGACCACGACGCACACCAGGAAGAACACCTGCACGCGGAATCCGGTCGGGTCCGCGGCGATCAGTCCCCACACCAGGCCCGCCGCCAGGAATCCGTTGTACAGCCCCTGATTCGCGGCCAGCGGCGCCGTGGCCTGCGCCATCTCGGCATCGAACCCGTGCAGCCCCCGGCCCGGCGCGCGCTCCCACAGGAACATCTCCAGAACCAGGATGTACGCGTGCAGCGCGGCCACCAGTCCGACCAGAACGTTCGCGGCCATGTGCATCGCGGCGGGCTCCTCCGTGCTCTTACTTCCTGGACAGCTGGCCACTATACATGGACAGCTGTCCAGGAAGTCCCTCTCGTCGGGGACCGGCGCCTACGGCAGGTTGGTCCATCGGTGGGACGAGATGTTGTCGTTGAGCCATTCCCCTGAGCCGGGGCCCGTGTTCGCGTCGAATTTCCACTGGCGGAGATCGCTGAGCCCCACGCCCTGGTAGACGCCTCTGCGGGCACCCGTGTAGTTCAGGCCCCAGTACACCCAGATGTCGTCCAGGTTGCCGGGATAGCCGTTGTTGAAGAGCGAGCTCACCTGGTTGCGGCAGCTGCCCCAGTCGGGGGCTTCCCCCGACCAGTCGTCGCACCATCCCGAGTAGCCGGTGTTGTAGTAGACGTAGAGGGACCCAGGGGGCAGGAGAGCGGGTCCCGACGACGCCTGGGCGGTGAGGGGCGTGACTCCCACGGTCAGTGCGGCGAGTGCGGCGCCGACCAGAAGGGTGCGTAGCTTGCCCATGGTGTTCCTCTCTTTACGGGTCTCGCGTTGACTTGGCTGACTGATCCGTGCCGGCGGTTCGGGTGATCGAGCGGGCGCGGGGCAGTGCGGTGAGCTGAAGTCGGCGTCGGGTTTCGACGTCCGAGTGGTATTGCTTGCGGAGTTTCCCGTCGTACTCCCGGTCCAATGCGGCTGCCTTGCCCACCAGGCCTGAGCTGACCGCGCAGTCCGCTTCGGCCACGGCGAGCCGGATTTCCTTCTTCCGTGACAGCTGCTGATTCGACGGCGCCAGGGATTCCCGCAGTTGGACGGGGCTGGAGTAGGAGTGGCCGGCGGCGCGCATACAGGCGGCCCAGGGCTTCAGCGCTTTGCCGAAGCGGGGGTCCGCCACGACGCGGGAACGGCGGATTTCGGTCAGCGTGTCAAACGTGACCTTGGCCTGGAACCACTTCTGGAGGTCTCCGTAGAGTTTCCGGTCGGCCTCCGACTGACAGCCCTCGGGGCTGCGTTGGAACAGCATGCCGTCCGGGGCCTTGGCGGTCACCTTCAGAGGGCGGGTGCCATTGGCCGCGGTCAGCGCGGCCGTTCTCCGCTTGGCCGGCAGGCTGCGGAAGTAGCGCTGGTTGGGGTCGGTTTCCCGCACCTTGGCCAACGCCCTCTGAATGTCGGTGCCGTAGCCGTGCTTCCGGGCCCACGACACATCAGTGATGACGTACGGGAACTCCCGTGCTTCCGGTACCGGATTCTCCTTCACGGGCCGGTATTCGAAGCCCTGCTTTTGCATGCAGTCACGCAGCAGGATCTGTCCCGCCGTGTACAGCATGTCCTGCTCCTGCCGGCTCGGTTCACGCGACTGTTGCTTCGCGGAACCCGCGGCGGGCTGCGCCGGGGAAGCGGAGGATTCGCCAGGGGATTCGGAGACGGCGTGCACGACTGCCGGTACCGCCAGGGCCACACACGCCGCGGCGGCGACCGCAGCGGCAAGACGACGCTTTCCGCCAGAACTTCGCAGCGGTGCCATGACGGTGTCCCCCTTGGTGTTTGCCCGGATCGGCGAAACCACCCCTGGATGAGGGCAGCGGGCGGTCAGGTCCCGGAAAGAGAATTGCCCGGACGTCCGCGATGCTCAATCAATTCGACGGTGCTCGAATCGACCGGCATGGCCAAAGGGGTCGGACGGAACGAAGCGCTACGTGTGTCTGCGGTGCGTGCCTGTGCGCACGCCTGACGAAGACGTCTTACGACCACCACCGGAGCCGATGGCCGGGAGGGGGACCGGCTGGGGGACCGGGCACACTCGTCCCGCCACACTGCCGCAACGACTTGCGACTTGCGACTTGCGACTTGCGGCCAGCGGCCAGCGGCCAGCGGCAGCGGACGGCGGCCAGCGGACAGCGGAAAGGGGAATGGGGACAGCGCGCAGCGGCCTCGGGCGCCCGGTGGCCTCGGCTACTCGGGTTGCCTCGACGCGGCGCTCCCGCGCAAAGCCCGTGCCCGCAGCGCCAGTTGCATTTCGAACTGGACGGTCGGGTCGAGGAGGCGGTCGCCGAACAGCGCGTCCAGCTGGCGCATCCGATAGCGCACCGTCTGCGGATGCACGGCGAGTTGGGCGGCGACCTCGCTGGCGTTGTGCCCGCACTGCAGCCAGCACAGCAGCGTCTCGGCGAGCCGGTCCCGCTGCGGCGGGCGCATCTCCTCCAGCGGGTGCAGATGACGTTCGGCCATCGCGTCCACCAGCGCCTCGTCACGGAAGAGCAGCAGGGTGGCCAGGTGCTCCTGACACCGCACCAGCTCCGAGTCCGGCAGGACACCGCGCCGGACCAGATCCAGCGCCTGCGTCGCCCAGCGCAGCGACCGCGCGCCCTCCTGAGGCGTGACCGTCGGCCCCATGGCCGCCCGCAGCCCCCGCAGCGCCCCAGCCACCGCCCGGGCCCGGCCCGGCCCTTCCGGGTCGGGGACGACGAGCACGGACGGCTGTACGTCGAACCGGGCGAGGAATCCGGGCGGCACGATCGACCACGCCACCGTCGGCTGCGGGCCCTGGTCGATCGCCACCACCGCCAGCGCCCGCGGCACCGGCCACCGCACGGTGTGCGCGAGATCGCTGATCGCCCCCGCCGACACCGGCGGGTCGGCGGTGAGCAGATCGATCAGCCGGGCGCGCCGCTGCTGCAGCTCGCCCGCCCTGTGCAGCCGCGCCTCCGTGTAGCCCGCGGTCGTGGCGGCCGCCATCTCGTCGAGGTACAGGAACATCGCCTCGCCGAACGCGGCCAGCACATGGCGGGGCAGCAGGTCGGCGTCGACCAGGGCGTTGACGCGGCGCCACGCCACCCGCGCGCCGAGCCGCAGTGCCGACTGGAAGGAGTCGAGGCTGCGCCCCTCGTCCGCCTCCCCGCGTCCGATGCGCTGATACGTCGCCTGCACCGGCGCCCAGTCGGTGTCCGGCTCGGCCATCCGGTCGAGGAACCCCTCCAGCGCGCGCTCCACACCCCGGCGTACGACCAGCATGTACGTGTCGTCCATCGGACGCGCGTACTCCGGGATCTGGGTCCTGATGGCCCGTACGACCTCTTCGATGAGGTCCGAGAAGAACGGTCTGAAGTGGTCGTGCAGATCCGAAGGGAACGCTCTGAAGGGGCCGTTGGGCTCGTCGTGGGGGACGCGGCCCGGTGTGATGTCACCCGCGGCCGTGATCCGCGCGCCGTGGGACGCGGCCTCGCTCTCCAGCGTCCGGAATCCGTTCAACGCGGCGGCTCCCTCCTGCGTGGGGAACAGGGGACCGGAGACGATACCCGCCGGTGATCTCCGGTGGCTCATCACCGGCGTACATATATGGAGGCTCGGATTATCACTTCGTGACAACGCTCGTCTCACGGAGGTGCTCGCGCGCCACCGTCCGCCGGTGCCGGCCACGGGGACGCAGTGCGACCAGAGTGACGAGCGCACCGGCCAGCACGCAGCAGGCCGCGAGCCGCAGTCCGAGGTCGTAGCCGTGGAGGAAGGCACTGCGCGGGTCGATTCCGGCGCGCAGCGTGGTGCGCTCCCGACGGGTGAGCACCACGCCGACCAGTACCACGCCGAACACGCCCGACACCTCGCGCGCCGCGCTGACCAGTCCGGTCGCCATTCCCGTGTGCGTGGCGGGCACTTCGGCCAGTGAGCGCACCGTCAGGGGAGTGGTGAGCGCCGAGCCCGCCCCGATCAGCAGCAGGCCGGGCTGCAGGTCCCAGTAGTCCGCACGCAGGCCCGTTCCGGAGACGTACAGCAGGCCGACCGCCACGAGGCCGAGTCCCACGGAGATCGAGACGTGCGCGCCCAGTGTCCGGGCCGCCCGTTCGGCGAGCGGAGTGCACACCAGCAGCGCCCCGGCCAGGGGCAGGAAGGCCAGGCCCGCCCTGGTCGGCGAGAAGCCGAGGACGCGCTGGAGGTAGAGGGCCGTGAAGAAGAAGACGCCGTTGACGCCGATGCCCCACAGCATCTGGGCGAGTACGCCGCCGGTGAGGAACCGGTCGCGGAGCAGCCGGGGCACGACCAGGGGCCGGGCGGCGCGTGCCTCCCGGACGGTGAACGCGCAGGCGGCGAATGCCGACAGGCCCAGGCACAGCGGCACGGGACGGTTCCCGAAGCCGTGGTCGCCACCGCGGACCAGGGCGTAGGTGAGGAGATAGAGCGCGAGGACGGAGAGCAGGACGCCCGGCACGTCGACACCGCCACGGACGGGGGCGGCCCGGGCGGGGACCGCGGGGATCAGCAGCAGGGCGCACAATCCGAACGGCACGTTCAGCGCGAACACCCAGCTCCAGGACCACTGTTGGGTGACGAAGCCGCCGACCACCGGCCCGAGTGCCAGGGCCACGGCCAGGGCGGCCGTCCACAGGCCGACGGCGGTCGCGCGGCGGCGGGCGGGCAGGTCGGCGGCGACCACGGCCAGGGAGGCGGGGATGACCAGGGCGGCCCCGACGCCCTGCACGGTACGGGCCGCGATGAGGGTGCCGCCGCTGTCCGCGAGCGCCGCCGCGGCCGAGGCGACCGTGAAGACGACGATGCCGGCCGCCAGGACGTTCCGGCGTCCGAAGAGGTCGGTCAGCCGCCCGCCGGGCAGCAGCAGTGCGCCGAAACTGAGCACATAGCTGCTGGCGACCCACTCCAAGTCGGCCACGGTCAGCCCGAGTTCACGCTGCACGGTCGGCAGGGCGACATTGATCACGGTGTTGTCGAGGGTCGTGATGAACCCGGTCAGGGTGACCAGCGCCAGCAGTGCGGCCGGCCGTGCACGTCCCACCGCCGCTCCCTCCGCCGACGTGTGCCCTGGCCCGGATTGTCCGCGGTGCGGTGCCGCGGTGACTCTGCCCCGGGACGCCGAATCGCCGCGCCGCCTTTGTCAGAGGACTGACAGAAGTGCACTGACGAACTGTCAGTGCGTCGTCTAACTCAAGCGCGGCCCTTCAGCGGAACCTGGTGCATCACCCCACGGAGACAACCGTTCGAGCGTGCCGATCAGTTGGAGCCGCCATGCCCCCCACCCGGCCCACGCCCCCCACTTCGGACTCCCCGCGACCGCAGCAGAGGGATGTCTCCCTCACCTGCCTGCCGGACCACCTTCGGTACTGGGCGCGCCACCGGCCGCAGCAACGGGCCGTCACCCACGTCGACTTCCCCGACCTGACTTCGGCGGGGCGCCACCGCACGCTCGGCTGGCGCGCCCTGGACGCGCGCGCCCGCGCGGTGGCCGACCGGCTGGCGACGGTGGCCGCTCCCGGCGACCGGGCCGCGCTGGTCATGCCGCAAGGACTCGACTACGTGGTGGCGTTCCTGGGCTGCCTGTACGCCCGGGTGATCGCCGTACCGCTCTTCGCACCGCAACTCCCCGGCCACGAAGGCCGCTTGGCGGCGGTCCTCGCCGACTGCGAACCCGCCTGCCTGCTCACCGACTCGGCCACCGTGGCCGCCGTGAGCGCGTTCGTCGCGGACCGGAACCTGCCGGCACCGCGGATCGTCGCCGTCGACCAACTCACCGTCCAGCGCCTCGAACCGGGCACCGAGACGCCCGGTCCCGACCCCGACGACATCGCGTATCTCCAGTACACCTCCGGCTCCACACGCAGCCCGGCCGGCGTGATGATCAGCCACGCCAATGTCGTCGCCAACGCCCGCCAGGCCCTCGACGCCTTCGTCGCCGACCCGCGGACCGCCACGACCGTCGGCTGGCTGCCCCTCTTCCACGACATGGGCCTGGTCCTCAGCGTCGCGGCCCCCGTCGTGGGCGGCTTCCCCTCCGTCCTGATGGACCCGGTCTCCTTCCTGGAGGACCCCGCGCGCTGGCTGCGCCTGCTCGGCTCGTACGACGGCACGATCAGCGCCGCACCGAACTTCGCGTACGACTACTGCGTGGCCCGCACCGCACCCGACCTCGTCGACGAACTGCGCCTGGACCGCGTACGGGTGCTGATCAACGGCAGTGAGCCGGTGCGGCCGGGCACGATCGAGCGGTTCCGGGCGGCCTTCGCGCCCGCGGATCTGGATCCGGCCGCGCACTGTCCCGCGTACGGCCTCGCCGAGGCCACCGTGTTCGCGGCCGCGGACTCCTCGGCGACTCCGCCCGTGACCGTGGTCTGCGCCGCGGGCGCGCTGGCCCAGGGGCGCATCGAGGTCGTGCTGGAACCGCACCCGCGCGATCAGGCTCCGGACGCCGGGCGCACGCCGGATCCCGCCCGGGACGATGCGTCGGACGGAGGCCGGGAGGCACTCCACGACACCGCCGAACTGGTCTCCTGCGGCGCACCCGTCGGGCAGGAGCTGCGAATCGTCGGCGCGGACGGCGAGGTGCTGCCGCAGGGGCGGGTGGGCGAGATCCAGTTACGCGGGCCCAATGTCGCGCGCGGCTACTGGAAGCGCGTCGACCAGGCCTTCGGCGATCCGGACGGGTGGCTGCGCACCGGGGACCTGGGGGCCCTGCACGAAGACCGGCTCCTGGTCACCGGCCGCCTCAAGGACGTGATCATCGTCGACGGCCGCAACCACTACCCCCAGGACGTCGAGGAGACCGTGCAGAGCGTGGCGCCCCTGGTCCGCCGCGACCGGCTCGCCGCGTTCGCCGTGATCCGCGCGGACGGGACGGGCGAGGAACTGGTCGTGGTCGCCGAGCACCGCAGGGACGCGCACCCGACGGAGCGGCAGACCTGCGACGCCGAACGTGCCGCCCGGGCCGCCGTGTCCGAACGCCACGGCCTGCGACTCGCCGGCCTGCGGCTCGTCCCGCCCGGTGCCGTGCCCCGCACCAGCAGCGGGAAGGTGGCCCGGGCCGCGAGCCGGGCGCGTTTCCTCGACGGCGGGTTCGGCCCCCGATGAGGCCCACGCGACCGCAGATCCGTGGTCTCGTCGTCGAGCGGCTCGGTGCCTGGTACGGCCTCGCACCGGAGACGGTCGCCGACGACCGGCCGCTCGCCGAGCTGGGCCTCACCTCACGGGACGCGGTGGCGCTGACCGCGCTGCTCAGCGATCTCGCCGGCCGACGCCTCCCCGACACGCTGCTCTGGGACGCGGGGACGATCGACGCCCTCGCGCGGGAGCTGACGACCGAGCGACCTGGGGCATCCGCGCCGGGCCCCGGGAAGCCGCACCCTCCCGTCCTGCCCGGCACGCAGGGTCAGTTCGTGCCCGGCGCCCCCGGAGCGGGCGGGCAGTCCGGGCTCGACTCCTTCGGCCCGCGCGGGGGGTCCGGGCTCGACTCCTTCGGCCCGCGCGGGGGGTCCGGGCTCGACTCCCTCGGTTCGCGCGGCGAGTCCGGGCTCGACTCCCTCGGCCCGCGCGGGGAGTTCGTGCTCGGCACCGCCGACCCGGGTGGGCAGTCCTGGACCGGCCTCTCGGGCTCCCCGGGCACGGGCGTGCAGTCCGGGCTCGGTTTCCCCGGCACGGGCGTGCAGTCCGGGCTCGGTTTCCCGGGCACGGACGGACGGCCCGTGTTCGGCACGGCCGCCGCCCCAAGATCCGGCCACCCGGCCCCCGTTCCGGCGGCCGCAACCCCCGCCGTCGCCGTCGTGGGCCTCGGCTGCCGCTTCCCCGGTGGCGCCGACTCACCCGAGGCGTACTGGCGTCTGCTCACCGAGGGCCGGGATGCCGTCGGCACCGTTCCCGCCGGGAGGTGGGACCCGTTTCCGGTGGACCCGGAGGTCAGCCGGCACGGAGCGTTCCTCGACGACATCGCCGGCTTCGACGCCGAGTTCTTCGGCATCGGCGCGCACGAGGCGGCCGCCATGGATCCGCAGCAGCGCATGCTTCTCGAAGTCACCCGTGAGGCCCTGGACCACGCGGCGCTGTCCGTCACCGGCACCCGCACCGGAGTCTTCGTCGGCATCAGCGGCAACGAGTACGCCCACCTGTCGGCCGCCGCCCCCGACGCCTGGACGGCAACGGGTGCCGCCCTGAGCATCGCCGCGGGCCGCCTCTCGTACGCCCTCGACCTGCGCGGCCCGAGCCTGGCCGTCGACACCGCGTGCTCGTCGTCCCTGGTCGCGGTGCATCACGCCGTACGGAGCCTGCTGACAGGGGAGTGCGACACCGCGCTCGCGGCCGGCGCGAACCTGCTGCTGGCGCCCGCCGTCACCCTCTCCCTCCAGCGCGCGGGCGCCCTCGCGCCGGACGGCCGGTGCAAGGCGTTCGACGCGACCGCCGACGGGATCGTCCGCGGCGAGGGATGTGGTGTCGTCGTACTGAAGCGGCTCGCGGACGCGGAACGCGACGGCGACCGGGTCCTCGCGGAGATCCGAGCGACGGGAGTGAACTCCGACGGCCGCTCCAACGGCCTGACCGCGCCCAGCGCGGCGGCGCAGCGGAACCTCCTCACCGAGGTGCACCCCGACCCGGCCACCGTCGACTACGTGGAGGCGCACGGCACCGGAACCGCGCTCGGCGACCCCATCGAGGCGGGGGCCCTCGGCGCCGTGCTCGGCACCGGGCGCACCCTCGAACAGCCGCTGCTCATCGGCTCGGTGAAGACCAATCTCGGGCATCTGGAGGCGGCCGCCGGGATCGCCGGGCTCATCAAGACCGTCCTCGCCCTGCACCACGGAGAGATCCCACCGCAGCTCCACTACACCGGCCCCGGCCCGCACGCCGATCTCGACGTCCTCGGCCTGCGCGTCGTCACCGAGCCCGAGCCGTGGCCGCGCTACTCCGGAACGGCCACCGCCGGCGTCTCGGCCTTCGGGTTCGGCGGCACCAACGCGCATGTCGTCCTCGCCGAACACCGTGCGAACCGCCGGTCCCCGACGCCCGGGGCGCGGCCCGCACTGCTGCTGCTCGACGGGCCCACCGGGGATCGTGTCCGCTCGTACGCCGGTGAGCTCGCCGGCCGGCTCGCCGACGCCCCGCGCGTGCGTGACACGGATCTGGCCCGCACCCTCGCGGGCCGTACCGGGCGCGGACACCACCGCGCGGCCGTGGTGACCCGCGACCGGGCCGAGACCGTGGACGCGCTGCGCCGGCTGGCCGCGGGCGAGCCGTCGCCGCACGTGGTCACGGGCGCCGGGACGCCGGGCGGCCCCGGGCCCGTCTGGATCTTCTCGGGCTACGGCTCCCAATGGCCCGGCATGGCGCGGCAACTGCTCACCGCGGAACCGGCGTTCGCCGACGCGGTCGAGCGGCTGGAGCCGCTGCTGCTCCAGCACGCGGGCATCTCCTTGACCGCGAGTCTAGAACCGGACGCCGATCTGTCCTCGCCCGCCGCCGTGATGCCCGCCCTGTACGGCGTCCAGCTCGCGCTGGCCCAGCTGTGGCGGTCGTACGGACTGGCGCCCGGTGCCGTGATCGGGCACTCCCTGGGGGAGATCGCCGCGGCCGTCGTCTCCGGGGGCGTCGACCCGGTGACCGGCGCGAGGATCGTCGCCGTGCGTTCCCGGCTCCTCGCGGGACTGACGGGCGGTGCCATGGCAGTGGTCGACCGGTCGGAACAGGAGATCCGCGCGAGTGCCGGGGATCTGCCCTCCGTCCAGGTCGCCGTCCATGCCTCGCCGGTGCAGAGCGTGGTGACGGGCGCCGCCGAGGAGGTGGCGGAGTTCGTGGCCAGAGTGACGGCGGACGGCGGGTTCGCGCGGCCACTGGGGGTGTCCGGGGCGGGCCACTCACCCGAAGTCGAACCGCTCCTCCGGGAGTTCGCGCGGGACCTGGGTGAGGTGCGGTCGGCCGTCCCCGCCTGCCCGCGCTATTCCAGCGTGCTCGACGACCCGCGTGACCCCGCCCCGTACGACACCGCGTACTGGGTGGCCAATCTGCGTCGGCCCGTGCGGTTCGTCCAGGCCGTGCGCGCGGCCGCCGAGGACGGCCACCGCGTCTTCCTCGAAGTCGCCCCGCACGCCACGCAGTTGCACCCGCTGACCGACACCTTGCCGGCGGGCTCCCTGATCGTTCCCACCCTGCGCAAGAACACCGACGACGCGCTGACCTTCCGTACCTCGCTCGCCACACTGCTGGTCAACGGCGTACCGGCCGACGGGCTCCGTGAGCGGCTGGACGGCCGCATCGCGGACGTGCCGTCGCCGCGCTGGCGCCACCGGCGCTTCTGGTTCGGCGAGGAGACGGAGCCGAAGGCCGTCCGGACCTCCGCACGCCTCACCCCTGCGGACGCCGGCCCGCTGGAGCGGCTGCGCGGGTGCGTGGCCGCGGTGATGGGCTACAGCCCCGAACGCATCGACCCGGACCTGCCGTTGACGGACCTCGGCCTCGACTCGCTGACCGCCGTGCGGATACGGGGTTCTGTGGCGCGGGAGTTCGGAGTGGAACTCGAGGCGGGCGCCCTGCTGCGACGGGGGACGCTGCGCTCGGTGGCGGACCTGCTCGGGGCGGACGCGGTACCGCCCGGGGCGGAGGGCAACTCCGGCGCTCGCGGGGGTGCCGAACCGCTCGCGGCGGACGCGGACCAGCTCCGCGCGGAGAGCTTCCCCGGCGCTCGTGCGAGCGCTCGCGTCCCCGCCCGGCCCGGCGCCCCGTCACCCGCGCTCAAAGCCCCGTTCCCGGAGCCTGATCCCGCGTCCTCGGGATCCACCGAAGCCCACTCCGTGAGGTTCCTGCGCCACTTCCCGAGCACCGGCCCCGGCGCCCCCCTCTTCCTCGCCCATGCCGCCGGCGGCTCCTCCGCCGTCTACGCCCGGCTGGCCGAACGCCTCGACGGGCAGCGCCCGTTGTACGGATTCGACCGGCAGGCCGACCCCGACGACGTGCCGGGACGCGCGGCCGAGTTCGCGCGACGGGTGCGGGAGACCTGCCCCGACGGGCCCTGGCTGCTGGGTGGTTGGTCGTACGGGGGAGTGCTGGCGCAGGAGGCCGCCCGGCTGCTGGCCCCGCACGGCACCCTGCCCGCCCTCGTCTTGATCGACTCGGTGCTGCCGCTGCCCGCCCCGCCCGGCGTCACCCGGGCCGAGGAGACCCGGCGCCGTTTCGCGGACTTCGCGGCGTACGTGGCACGCACCTACGCGGTGACGCTCGACCTGTCGTACGACGAACTCGACGGTCTGGACGACACCGAGGCGATCGGCCTCGTGCTGAAGGTGCTCGGCGAGGCGGTGGACCTGCCGCCCTCCGTCCTGGAGCACCAGCGCAGCTCGTATCTCGACCTGCGCAGCGGGGAACGCCACCGGCCGGCGCGGTACGAGGGGCGGACCCTGCTCTACCGGGCGAGCGAGCCCGCGCCGCACACCGTCCGCGACCCCCGCTACGAGCGCGACGACGCGGCGCTCGGCTGGGACGAACACTGCGCCGACCTCACCGTGACTCCGCTGCCCGGTCACCATCTGTCGCTGCTCGACCCGCCGGTCGTCGACACGCTGGCGCGGCTGCTGACGCGTGACCTGGGTCAGCGGACGCGTACCGACCCGCATGCCCGAGACGAGGAGTAGGCCCGTGCCCGTACACCGCCCCACGCGCAGAACCGTTCTCCGCGCGGCCATGGCCTCCACCGCCGCGCTGGCCGCCACGGCGGCCGGAGTCACCCCGGCGGCGAGCGACAGCGCCCGGATCACCGCCGAGAACTGGCTCGACGACCGTACCGTCGACCTCACCGTCGTCTCACCCGCGCTGCGTGCGTCCGCGCCCGTGCGGGTCCTGCTGCCGACCGGCTACGCGGCTCGGCCCGACCGCACCTGGCCCGTCCTCTACCTCCTCCAGGGCGCCCACGACGACTACACGTCCTGGACCCGGGAGACGGACGTCAGCAGTTTCCTCGCGGGTCAGGACGTGATCGCGGTGATGCCCTCGTCGGGCCCGACCGGCATCCCCACGAACTGGTGGAACTACGGTCTGCCCGGTTCCCCCGACTACGAGAAGTTCCAGGTCGACGAGGTCATGGAGCTGCTGCGGCAGAGGTTCCGGGCCGGTGGCCGGCGGGCCGTCGCCGGGGTCTCGACCGGCGGCTACGGCGCCGTGGCCTTCGCGGCCCGCCGCCCGGGCGTCTTCAGCGCGGCCGCCTCCTACAGCGGGATCCTGGACATCTCGGCGCCGGGCATGTCGACCGTCCTCTCCGCGATCGTCGCGCGGGAGAACCTGCTGCCGTTCCTCCTCTGGGGCTTCAGTGGGGACAACTGGAACCTCCACAACCCCTACGCCCGGGCATCCGCGCTCGCGGGCACCGGGCTCTATCTCTCGCAGGGCAGCGGCCTGCCCAGCACCGACTACGGAAACCTCGAAGGCGCCGTGCTCGAAGGCACGCTCTGGAGCCAGGCCCACCGTTTCACCACCCAGCTCGAAACGCTGGGGATCCCGGCCCAGGTGCACTTCTACGACGGCGGCACGCACGCCTGGTCGTCCTGGCAGCAGGAGTTCAAGGCCTCGTGGCCGACGCTCGCCACGGGCCTCGGACTCGGCTGACCACGCGCACGAGGAACGACCTGACTCCTCGCACGACGAACCACATGACCCTCGAAGGAGGCACGACATGGATGTCCTGGCCGAGGCAGTGGTGGCGGGAGCCGCCGGTGCCGAACTGGAACGCCTTCCGTTACCGGCGCACTTCACGGCCGCGCACCTCAGGGCGGAGGACGTCGGCAGTTTCACCGGCGTCGCCGACAAGGACGTACGCAAGTCCATCCACGTCGGATCCGTGCCGATGCCCGAACTCGCCCCGGACGAGGTCCTCGTGGCCGTCATGGCCAGTGGCATCAACTACAACACCGTCTGGTCGGCGATGTTCGAGCCCATTCCGACCTTCACCTTCCTGAAGCACTTCGGCCGCCAGGACCGCTGGTCGGCCCGGCACGACCAGCCCTTCCACGTCCTCGGTTCGGACGCGGCGGGCGTGGTCGTCCGCACCGGAGCCGGAGTGCGCCGCTGGCGGGCCGGTGACCATGTCGTCGTCAGCCCCGTCTACGTCGACGAGGAGGACCCCGCGACGCACGCGGACGGCATGCTGGGCGCCGGCCAGCTGGCCTGGGGCTTCGAGACCAACTACGGCGGCCTGGCCCATTACGGCGTCGTACGGGCCAGTCAACTCCTGCCCAAGCCGGGTCACTTGACCTGGGAGGAGGCGGCCGTCAACCCGCTGTGCGCGGGGACGGCGTACCGCATGCTGGTCAGCGACCGGGGCGCCCGGATGACCCAGGGCGACGTCGTGCTGATCTGGGGAGCGGCCGGCGGTCTCGGTGCGTACGCGGTGCAACTGGTCCGCAACGGCGGGGGTATCGCCGTCGGTGTCGTCAGCAGCGAGGCCAAGGCGGAGTACGCGCGCGGCCTCGGCTGCCAGGTGGTGATCAACCGTGAGGAGATCGGCCTGGTCGGCAGCGAACCGGCCGATCCCGCCACGGTCGGCAAGCGGCTCGGCCGGCTGATCCGGGCCGCCACGGGCGAGGACCCCCACATCGTCTTCGAGCACGTCGGCCGCGCCACCTTCGGCATCTCCGTCTTCGTCGTACGGCGCGGTGGAGCGGTGGTCACCTGCGGTTCCAGCACGGGCTACCAGCACGAGTTCGACAACCGCTACCTCTGGATGCGGCTCAAGCGGGTCATCGGCAGTCACGGCGCCAACCTCCAGGAGCAGTCCGCGGTGAACCGCCTCCTGGGTCTCGGCCACATCTCCTCGGCCCTGACGGCCACTTACCCCCTGACCGAGACGGCGGAGGCCGCCCGGCTGGTCCAGAACAACGCACACATGGGCAAGATCGGCGTCCTGGCCCTGGCACCGCGCACGGGCCTCGGCGTCACCGCGCCGGGCCCGGTCCGACGGGGGTGATCCCCAGGGCCTGTCCCCACGCCGCCTGCGGACGGAACCGCAAGATCCGCCGGGGACACGCCCTAGGAGTCCGGGGCGGCGAAGACCCGCTCCCCGCCGACGTACGTCAGCGCCACCTTCGTCTCGGCGATCGCCTCCACGGGCCCGGCGAACGGATCGCGGTCCAGCACCACGAGATCGGCGAGCGCGCCGGCCCGCACGGTCCCGGTCTCGTCGAGATGGTTCGCGTACGCCGAGCCCGCGGTGTACGCCGTGAGCGCGGCGGCCAGGGTGAGCCGCTCGCCGGGCAGGAACACCGGCCCCGCCGCGCCCGGTTCGACGCGGTTGACGGCGACATGGATGCCCTGGAGCGGGTCGGGGCTGCTGACCGGCCAGTCGCTGCCCGCCGCGAGCCGCGCGCCCGAGCGCAGCAGTGCCCCGAACGGGTACTGCCAGGCGGCCCGTTCGGGCCCGAGGAAGGGGATGGTCAGCTCGTCCATCTGGGGTTCGTGCGCGGCCCACAGCGGCTGGATGTTGGCGGTGGCTCCGAGGTGCGCGAAGCGGGGTACGTCGTCCGGGTGCACCACCTGGAGATGCGCGAGGTGGGGCCTCGTGTCGCTCGGACCGTTGGCCTTCCGCGCCGCCTCCACGGCGTCCAGGGCGTCGCGTACGGCACGGTCGCCCAGCGCGTGGAAGTGGCACTGGAAGCCGAGCGCGTCCAACTCCGTGACGTACGCGGGCAGTCGGGAGGGGTCGATGAAGCTCTTCCCCCGGTTGGCGGTGGCGCAGCCGCACCGGTCCAGATAGGGGTCGAGCAGTGCGGCGGTGCCGTTCTCCGCGACCCCGTCCAGCATCAGCTTGACGGTGGTGGCGTTGAACCGGCCGTGGCTCAAGGCGGCCCGCCGCTCGACGAGTTCGGGAATCTGCTCGGCCCCGCGCTCGCGGTCCCACCACAGCGCGCCCACCACCCGGGCGGTCAGCGAACCGTCGCGGGCCGCCGCCAGGTAGGCCGCCGACGGGTCGTCCATCCCCAGGAACGCGCCGACGAGCGCGTCCTGCCAGGCGGTGATGCCGAGTGCGTGCAGTTCCCGCTGGGCGTGCAGCAGTGCGGCGAGCCTGTCACCGGCCGTGGCCGGGGGAGTGAGCCGGCCGACGAACTGCATGGCTCCTTCCTGGAGCATTCCGTTCGGCTCACCCGAGGAGTCCCGCTCGAACCGTCCGTCGGCCGGGTCGGGTGTGTCCCGGGTGACGCCGGCGAGTTCCAGGGCGCGGCTGTTGACCCAGGCGCCGTGGTGGTCCCGGTTGGGCAGATAGACCGGCCGGTCCGGAACCACCGCGTCCAGCAGCTCCTTGGTCGGCGTACCGCCCGTGAAGGCCTCCATGGACCAGCCGCCTCCGGTGATCCACTCCCGTTCGGGGTGGGCCTCGGCGTAGGCGCGCACGACGGCGAGGGTCTCCTCGGCGGTCTTCGCGCTCGTGAGGTCGCACTGACTGAGCTCCAGTCCCGCAGGGACGGGGTGGACGTGCGCGTCCTGGAAGCCGGGCAGGAGCAGGCGCCCCGCGAGGTCGACGACCTCCGTCCGCGGGCCGATCAGTTCATGGACCTCGGAGTGTCCGACGGCCGTGATCCGGTCGCCGGTGACGGCGACGGCTGTCGCGGGGCGGCCCGCGCGGCTGCCGGTGCCCGGGGCGCCCTCGGGAAGGAAGACGGGGCCGCCGGTGAAGAGGAGATCTGCGTGCACGGTGTTCCAGTCCTTAGTTGTGTGTGACCAGCAGCTGGGGTGCGTCTGCGTCGGTGCCGTGGCCCGCATGGAAGTAGGGGGACTTGCGGACCCACTTGGCCCACGCTGCGGCGAGGAATCCGGAGGCGATCATCAAGGCGGGGGTGAGCAGCAGGAACCAGCCGTTGTCCGCGCTGACTTCGAAGTGGTCGGCCGACGTGTAGAAGGACCAGGCGAGGTAGCCGCCGAGCCCGAGCAGGGCCGCGGCGCTCAGCGAGGGCAGCACCACGGCCCGGATGCCCTGCCGCCAGTCCTCGCGCAGCAGGCCCCGGAAGCGCGCGGCGGCCGCGAGGGCGGTGAGCGCGTAGGACAGGGCGACGACGATGCCCACCGCGTTCACCGTCGCCATGATCATGTCGGCGAGCCGCGGGATCACCAGCGCGAGCACGGCGACCGCCGTGGCCAGCGCGCCGATCAGCAGCGTCCCGCTCGCCGGAGTCCCGTACCGGGCGCTGACCTTGGACCACACGGGGCCGAGCGTACGGTCCCGGCTCATCGCGAACATGCCGCGTGCCGTGGGGATGACCCCGGCCTGGAGCGAGGCCATGGCCGAGAACGTCAGGGCCACCAGGGGCAGCGCGGCCAGCGGCTGAGACGCGAGCCGGTCGCCGAAGAACGCCAGCCCCTGGGCGCCGTGACCGGCCAACTCATCCTCGGAAAGCACCCGTTGGAAGGCCACCGAACCCAAGAGGAAGAGACCCAGCATGGTCACCAGCGTGATGACCCCGGCCCGGGACGCGTCCCGCGGGTCACGCACCTCCTCGTTGACGGTGAAGGCCGACTCGAAGCCCCAGTAGCAGAACACGCACAGCAGCAGTCCCTGCGCGAGCGCCGACGCCGACGGGATCGCGAACGGGTCGAACCAGCTCAGGCTGAAGGAGTGCGGACCGGTGACGATGCCGTAGCCGCAGAACCCCAGCAGGACCACGTACTCGAAGACCAGCAGCCCGCTCTGCAGCCGGGCCGCGGTGCGGACCCCGGTCACGGCGGTCAGGGTCACCGCGACGAGGACGACGATCCCGATGGCGGTCGTCTGCGCCGTGGAGCCGGGATCGAGCGCGCGTCCCGCGACTTCGTGCAGCCCCGCCTCCCCGGCCAGCTGGATCAGCGCGGAGCCGGTCACGGCCGTGGTGTACGCGAGGAACGCCACCGTCGCCACGATGTTCACCCACCCGACCAGGAAGCCGAGCCAGGGATTGAGCGAACGGCCCACCCACACATAGCCGTTGCCCGCGTTCGGCTCGACCCGGTTCAGCCGGGTGAAGGCGCAGGCGATCCCGAGGACCGGCAGGAACGCCAGCAGCATGATGGCCGGCAGATGCAGTCCGACGACTCCCGCCGTCACCCCGAGACCGATGCCGATGCTGGTGGTGGCGGCCGTGCTGGAGGCGGCGATGGCGACACCGTCCAGGACGCCGAGCGACCTGCGCAGCGACGGCTGCACGGGAGGGTCCGTGCCGTACGGGTTCTGTGTCATGCCGGCTCCGATCGCACCCGGGGGCCAGGGAACGGCCCGGTGACGGGACATGAAACTGTCCTGGGGCTTAACAGGTCAACGCTGTTGACATAAGGTGCCTCGCAGGCGCCCGCCGCGGAACCGTGGGCCGGTCGACCGCGGCCACGCGAGAACCCGTCAGTGCTCGCGCCGGCCGGGAGAGCCCCGGGGCGGGTGCCCGCCCGAGTAGCGCCGGTGAGGGACCGTGCCCGCCCGAGTGGAGAGACCGAGAGCCGGCCGGCGACCGCGCCCGCCCGAGGAGAGAGCGAGAGACAGTGACCGACCGCGTCGTCCCGTCCGCGGCCCGCCGGCGCCGGCGCCCGACCAAGACGGGTGTCGTGCTCTCCGAGGAGCTGATCGTCGAGACCGCGCTGCGCCTGCTCAAGGAGCACGGCGCCGACGCCCTCACCGTCCGCCGCCTCGGCCTCGCCCTGGGCGCCGACCCCAGCGCCCTCTACCGGTACTTCCACGACACGGACGACCTGCTGCTCGCCATCGCCGACGAGCTGATCGGCCGGACGCTGCGCACCTGGCACCCCACCGGCGACTGGTGCGCCGACCTGCGGGACCTCGGTCTGCGCATGCATTCCGGAGCCCTCGCGCATCCACAGGCGGCCGTGCTCAGCTCCTACCGTGTGACCGGCCGGGTCCACGAGATCGAGGCCGTCGAGCGGATCCTCGGCGTGCTGCGCGGAGCCGGCTTCCCCGACCCGGAGGCGGTACGTATCTACCACGCCTTCGTCGACCAGACCCTGGCCTTCGCGGCCCTCGACTCGGCGAGTGTCGCCCTGCCGCGTTCAGCGCAGGAGGCGGAAGCCGGCGTGTGGCGGGCGACGTACGCACGGCTGCCCGCCGACACCCACCCGCACATCGCCGCGACGGCCCGCCACCTGGTGGCGGACATGCGGCACAGCGCCTATCCGACGGCGCTCGACCTGCTGCTCGCCGCGGCCGCGGCCCGTCTCACGGAGTTGACTGCGCGGCACACCACCGACCCCGCACACTGGGACACGCCCGCCGCCAGGCGTGTATGACGTCCCGTCAGGAGGCTGCTCGACGATGAACCCACCGGCCCGCACCCCGAAACAGCGCAAGCAGGACACCCTCGACCGGCTCGCCCACGACATCGACGCCTGGGTGGCGACGGCCGATGGCGAGGGCGACACCCCGTACATGGTCCCGCTGTCCTACTTCTGGGACGGGCAGACCCTGTTGGTGGCGACTCCCGGTGCGAGTCCCACCGGGCGGAATCTGCGCGCGAGCGGCAAGGTGCGCCTGGGCATCGGACCGACCCGTGACGTGGTCGTCGTCGAGGGCACGGTGCGTGCGCTGGAGGCCGCCGAGCTGCCCCCGGGCGTCGCCGACGCCTTCGCCGCGAAGACCGGATTCGACCCACGCCAACTCACCACCGCCTACCTCTACTTCCGCATCACACCGCAGCGGGTGCAGGCCTGGCGCGAGGCCGACGAGCTGTCGGGACGGGACCTCATGCGCGACGGTGCGTGGCTGGTACCCGACTGATTCGGCGGGAGGGGGTACACGGGAGACGGATGGCAGCAGGCGGCGCCGCCGCCCGCGCCCCGGACCGTACGGAGGAAGCATGGCACTGGTAGTGACAGGTGTCGTCGTACTGGACTGCGCCGAACCCGAGAAGCTCGCCACCTTCTACAAGGAGCTGCTCGAGGCGGAGGAGACGGACGCCACCGCGAACAGGGTGGAGATCAAGTCGGCCGACGGTCTGCGGATGGCGTTCCGACGGGATGTGATGGCGACGCCGCCGAGCTGGCCGCGCCCCGAGAACTCCCTGCAGGCGCACCTGGACTTCCATGTGAACGACCTCGACGAGGCGGAGCGCCGGGTCGTGGGGCTCGGCGGGCGCCCGCTGGAGACCAAGGACGCCTCCGGCCCGTTCGAGGAGCGCGGTTACGCCGATCCGGCCGGGCACTCCTTCACCCTGCGCCTGATAGCCGCCACGGCGCCGAAGCAGGGCTGACACCCGGCGGCGGTCCCTGGACCGCCGCCGGGTCACGCCGGGCCCGGCACACCGGGCGGCGCCGGCGCCGTGGTGCCCGGCGCCCGCCGGACCTCAGTCCCGCCCGCCGCTCTTGTCGCCGGCCGGCCAGACCCCCGTAGAGCGTTCGATGGCCTTCGCGCCCGTACGGTCCACCGCGCTGCGCACGACGGCGAAGATCGCGCCCTGGACGGCCGCCGCGAACAGCACCTCGCCCCAGCCGCGGTCCTTGTCCAGCGCGTCGGGGGCGTTGTCCTCATGGCGGATCGCCTTCCACGTCGTCTGGAACGCCAGCCCCGCCAGGGCTCCGCCCGCCCAGCCGAGCACGAACCCGACGGGCTTGTAGGCGAGCGGGAGCGTTTTCTTCTTCTGCTTCTTCGACATGTGGATCTCCTTCTGCCTCTCCGCCGGCCTACGCGGTGTCGCCGGCACTGTGCCGTGTGTCCTGATCGGCGGGGTCTACGCGGGCCGGCGCCCCGCGGAAGGCCCCGGCCGGGCTCAGGGCCGTCCCTGCGCCGGGACCTCCTCACCCTCGGGCACCGGACCCGGCGCTGTGCCGTCGCCGAACGGCCGGCCGCCCAGCTCCTCGCGGTGATGCGGGGTCAGCCAGCCGGAGCGATCGGGTCCGAGCGGCACGATGCCGGTCGGGTTGATGCCCGTGTGGACCTGGTAGTAGTGCCGCTTGATGTGGTCGAAGTCGACGGTGTCCCCGAAGCCGGGCGTCTGGTAGAGGTCACGGGTGTACGCCCACAGCACCCGGTTCTCGGCCAGCTTCCAGAGGTTGCACTTGAAGTGGCCGTGATAGACGGCGTCGAAGCGGACCAGGGTGGTGAACAGCCGGATGTCCGCCTCGGTGATCGTGTCGCCGACCAGATAGCGCCGGTCCGCGAGCCGGTCCGCGACCAGCTCCAGCCGGCGGAAGACTCCCGCGCAGGCCTCCTCGTACTGCTCCTGGCTGTGGGCGAATCCCGCCCGGTACACGCCGTTGTTGACGTCCTCGTAGACGCCCGCCATGACCTCGTCGATCTCGTCGCGCAGCGGGGCGGGATACAGGTCGGGCGCGCCCTTGCGGTGCAGCTCCGTCCACTCGGTGGCGAAGTCCAGGGTGAGCTGCTGGTAGTCGTTGGTGACCAGCTTGCCGCTGGGGACGTCCACGAGCGCGGGCACGCTGACGCCACCCGGGTAGTCGCTCTCCCGGGCGTCGTACGCCTCTTTGAGGAAGCGGATGCCGAGGACGGGGTCGCGGCCGTCCGGATCCAGGGTGAACCGCCAGCTGCGGTCGTCCTGGATCGGGTCGGTGACCGCGAGCGACAGGGCGTTCTCGAGGCCGAGGAGCCTGCGCGAGACGAGCGCCCGGCTCGCCCAGGGGCAGGCGCGGCTGACCACCAGCCGGTAGCGGCCGGCCTCCACGGGCCAGCCGTCCCGGCCGTCGGCCGTGACCCGGTCCGCGAAATGGCTCTTGGACCGCTTGAACTCCTTCTTCCCCAAAGCGGCGTTTCCCTCGTCCTCGCTCATGGAGCCTCTCCTTCGATATGTCCGGGCACGTGGGCCCTGGTAGAGGAGTTCCCCGATTTCCGCCGCCGCCACTGTGTGAGGGTGACGGGCTTGGGCATTCGGGGCGTGTGGCCAATGAATCGACGCAACAGCAGCCGAGTCAGTCGGACAGCAGGACGCGTGTCACCGTGCTGGTGGCACTGGGAGCAAACCTCCTGATCGCCGTGGCCAAGGCCGTGGGTGGCCTGATCTCCGGTTCGCCCGCGCTGCTCTCGGAGGCCGCGCACTCCGTGGCCGACAGCCTGAACGAGGTCTTCCTCCTCGCCGCGCTGCGCCGCAGCCGCCGGCCCGCCGACCGGCGCCATCCGTTCGGCTACGGCAAGGAACGGTTCTTCTGGTCGCTGCTCGCGGCCGTCGGGATCTTCGTCATGGGCGGCTGCTTCTCCTTCTTCCAGGGTTTCGAGGCCCTCAGGAACGGCGCCGAGGAGTCGTTCGGCGGCTATGTGACGGGACTCGTGGTCCTCGGTGTGGCCCTGCTCGCGGAGGGCGCCTCCCTGCTCCGGGCGCTGCTTCAGGTGCGCAAACAGGGCGGCGGCGCCGGCGGGGGCCTGCGCGACCCGGCGCTGCGCACGGTCGTCGCGGAGGACGGCACGGCGGTGCTCGGTGTGACGCTCGCGATCGTCGGCATGGTGCTGCACATGGTCACCGGCCAGGTCGTGTGGGAGGCCTCCGCCTCGCTCGCCATCGGCGCGCTGCTCGTCTGCGTCGCCTACTGGCTGGGCCGTGACGCCCGCGCCCAGCTCATCGGGGAGGCCGCCGACGAGGAGCTGAGCGGGCGGATCCGCGCCGTACTCGACGCGCAGCCCGAGATCGACAGTGTGGAGGCCCTGCTCACCATGAAGATGGGGCTCGACTCGACCCTGGTGGCCGCCCGTATCGACCTCGTCCCCGGGCTCGACAGCGAGCTCGTGGAGGACGTCGCCGTACGCATCAAGCGTTCGGTCGCCCGTCTCGTCCCCGAGGCGGACCAGATCTTCCTCGATGTGACGGACGCGTCCACGGCCCGGGCCGCCGCGGGCAAGGGCCGGGCAGCGGAGAGCCCCGCCGCGACGGGGGAGCGCGGCGGGGCCTGACGGTCGGGTGCCCGGCGTCCGCGGGATCATGCGCGACGACTCCCGGCTCTTCCGGCCGGTGGAGTCCTGCCGGCGTGCCTCACGCGGGCGGCTCTTCGGCGCGTGTCCCGGCCTGGTGACGGCTCAGTCGGTCGGCTCCAGCACGAAGACGGGGATCTCCCGGTCCGTGTTCTTCTGGTAGTCGGCGTACGACGGATACGCCTCGACCGCCCGCTCCCACCACAGGGCCTTCTCGTCGCCGGTGACCTCACGGGCCGTCAGATCGTGGTGCGTCGGGCCGTCCTGGAGCGATACCTGCGGATCGGACTGGACGTTGTAGTACCAGACGGGGTGCTTGGGGGCACCGCCCAGCGAGGCGACCGCCGCGTAGCGTCCGTCGTGCTCCACCCGCATCAGCGGAGTCTTGCGGATCTTGCCGCTCTTCGCTCCCCTGGTGGTGAGGATGATGACGGGCAGGCCCGTGTCCTGCAGCGTCGTCCCTTCCGTGCCACCGGAGCGCTCGTACAGCTCCACCTGTTCCCGTACCCACTGCGTGGGGCTGGGTTCGTACTCGCCCTCAAGAGGCATGGCTGCCGTCCCATCGTCGCGTCGTACCGGTCTGTTCCATCAAGATTCAACACCGGTAGCCGCGCAAATCATCCGCACCTCGCTGGGCGACGGACGGGTGACGGGCGCCCGGATCACGCCGGCGGCACCAGCATCCGTACGGCCGTCGCCCGGATCACGCCGGCGCCGCCAACATCCGTACGGCCAGGGCCATGATGACGGCGCTGGAGGCCACGGCCGTGACCAGTCGCCCCCGGCGTCCGGTCAGGGCGCGGCCGAGGAGTGCGCCGCCGCCGGCCAGCAGCAGCTGCCAGCTCGCGGACGCGGCGAACGCGGCGAGCACGAACACCCCCTGCTCCAGGGCGCTCACCGCTTCGGCCGTACGGCTGCCGAGCACCAGCGCGGCGAAGTAGATCACGGTGGTCGGGTTCAGCAGGGTGACCCCGAGGAGCCCGAGATAGGCCCGCGCCGGACGCACCGGATCCTGACCGGAGCGGGTGGCCGGCCGTCGTTCGCGGTACTGGCGCACGGCCGTGACCGCGCCCCGGACCGCCAGCGCGGCCAGCACCAGGCCCGAGGCCCAGCGCAGCGGCACGAGGACCGGTTGCAGCGCGGACGCGAGCGCCGAACCGCCGGCCGCGGCCACCAGGGCGTACAGCCCGTCGGCGGTCGCGACACCCAGCGCGGCGCATACGCCGGTCCGCAGGGACGTACGAGCGGTGAGGGAGACGAGGTAGGCCGCGACCGCTCCGACGGGGATGGCGATGCCATAGCCCGCGAGGAGCCCCGCGACGAGCACGGCGGTCACGGGCGCGCGGGAGCGGGCCTCCACGGTCGGCCGGGCTGCTGGCGGCCCCGCACCGGACGAGCGGCGGCAGAGGTCGGCGGCAGGAGGGCTTCAGTCGTGGACATGGGCAGATCCTGGGGTCGGCGCAGCTGACCGTGCAACTGGATTACCCGGCACCGGGACGTGCGAGAGCGGTGACCGACCTGGGAACGACGGCCCCGATCCGCCTCCCGAGTCCCCGCCGGATGCGCTGACGTGTATTCACGGCCACGGAAACCGAAAGAACAAGCCATCCGCGGTCACCAGGGCGGTCGCCGCCGACAAGGAGCGGAAGTATCCCGTCACCTTTGCTGACGGGAAGAACTGCCGTTGTGCCGCGTCCCGTGCGTGGTGCGCGGCTGGTCGAGGCTACGCAGTTCGGCCAGATCAAGGCTCCGGGGCATCTGGCCGAACTTCGCATGGTTCTTTAGGTGCCCCGGGCATCTAATGAAGATCGGCAAGGGAGAACCACTGCTTGCGAGGTCATTCATGACAGAACCCGTTGCCTTCCCCCAGGACCGCACGTGCCCCTATCACCCGCCCACCGCCTACGCCCCCCTGCGCGAAGCGCGCCCTCTGTCGCGGATCACCCTCTACGACGGACGCGACGTATGGGTGGTCACCGGGCACGCGGCGGCGCGGGATCTTCTCGCCGATCCACGCCTGTCGTCCGACCGCACCCTTCCCGCCTTCCCCACGCCCACGGAACGGTTCGCCGCGCAACGGGACCGCCGTGTCGCCCTGCTCGGCGTCGATGACCCCGAACACCGCACCCAACGCCGGATGCTCGTCCCGAGCTTCACCCTCAAGCGGACCGCGACACTGCGCCCGCGCATCCAGGAGACCGTCGACCGGCTCCTCGACGCCATGGAGGAACAGGGCCCGCCGGCCGAGCTGGTGAACGCCTTCGCGCTGCCCGTGCCGTCGATGGTGATCTGCTCCCTGCTCGGGGTCCCCTACGCCGACCACGACTTCTTCGAGGAGCAGTCCCGGCGGCTGCTGCGGGGCCCGGCCGTGGCCGACACCGAGGCGGCGCGTGACGAACTCGACGCCTACTTCGGTGCGTTGATCGACCGCAAACAGAAGGACCCGGGAGACGGGCTGCTGGACGAGCTCATCCAGGAGCAGCTGCGCGAGGGCGCGCTCGACCGGGACGAACTGCTCTCACTGGCCACGATCCTGCTGGTCGCCGGGCACGAGACCACGGCGAACATGATCTCGCTGGGTACCTTCACGCTACTGCGGCACCCCGAGCGGCTGGCCGAACTGCGGGCCGATCCGGCGCTGTTGCCCGCCGCGGTGGAGGAGCTGCTGCGCTTCCTGTCCATCGCCGACGGACTTCTGCGGGTGGCCACCGAGGACATCGAGGTGGCCGGCGAGACGATCCGGGCCGACGAGGGCGTGGTGTTCTCCACCTCCGTCATCAACCGCGACGGGGCCACCTTCCAGGAGCCGGACGCCCTGGACTGGCACCGCTCGGCCCGTCATCACGTCGCGTTCGGGTTCGGCATCCACCAGTGCCTCGGCCAGAACCTGGCCAGGGCCGAACTGGAGATCGCCCTGCACTCGCTCTTCGGCCGGTTCCCCGGCCTGCGGCTCGCCGCTCCGGCCGACGAGATCCCCTTCAAGCCGGGAGACACGATCCAGGGGATGCTGGAACTCCCCGTGACCTGGTAAGAGGCTTCGGGCATGAGCATCGACATCGCTATCGACAAGGACGTCTGCATCGGCGCCGGCCAGTGTGCCCTGGCCGCACCGCGCGTCTTCACCCAGGACGACGACGGGTACAGCGAGCTGCTGCCCGGCCGCGAGGACGGCGGCGGCGACCCGATGGTCCGGGAGGCGGCACGGGCCTGCCCGGTGAGCGCCATCACGGTGTCGGACGACTGAGGTCCGGCCGGCCCGACCCAGAAGCCAGGCCGGCCGAGGCGGGCGCTGCCTCGGCCGGCCTTCCTGCCGGAGGCGCCGATCAGCAGCCGGGCCGCCTCGCCGACCCGCCCGGCTCCGCGCTCCGCTCGATGCCTAGGGTTCTCGCGTGACCGAACACGCCGAGAAGCCCTTCCTCTACGTCGTCGTCTGCGCGGCCGGCATCGCACAGGATGTCGACGAGCTGATCACCGCGGCCCAGCGGCGGAACTGGGAGGTCGGCGTGATCGCCACCCCGCAGGCCCTCGGCTTCTTCGACACGGAGGCCGTCGAGACGCGGACCGGCCGGCCGATCCGCTCCGCCTGGCGGTCACCCGCCGACCCCCGCCCCTTCCCGGCCCCCGACGCGGTGGCCGTCGCGCCGGCGACCTTCAACACCGTCAACAAATGGGCCACGGGCATCGCCGACACGCTGGCGCTGGGCACCCTGTGCGAGGCGTACGGCCTCGGCGTCCCGATCGCCGTACTGCCCTGTGTGGGCGACGCGCTGGCCGCCCACCCCGCCTACCGGGCGAGCGTGGAGCGGCTGCGCGAGATGGGCGTGCGGTTCGGTGACCCGTACGCCGGTGAGACACAGGAGGACGGCCGGCGCGCGCCGTTCGGCTGGGAACGGGTGCTGGACCTGCTCACGCCTCGCACATGAGGGTGGGTCCCACGAGCATCCCGCCGGTGTACACGGCCTGGCCCTGCGGCATCCAGTAGCCCAGCTTGGACACCACGGTCGTGCACGCCTCCTTGACCGCGACCTCGACGACGACGGTCGCCGGCCGCCCCGGCTGAAGGTCGGTGAGCGCGCAGTCCAGCGCGTGCATGCTCCGCTCCGTGGACGGATAGCGGCCGACGAGGGGATTGACGCAGCGGGGATCCTCCGTCGTCAGCTCCACGCCCGACTCCTCCTGCCCGATGACCCCGAGGCGCGCGCTGCCGTCGCCCTGGTCGGCGTCCCGCGAGACGGTGTACGTCACAGTGGTCACCGCGTGCGGGCGCACCGCGCTCCGGTCGGCCTCGATGCGGTGCGTCGGCGCGGGCTTCGGCGCGGACAGGGTCAGCGTGGCGTGGACGCGCCCGCGCAGATCGACACCCTCGGGCGTGGAGCGTACGTGCACCTCGCCGCTGATCTCGTACGTGCCCGGGCCCGGGTAGTCGCGTCCGCCGGGCAGGGTCCCCGAGGCGACGGTCTGGCCCGCGCGGACCGCCGTCCAGGTGCCCGAGGTCAGACACGCGTACGTGACGGATGACCCGGCACGACGGCAGGTCGCCGGCGCCGACACGGACATCTGGGGACCGCCGCTGCTCGCGCACAGACTGACGGTGGCGCGCCGGCCGCCCTCGCCCTCCAGGGTGCCGGCGGGCGCGCACAGCGTCGCCGGCGCCGGTGCGGGCGGTGCCGGGGACCGGTGCGCCGCCCCCGCGGTGGACTCGTCCACCGCACCCAGGCCGAGGGCGGCGGCCAGCACGACCACCGCGGTCAGCGTCCGGTACGTCCTGCGGGTCGTCGGGCGTGTCGGCACGGCATCCTCCGGTACGGCTGTGACCGGCGGGAATGCCGGTCGCGTGCGTCGAGCATGCGCGAGCGGCCGCACCGCCGCCCCGCTCCCACGCCGTACGGTCACCTGCGGGCAGGAAGAGAAGCAGCTTGTCCGACGAGAACGTGCCGCCGAACGGGGGTGCTCAGCGGGTCGCCGGGAAGCCGCGAGGGTGGCCCGGCCTCCCGGTGCCGGCCGGCTCACACGGAGCCGGGGTCTCTCAGTGGCCCAGCTGCGCCCGCAGCGCGGGCTGCAACAGGTCCCCGTGCGCCCGTACGAGGTCGTCGCACAGGTCCCAGATGCGTTCGACCGGCAGGGCGGCGGCCGTGGCGGGGTCGGCCATGGCGGCGTGCCGGATGTGCCGGGGCTCGTCGTCGGTGGCGGCGCGCACCACCAGGTCGTTGACCGCGACGTAGGCGCTGTTGAGGGCCGCGCACTGCGGGGGAAGCGCCCCGACCCGCGTCGGCTGGACGCCCAACGCGTCGGTCAGGCACGGCACTTCGACCACCGAGTCGGCGGGGAGATTGTCGATGAGGCCGCGGTTGGGGACGTTGCCGTAGACCGTGCGCGGGGTGTCGGTGAGGGTGCTGTGGATGATCTGCGGGGCGTACTCCAGTGTTCCTTCGACGGGGAGCGGCGCTCCGGTGGCCAGGGCCTCGCGGGTGCGTTCGTAACTCGCCGCGTTCTCCTCGGTGATCTCCAGATAGGCCCCCACCGGCAGGCGCAGGCGGTCGATCTCGCTGTCGTGGTGGAGGTACCAGGGCACGTACTCCGAGGAGTGCTCGCTGGTCTCGGTGGGGTAGTGGCCCAGTCGGCGGTACATGTCCACGCGGACCCGGCGCAGCAGCCCGGGATCACCGGCGATCGCGTCGTCCAGCAGGGGATACAGGCTCTGCCCGGCGCGCTCGAAGCGCAGCACCCAGGCCTGGTGGTTGACCCCGGCGGCCAGGTACGACACCTCCTCGAACGGGACTCCGACCAGCTCGGAGAGGTCGTGCATCGTCCAGTACACCGAGTGGCACAGGCCGGTCACCCGCAGCGCCGGGGCGATGCGGCTCAGGTACAGGACGTTCATCGCCATCGGGTTGGTGTAGTTCAACAACAGGGCGTCCGGGCAGAGTTCGGCCATGTCGGCGGCGAGGGCGCGCAGCACGGGGAAGGTGCGCAGGGCGCGGAAGATGCCGCCGATGCCGAGGGTGTCGCCGATGGTCTGGCGCAGGCCGTAGCGGGCCGGGACGTCGAAGTCGGTGCGGGTGGCCCGGTCCATGCCGACTTGGATGATGTTGATGACGAAGTCGGCGTCCGCCAGGGCCGCCCGCCGGTCGAGGTGCGCGGTGACGACCGGTTTGGCCCCGCGTTCGGTGGCGATGTGACGGGCCGCCCCCTCCGCCGTGGCGAGCCGCTCCGGGTCGATGTCGTGCAACGCGATCCGGGCGTGGGCGAGTTCGGGGAAGGTGAACAGGTCGGCCAGCAGCCCCTGGGTGAACACCACACTCCCGGCTCCGATGAAGGTGATCTTCGGGGTCCTGACGTCGTTCATGCGTGACTCCCTGTGTCCGGGGTGGGCAGGGCGGCGGCGCCGGCCTCGTCCCAGGTCGGCTGTGCCGCCGTACCGCCGTGTCCGCGGGTGGACAGCGAGCCGCAGGCCGCCGCGAAGGCCAGCGAGGAGCGCAGGTCCAAGCCCCGCAGGGTCGCGGCGACGAACCCCGCGTCGAAGCTGTCGCCCGCGCCCACGGTGTCGACCGGCTCGACGGGTACGGCCGGCGTGTGCAGCGTGCGCTCCCCGTCGCAGGCGAGGGCGCCGTTCCCGCCGTCCTTGACCACGACCAGCGGTCCTCGTCCGGCCAATGAGGTCGCGGCGCACGCGAGGTGGGGTTCGCCGGCCAGGGCGCGGGCCTCGGCCGCGTTCGGCAGCAGGAAGTCGGTGACCTTCAGGACCGGGTCCAGGAGGTCACGGTCCCAACGGCCCGCGGGATCGTCGTTCGTGTCGAGGGACGTCGTCGCGCCCGCCGCACGGGCCCGGGCGAACACCTCGCTCAGTGCGGCCGCCAGACGCGGCATCAGGAAGAAGGAGGCCGCGTGCACATGCCGGGTGGCGGCGAGCAGCTCCCGCGGAACATCCTGCGCGTGTGTCGCGGCGAGACAGCCCGGCGCCGTCAGGATCGCCCGGTCGCCGTCCTCGCCGGTGAGCACCACCGTGAGCGGAGTGGCCAGTTGGGGGTCCGTGAACAGGAAGCCGACGTCGACGCCCCGGGCCGCCAGCGCCTCGCGTACGAACGCGCCGGCGGGATCGGCCCCGACCCGGCCCGCGAACGCGACGCGCAGTCCCAGCCGCGCCGCCCCGCACGCCATGATCGCCGCGGAGCCGCCGAGCACCAGTCCGGCGTGCTCGACGAGTTGCTCCCGCTGCCCGAACGCGAGGGGACGCGGCACCGGCCCGACCACCACGTCCGGATTCACATCACCGATCACCAGAAGATCGAAGGAGGAGTCGAAGGAATCGGAGGAGGAATCGGAGGAGCCGGAGGGGCCGGAGAAGAAGGAGGACATGACCGCTATCCCTTCAGACCGCTCGAAGTGAGCGACTGGACAAAGGTCTTCTGCGCCAGCAGGAACGCCACCAGCACCGGCAGGACCGTGATGACGTTGCCGGCCATCACCGCCGACCACTGGGTGTGGTGCTGGCCCTGGAAGGTGGTCAGCCCCAGCTGCAGCGTGTACTGGGTGTCGTGGTTGATCGCGATGAGCGGCCACGACAGGTCGTTCCAGGTGGCGAGGAACGTCAGCACCGCGACCGTGGCCAGCGCGGGCCGGGCCAGCGGGAGCACGATCGAGAAGAGCACCCGCAGCCGTGAACACCCGTCGATCCAGGCGGCCTCCTCCATCTCCCTGGGCAGGGACAGGAAGAACTGCCGGAACAGGAAGACCGCGAACGGCGTGACCAGTGACGGCACGATCAGTGCCCCGAGCGTGTCGATCAGGCCCAGTTCCTTCATCACCAGGAAGGTCGGGATCATCGTCAGCTGGAACGGGATCACCATCGTCGCCAGCATCAGCCCGAGCAGCAGCCGCGATCCGGCGAACCGCATCCGCGCGAACGCGTAGCCGCCCAGCGCCCCGAGCAGCAGATTCGACACCACGGCGACCGAGGCGACGACGAGGGAATTGGCGAACCAGCGCGGGAACAACGCGTTGCCGAGCACATACCGGTAGCCGCCCAGGTCGATGCCCTTGGGCCACAGGGCGGGCGGGAAACGGTTGATCTCCGCGTTCGTCATCACCGAACTGAGCACGAGCCACACCAGCGGCAGCGCGAAGCACAGGGACAGGGGCGCCAGCAGCAGATGCCAGGCGCCGCCCTTCCGTGAGGTGACCGGAGTGCTCATCGAACGGCTCCTTCCGTACGTGCCTGGCGGCGCCGGGCCAGCCGCAGGGCGCCGCCCGCCACGAGCAGGGCCGCCGCGAGGACGTACGCCGCCGCGGCCCCGTAACCGGCCGTGAACATCTGGAACGCCTGCTGCCAGACGAAGTAGACGATGACCGTGGTCGAGCCGAGCGGCCCGCCCTTGGTCGTCACATAGATCAGGTCGAAGATCTGCAGGGCTGTGATCAGCTGCCACAGCAGCAGGAACACCGTGACCGGCGTGAGGGTGGGCAGCACGATGTGGCGCAGCACCCGCCCGCGGCCGGCTCCGTCGATCCGCGCGGACTCGACGAGTTCGGGCGGCACGTCCTGGAGCGCGGCCAGATAGACGACGACGCAGAACCCGATGCCGCTCCACAGGGAGATGAGCACCAGCAGATAGATCGCCTGGTCCGGGTCGGCCAGAAAGCCCTGGGGTGAGATGCCGAGCTGGTGCAGCAGGGAGTTGGCGACCCCGAACTCCGGGTCGAGGATGAAGGAGAACAGCACGCCCTGAGCCGTCGCCGACACCACGAACGGAATGAAGACCAGGGTCCGGTAGAGGCCGATGAAGCGGATGCGGCGGTTGAGCGCCAGGGCGAGCGCGAGGCCGCCGAGCAGACTGAGCGGCACGTACAGGGCCGCGTACAGCAGGGTGTTGCCCACCGCAGTACGGAAGTTGGGGTCCTCGGCCAGCGCCCGGTAGTTGTCCAGGCCCACCCAGCGGCCGGGGGTGACCAGGTCGTCGGCCCGGAACGACAGGAGCAGCGACCAGACGACCGGCACGATGCTCAGGCCGAGGATCACGACGACCGCGGGGCTGATGAACCCCCAGGCCGTGGCCGTCTCGCGGCGGGCACGGCGACGGGCGGCACGCCGGGCGGCGGCCGGGGTCACGGCGGCGCCCGGCGCGAGCGTGATGGCACGGGGCAGAGTGGACAGGACGGCCTCCCTCAGCTGGAAGGAACGGGGGAACACGGCGGACGCCGAGGTCACCGGGGAATCAGCAGTGCCGCGTCGGCCTGGTCGGCGCAGCGGCGCAGCGCGCGGGCGGGGGAGTCCTGGCCGAGCAGCACGGAGACGATCGCCTCGCCGACCGCCTGGGAGATCTGCGGATAGGCCGCGTGGACCGGCCGTACCCGGGCGGAGTCCAGCGCCTGCGTGAACACGTCGAGACCCGTGGTCCGCTGCGCGTGCCGGAGCCACTCCGGGCGCCGGGCGGTGGCCTGGGTGAGCGGAAGGCTGCCGGCCGAGATGTCCCAGCGCGCGTCACGGGCCGGCTGGGCCATCCACCGGACGAACTCGACGGCCGCGCGGGAACGGGCCCGCCCGTTGTCGAACACGGTCCAGGTGTCGGGCCCGGAGATCGTCACCGGCCGGCCGCTGTACGTCGGCAGCGGTACGACGTCATAGTCGAGCTTCGCGCCGACGATGTCCGGGAGCTGCCAGGGTCCGGTCGCCACCATGCCCATCCGGCCGCCGAGGAAGACCTGGTACATCTGCTCGCCGCCCGGCTTCGGATCGACGTACACACTCCGGTCGTGGCTCAGCCGGGCCAGGGTCTCCAGGGCCCGGACCCCCTGGCGGGCGAAGCCGATGCCCTTGCCGTCGGCCGAGACGACGTCCCCGCCCAGGTCCCAGATCATCGGCCACAGCCGCCAGACCGTGTCCTCGTCACCCGTGCCGGGCCAGCCGGTGCCGAAGACCCCTCGTCCCGCGTCGGTCAACTTCCCGGCCGTTTCGACGAATTCGTCCCAGGACCAGCCGGCCCGCGGATAGGGCAGTCCGGCCTCCCGGAACAGCTTCCGGTTGTAGACGACGGCCAGCGAGTCGAGCACCGCAGGGGCGGCCCGCACTCTGCCGTTGACGGTGAGCGCCTCCCGCACCGGAGCCCAGAAGGCGCTCCACGGCGGGGAACCCTGGTGCAGCGCGGACGTCAGATCCACGACGCGCGGGCTGCGCGCGATGCTGGCCAGGTCCGAGCCGAAGACATAGGCGATGTCGGGATACGAGCCCGAGGCGAGCGCCGCCGTCACCTTCTGGAGCATCGCGTCGGCCACCACCCCACCGCCCGTACTGTCGACGCGGATGCGGGAATGCGTCCGGTTGAACTCGGCGACCAGCGCCTCCACGGCCTTCTTGCCCGTGTCGTTCTGGCCGTGCCACAGCTCGACGGTCACCTTGCCGTCGGCGCCGACGCCGTCCGACCCGCCGCCCGCGCAGGCGGCGAGCAGCGGCACGGCGGCCGCGCCGGCGAGCAGGCCGCGTCGCGGAATCGAGTACGTCATCACGCCCCCGTCAGCGGGTCCTGCGGACGTAGTCCGCACTGCCGGGCGTGGACACCAGCACGTCCCGGCGCACGATGCTCAGCCGGTCGCCGAAGCCCGAACGCGCCTTGCGCAGACCGCTGTCGGTGTACTCGATGACGAGCACCCGGTCGTGGAACGCCTTCGCGTACGCCCCGCACTCGCCGTACTCGGCGCACTCCTCCGCGACCGCGAAGTCGAGCCCGGTCCGCGTCCTGAGCCCGGCCAGTTCCACCGTGTTCTTCTGCGCGATCGCCAGGTGCCGGGCGTGCGCGTGCGTGGAGAGGAGGGTGATGAACGCGGTGGCGTCGCCGGCGGTCAGCAGATGCCGGGAGCGGGTGTAGCTGTCGTAGTTGTCCGGCTCGACCGCGTCGAAGCCCTTGGCGGCACAGCCGTCGATCCACCGGTTGACGCGCGCGGCGACCCGCTTGCGCTTCGCCGCCGTACCGATGTCCAGCAGCGCCTCTCCCCAGTCGCGGTCCACGACGACCTTGCCGCTCGCGTCCCGCAGCAGCAGATCGGCCGGCCAGCTCTTCCGCTCGCCGGGCTGGACCTGGAAGGCGTTGACGTAACAGAGGTTGTAGAGGCCGGTTGCCGGTGACGCCGTGCGGTCGCGGCTGACGATGCGGACGCCGGCCGGCGGGGTGTAGGCGCCGCCGATCTGGTAGTCGAAGCCGGCGTGGAGCGGCGGAAGCCGGACGCCGGTGCGCGTCGGTTGCGCGGAGGGAGACTTCCCGCCCGCGCTGCGCTCCGGGGTCTTCGTGCTCTCCGGGGTCCCGTCGGTCGGTCCAGTTGGTCCAGTAGGTCCAGTGGGTCCGGCCTGCCCGGTCTCCGGGGTCTTCCGGCCCTTCCCGGCCTCGCTCGTGCCTCCGGATCCGCATCCGGCGAGGGTCACCAGGGCGACCAGGGCGGCGACGGTCCGGAGTACGCCCACGCGGGCAACACGCTTGACGGGCATGTCAGCTCCATCAATCGCGAGTACGACCCCGCCTCGGACGCGTCCGCGATCCTGGCGACTGTGGCCGGGCTTGGACCGAGTCCGCTACCGGCTGGGCGCACCTCTGCGTGCCGGGTCGCGCCACGGCACGCCAGGATCAAAGCGTGCCAACTCGCCCGCGTCAAGGGCTCGCCGACCGCCACCGAGCCGGCTGTGCGACGCGGTCACCGCCCCGGAGACGCGTCTGACGCCGGCCTCGGATTCTCCTGGAGAACCGGGCAGAGATCGCGGACGTAATCCTGCGATTCACCTCCCGTGACCTGGCGGAGAAAGCGCTGTCAGGTAGCTCCTGTGCTGGTCTGGGGCAGGGGCGACGAGAATCCATGAGGCTTTCGATTCCGCCTTGCTGACCGTTTGTCAACTGAAAGGGCCGCAGCGGGGCGCGAAAAGTTCCGGGATCCCTTGTTCCGGTTCGGTGACCTGTGCAAAGGTGTGGCTTGCTTGTCGGCGTGCGGACAATTTCGTTTCCCCCTGCACGCGTATGACTTTCTGTGGACCTCCCGTCGCGGAACCCCTGGTACGGACTTATTTTCGCGCGGGCTTTGGGAGGAAAGAGAACGTGAGTGCACCACCCCCGCCGAATTCCTCCGCACTCGGCCATTCGCTCGAACTGACCGACCAGCAGCTGGCCGCCGAGCTGAGGAAGTACTCCGGAAAAGGGCCCACGAACCACCCCGTCGGAGAACTGCTCGCCCGGCACTGGGAAGCCGCCTTCTCCTACGCGCTGCTGTGCACGGACGGGGCCCACCCTGCGGGAATGCTCACCACGGCCGCGTTCACCCGGCTCTTCGAGGAAGCCCTGACCGGGAGCGGTCCGACGGCGGCATGGCGGCCCGAAGTGCTGGTCGCCGTACGGCGCATCGCCGGGGAGTGGGCCGCGGACCAGCGACGGGAGATGCTCCACCCCGTGCTGCGTGCCGCCTCCGGGGAGGGCGACGACGGGGTGGCGGCCCGGCTGCTGCCTTCGGAGACCCGCCGGCTGGTCTCCCGTTCGTTCCAGCGGCTCGGGGCCCCCGCCCGCTGTCTGCTGTGGCATGTGGATGTCGAGGCAGAACAACTCGACGAGCCCGCGGCGCTGTTGGGGCTGAACCCCGATGACGCCGCCGTGAAGCTGGAGCGCGCGCGGGAGTTCCTGCGCTCGGGTTGTCTGGACGTCCACCGCGAACTGGCGCCCGATCAGGAGTGCCGCCGCTACAGCCGGTTGCTCGACGTCTCCCTCCGTCGTGATGACAACGTTTTCGATCCCGATCTGCACGAGCACCTGGCGGGGTGCCGCCACTGCCGGCATGCCGCCGAGCAGCTGAACCACCGGGACGGGCGGACCGCCGCGCTGCTGGCCGAGGCGGTACTCGGCTGGAGCGCGTGGGAATACCTGGACTCCAGACCGGGACGCGCCGCGCCGGACGTGGCGGCGGTGCGGGACGCGGAAAGCGAGCGGACGGGTGGCGCGGTGGCGGCCGCCATGAGGGGCGGCGAGCCTTTCGCCCCCGCCGGGACCGGGCCCTTCGCTCCCGCCGCATCTGGACCTTTCGCTCGTGCCGCGGCCGGGCCCTTCGCCGCGACCGCTTCCTTCGCCTCCGCCGGAACCGGGCCTTTCGCCGCGACCGAGTCCTTCGCCCGCGCCGCGGCCGGAGCGGGCGCGCCCACGGCCGGTGCGGTCCCGCCCACCGGGGCCGAAGCGTTCGCCCCCACCGCGGCCGAAAGCCGCGCCACGGAAGCCCCCGCGGCGCTCGCCGCCGAAGGCCACCGCGGCTCACGCGCTCTCCGCAATGCCCGCAGGCGCACCGGCGCCCCGGGCGCCGCTCGGACCCAGGACGGTACGGAGACCGCTTCCGCCGCCCCGCGCGGCGAGGTTCCGGAGAACACCGACGCGCCCCGGCCCGCACCGCGCACGACTGGGCCGCGCGCCGGCTCCCGCTCGGCGGCGCGCCGGGCGCAGCGCCGCTTGCGGGACCGGCGTCACCATCTCGCCCTGGCCGTGCTGACCGTGAGCGCCTCCGTCTTCGTGCCACTGGCGCTGTGGGCCGCTCCCTGGTCGTCCGGCGACGGGGACGGGACCACGGGTGCGGCCGGCGAGGGCGGGACGGGCAAACGCGCCGAGCCCGATACGTCGCCCACCTGGGTCGGCGCCGCCGAGGGCGACCCGAACGGCACCCTGCGCGGGCGGCTGCGCAATGCCGATTCCGGACTGTGCATCGGCCTGGACGGGAAGAAGCCGGTCACCGGCGCCGAGGCCGTCCTGGTGCCGTGCTCGGCGTCGGCGGACCAGCAATGGGCGTACGAGACCGACGGACGGCTGCGCAGCGCGGCCGCTCCCGACCTGTGCCTCGACTCCCACCTCGGGTATTCGGTGCTGCTCGCCGCGTGCACGGGGGAGTCGCAGCCCGGAGCCAAGAACGTGCGCTACGACTTCACGCTTCAGGGCACGTTCGTGCCGCGGTGGAACCAGGAGCTCGCGCTCACCCCCGTCTCGTCGGACCGAGATGCGGCGCTGGTCCTCAAGCCGCGTGCGGACGACTCGGACGTGCAGCGCTGGCTGACCGACGCATCGACGGACGCGTTGGAGATGGAGTCGGTCAACTGGCAGGTCATCAGCGAGTCGAGGACACCGGCACCCCGGACCTCGCAGCCCACCCGGACACCGTCGCCCACCGCCACCAGCCCCGAGCCGACGGGGGAGCCGCAGCCGACGGCCACCGCGTCGGCCCCGGCACCCAGCTATCCGAGCTGGGACGCGTGCGACTACGTCGACTGCTCGGGCGACGGATACGGCGGCCGCCCGGGCACGCACGGCGGGGGCGGCCGGCACTGAGCCGAGCCGTGTTGCGCGGCCGAAATCGCCGGCACCGATCCGTACTAGGCAGGTGGTGGCGGCAGCGGAGGCGGAGGCGGCAGCGTCGTGACGTCCGGCGCCGGTTCGGGCCAGACCAGGAGCACCGGACAGGGCGCGTGGTCGACGACGAAACGCCCCGCGGGGCCGAGACTGTGCGGGCCGAGACGGGCACGGTCGCCGTCGCGCGCCAGCACGAGCAGATCCGCACCGTCGGCCGCGGCGACCACCTCGCGCTCGGCGCGACCGGTGCGCTCCAGCCGTGTACAGGGATCGCCCAGCCGCTCGGCCGCCGCGTCGAGGAGCTGCGCGGCCGACTCCGTACCGAGGCCTTCGAGGCGGGTGCCGGGGTCGCGTTCCGGGTGCCCGCGGCCCAGCAGCCCGGCGAAGGCGCCGTGTGCCAGGCCGGGCACGCCGGGTTCGCTGACGTGCAGCAGGACCACCTCGCTCGCCCGGGGCGCGTGGCCGCGAACGGCATCCACACACGCGGGCCAGGTGCCCTCCACCAGCCAGGCGATCACCCGCATGCCCCTCAGCCTCCGATGACGCGCAGTGCCAGCCACAGTGCCGCCACGGCCGGGATCAGCGCGGCCGGCACGGCGATCAGGCCGAGCCGGGTGAACTCCTTGAGATCGACGCCGTGGTCGTGCTCGTGCACGATACGCCGCCACAGCAGCGTTGCCAGGGATCCCGCATAGGTGAGATTGGGCCCGATGTTGACGCCGAGCAGGACGGCCAGCACCGCGCCGGGACCGGCTGCCGCGGTCAGCGGCAGCAGGACGAGGACCGCGGGCAGATTGTTGATCAGGTTCGCCAGTACGGCCGCGAGGGCGGCGATGCCGAGGAGCGCGAGCGGCCCGGTCCCGTCCGGGAGCAGCCGGCCGAGGGCGTCCGACAGCCCGTTGTCGACGACGGCCCGCACGACGATGCCCAGCGCCAGCACGAAGGCGAGGAAGGCCGGCGCGGTGGCTCGCAGCACCGCGAGCGGCGTGGTGCGCCGGCGGACGAGCGCACGGGCGGCCAGCACGGTCGCCCCGGCCAGCGCGGACCACGCCGGGTCGATGCCGAGCGCGGAGGCGAGGACGAACCCGGCCAGCGTGCAGCCGACGGTGATCAGGGCGAACAAGGGGACTTCCGGGGGCGCACCGGTGGCCGGCGCGGGGGCCGCGGCGTTCAGATCGCGGGCGAAGAACCTCCGGAAGACCACGTACTCGGCGCCGATGGCGACCAGCCAGGGCAGCGCCATCAGGGCCGCGAAGCGCGTGAAGCTCAGACCGCTGGCGGCGAACGCGAGGAGGTTGGTGAGGTTCGAGACCGGCAGCAGCAGCGAGGCCGTGTTCGAGAGATGCGTGCACGCGTACACGTGGGGCTTGGGGCGGACGCCCATCCGGGAGGCGGTGGCGAACACGACGGGGGTGAGCAGCACGATGGTGGCGTCCAGGCTGAGCACCGCCGTGATCGCCGAGGCGAGGGCGAACACGGCGGTCAGCAGCCGTCCGGGCCGGCCCGCCGCCCAGCGGGCCATCCACGCCCCGCACGCCTGGAAGAGCCCCTCGTCGTCGCAGTACCGGGCGAGCACCAGCACGGCGGCCAGGAATCCGACGACCGGCCCCAGATGCGCGCTCTCCGCACCGACGTGGTCCCAGGAGATCGCACCGGTCGCGATCGCGATGCCCGCGGCCGGCACCGCAACGACGGCCTCGGGCCAGTTGAAAGGGCGGATCACCGCACAGACCAGCACCGCCACGAGCAGGATGACGGAGAGAGCCTCGGCGAGCGGGGTGTTCAGGGTTCGGTCCTCCGGACGCGGTTCGCGGGACCCCTCATGAAAGCAGCCCGCACCTCACCGACCGCTGCGGACCCCGCCGTACGGCAGCGCGAAGCCGGCGGCACTCACGGCCCGGGCGCCGCGTCCCATCCGTCGCTCACTCGCCGAGGAGCGAGATCTCCGCCCAGATGGTCTTGCCCTCGGCCGTGTGCCGGCTCCCCCAGCGCTGGGTGAGCTGGGCGACCAGCAGCAGACCGCGGCCGCCCTCGTCGAAGGTCTTGGCGCGCCGCAGATGCGGGGCGGTGTGGCTGCTGTCCGAGACCTCGCAGATGAGGGTGGCCTCGTCGTGGATGAGCCGCAGCCGGATCGGGTGCTCGCCGTACCGGATGGCATTGGTGACGAGTTCGCTGACCACCAGCTCGGTCGTGAACCCGGCCTCGCTCAGGCCCCAGGCGTCCAGCTGCTCGACGGCGCGCTTGCGCAGGGGAGCGACGCGGGACGGGTCGGCGGGGACGTCCCAGATGACCACCTGGGACGAGGGCAGTTCGTGGGTGCGGGCGAGGAGCAGGGCCACGTCGTCGGAGACGCCGCCCGGCGGCAGGAGGGTCTGGAGGATCTCGTGGCAGGTCTCGTCGAGCGAGCCCGAGAAGCGCGCCAGCACCTGGCAGAGCAACCGGTGGCTGGCGTCCAGGTCCCGCTCGCGGCTCTCCACCAGGCCGTCCGTGTAGAGGGTGAGCACACTGCCCTCGGGCAGGTCGAGTTCGGCGGACTCGAAGGGCATCCCGCCAAGACCCAGCGGCGGTCCCGCGGGCACGGCGATGTGCCGGGGCGGGCCGCCCGGCGGGAGCAGTACCGGCGGGGGGTGACCGGCCCGGGCGACCGTGCAGCGGTGGGACACCGGGTCGTACACGGCGTACAGACAGGTGGCGCCGACCTCGCCGGTGGTTCCGTCGCTCCCGGCCTCCGCCGACAGCCGTACGACGAGGTCGTCGAGGTGCGTCAGCAGTTCCTCCGGCGCCAGGTCGATGTCGGCGAGGGTCCGCACCGCCGTGCGCAGCCGCCCCATGGTCGCGGAGGCCTGGATCCCGTGGCCGACGACATCACCGACGACCATGGCGACCCGCATCCCGGAGAGCGGGATGACGTCGAACCAGTCGCCACCCACCCCGGCGCGGGCCGCGGGCAGATAGCGCGAGGCCGCCTGCACGGCGGCGGTCCGGGGCAGCGACCGGGGCAGCAGGCTGCGCTGCAGGGCCAGCGCGGTCTCGCGCTCGCGGGAGAACCGGCGGGCGTTGTCGATGCACACGCCGGCCCGCGCCGTCACCTCCTCGGCCAGCAGGACGTCGTCGGGCGTGAAGGGGTCGGGCCGCCGGGACCGGCTCAGGACGGCGACGCCCAGGGTCGCTCCCCGGGCCTGGATCGGCACCGACATCGAGGCGTGGATGCCGTACTCCGCAACCCGTTCGCCGCGCAGCCTGTCCCACGACAGCCATTCCTCGAGGGTGGCGGTCTCGTCCGGGACCACGATGGTCCGGCCCGCCAGCAGGGAGTCCGCCTGGGGTGAGGAGGCGGGATAGACGTCCGCGTGCCCGGGTTTGACCACCGCTTCCGGGGCGCCGGGGTTGACCGACTGGTGGGCGACGCGGCGGAGCGTGACAGGGGCGGTGATCGGCCCCGGGGCGGGATCGCCCGAACTGTCCGCCGGTTCCAGCAGGTCGACGCTGACGAAGTCGGCGAAGGCGGGGACACAGACGTCCGCCAGCTCCTGGGCCGTCCGCGTCACGTCGAGGGTTGTGCCGATACGCACGCTCGCCTCGTTGACCAGCTGCAGCCGTTCCCGTGCCCGGTAGTGCTCGGTGAAGTCGTGGGCGGTGAGACACACCCCGCGCACCCGGCCCGCGGCGTCGGTCAGCGGGGCGATGCGCGCCAGCCATGCGTGCGCGTGCTGCTCGCCTCCGGTGCGCAGATACGTCTCCACATCGCGCCGGACGCCCGAGGTGAACACGGCGTACACCTGCTGCTCCAGCTCCACGCTCTCGCGTTGGCCGCCGATCTCGGACATCCGCAGACCGCGGATGCGCTCCTCGGGGAGCCCGATCACCTCGGTCATCAGCTCGTTCACCGCGCTCAGCCGCAGCCGCTCGTCGAAGACGACCATCGCGCAGGGGGACTGGGTCAGGACCGCCGAGGTGAGGACGTCGTCCTCGGGGCGGCGGGCCCCGCCCGCGGGTGGGCTGAGCACGAGCCACTCTCGGCGGCCGTCGTGGTCCGGGCGGCCGCGGTGGGCGAGCAGTGGCAGGGACAGGGTGCGCCCGTCGCGGTGCCGCAGTTCGAGGGTGTCGCTCCAGCGGTCCTGGCCCGGTGCGGGCGGGGTGAGCACGGCTCCGGGGGCCAGCAGACCGGCGGCGGGCCGGCCCTCCACGTCAGCCGGCCGGTGGCCCAGCAGCAGGCGAGCGCCCTCGTTCCAGTGGCGCAGGATGCCGTGCTCATCGATGACAGCCCGTGCCGTGGCGTCCTCGTCGGAAACCACCGGGCCCATCGTCGCCACTCCCTTGCGCACACTCACAGTGAACAGGCGCGTCACTCGTGTTCCAGCCTAGTCCGTGGCGGGGTTCCGCACCCGTAGGACGGCTCACCGGACGGGCGGCGGGCCGCCCGGCGAGTTCACCGGCGGCCCTTGGAACAGGCCGATGTGAGGCGTGGGGCGGAGGGGAGTGGCGGGATCCCCCGCGGCCGTCGGCCTCTTCCCGTCAGAACCTGCCGGTCCGCGATCAGTTGTGATCATTTACGGGCCCTGCCCGGCAGCCCTGTCTCACGGCCCCGCCTCGTCGGGAGCGGCCGGCACCCGGGCGTCGCCGACAGCGTGGCGCGCGCTCGAAGTCCCGAGGTCCCGAGGTCCCGGCCCGCCCTCGGCCCCGCCCTCCTCGTCACGGCGTACGTGCGCGAGCTTTTCGGGGTTGGTGACGATGTAGACGTCGGACACCTGGTCGCCCTCCGGGGTGAGGTCCATGACCATGACCGCGTACGGTGACGCGCCCTCGAACACCACCGCGGAGTCGTCCCCGTTGACCCTGCGGTAGCGGATGTCGAGGTGTGCTCCGCGGCGTGTGGCGTAACCGGCGAGCATCCGGGCGGCCTTGTCCCGGCCGTGCACCGGCCGCAGTCCCGCGGTGGCGCCCGCGTCCGTCCACACCGTGACGTCCGGCGCGAGGATCTCCATCAGGGCGGCGATATCACCGCCGAGCGCCGCCGCCACGAAACGCTCGGTCGCCTCCTGCCGGACACGCGGATGCGCCCGGTACAGCGGACGGCGGGCGTGGACGTGGGCCCGCGCCCGGTGCGCGAGCTGGCGTACCGCCGACGGGCTGCGGTCGATGACGTCCGCGATCTCGGTGTGGGCATAGCCGAACACCTCGTTCAGCACGAACACCGCCCGCTCCAGCGGAGTCAGCGACTCCAGGACGACGAGCATCGCCAGCGACACCGATTCGGCGCGCAGCGCGCGGTCCGCCGAGTCGTCGGAGACGGGCTCATCGAGCAGGGGTTCCGGCAGCCACGGGCCCACATACGTCTCGCGGCGGCGGGTGACGGCGGCGCGCCGGGCCAGCGCGTGGTTGACGGCGATGCGTACGAGATAGGCGCGCGGGTTGCCGATCCCCTCCACCGGCGACCGGTTCGCCCGGCCCGTCCACGACAACCAGGTGTCCTGCAACACGTCATCGGTGTCGGCGACGCTGCCCAGCAGGTTGTAGACGATCGCGAACAGCAGCTCCCGGTGGTCGACGAACACCTGCGTCGCGCCCTCGGTCCCGGTCGCGGGGCTCTCGGACATGCCTTGCCTCCCTTGGTGCGCTCACTCATGCGAGGGCCGGGAGGGGCCGGAACGTGACATCCGGCGGGGGAAAGTGACGTACGTCTCATGCGGTGACCGGGGTGTCACACCGGTCGCGTCGTCCGCCCTCTTGAACGCGAGTCCGACACAAGGAGACAGACATCGTGTTCCGGAAATGGCACGGCAATCCCTGGGCGATCCTCCTCACCCTGTCCCTGGGGTTCTTCATGACGCTCCTCGACCTGACGATCGTGAACATCGCGATCCCCGACATGGGCCAGGACCTGGATGCCTCCCTCGACGAGATCCTGTGGGTCGTCAACGCCTACACCCTCGCCCTGGCCGTCCTGCTGATCACCGCGGGCCGGCTCGGCGATCTGCGCGGCAAACGCACGCTGTTCATCGCGGGCGTCGCGCTGTTCACCCTGGCAAGCCTGGCCTGCGGCCTCGCTCAGGACCCGGCCCAGCTGATCGCGTTCCGCGCGGTCCAGGGGCTCGGCGCCGCGCTGCTCATGCCGCAGACCCTGTCGATCATCGCCGAGGTGTTCCCGGCCGACCGCCGAGGCGTCGCGATGGGGGTCTGGGGCGCGGTCGCGGGCATCTCCGGAGCCCTCGGCCCGATCATCGGCGGCGCGCTGATCACCCACCTCGACTGGCGGTGGATCTTCTTCGTCAACCTGCCCCTCGGGGTGATCGTGCTGGTACTCGCCGTGGCGCTCATCCCCGGATCGCGGCGCACGGTCCGCCACCGCTTCGACACCTTCGGCGTGCTGCTCGCCTCAAGTGCGCTGTTCTGCCTGGCGTTCGCCCTGACCGAGGGGGAGCGATACGACTGGAACGGCTGGATCCTGGCCCTGTTCGGTGCGGCGGCGCTGCTCTTCGCGGGCTTCCTCGGCCACGAGCGCGGCCGGCAGAACGACGATCCCCTCGTCCCGTTCTCCCTCTTCAAGGACCGCGACTTCACCCTCGTCAACTTCGTCGGCGTCACGGTGTCGTTCGGCGTCATCGGGATGTTCCTGCCGCTGACCATCTATCTGCAGTCGGTGCTCGGGTTCAGCGCGCTCAAGTCAGGACTGGTGCTGCTGCCCCTCGCGCTCGGCTCGTTCGTGATGGCCGGCCCCGCCGGAGTCCTCGCGGACAGGATCGGCGGCAAGTACATCCTGCTGACCGGACTGCTCGCCTGGGCGGCGGCCCTGGTGTGGATCGTCGCCGCGGCCGACGTCGGTGCGAGCTGGCCGGCCGTGGCCCTTCCGCTCTTCCTCGCGGGCCTGGGGGCCGGCTGCACCTTCGCGCCCATGGCCACGGAAGTCATGCGCAATGTGCCGGCCAAGCTCTCCGGAGCGGCGTCCGGGGTCAACAACGCGCTGCGGCAGGTCGGTTCGGTGCTCGCGGGCGCCGTCGTCGGTGCCGTGCTCCAGGCCCGGCTCGCCTCCTCGCTCACCGACCAGGCCCAACAGCGCGCCGGCCGGCTGCCCGCCCCCTATCGCGACGGCTTCGTCGCCGCGTTCGCCGGGGCGGAGCCCGACGTGAACGCCCGGCAGGCGGGCGGTGTCCCGAGCGGAGTGCCGCACGATGTCGCCGACCGGATGCGGGAACTCGGCGGCCAGGTCTTCGGCCACGGATTCGTGGACGCGATGGGCCCCGCCGTCCTGGTGTCGGCCGCCGCACTGCTGACCGGCGCGCTCGCCTGTCTCGCCCTGCGCCGGCACCGCGGTCCGTCCGCGAACCCGCACGCCCTTCCCGTGCACGCGCCCGAACTGGAGGAAGCCACCTCATGACCATCGACCTCACCGTCATGTACGCGGCCCACGACGCCTTCCGGCGAGATCTGGAACGGCTGTCCGAGGCGGCCGCGCGAGGAACTGCCGACACGCCCCCGGTGCACGCCGGCTGGGACAACTTCAGGCGGCAGCTGCACATCCACCACACCGCCGAGGACAGTGACCTCTGGCCGCGGGTGGAACGCGCCGTCGCGGACCGGCCGCAGGACATCGCCCTGCTCGCCGAGATGGAGGCGGAGCACGCCCGTCTCGACCCGCTGCTCACCGCTGTCGACCAGGCGCTGCGCCAGGGCTCGGCCGATGTCGCCGCACTCGTCGACGTGCTGGCCACGGCGCTCGGCGACCACCTCGAGCACGAGGAGAAGAGCGCCCTGCCGCTGATCCAGCGGGTACTGACCCCCGCGGACTGGGGCGCCTTCACCGGACGCATGCGGGAGACCCAGGGGCTGCGCGGAGCCGCGGTCTTCGTGCCGTGGATCGTCGACGGCGTCCCGGCCGCCGACCGCGCCGCGTTCCTCGGTGCGCTGCCGCCGCCGGTCCGCGTACTGAACCGGCTCTTCTGGGAGGCGGGATATCGCAGAAGGGGGCTGTGGCGGGCCTGATGGGGTCGGTCCCTCGCCGTCCATGGCCCCTCCGGGCCAACCCGTCCTCGGGGCCGCCGACCGAGGGCGGGAGGATCAGGGCCGGCGGCCGGTTTCGCGCGGGAGAGCCGCCGTCCTGCGCGGGGCCTCCGAGAAGGGCCGCTTCCAGTGGACTGCCAAGTTCCGTGCGCGGGGAGCGTGCGCGGGGCGCCGGAGCGTGCGCGCGGTTCACACGGGGCGCATGAAATGTCGAAAACCGGTGCGAGCGAAGCAAGTTGCGATCCGGCCCGGCTCTCTTTCAATGATGCGCATGTTGCTCAAGTGCCTTGTTGGCCGTCGGCGTGTTGTGCGAGGGTGAACTTCCTTGCGCAGGGGCAATGGCCGGGTCTGAATCTCCGTTCGGTATTCCAGGCTGTCGACGGGCTCGACCGGCCCTCGGCGGACGGTCATCGCGCGGCCTTCGTCTCCGGTCGTTTTCCCGGCGCTCGCCGAAAAGGTACGCACCAACGAGGGTCCTTTTGGCACAACAGAAACTACTGAGTGCCACCTTGTGCCCTGGAAGGAAACCGCTCTGTGCACACCCCCCACCCCCCACGCCCGTCTTATCCGCCTCACTCCGCGGCGGCTCCCGGTGAATCGGACGAGAGCCTGGCCGCTCAGCTGAGAGGCCGGCCGGAGGGCGAGGCGACCCAGCCCGTCGCACTGCTGATGGCGCGCCACTGGCAGCCGGCGTACGACTACTCGGTCATCTGTCTCGCCTCTTCGGCCGCCGCAGCCTCGATGGCCACCGCCGCCTCCTTCCACCAGGTTCTGGACGGTCTGACGAGGGGCGGGGCAGGAGCCGCCCTGCGGCCCAGACTGCTCGTGACCGTGCGGGACACGGTCCGGGCGTGGGCCGGCGACGACGCGACAGCCGGCGCTCTGCCGCAGGTGCGCAAGCCCGCCGGGGGACGCGGGATGCGTGCGGCGAAGTCGATGACGGCCGAAAACCGCAAGCTCTCCGAACGCGCATTCCTCGGCCTCCCGGCACTTGCCCAGTGCCTGCTGTGGCACACCGAGGTCGAAGCCGAACACATATCCGTACCGGCTGGTCTGTCGGGCATGGATACCGACACCGCGTCGGTCACTCTTGAGCAGGCACATGAACAATTCCGAGCAGGATGTGTACGTGCGCATCACGAACTCGCACCGAGCCAGGAATGCCGCTACTACAACCGGTTGCTGGACGTTCCGATTCGCCGCGGCGGTGCCTTGCTGCCCGATGTCCAACAGCATCTGCTCGAGTGCCGCTACTGCCGTTTCGCGGCTGAACAACTGAGCCATTTCGAGGGCGGGTTGGACACCCTTCTTGCCGAAGCGGTGCTCGGCTGGGGTGCCCGGCGTTATCTGGAATCGCGCCCCGGCCGCGCCCGGCAGGGCGCGCGCGCCCGCGGAGCCGCCCACGGCGAGGGCCGGGTCTCCGCAGCCGGCACCGGCCGTGAGGGCACCGGCGGCGCGGAAACCGGCGCGGAAACCGGCGGGGGAGACGGCCGGACCCTGGCCGGCGAGGGAAGCGGCCGTGGGGGAAGCGGCGGGCGCCATCGCCTCCTGTCCCGTCTCCCCGCCCAGGGCCGCCGGAGCCGGCACGGACAGCACCACCACGCCAACGTGCTCATCACCGGAGCCGGCCTCGCCTCGGCCGCCGTGCTCGCCACCGTGCTCACCACCACCCTCTGGTCGGACGACGACGGCCCCGCCGGCCCCGCCTCCACCAGCGCGACCGGCAGCCGTACGGCGGCCTCGCCCGCCCCGGGGGTCTCGAACCCGCCCGGCTCGGCCGGGCACCCCACGGCCCCCCAGCAGACCCGGCTGCGCAATGTCGCCGCCGACCTCTGCCTCGACATAAGGGGCACCGATCCCAAGTCGGGAGCCGGGACCAAGCTGGCGGTGTGCTCGTCCGCCGGGACCCAGCAGTGGTCGTACGAGGAGGACGGCCTGCTGCGCAGCGTCGCCGATCCCGGACTGTGCCTGGACTCCCATGCCGACGCTTCCGGCATCGCCGTCCTTGGCCACTGCGTCTCCGCGAGCGCGAAGCGCGCGGACGACGTGCGCTACGACCTCACCGTGCGCGGGGAGTTGCTGCCCCGCTGGAAGGAGGAGCTCGCCGTCGCGCCGGCCTCCAAGGACCCGAACGCGGACGTCGTCTCCAAGAACCGCAGCGGCTCCGACGACCAGCGCTGGGAGACCGACGCCCCGTTGGCCGCCCCCGACTCGCTGTCCATCGCCGGTACGGCCACGCCGTCGACGCAGCCCGCCAGCGATCCGCCGCCCACCGCCGGCGCGCCCGGGGAACCGGACGAGGAGCGGACGGCTCCGTCACGACCGGATCCGGAGCCGGCTCCGTCGGAAACCCACGACGAGCTCCGTGCCGTGCCCGTCGACCACGACACGCAGCCCGCGCCCGCCCTGCCGGTGCCCCTGCCCGCCCCGCTGTCGGACGTGCTGACGGGCGTCGGCCTCTAGGACCTGCCTCCAGGACCTGTCCGGCACCAGGACGGCACGCACCGCGTGCCGATCCGGACCACCCGCACCGTGCGGCCCCCCGGGCAACCGGGCCCGCACGGTGCGCCGGCTCACGACACCACGTCCCGCGGCGGCTTGCCCTCGACGAAGTCCGCGACGTTCTGGACGGCGGCCAGAGCGATCCGCACCAGGGTCTCGCGTGTGACGCCCGCGACGTGCGGCGACAGCACCACGTTCGGAGCCCTGAGCAACCGCAGGGCCGCGGTGGGCGGTTCGGGATCGAAGACGTCGATACCGGCACCGGCCAGCCCCCCGGACTCCAGCGCGTCCGCGAGGGCGTCCTGGTCGATCAGGGCGCCGCGCGCGGTGTTGACGACGAACGCGGTCGGCTTGAGAAGCGCGAGCCGCTCCGCGTCGAGGAGATGCCGGGTGGCTTCGGTGAGCGGCGCGTGCAGGGTGACGTAGTCGGACGTACGCAGGAGTTCGTCGAGTCCGACATGGCGGGCGCCGCCGAGCCGGGCCTCGGTCTTGGCGCTCAGGGGCTTCGGGCCCGCGTAGACGATGGTCATGTCGAAGGCGACCGCGCGCCGGGCGACCTCCTCGCCGATGTGACCGAGCCCGACGATGCCGAGCGTCTTGCCGGACAGTTCGGTGATCGACCGCTGCAGTCGGGGCAGCGCCCAGTCCGCCTCGGTCAGCGCGGTGTGGGCCGGCACCAGTTGCTTGGCCAGCGCGAGCATCAGGGCGAAGGTCTGCTCGGCCACGTTCTGCTTCTCGGCGCCGCTGGAGCCGATGTTGCAGACCGGGATGCCCCGGGGGCGCGCGGCCTCCAGGTCGACGTAGTCGAAGCCGTGACTCGCGCACTGGACCAGCTCCAGCCCGGGCGCGGCGGCGAAGTGCTCGGCGGTGACCGGACTCAGCCCGGTGATGATGACGTGCGCCTCGCGCAGGGCGGCCGGATCCTCGTCGACCGCCTCGACGACGGTCACCCGTGCCTGCCCGGGGAAGAGGGTGGCGAGCCCGGCTCCCGCCGTACGGCCGCCGACGTGCGGCGACACGACGGCGAGGACGTTCTTCACGGTGGGCTCGGCGGAGCTCGGCGCGGTGGTCATGCGGTCTCCTCGATCAGGTCGTCGGGGCTGAGCGTGCCCGGCCGGGCGTGTCCGGACAGGGCGAGGGTGAGGTCGAACTCGGCGAGCAGACAGCGGATCACGTGCTCGACGCCGGCCTGTCCGTCGAGGCCGAGCCCGTACGCGTACGGGCGTCCGACCAGGACCGTCTTCGCGCCGAGGGCGAGCGCCTTGAAGATGTCGTCGCCCGTGCGGATGCCGCTGTCGAACAGGACGGTCAGCCGCTCGCCGGCCGCCTCGGCCACGCGGGGCAGCGCGTCCGCCGCCGCGACGGAACCCGCGACCTGGCGGCCGCCGTGGTTGGAGACGACGACACCGTCCATCCCGGCGCCGGCCGCGCGACGGGCGTCGTCCGGATGCAGGATCCCCTTGAGGACGATCGGCCCCTCCCAGTTCTCCCGCAGGAACTCCAGGTCGGGCCAGGTCTTGCCCGGGTCCGCGAACATGCTCACAAAATGCATCACCGCCGCGTTCGGGTCCTCGTGCACCGGCTTGGCCAGACCCGCCTGGAACGCCGGGTCGGTGAAGTAGTTGGCGGTGCCCACGCCGTGCAGGAACGGCAGATACGCCTGGTCGAGGTCACGCGGCCGCCAGGCGAGGAGCGGGGTGTCCAGGGTGACGAGCAGCGTGCTGAAGCCGGCTGCCTTCGCCCGGTTCAGGAAGCTCCGGGTGACCTCCCGGTCCTTCGCCCAGTACAGCTGGAACCAGCGCTCCGCGTCGCCCATCGCCTCCGCGACCTGCTCCAGCGGGGTGCTGGAGGCCGAGGACAGGATGTACGGCACGCCCTGCGCCGCGGCGGCCCGCGCGGCGGCGGACTCGGCGTCCGGATGCATGATCGACAGCACCCCCACCGGCGCGAGCGCCAGCGGCGCGGGCAGGGACCGGCCCAACACCTCGACGGACAGATCCCGTTCGTGCACGTCGCGCAGCATGCGAGGCACGATCCTGCGCCGCTCCAGCGCCGCGCGATTGGCGCGTGCGGTGCTGCCGTTGCCCGCACTGCCGGCCACATAGCCGACCGGACCGGGCCCGAGCCGCTGCTCGGTGAGCTCTTCCAGCCGCGTCAGATCGGTGGGCAGCCGCGGTACGGCGCCCGTCATGCCGTTCAGATAGATCTCGTACTGGAAATCGGCCCAGTGCCTCGTCATCCGTACGTCCCGCCTCTCGTCCCTGAGATCGCGCTGTACACCGTTGATCCTGGCGAGTGTGACAAGGCCAGTCCACAGTGGTGCGCACATCGCGCGGCTGGGACTATCACCCTGTGACAAGCAAGCCCGCGAGGAAGCCCTCGGACGCCAGGGAGCGCGTCCGGCAGGAGATGGCCGCCGACCCGGGCGTCGTGGAGGCGGTCGTCGCGGCGGTGCACGAGCAGGTGCCCGTCTACGCGGCCCTCGACGACCGCAGGCTGCCCGAGGTGCGGGCCATCGCGGCCTGGGGGCTGGACCGGCTGCTGCACCTGTGGGCTACCGACGGCGCTCTCGACCCCTCGGACCTCCGGCGGTTCCGGGGCATCGCGGCGGCCCGCGCGGCGGACGGCCGTCCCGTGCAGGCGGTGCTGCGTGCCTACCGGGTGGCGGCGACCGTCCTCACGGACGAGATCGCGGCCCGGGCACCGCGGCTGGCCGCCGCGGACGCCTTCGCGCTGGCGCGGATGCTGCTGAGCACGCTCGACACCCTCTCCGAGGAGATGGCCGCGGCCTATGCCACCACCAGCGAGGATCTCGCCGGGGACCGTGACCGGGCGCTGCGACTGCTGCTCGACGACCTGATCGCGGGACGGCACGCCTCCGTCGGCGCGCTCACCGACCGTGCCGCCCGGCTGGGTGTCCAACTCCCCGACCCCTACTGCCTGTTGGTCGCGGAGCCCGTCGCCCCGGACGGTGCCGACATGTCGCACGACGCGGTGGCCGCACTGCTCGACGCGCTGACCGCCCCGGGCGGCGACACCACCGCGCTGGCGACGGTACGGGGCTCACGCGCCGTTCTGCTGCTGCCGGCCGCCGCCGCGGCGCACGCCGGTTCCGTGCTGGGCGGGCAGTCGTGGCGGGGCTGTGCCATCTCGGACGAGAGCCTCGACCGGGTCGCCGTCGCCCACCGTCTCGCCGCCGACGCCCTCGACACGGCGCCCGCGCACGCCCACCACCCCGGCCGGCTGCTCACCGACGCCGACGCCCATGTCCTCGCCCTGCTGGCCGGGCACCCCGCCGCCGCCCCGGACCACATCGGCCGGCTCGTCCTCGGCCCGCTCGCCGACCCCGGCCGGCGCCACCTGCTCGAAGCCCTCACCGCCTACATCGACACCGGCTCGGCGAGCGCCGCCGCACGCGCGCTGCACCTGCACCCGCAGTCCCTGCGCTACCGCCTGCGCCGCATCCACGACCTGACGGGCCGCGACCCCCGGGACCCCTGGCAGCGCCTCACGCTGGACATCGCCCGCACGATCCGGGCCTGACAGCTGCCCCGAAGAACCCGGCGCGGTCAGGGGCAGCCCATCCGCTGCCGCACACGGGCGGTGGCGCGGACCGGTGCGCCGTCCGCGCCGGGCAGGCGGAGAGGGAAGAGGAACACCTCCACCGCGTGCCCGGCCTCCTGGGCCGCGAGGACGCGGTCGAGGCCGGTCAGGTTCTCGGCGATCACACCGCCCGCGCCGCACAGGACGCGGTGGGCGGGCAGCCCGGTGCCCCCGGTGAGGTCCACGCTCAACGCGTCGACGCCGACGGTGCGGACGCCCGCGTTGACGATCGCGTCGGCCGCGTCCGTGGTGAGCCAGGGATGCGCCTGGTACCGGTCGGTGCCCCAGTGGGCCGACCACCCGGTCGCCAGCAGGAGGATCCCGCCCGGCAGCAGCCGCAGTCGCCCCAGGGCCGGCAGGAGCAGCTCGGGTGTGACAGGAACCCGGTCCGCCATCCCCCGGAGGTCGGCCACGACCGCCGGGCCCGCGAAACGCTCCAGCGGCAGGTCGTCCAGCGTGGGCCACGCCTCGTCGACGTGGTACGGCGCGTCGACGTGCGTCCCCGACTGCGAACCCATGTGCAGCCGCAGCACGTTGACGCCGTCGTCGGCGGCCCGCAGCGCCCTGGACACCTCGACCGGCGGGTCACCGGGATAGACGGGCATCCCGGTGACCACCGGCACGGACAGATCGAGCCAGTCCTCCATCGGCTTGCGTCAGCTCCCCTCGACGGCGAGCGCGGGTGCCCCCTCGGCCGGGATGCCGGGGCCGGTGATCGGGGGCACCGAGACGTCGACGGTACGGGCCAGGCGCGCACCCTCGGGGCCGTACACCGCCCTGGGTTCGGGGAACAGCCGCAGGAGTGCCAGGAAGAGGATCGCGGCGACCGCCAGGGACAGCGGCAGGCTGATGTCGACGCCGTTGGCGAGGTCGCCGAGCGGACCGACGAACTGGCCCGGGATGTTGGTGAACAGCACGCCGGTCACGGCGGCCACCCACCAGGCCGTCATGCCCCGCCAGTTCCAGCCGTGCGTGAACCAGTAACGGCCGCCGCGCTGACGGCGGTTGAAGACCTGGAGGGCGTCGGGGTCGTACCAGCCGCGCCGGGTGAAGAAGCCCAGGATCATCACGACCATCCAGGGAGTCGTACAGGTGATGATCATGGTGGCGAAGGTCGAGATGCTCTGCACCAGGTCGAAGCCGAAGCGCCCGACGAAGATGAACGCGATCGACAGCACCCCGACCAGCATCGTCGCCTGGACCCGCGACAGCCGCGGGAACACCGACGAGAAGTCGAGCCCGGTCCCGTACAGCGATGTCGTGCCCGTCGACATGCCGCCGATCAGGGCCAGCAGACACACCGGCAGGAAGAACCAGCTCGGCGAGATGGCCAGCAGCCCGCCCACGAAGTCCGGGGCCGCCGGGTCGATGTACTCCGGTGCCTTCGTCGCGATGATGCTCGCGGTTCCCAGGCCGAAGACGAACGGCAGCAGCGTCGCGATCTGCGACAGGAACGCGGCACCGACGACCTTGCGGCGCGGCGCGTCCGCCGGGATGTAGCGCGACCAGTCGCCGAGGAACGCCCCGAAGGACACCGGGTTCGACAGCACGATCAGCGCCGAGCCGATGAAGGACGGCCAGAACAGCGCCTGCGTCGCGGAGTCGGCCGAGGCGGTGAAGACGCCCGCGTACGACGGGTCGAAGTCACCGGCGAAGGCGACCGCGCCGAGCAGGAAGAGCACGGTCGCCGAGGTCACCGCGATCTTGTTGACGAACAGCATGAACCGGAAGCCGTACACGCAGACCGCGAGCACCAGACCGCCGAACAGCGCGTAGGCGACGACGTACGACAGCGTGCTGCGCTCCAGGCCGAACAGCCGGTGAGCTCCGCCGACCAGGGCGTCGCCGGAGCTCCACACGGAGATGGAGAAGAACGCGATGGCCGTCAGCAGCGACAGGAACGAGCCCACCACCCGGCCGTGCACGCCCAGGTGCGCGGAGGAGGCGACCGCGTTGTTCGTGCCGTTGACCGGCCCGAAGACCGCCATCGGGCACAGGATCAGCGCTCCGACGACGACGCCGAGGAGGGTCGCCGCGAGCCCCTGCCAGAAGGAGAGGCCGAAAAGGATGGGGAAGGCCCCGAGGACACAGGTGGAGAAGGTGTTGGCGCCGCCGAAGGCGACCCGGAACAGGTCGAACGGCGACGCGCTGCGGTCCGCGTCGGGGATCCGCTCGACACCGTAGGTCTCGACCTCGGTGAGCGACGGCGGCGGTGCGGCGGGGGAGTTCTCGGACAAAGGTGCTCCAGCGAGGTACCTGTACGCGAAGGGCGGCCGAGCGCGTGGTGGCGCGGGGGTGGGGACGGCGGGGCGGTGCCACCGGAGTGCGTGGCGGCTGCGCCCGTCGTCCCGAGGGGTCTGCCGAAGCTATGGCGCCGGGCGAGCCCCGCACCAGGTGACGGACCATCCATCTTTCGCCGTACGAATGGACCAATGCTCCATGTGTACGGCGACTTCCGTGCCGTGCGTCCGGCCGGCCGGGTGTCCTGGCGGCACGGCACCGGACGTTCATGGAGGAGGACCCCGGCGGCCGTGTTCCTCGGTGCGGTACGCCGGGACAACAGGCGGGCGCCCGGCCCCGGTTCGCGCCGGTCGGGGGTGGTGGACCGGTCCCGCCGACCGGGCCTGCGGCGGAATCAGGAAACGTATCCTGGTGACGTTCGCCCGGCCGGACGTCTCGCGGTATGTGTCAGCTCGTCCCGGCCTGTGAGGAAAGTTGGTCGTCGCCCCACGTGAGCAGTCGTCCTCGGCACCGTCAGAGCACCCGGCCGACGATGCGCGATGTCGCGGAGCGGGCGGGAGTCGCCCTCGTCACCGTGTCGCGCGTGGTCAACGGCCTCGGCGCGGTCCGCGAGGAGACGGCCGCCCGGGTGCACGCGGCGATCAGCGAGATCGGATACCAGCGCAACGAGATCGCGCGTTCCCTGCGGCCCGGGCAGAACTCGATGACCCTCGGCCTGCTGCTCGGTGACCTGACCAACCCCTTCTACGCCTCCCTGGCCAAGGCGGCCGTCGAAGTGGCGGCCCAGGCCGGCTACGCCGTCCTGCTCAGTACCGCCGACGAGGACCCCGCCGTGGAACGGCGGGCCGTGAGGGAGCTCATCGGGCGACGGGTCGCCGGTCTCATCATCGTGCCCGACCAGGGGGACCACGCCTTTCTGCAGCAGGTCAACGGCCACGACGAGGTGCCGGTCGTCTTCGTGGACCGGCCCGCCACGGGAGCCGAGGCCGATGTCGTCCTCGTCGACAACGAAGGCGGGGGGCGCACGGCGACCCAGCACCTCATCGACCACGGCCACCGCCGGATCGCGATCATCGTCGCCCCGTCCTACTACACCACCGGCCGTCGGCTGCGCGGCTACCGCAAAGCCCTGCGGCAGAGCGGCATCGAGGCCGACGAGGCCCTCGTGGTCACCCTGCGGCGCGGGACCACGGAGGAGGCCTCCGCCGCCACCCACGCCCTGCTCACCTCGCCCCACCCGCCCACGGCGGTCTTCTCGACCACGAGTTTCCTCACCGAGGGCGTCCTGCGGACGAGTCTGCGGCTCGGCGCCCGTATCGCGGTGGTGGGGTTCGACGACTTCAAGCTGGCCGATCTGCTTCCCACCCCGGTCACGGTGGTGACCTCGGACACCGAGGAACTCGGCCGCCGCGCCGCCCGGCTGCTGATCGACCGCATCGACGGCGACGACACTCCCTTCCAACGGACGGTACTGCCCTCGCGGTTGATCGCCCGCGGCACAGGGGAGACCGGGCCCCGGTAACCGGAGGCGACAGACCCTTCGGGGGCGGGCGCCACCGACGGCATCGGTGCGGGCAACAGCCGCGGCAGGGACGTTAGTTCGCTTCGGGTGGCGCCAACGGCCTTTCAAGTACGGACCATTGACGGCTTCGCCTGCCGGTGGGACCTTCGCGATGGATACGTTTCCATCGCTCCCGACCCGGGGTCGGCGCACCACGGCGAAGCCGACAGACCCCACCCCCCACATCCATGGAGTCGGCATGAACTCATCCGCAAGGCGGCGCCGGAGGTTCGGAACGGGTCTGATCACGGCGCTGGCCCTCCTGGTCCCGGCCACCGGTGGAGTGGCCACCGCCGCCGCCCAGGCGACCGTCTGCAACAAGTACTGCGACGCCCGCGACCCCGCCCTGTCCCCGCAGGACCGGCAACCGGTCACCGCCACCCTCTACTCCCGCACCCTGGCCCTGCACTTCGACGACACCGACGCGATGGGCTGGGCCTCGATCGGCAACGCCGGCCCGGGCGACGAGGTCTGGCTCGACCGTTCCTTCGACGGCGGCCGTACCTGGAGCTCGGGCAGCAGACTCGGCGACACCACCGTCCCCTCGGGGCAGGCGGGTTGGCGCACCCTGATGTACAACGTCGACGACTGGAACGGCAATGGCGTCGGTGCGCTGCGCGCCTGCGGGAAGGCGGGGGACCGGGCCGAGATCGCCTGCACGGCGTGGGCCCGTACGACCTGGAACGCGTACAGCCGCCCGACCGCGGCGGCCACCGCGCTCATGCAGTTCTACAACAACTCCACCGGCCTGTTCGACACCACCGGCTGGTGGAACTCGGCCAACGCCCTGACCGCCCTCGTCGACAACATCCGGGTCACCGGCATGCCCAGCTACAAGTACGCCATCGCCCGCACCTACGACCGCCAACTGAACGCCCAGGGCGGCCAGTTCAGGAACGACTACATCGACGACACGGGATGGTGGGGGCTCGCCTGGGTCGCGGCGTACGACCTGACCGGTGACAGCCGCTATCTGACCACCGCCCGCGCCGACGCCGACCACATGGCGCGCTACTGGGACTCGACCTGCGGCGGCGGGGTCTGGTGGAGCACGGCGAAGACGTACAAGAACGCGATCGCCAACTCCCTCTACCTGGAGCTCAATGCCGCACTGCACAACCGCATCGCCGGCGACACCCTCTACCTCGGGCGGGCCACGACGGAGTGGGCGTGGTTCAAGGGCACCGGCATGATCAACAGCTCGCACCTCGTCAACGACGGCATCAACCTGTCGACCTGCGCCAGCAACGGGTCCACCGCCTGGTCGTACAACCAGGGCGTCCTGCTGGGCGGACTGGCCGAGCTGTACCGCGCCACAGGGGACTCGACGCTCCTCACCACGGGCCGTCAGATCGGCACCGCCTCGACCACCTCCACCGCGCTGAACTCGGGCGGAATCCTGCGGGAGCCGTGCGAGACGAGCGGCTGCGGGGCCGACGGACCCTCCTTCAAGGGCGCGTACGTCCGCGGGCTGAGCGCCTTCAACGCCCAGCTCTCCGACCGCCCCTACAGCTCGTACCTCACACGGCAGGCCGCCGCCGCATACGCGGGTGACCGCAACACGCTCGACGCGTACGGGCTGCACTGGGCGGGGCCGGTCGACTCGACCGACGCCGCCCGTCAGCAGAGCGCGCTCGATCTGATGAACGCGGCGCCCTGAGGGCGGGGGAGGGGTGTCGGGACGGCCGGGCCGCGGAGCCGTCCCGGCAGGGTGGTCATCGGCCGGCTGTAGCATGAAACGGAAAAATTCCGCCGCTTTGGGAGTCAAGCGATCGACATGGCGTCCAGCCCCGGCACCAACCGGCCCCCGCTGCGGCGGGACGCCGAGGCCAACCGCCGTCGCATCCTCGTCGCGGCCCGTGAGGTGTTCCGCGAGCGCGGCGTCGAGGCGAGCCTCAGTGACATCGCCGCCCACGCCGGGCTGGGCCTCGGGACCGTCTACCGGCGCTTCTCCAGCAAGGCGGAGCTGGTGGACGCGCTCTTCGACGACATGGTCGGCACCCTCGCCGGCGTGGCGGAGGAAGGGCTCGCCGACCCGGACGCCTGGCGCGGACTGGTCACCAGCCTGGAGAAGGCCTGCGAGGTCCAGGCCTTCGACCGAGGCCTGCGTGAGGTGATGATGGGGGCGGGGGAGAGTCCGGAGCGGCAGGCCCTGGTCCTCGCGCGGATCACTCCGGTCATGCACGCGCTGATCACCCGGGCGCAGGAGCAGGGCGCCCTGCGCGCCGACATCTCGCCCGTGGACATCCCGATGATCCAGCTGATGCTCGCCGCGGTCACCGACCGGACCGGGCAACCCGACCTCTGGCGCCGGTATCTGCGGCTGCTGCTCGACGGTCTGCGGGCGCAGCCCGGCGCGAGCGCCCCGCTGCCCGACATCGCCATCGGCGACTCCGAGTTCATGAACGCGATGGACGAGTCGAGCGCACGCGAGGTCCGTGAGCGGCGCACTTCGCCCTGACGCGGTTCTGCTCTGCACGCACGCCGACTCCGCGGCGGCTGCGTACCGACTCCGCTGCCTTCTCGTGGGGCCCGCGCCACCGTCCCGCCCGCAGACGTTTCCCGCGGTGTCCACCGCCCGGAACGTATGGCCCGCGCCACCCTCGCGCCCTCGTGGACGTCTCCCGCGGTCTTCTCCGCCCCGAACCCGCGGCCCACGCTCCCCTCCCGCCCCGCCCTCTCGCAAGGCTCGCCCCGGTCACGGCCAGGGCCCGGCCCGCCCGTATCTACGCCTCGGCCGCCCCGTCCCACCGGTCGCTCCCCAGGTGAGGGGCCTTGCCCAGAACTGTTCCGAAACTAAGTGAGAATTGGATTCCCACTTAGTGCTACCGTGGCTCTCGAAAGTGGGAACGAGTTTTCCACTTATTGTGTCCGAGCGACTACTGGAGAGCCATGACCACGGGCGAAGACAAGATCGTGACCGGAACCCGGACCGGGACCGGGAGCGGGGACGGTAACGGGAACGGAACGCGGGCCGGAAGCAGGAGGCGCAGGCGGGTCGGCATGGGCCTCGCCGCCTCCGTGGTGCTCGGGCTGGTCGTCACGGCCTGCTCCTCGGACAGCGACAGCACCGCCTCCAGCGCGGCGTCGTCCTCACCCTCGTCCTCGAAGCCGACGGACTGCCCGGCGTCCCAGGGTCCGGGCGGCGCAGCGGCCGGGCAGACGGGATCCGGCGCTCCCAGCAGGGCGGCGGGCGGCCCTTCGATCACCATCGCGAAGTCCGTCAAGGCGAGCGACACCAGCACGAGCACCGTCATCGACGGCGGCGGCGCCCAGATCGAGTGCGGAAAGACGGGGGTCACGACGCACAGCGACGTCGTCTACTCCAGCCCGACGACCGGTGGCAAGAAGACGGATCTGAAGCTGGACCTCCAACTCCCCAAGACCGACGGCAAGAAGCCCCTCGTCGTCTACATGACCGGTGGCGGCTTCGCCATGGCGGACAAGACCGGCAACCTCAACCAGCGGACCTACGTCGCCGAGCAGGGGTACGCCGTCGCCAGCATCCAGTACCGGACCGCCACCACGGGGGGCACCTACAAAGAGGCCGTCCAGGACGTGAAGTCCGCGATCCGCTATCTGCGGGCGCATGCCGACGAATACGGCATCGACTCGGCGCACGTCGCCGTGTGGGGGCAGTCCGCCGGCGGTTATCTCGCCGCGATGACCGGTACCACCAACGGCCTCAAGCAGTTCGAGGCCGGCGACAACCTGGGCCAGAGCAGCGATGTGCAGGCGGTCGTCGACGAGTTCGGACCGGGTGACCTGTCCAAGACGGCGTCCGACTTCGACGCCGCGACGCAGAAGACGTACGTGGAAGCCGGCAGCAGCACCGCGAAGTTCGTCTTCGGGGCCGACAGCAAGAAGAAGCTCACCGATGACCCCAGTGCCATCAAGGACGCCGACCCGAGCACCTACGCCGACTCCTCCGACCCCGCCTTCGTGATCCTCCACGGCAGTGACGACCACCTCGTCTCGCCGAGTCAGACCCTGACGCTGCACAACACCCTGCGCGACAAGGGGGCCGACAGCACCCGCTACGTCGTCAAGGGCGCCGACCACGGCGATCTCTCGTTCATGGGCGGCGACTCCAAGACCGGCCTCAAGTGGTCGTCCCAGGAGGTGATGGGCGACATCGTCACGTTCCTCGGCAAGCACCTCAACGGCTGACGGGCCCTGCCCGTCCGGCCCTCCCCGAAGCACCCCCTCACCAGGTCATTCGGACGCAGTGACCACCGGTCACCCGGAAATCGTGGGAGCGCAGCTCGCCGATTTCTGGGTGAAGAGAACTTCACAAGGCGAACCCCAAAAGGCCTCGCCCTGTGTCACCGCCTTCCCGCCGTTCCGGCACTCCGCTCCCACGCAAGGGGTCGACGATGACTCTCTCCGACACCACGGACGCGCTGCCCGCCCGTCCCCGGCACACCTTCCGCTCCGTCTTCCCGGTCCTGGCCCTGTGCTGGCTGGCGGTGTTCTTCGACGGGATGGACGTCAACATCTACGGCGCCGTCATGCCGCACATGCTCGAGGACAGCGGGCTCGGCCTGACCACCTCGCTCGCCGGCACCATCGGCAGCTGGACGACGTTCGGCATGCTCATCGGCGCGCTCACCGCCGGGAACATCACCGACTGGCTGGGCCGGCGACCGATCCTCGCCTGCAGTGTGGCGCTGTTCTCCCTGGGCTCCGCGCTGTGTGCCGTGGCCGGCAGCACCGCCGTTTTCGGCGCCGGACGGTTCATCGCCGGACTCGGTCTCGGCGGTCTGATGCCGCTGTGCCTGGCCATGGTGATGGAGTTCGCCCCGCCCCGCCGGGCCGCGCTCACCACCGGGCTGCTGATGACCTCGTACCACGCCGGCGGCATGGCGGCGACGGTCCTCGGACTGACCGTGGCCCCCTCCTTCGGCTGGCGCTGGGTGTTCTGGGCCGGTGTGCTGCCGGCCGTGATCACCGTCCCGTTGCTGCTGAAGCTGATGCCCGAGTCGCCCGGCGTCCTGCTCTCCCGGGGCAACCGGGAAGGGGCCGACCGGGTCGCCGACCGCTACGGGCTGCCCCGGCCCACGCCGGTCGCCAGCCCGGCCGCCGGAGCCCGCGGCCGGCTGGACGCCGTACGCGCGCTGTTCCGTCCCGAATCCCGGTGGGCCACCCCGCTGTTGTGGGTGGCGTCGTTCTGCGGGCTGCTCCTCGTCTACGGAGTCAGCACCTGGCTGCCCACCATGATGAAGGCGTCCGGCTACGGGATGACGTCCTCCGTCAGCTTCCTGCTGGTCATCAACGCGGGTGGAATCGTCGGCATGCTGATCGCGGGCCGGACCGCCGACCGCTTCGGGCCGGTACGGGTCTCGGCGATCTGGTTCACGCTGACCGCGGCCGGCGCGCTGCTGCTGAAGACGCACATGCCGCTCGGTCTGACCTACGCCGTCGTGGCGATCACCGGCGTATGGCTGTTCAGTGCGCAGGTCATGGTGTACGCCACCTCCAACGCCCTGTACCGGGACAGTGAGCGCGCCACCGGCCTCGGCTGGGTCACCGGTGTGGGCCGCGCCGGCGCCGTCGTCGGCCCCTCGCTCGTCGGAACCCTCGCCTCGAACGGCAGCCAGAGCTGGGGCTTCATCGCCTTCGCCCTGGCCGGGGTGACGGGCGCGGTCGCGATCGCACTCGTACCCCTTGCCGGTCGCCTCGGCAGCGGTCTTCGCGCGGGCTCGCCGGCGAAGACCGCTGCGGCTACGGACGCCTGACAGGGACTACGAGAACGACGTCAGGTCGAGGTGGATGCCGGTGGGGGCGGTGTCCTGGATGTACGAGGCGAACTCCGCCACGTCGTCGAAGGCGAAGCCGTAGGCCTTGCCGTCGGCCGTGGCGGCGTGCACCGCCTTGGCGTAGTGGTTGGTGACCGCGGTCCGGTAGAAGGATGCCGGGTCGGTGGTGGGCTGGGCCGCGGTGCTCACCAGCGTCGTACGGTTGAAGGCGGCGCCCAGGACGGCAGCTACGGGGCCGGTCCTGCCGTCGTTGGGGGCGGCGAGGGCGCCGTCGCAGAAGAGCACATCGCGGGTGGACGGCTTGGCGAAGGAAGCGGACGCCGGTCCCGTGAAGGACAGGGTGTCACCGCTGACGCGGCCGGTGAACTTCCCGGCGTTGGTGGTGATGGACAGATCCTTTCCGGCGTACGTGCTCCAGGCCTCGTCGATGTACGAGGCGAAGTAGTCCTTCGCGAACAGCCCGGCGTCCAGGCCGTGTCCGGGCGCGACGACCCGCAGATCGTCGACGACCAGCGGCGCGAACGCGTCGACACCCTTGACCGCGGCGAAGACCTGGTCGCGTCCGCCGGCGACGAGTGTGCCGGTGGTCTGGTCGGCGGAGCCGGTGAGCCGTATCGACATCGGCACGCTGAACATGTCGACCATCGTCGTGTTGCAGAACATTCCGGACGAGTTGTAGGTGAACTCGGCGCAGTCGTGCAGCACGTCGTAGCTGGGATCGGAGGAGACCCAGCCCGCGGGGTACTGGAGGGCCGCGTTCCCCGCGCCGTCCGTCACCGCCTTGAACTTCAGCTTGCTGCCCAGCGAGACGTACACGCGGCCCGACATGTACGGAAGGGACAACGTTGTCTCGCCACTGGAGGCCAACGGGATGGCGTAGTCGGTGAATCCGTCGGCGCCGTTGTCGGACAGCGCGACGGGCGCCAGGGTGCCGTCGGCGGTGACCCGCACCTGCCGTCCGTCCTGGTTGCCGACGATGTAGACGTGGACCGACGCGTTGCCGTACTCGCCGGTGGAGTTGGTGATGGTGAGTGGGAGCGCTCCCGCGGCGTCGGTGCCGGAGCCGTCGGAGACGCCCGCGCCCAGTGCGCGCGGCGCGATCAGGGCGAGGCCCGGCCCGGCCACGGCGGCCGCGGCGAGTGAGGCGAACATCCTTCTGCGGGTGATCATGTGGTTCCTGTTCCTGTGCGGAGAACGGTTCTGGTGCGAGACGGCGTGATCGACCGGACGGGTCCTAGTTCCAGGCCGAGACGCGCACGTAGTCGACCGTCATGGTCTGCGGGAACGACGTGGATCCGTCGGGGTCGCCGGGCCAGCTGCCACCGATGGCGAGGTTGAGGATCAGGAAGAACGGGTGGTCGAAGACCCACTTGTTGGAGCCCACGTCGGCCGGTGTCCGGGTCTGGTACGTCGTGCCGTCCACCGACCACTTGATGGCGTCCGGCGACCACTCCACGGCGAAGGTGTGGAAGTCGTCCGCGAAGGCCTGGCCGTTCGGCAGGTTGTAGGCGGCCCCGATGCCGCCGGAACCGGAGTAGCCGGGGCCGTGGATCGTGCCGTGGACGGTGCCCGGCTCGCTGCCGATGTTCTCCATGACGTCGAGCTCACCGCTGTTCGGCCAGCCGGCACTGCCGAGGTCGTCGCCGAGCATCCAGAACGCCGGCCACACGCCCTTGCCGCGGGGGATCTTGATGCGGGATTCGAAACGGCCGTACGCCTGAGTGAACGACTGGGCCGTGTTGAGCCGGGCGGAGGTGTACTTGCAGGCTCCGTACCAGCAGTTCAGGCCGGAGGAGGAGCCGACGGCGCGGGCGGTGATCACCAGATGACCGTTGCCGTCGAGGGCCGCGTTGTCGGTGCTGTTGGTGTAGTACTGCAGTTCGTTGTTGCCGTTGCCCGAACCGCCGGTCTCGCGCGTCCACTTGGCGCCGTCGGGCGCGCTGCCGGACGCGCCGTCGAACTCGTCCGACCAGGTCTGTGCGCCGACGGCCGCGTCGGCCCGGGGAGTTGCGGGGCCGGTCAGCGAGAAGCCGACCGCCATGGCGAGGGAGGCGGCCACCAGGGTGGCCAGGCCGCCGAAGGGCAGTGAACGTGAACGGTGTACAGCCATGCCGAACCTCAATGTGGGGGGAAGATGGACACGGGGGACACGGGTGGGGGGTGTGTCCAATGCGTCTGATGCTACGCAGAAGCGTTGCTCTGGCCAATGGTGTGCGCGAGAGCTAATTTTCCCGCCGGCCTGGCCTTTCTCGCTTGACTCGGATGCATAAGGCTCCCTTAGGGCCCGCTTAAGCAAAGTTTCCGTGGGGCCGCAACGGGCCTCCGTCGCAACCGAGTTACCGCGCGGACAGCCAGAACGCCTTGCCCTTCGAGGTGTTCTCGGACAGGTCGACCGGCAGGCCCCGGGTGCGCAGCCGCTCGCCCGTGAACGTCCCCCTCGGGCTGTGCGCCTGGGTGCCGTCGTCGTCGATCGTGATGTCCGTGACGGCGTACGACGTACGGTCCTTGAGCCAGCGCACCTTGGCGTCGACGGTGGTCCCCGGGGTGCCCGCGGCGGTCGCGACGAGGAGAGCGGTACGGCGTGCGGTGTCGGCCCACATCCACACGTACGGGCCCTTGCTGCTGTCCCATGCCGTCGTGTCCCAGCCCTGGCCCAAGTGGACGGGCAGGAAAGGGCCGTCGGTCAGCGCGGTGATCTCGGGCCGCCTGCGCCAGGCGTTGAAGACACCCATCAGCTGCACCGCCGCCTCGGGCCACTTGGCCGGGTCACCTGGGTCCTGGGGGAACTTGACGGCGCGGACGGCCATGTACGAGTAGTAGTCCTCCATCCGGCCGGTCATCCGGCCGCCGTTCATGTAGGTCGCGGCCATCGGCAGGTGCCCGAACGCGGTGAGCGCGGTGCGCAGCGACAGATCCTCGCCGGTGATGCCTCCGTTGGAGGTGTTCCAGCCGTTGTACGCGATGTGCAGCAGGCCGTTGTTGCGGTCGCCCTGGGTGGGGGCGATGTCGAGTTCGCTGGTGAGCTTGGGCAAGTACTGGGGGTTCTTCGTCACCAGGTCGTTGAGCATGTTCCGGGTGCGCAGTGCCTTGCGGTAGACGTTGTCGCCGGCGTGCGAGGAGGCGGTCGTCCGTTCGTTCTGCCAGTACTCGGTGAGGTCGATCATGTGCTGGGTGACGCCGTAGTCGTTGAGGAGCGTCTCGATCTGGCCGCGCTTGTAGGCCAGTTGGGTCGGGTCGGCGAGGTCGCGGCCCTTGAGATGGCCGTCACCCGTCAGCGAGAACCAGAGGCCGAAGCCGAGCCCGTTGTCCTTCAGCGTCCTCGCGAGGATGTCGAGGCCGGTGATGGCCTTCTTCATGGAGTCGCTGGGCTCGATGGAGTCGCGGGTGGTGTTCCAGTAGTCGTCGAGCATCACCATGTCGAGGCCGGCCCGCTTCGTCTGCGGGATGACGGTGTCGTAGTAGTAGCCGGCGGGCAGTTCGCGGCCCGGGCCGCCGCGGTAGTCCCAGTCGTTCTGGTGGAACAGCGCTGTGGTGTGGTGGTACTTGAAGCGCTTGCGGAAGTGCAGTTCGTCGGCCATCTTCCCGTCGACGACGTCCCCCTTGAAGACAGTGAGGTTCACCGCGAGGTACTCGAACTCCTCACCCGGGAACAGCGTCAGCCGCAGCGACTCGGGGTGGGTGTCGACGGAGACGGTGTCCTGCCCGGACCAGGCGTTGATGCCCGCGAAGGGCGGCAGCATGTAGTCGGCCGGGTAGTTGCCGTTGCCGCGCTGCGTCTTCCAGTTGAGCTCGGGACTCAGACTCCAGCCGTCCCCGGTGTCGTACACGGTGAGCGCCTTCTTCGGCCAGGAGGTGCCGACCGGCCCGGTGCCCAGCGATCCGCGGGTGCTGAACCACTTCATGTTCGGGACGTAGTGCAGGGTGTGCGGGAGGTCCGGCAGCCGCAGGTCGATCACGGTCGAGCGGGTGAGGGTGAGTTCGCGGGCCCGGTCGTCGTTGCGGACGAGGGTGAAGTAGCGCAGGCCGGCGTCACCGTCGTAGATCTCGAAGACCAGGGTGACCGTGAAGGGGCGGGGTGTGGTGCGGTGCAGGGGGATGCGGACGCGCTCACCGACCCGCCACGACCGCTCCTTCGTGAGCACCGTGACGAGCTCTGTCGAAACCGCTCCGAGACTCCATCCTCCGTCGTCGGCGCGGACGGTTTCGGATCCGTCGAGTTCATGGGCGAAGAGCAGCGACGGGGCACTCAAGTAGCCGCGTCCGGCACGCTTGTTGAAGAGCCCGGTGAGGCGGACCGTGCCGCCCGCATAGGTGACGGTGGCGCGCAGGGAGTCGTTCTCGAAGGTCCAGCTTCTGGTTCCACGTCGGATGGAGTCCGTGACGGCGGCTGCGGGGACGGCGCCGGCGGCCAGAAACGCGGCCGAGGTCGCGCCGAGGAAGAGACGGCGGCTCAGAGGGGACATGGGGGACATCACCCTTCGTCGGGGGCAGGAGGAGCGAGGCGGAGGTCCTCGGGCGTTCTGCGGAGTTCGACGGCCGTGACGGCGAAGGCCAGCGGACCGGGCAGCAGCGGGGCGAGCAGAGGCAGCATCCATGCGAACGCGAGGCACAGCACGACGGCCGCCGCGACCCAGGCGCACCCGGACGGATCGGCGGCGGAACGCGCGGCGGTTCGGTGCAGGGCGGGACGCCAGCCGCGTACGACGTCGGGGTCCGCGGCGGTACGCAGGGCGACGACGAGCCCGGCCGCTGTCAGCGTCGCCAGCACCCAGAGCATCGGGCGGGCGCCCGGCAGCCCTGCCCTTGTGAGCAGCAGGTCCAGGGCGAGCAGCGCGGCGGCCGCGAGGACCGTCGCGCCCGCGAGAAGGGAGCGGACGAGCCCGTGCGCCCGCAGTTCGGCGACGTAGTGGCCGAGCGTCGCCGGACGGTCCTCGCCGATCGCGCGTCGCAGGACCGTACAAGCGGCGGCCAGGGCCACCGGGGCGGTGACCAGCGGCAGGGAGGCGACCGCCGCCGCCAGGCCGACCGCGAGCATGTCGGCGAAGAGAGTGAAGCGGGGACCGAACAGTTCGCCCGGCTCACGGCGCTGGGGTACGAGAGCGCGCACGGCTCAGCCCTTCAGTCCGGACGTCGCCATGCCCTGCACGAGATAGCGCTGGAAGGCGAGGAAGAACAGGACGACCGGCAGCAGGGAGATCACCGACATCGCGAACATCGGGCCGTACGCGGAGCTGCTGGACTGGTCGACGAAGTTGCGCAGGGCCAGGGTGATCGTGAACTTCTCCGGGTCGAACAGGTAGATCAGCTGGGTGAAGAAGTCGTTCCAGGTCCAGATGAAGGTGAAGATCGCCGTGGTGATCAGCGCGGGCCTGGTCAGCGGGAGGACGACCGACCAGAAGATCCGGAAGGGGCCGCACCCGTCGATGCGGGCTGCCTCCTCCAGTTCCCGTGGCAGCCCGCGCATGAACTGCACGATCAGGAACACGAAGAACGCCTCCGTGGCCAGGAACTTGGGCAGGACCAGGGGCCAGTAGGTGTCCACCATGCCGAGCTTGTTGAAGATGATGTACTGCGGGATCAGCACCGCGTGGTGCGGCAGCATCATCGTCGCGACCATGAATCCGAACGTCACGCCCCGCATCCGGAAGCGCAGCCGGGCGAACGCGTAGGCCGCGAGCGAGCAGGACAGCACGTTCCCCACGACCGAACCCGCGCTGATCAGCAGGGAGTTGGCCAGCAGCCGGGAGACGGTGACGCCGCCGACCCCGTCGAGCGCCGTGGTGTAGTTCGACCACTCGAAGCGGCTCGGCAGCAGCTTGAGACTGGTGAGGACCTCGTCCGCCGGCTTGAGGGACGTGGCGAGCAGCCAGACCAGCGGGTAGAGCAGGACGAGGAGCACGAGCACCAGACCCAGGTGCTTCACCGTGAGGGCGGTACGCGAACGGGTGCGTGCGCCCGTGCCGGCGGACGTGGCCGTGGTCATCTCAGGCCCCCTCATGGGCGTAGAAGACCCAGGCGCGCGAGGTCTTGAAGAGGACGAGGGTCACCGCGCCGATGGCGAGGAGCAGCACCCACGCCATGGCGGAGGCGTAGCCCATGTGCGAGGCGGAGAAGCCGCGTTCGTAGAGGTAGAGCGTGTAGAACATGGTCGAGTCGGCCGGGCCGCCCTTGCCGCCGCTGATCGCGAAGGCGGGGGTGAACACCTGGAACGACTGGATGGTCTCCAGCACGAGGTTGAAGAAGAGGACCGGCGAGAGCATGGGCAGCGTCACGGACACGAAGCGCCGCCATCGCCCCGCGCCGTCGAGGGCGGCGGCCTCGTACAGGTCGGCCGGGATCTGCTGGAGCCCGGCCAGGAAGATGACCATCGGGGCGCCGAACTGCCAGACGGACAGCAACGCGACCACGAACACGGCCAGATGCGGGTCGGCGACCCAGCCGCCGGTGTGGATGCCGACGGAGGACAGCAGGTCGTCGACCGTGCCGCCGTCGTTGTACAGGGCCCGCCACACCAGCGCGATCGACATGCTCGCGCCGAGCAGGGACGGGGCGTAGAAGGCCGACCGGTAGACCCCCTTGCCGCCGCGCAGCCCCTTGAGCACAAGCGCGACGCCCAGCGCGAGCGCCAGCTTGAGCGGGACGGCGACCACGACGAACAGGAGCGTGGTGCCCACCGACCGCCAGTACCGCGGATCCGCGGTGAACATGTCGGTGTAGTTGCGCAGCCCCACCCACCTGGGGGCGTCGAAGAGGTTGTAGTCGGTGAAGGACAGATACAGCGAGACCGCCATGGGCGCGAGCGTCAGGAGCAGGACGCCGAGGATCCACGGCGACAGGAAGACATAGGCGGATCCCTGGTGACCACCGCGCGCACGGCGCGCCTTCGTCGCTGTGACTGCGGGCGCCTTGCGGGGCGGGGCGGTGGTGGTCGTCATCGCAGCTCCCTCTTCGCCTCGGCCACGAACTCCTCGGCCGCTCCCCGCGGGCTCTGCATCCCGTAGATGACGCGCTGGTAGGTGCGGGTGAAGGAGACCTGGAGGACGACGTCACCGCGTGGCGGGGCCGCGGGCGGGGCGTCCGTGCCGTAGGCGGCGATCCTGCGGCCGTAGTCGTAGACCTCCTTTTCGGGCCCGTTGAGCTTCTGGCCGATGGCCCGGGCGAGCCGCCGGTTGGGCGGCGTCGACCGCGTGACGCCGAGGATCTCGGCCGCGGCCGGGTCGTTGAGCAGGAAGTCGATCAACTCGGCGGCCTCCTTGGGGTGATGGGTGCCCGCGCCGACGCCGACGAGCATCGTCGGCTTGAAGTACTGGCCCGCCCTGCCGTCGGTCGTGGGCACGGGCGCGAAGTGGACGTTCTCGCCGAGCAGCGGTGGATAGCCGAGGAAGGGGCCGTCCCAGTTGAAGTCGGTGGCGGCCAGCCCACGGCCCATCGGGGTGTCCTCGACCGCGCCGCTGATCTGCGCGGTGTCCTCGGCGCGGGAGACGACACCCTGGCGGCGCAGCCGGTCGGTGAAGGTCCAGAACGCGGTCAAGTCGTCGGCGCTGAAGCCGAGTCGGCGCTGGGACGCGTAGAGCTTCTTGCCCTGTCCGCGCAGCCAGTTCTCGAAGGCGTCCTCGTTCACCCCGATGTCGGTGAGACCGGTGTACGCCCGGCCGCCCGGGCCCGTCAGCCGCAGCGCGCTGATCCTCAGGCCCGCGTCCACCCAGTCGTCCCAGGTCCAGCCGGGCTCGGGCGCGGCGACCCCCGCCTTCCTGAACACCGACGTCGTAGGCGAATCCGGTCGAACCCCGGCCCATCGGGAAGGCGTACTGCCGGCCTTCATGGGCGCCGGTGCGCGTCAGGCCCCGGTCGAAGTCACCGGTCCGGATGGTGCCGCCCTTGATCAAGGGGCCGAGGTCCAGGAGCGTGCCGCTGCCCGCGTACTGGGAGATCTGGCGGTAGTCGAGCTGTGCCACGTCCGGGAGATCGCCGCCCGCCGCCTGGGTGGCGAGCTTCTGCACGTACGCCTCGTAACCGGCGAAGGAGGTGCGGACGGTGACGCCCGGGTGCCGCCGCTCGAAGAGATCCACGGCCGCTTCGGTGCGCCGGGCGCGGTCATCGTTGCCCCACCAGGCGAAGCTCAGCGTCACTTGGCCGCCGGTCTCCGCGGTGGTCCCGTTGTTCCCGGAGCAGCCGGTGAGGCCCACGAGGAGCAGGGCGAGTGCCGCGGCCAGAGCGCCCGCTCTGCGGCGGATGCGGGATCGTGTCATGGCGATGTCTCCTGACGAGCGGTCCTGACATCGTTGTCGGCAGGCAGGGGCGGACCGGCTGCCCCGGGCCGGACGCGTGCTGCCGACCCGCCGGGAGCCGCAATGGCAACGTTCCCATCGCTGGCCTGAGCGGGCTGCGGGGAGATTCGTGGGATGCGCATCGTCGCGATCAACACTCCATCAGGCGTGCGGCTGACATGACGCGGGGCTGCGGTCGGGCTGGGCCGAAAGGGCTGAACGGCGGGCGACAGCAAGCGCTTTCGCCACCGCGAAACCTAAGCGGCCTCCGACCGGCCGGTCAACAGTGCTGCACGGCCGCCTTCTTGCTCGCTGAGGGCGATCGCCCACGCGAGGGCCCGTGTGTCGCAAGAGACGCCGAGGCCCTTGACGTGCGCCGGGGGACGGCCGAACAATGACCGAGCTCTCTGACAACGTTGTCGAAAGAGGTCTCGCCGATGTCGCAGCACGCTGCTGGGTTCCCCCACGGGTTCACGCGCCGCCGAGCCCTGCACCTGATCGGTGTCCCGGCCGCCCTGACGGCCGTCCCGTTCGCGCTGAACCCGGCGCGCGCCTCGGCCGCGGCACCCCCTGCCGCCCCGGCGGCGGACCCCGTCCAGGACACGTACTACCGCGTCCTGCTCTCCCACACCCGCTGGTCCGAGGGGCAGTGGGACACGGCTCAGGGCCACTACACCGACAAGGACTTCGGCTTCGCCGTCGTGCTGGGCAACGCCGTGCTGCTGACCCGGGGCACCTACGACGCCGAACGCGCCGGGGCCGACAGGGACACGCTGCGCACCCGCACGCTCGCCACCCTCAGACACTTCGCGGCGTCGAACAGGCTGACCGGGGGCACCCAGTGGGGCCGCAAACTGTTCTTCGACACCACCTTTCAGTCGTACTTCGTCCTGGCGGCCCGGCTGCTCTGGGACGACCTCGACGAACCGACGCGCCGGAACGTCGACACCATCGCCCGCGAACAGGCCGCGTACACGGCGCAGTTGGGCACCGGTGACGATCCCGACTCCGGCGGCTGGACCCCGCACGGCCCCGGCGGCGGCTTCGAGGGCGACACCAAGCTGGAGGAGATGGGCGTCTACGCCCAGGCGCTCGCCCCGGGCCTGGCCTGGGCGAGCGACGACCGGCGCTACGAGGCGTGGCGGACCGCCTTCGGCCGTTGGAGCCGCAACGAGGCGGGTCTGCCCGCCGCCGACCTCGCCAACCCAACCCGGGTGGACGGGATCGCCGTCAGCGAGAACACCGCACAGAACCTGTACGACACGTTCATCGTGGAGAACCACGGCTCGTTCGGCCCGCACTACCAGGAGGAGCTCTGGCGCACCTCCGGGCGCAACGCCGCGCACTTCCTGACCGCGGGGCGCCCCCTGCCCCAGGTGCTCACCGCACAGCCCAACGCCGGACCCCTGTGGCGCACCCTGCTCGGCGTGATGAGCGACGCGGGGGAGCCCCTGATGCCGATGGTCGCCGACCGTGAGCACCTCTACGGCCGTGACGTCATCCCGCTCGCGTTCCTGGCGCAGGTGCTCGGCGACCGCGCCGCCGCAGCTTGCGAACTCGCCCTGGCCGAGCGCCTGGAGGCGTATCAGCAGTATCCGCCGCAATACCGGCTCGCGAAGTTCTCGGGTGAGCCCAAATACGAGCCGGAAGCCCGCGCCGAACTGGCCATCAGCTATCTGCTGCACGAGTGGCGGGCCCGGGCGGGCCGCCCTCCCGTGCGGCCCCTCTCGCAGCGGGCGCTCTTCGAGCAGGCGAGCGGCGTCACCGACTACGGCACCGGGCCGGGCCTGGTCTCCCACCAGTCGTCGGGCGCCTGGGCCGGCGTCGTCAGCAAGTCCGGCTTCGTCAAGTTCGCCTGGCAACCGGCCCACGACGACTGGCTGTTGGCGCTCAGCGGTACCACCCCGATGTTCCTGCCGAACGCGGGGGCGAAGGTCGTGCGACGGTCCGTGGCCGTGTACTCGCGGCTGCGGGACGGCTTCGACGGCAGTGCGAGCCTCCTCTCACTCGACACCGGGTTCGCCGGCTTCACCACCCTGCCCTCGGGCGCCGTCGTGTACGCGACCTCGGGGACGGCCCACGGGGAGGGCCACCTGGAGGTACGCAATCTGAACATGCCCGGGATGCCGGGGCTGGACGGTACCCGTACCTACCGGTCCGCCGAGGGCACCACGGTGATTCCGGCCGCGGCGGGCACCGCCACACCCGGAGGCCCGCGCGTCGACGAACTCACCTTTGAGCGGGGCCAGTTCCAGCGACTGCGCATGCTGGGCGTACGCCCCGACCCGTCGTACGGCTACTCGCTGTACGCCTTCGAGATACGCGACGGGGCTTCAGGGGCCGACCTGGCACGCGACGACGGCGCCACGGTTTCGGCGTCCTCCTCCGATCCCGGCCGGGAAGCGGTGCTCGCCGCCGACGGTGACGGCTCCACCCCATGGGCGGTGTCCCGGGCGGACCGCTCCCGGGCCGACAGCTGGATCGCCGTCGACCTGGGAGAGGCCGGATATGTGGACCGGGTGACGCTGCGCTGGGAGGCGGCGGCCGGCCGGGCGTACCGGTTGCAGGGGTCGGCCGACGGCCAGGAGTGGACCGACCTGGCCGCCTGGCCGCGGCCGGATCTCACCAGCCGTGGCGGCTGGCTCGACATCGACGGTCGTGCCGGTCTCGTGGTGCGGGGCGCCGCCCACCCGATCTCGGTGTACGGCGACACGGTCGTCCTGTCCGACGGGCCGGCCGGAAGCCTGCTGATCGAGGGACTGCCCGGGGCGACGCCGCACGAGCTGCGCACACTGGCCGCACGCAGGGCCCCCTCAGTGCGGTCCGCGCAGGTGAAGGCGGCCCTCACCGACGACCATCTGAGCCTGTTCAACCTCTCCTCGGACGCGGTGACCACCACGGTCACTGTCCCGCGCGCTCCTGACGAGGGAATCCGCCTCTACGAGGGGACGCAGACCGTCACCGGGACCGGCACGGAGTACCGCGCCGAGGCAGCCGCCGCGTCCGCGGTGCTGCTGCCGCCACGGCTGACCCTCTCCGGCGACCGCGTCCCGGCCGGTCTGCGCGCCGAGGTGACCGACGGCCGCACCGTACGGCTCAGCGGACCTGCCTGCCGTGTCACCGTCTCGGCGCAGGGCAGAAGCGTCGAGGCCACGGTCCGCGCGGGCCGTACGACCACGGTCACCGTGCCGCGCGCGCTCGCGTATCCCCTCGCCGACCTCGCACTCGGCCGGCCCACTTTCCCGACCGCGCCCCTGCCGCCCGGCATGTCGGATCCGAAGGCCGCGGTGGACGGGGACGAGGGCACGGCATGGACGCCAGGGCCCGACGGTCGGATGGTCGTCGACCTGGGCGCCGAACGGCACCTCACGGAGGTGCGCACCCAGTGGCGGGGCGGCCAAAGCCCGTTGGCGGAAGCCGAGTTCAGCCGGGACGGCCGTACCTACAGCGGGGCGGCACGGCTGTCGGCGCGCGGGGTGCTGCGCGCCGGCCGCACGGCCCGCTATGTGGCGCTGCGGGTCGTCGGAACAGCCGGAGGCCGTGCCGCCCTCACCGCCCTCAGCGTGACCTGATGCCGCAGGGGGCCGGAGAGCCCCGCCCGTCGCCGCAAACAGCCGAGGGCGGGCAGGGCGGTCCGGTCAGGGATACGAAACCACCGTGGAAGGCACGGTCGTGGTGCCGGAGGTCGGTGAACCCGTCTCGTTGATGACATGTTCGTACTGTCCCTGGCCGCCGAGCGAGACGACCAGCAGGTTGTGGAACTTGACGCCCGGTGTGTTCGGGGCGGCGAATCCGTTGTGCTGGAGGATCGTCGGGGCGACGTTGTAGTAGCAGTAACTGCCGAGGCCCCAGCCTTCATGTGTGGTCACGGAGTCGGCGACCTTGTAGGCCGCGTACCCCTTGATGCTCCCGTTCTGGATCGCGGCCTGGTTCGGGGCGTCGTACGCCTTCTCGTTCTGGAAGAAGATGGTGCGACCGCGCTGGCCGTACCACTGGACGTCGTACTTGTTGAAGTGCTCGACGAACAGGCCCGTGATCAGCACGTCGTCGCCGTTGACGCGGAGGCCGTAGTCGGCGCGGTTGGTCTCCCAGCCGACCCCGGTGCCGTGGTCGGCGCGCCAGATCCAGGTGTGGTCGACGATGGTGTTGCGGCTGTTGATCACCATGCTGGTGGTGGCCTTGCCCGCGCCGGCGCCGCCGATGCGGACGAACACGTCCTGCACGGTGGTCGGGTTGGCGGCGTGGCTCGCCGACGCACCCGTGGGGCCGACTTCGAGCAGGGTCGTGGAGTTGACGGTCCCCGCGTCGACGAGGAAGCCGGCGAGCCGCACGCCGTCGACGTCGGCGACCTTGAGGGCGGTCACTCCGTTGTTCGGGATCAGGGTGGCGTAACCGAGCCCGAGCACCACGGTGTTCGCGCGGTTGACCTGGATCGGCTGGTCCAGACGGTAGATCCCCGGCGTGAGGAGCAGATGGAGCCCCTGGGCGAGGGCCGCGTTCAGGGTGGCCGCGGTCGCGTCGGGCTTGGCCACGTAGAACTGGCTCAGCGGCAGCGACGTGCCCCGGGGGGTGCCGTTGCCCCAGGTGGTGCCGCGCGCGTTGGTGCGCAACTCGGGCAGGAAGACCCGGTATTCGCTCCCGGAGAGGTAGAGGAAGGGCTTCTCGCGGGAGATCGGGGTGTTGTTGAGCGTGGTGTACGGCGGGTTCGGGAAGGTCTGGGCCGGGGCTCCCTCGACGCCGGAGAACACCATGTTCCACACGGCGTTGAGCCAGCCGCCGACCGAACTGTCGCGGGTGTACCACTGCTGCTGCGAGTACGGTCCGACGGTGCCGTCGATCCGGCTGTCGGCGATGTAGCCGCCGCTGGCCCAGCCGTAGCCGTTCGGGGAGAGGTTGAGACCGCCCTTGACGTGCATGCGCCGGAAGGGGGCGGCCTGTGCGACCGCCCAGCGGTTGGTGCCGTTGACGGGGTTCAGCGCGAGGTTCTCCGCCGAGCGCCAGAAGTTCTGCGTGGCGTTGCCGTTGAACCAGCCGGCGTCGACGGTCACGTCCCCGTTGATGTTGGTGTCGTCCGGGGAGAGACCGAGGCCGGCGATCGAGGTGTAGAAGCCGAGCTGGGCGTTGAGCCCGTTGTAGGTACCCGGCTTGAACAGCAGCGCGTAGCGGCCCGTGCCGAACTGAGCCGTCTCCTGCTGCGCGAACACCTGGTCCAGTCTGGCCTGGATGCCGGGGGTGGAGGGATCGAAGACGATCACGTTCGGTCCGAGATCGCCGCCGCCGGGGAGGGCGGCCCGGACACCACTCGGTGCGGGCGCCGCCTCGGCGGGTGAGGACAGGGCGAGCAGGCCGGGCGCGGCCGCGGCGGCGGCCATGGCGCCCAGAACCGAGCGACGGGCCAGGGGAGACCGGTCGGTGGACGCGGGGTCAGTGGACTCAGGGGGCATGGGGGCGACTCTCCTGGTTCAGGAAATGAACGGTGTGGGGTGTCTGGGAGCGCTCTCTCGCCGATGAATGCTTCATCCGGGTGAACGACGCGTCAATAGGTGTGACCGGAGTCCTCAAGGTTGTTGCCGACAGATGAACAACTAGATGCCGGTTTACGGTAGTTCGGAGATTCAACAATCCAGGGATCACTGTCGGGCCGCCTCGGGCGTTGCGTTCAAGAGGTGCTCGAAGTCGGGCATGATCCCCGGCCCGCTCCCTTGGCACCCCTTGCGCAGCCGCCCCGGCACTCCATGTGGGAGAGCGCTCTCCCCGAGCGATGGCCCGCGGGCTGGGCAGCCGTCCGCGCGGCACCGGGGGAGAGGGGCGCGGCACGGATCCGTGGCCCGGCACGCGCGCTCCGGAACTGGGCGGGGGACGAGTGCGTCCTACGCACGGAACCCGGCCCGTACCACGTGTCGGCGGGCCGCTCGGCGGGCGATCTCCCGCTGACGAGGCCTTCGAGGTCACAGCGCCCGACTGAAGCGCCACCTGACGAAGAGAGCGCTCTCTTTTCTTCTCGGGAGAGCGCTCTATACCGCTCGCCGGCCGCTAGGGTGCGGGCATGAGCAGACAGGCTCCCACGCTGGAGGACGTCGCGCGGGAGGCGGGGGTCTCCCGGGCGACGGTGTCACGGGTCATCAACGGCGTCCGCAACGTCGACCCGGCCATCCGGGACACCGTGCGCCAGGCCGTCGAGCGCACCGGCTACGCCCCCAACCGCGCCGCCAGGTCCCTGGTGACCCGGCGCACCGAGACCGTCGCGCTGATCGTCTCCGGCGCGGGCGACGCCTCCGAGGAGGAGCAGAACGCGTTCGCAGCAAGGGTGTTCGCGGACCCGTTCTTCGGCCGGGTCGTCGGCGGAGTCGTGGGTCATCTGCGGCCCCGTTCGATGCATCCGGTCCTGATGTTCGCCGAGTCCGCGGAGGGCAGGCATCAGGCGCTGGCGTATGTGCGGCAGGGCAGCGCGGACGGCGCGCTGGTCGTCTCCACCCACGCGGACGATCCGCTGCCCGCGCTGCTCGCCGACGCCGGGGTGCCCGCCGTGCTGTTCGCGCGGCCGTCCCGTCCGGTGCCGCTGAGCTATGTCGATCTGGCGCACCGGGACGGCGGCCGTCTGGCCGCCGAGCATCTGCTGCGCCGGGGCTGCCGGCGGATCGTCACCGTCTCCGGGCCGCTGGCCGTCTCCGCGAGCCAGGACCGGCTCGCCGGGTTCCGCGAGACGATGGCGCGCCGGGGGCACCCGTACGTACCGGTCGCCGAGGGCGGGTTCACCGTGGACAGCGGTATGGCGGCGATGTCCGGGCTGCTCGCCGAACACCCGGACGTGGACGGGGTGTTCGCGGCCAACGATCTGATGGCCCAGGGCGTGTGCCAGATACTGCGGGAGCGGGGCAGGCGCGTACCGGACGACGTCGCCGTGGTCGGCTTCGACGACTCCAGCGTGGCGGTCGTCTGCCGCCCGCCGCTGACGACCGTGCGTCAGCCGGTCGAGGAGATGGCGGCGGCGATGGCCCAACTGCTCGACGAACACATCCGTGGCGTCCGCACCGAGCCCACGTCGTTGATTTTCGAGCCCGAACTCGTGGTGCGCGCCTCGGCATAGGACGCACCGGCGCGCTCGCGGACCGGCTCACCGTCCCGATGCCCCACCGCCCCCCTCTTCGTAGCGCTCACTCGTCCGCTGCCGAAGTGGTGTCCTGCTCCTCGGTGTCCGGGCCCTGGGACCGGACGCGCCGCACCTGCTCCAGGGAGTCCCGCAGTTCCGTGAGCCAGTCGTCCGTATGGCGCTGGACGAGGCGTACGCACCAGGCGAGGGCGTCGCTGCGGCTGCGGGCGACCCCGGCCGCGATAAGCGTGTCCAGCACCTCGCGCTCGGGCTGCCGCAGCCGGGTCATCACCGGCGCGGCGACATGGGTGAACAGGGCGCGTTCGCCGCCGCACTCCACGCCCCACGAGACCTTCTTGCGGAAGCGGTGCTCCGCCTCGCGGGCCACCGCCACCCGCTCCTCGCGGGTGCGCTCCCGGAATTCCTGGATACGTGCCTGGACGGCCGCCTCCTTCTCGGCGGCCGACGCGCCCTCGGCGAGCCGGGGTTCGCCGATCCGGCCCACGACCGTGATCTCCTCCCGGTCGACGGTGACCTCCGTCAGGCTCTCGAACAGCTCGTCGGGCAGGCGGCCGGCGAACCAGCCGCGCAGCTTCTCTCGTTGCTCCTGAGTAATCATGTAATGAAAATTACTCCTCGATCGCGGGCCCGCAAAGCGGTCGGGGAGGGGTCTGCCCTGAGCTGAACCGGAATGTTTCAGGCCTATTGCAGAGCCGTGGAAATCCGGCCAGCGGGCCAAGTCCAGAGATCAACTACCCCACAGTTACGGGGATTGCGCGTTCGAATTCTGTGACTTCACGCCACTGATTCAATACTGAAAGTTACTGAAACGCGTGGGGTCGATGTGTGTTTCCGGGCCGGACTCGGCAGACTCGCGCTCGCCGCACCGGCACACAACCGAGCCGGTGCAGCACTCACCACAGCGGAAGGATGCACACAATGCCGAACACCGCGCGCTGGGCAGCGACTCTCACCCTGACGGCCACCGCCGTCTGCGGACCCCTTGCCGGGTCCGCCCTCGCCGCCCCGGGCTCCGCCCCTGCCGCGCTCTACGCCCCGTCGGCCCTGGTCCTCACCACGGGCCACGGCTACAGCGCGGCCACCGTGACACCCGAGCGTGCTGTCACCCTGAACTGCGCGCCCACCGCCTCGGGCACCCACCCTGCCGCCGTCGACGCCTGTGCCGAACTGCGGGCGTCCGGAGGGGACTTCGATGCCCTGGAGGCGAGAGACGGGGTGATGTGTACCAAGCAGTTCGATCCGGTGGTCGTCACCGTCGACGGCGTCTGGCAGGGCAAGCGCGTCTCCTATGAGCGCACCTTCGCCAACGAGTGCGTGAAGAACTCCTACGGGATGACCGTCTTCACGTTCTGAGACCGGGGTCGCGCGGTCCCGTGAGCATTGACCGAGGGCCGTAGCTGGGGAGTGCGAGCCCCCGTCGCGGAGCATCACGCGACCTCGCACCGAGGGCCGGTCGGACGGAGTGGGGCCGTCCGCCGGCCCTCGGCATTGCGTCGGAAGTGAAGTGCCCGTGTCACGGGCGAGTGGGTTCCCCGTTCACAGGGACTGCGGCGCCGCACGAAGCGGGTCGGAGACGCCGAGCCCGGCCGCGCACAGGATCGCAGCCCCGGTGGATCAGCCCGATGTTTCCGGTGCCGGGCCGGAGCTGATCGTCCAGTGCCCCACCTCGCGGTAGTCGGAGTCGTACACGGCCGTGCCGTCGCCGGGCTTCAACTCGTAGTGCCCGAGGTTGCCGCCCCAGTACCGAAGAATCCGCCCGAGCTCCTGGACGGCGTTCCCGTCCCAGCCCGTCTCGCCCATGTCGACTTCCAGAAGGAACTTCACGTCGTGCCTCCGCCTTCGGATCGATGCGCCGTTCCTTCAATCGTTTCATTGAACTGCGGGTTGAGGGTTTGCGGCGGTGGAGGCAGGTCCGTGAGCGGCGGGAAGCGTTGCAGCAGGCCCGCGGCGCGCAGGAGCCGGTGGGTGCGGGGCCGGCCGGAGACGACGCGGACACGGCCGCCGCGCTGCCGGGCCCGGTCATCGGCCCGGCACAGCACCCGCAGCCCCGAGCAGTCGAAGAAGGCGACCGGCCGCAGGTCGACCAGCACGTCCGGGGCGGACCCCGCGGTCGCCGCCGTCCGGATGCGCGGCCGGCGAGCCCGCCGTCGCCAGGTCTGTCTCGCCGGACACCTCGACCACGATGAACGGATCGCTGCGACCACGATGAACGGATCACTGCGATAGCTGCGCGCATACGGTTTCGCCGCCGGGAGCCCGGCTTCGCCGGCCGGGCTCTCCAATGGGCCGACAGCACGGTCGTCAGGTAATTCCGGTGGCATGTCGGCTCCGCCTCGGCCGGGGGTGAACTATCGCTCGGCCGGCTTCGAGCGTCGGTGGCTGGTGTCGCACCAGGGGTAGCGGCGGCTGCGCCGGCACATGCACAGGGCGACCCGGAAGCGGTCGGAGGAGACGACGGTGCCGTCCTCCAGCTCGACCTCGACCGGGCCCTCCACCAGCAGGGGGCCCTGCCGCTGCACGGTGATCCGACGGGGCGTGTCAGACGGGTCGTTCGGCACGGATGACCACCAGCTCTTCCTTCTCCTCGTGGGCGGAGAGCAGGCCGCGTTCCCGCAGCCACTTCTCCCGTTCGCGCAGCACGGGCCCGAAGTCGACCCATCGGCGCTCCGTCACCGCGGCCTTCAGCCCGGAGGCGCGCAGCCGCTTCAGGGTGGGCTCGGTCCCGCTGAGCGCGGAGTGGACCATCAGCAGCACGCCCCCCGGGCGCAGTCGCCTGGGGGCCCCGTGACAGATCCGGTCCAGTACGAGACGGCCGTCATGACCCGCGTCCCACGCCCGCGCCGGACCCCGCGGGGGAAGCTGCGGATCGGGTGCGGGTACATAGGGCGGGTTGGCGAGGATGAGATCGAAGGACTGGCCCGCGACCGGCGCGAAGAGGTTCCCGCGCACGATGCGGACGGACAGCCCCGCCAGCCGTGCGTTCACGCGGGCGCTGCACACGGCCCGCCTGGACACGTCCACCGCGGTCACCCGGCTGCCCCGGCGTGCGGCCGCGAGTGCCAGGGCGCCGGTTCCCGTACCGATGTCGAGGACGCGCGCTCCGGGAGCGAGCGGCTCGTCGGACAAGGCGCCGACCAGCAGAGATGTGTCGTCCTGTGGGGCGTACACGCCCGGGAGTGCCAGAGGTTTCACGCGGGACGAGTACCCGGGGAATCATGAAATATGGGTATTCCTCAGCGTGGGCCTCCCCGCGTGCCACGCGGTGAGCAGATGCCGGGCGAAACGGTCCTCGACGAAACCCGTGGCGTCGATGCCGAAGGTGACATCGGCCGCGAGGTGCGGTTCCTCCTCCAGCAGGCCGCCGATCACGTCATGGCGTACGACCTGCTCGTGGACGGCGTCGGCCTCCACGTGCTCGTCGTAGAAGAACTCGGCGGCGGACCCCGCGCCGGTACGCCGCATGGCCTCCGCGAGCCTGCGGGACCCGGGTGACGAGGTGATCTCGACGGCCGCGAAGTGGCCGACCAGCGCTCCGCGCAGGGCCCGGTGCAGGCCGAAGAGCGACATCATGTTCACGGTGGCCAGCATCTCCGCGGACGCCGCGTCCAGATAGTGGCCGTACGTGGTCTCCAGCTCCAGGTCCGCCATCATGTCGGCGAAGAGGCGGGCGTGCACCCGCTCGGCACGGCCACCGCCGTACTCGTCGAACTCCACCGCGGCCATGCCGGCCTTCGCCCGGCCCCACAGGCGCGGCAGGACCCACGCGTGCGGGTCCGCCTCCTTGAGGTGATAGAGCGACCGCTGTGCGATGTACTCCCGCACCTGCCAGAGTTCGCCCTCGTCCCGGAGGTAGTGGCTGACCCCCGTGCCCTCGGCGGGCTCGACGAGCAGTTCCTTCACCGCGGCCTCGACGCTGTCGTGGACGGGGGTGTCGGCGCGCAGGGCGGACAGGAAGCGGTCCTCCAGCTGCGCCCGGGTCCGCAGGAGGTCGGGGTCCCATTCACGGGCCGCGTCCACTTCGGCGAAGCCGCGATAGTGCAGTTCGTAGCAGAGGTACAGGGCAAGCTGCAGATCGTCCCCGTACGGCGACGCCCGCCGCGCGTCCTCGGCGCGGGGGAGCGGGCCCGTGGCACGCAGGTACGCGAGGACGGCTGCGGACACGGGGCCGCGGCTCGGGGGCAGCTCGGGGCCTGGACGATCTTCTGTCATGCGGGCCGAGTACCCGTTGCGCGTGAGGTCACCCGTGGCGGTTGGGGTCTACGCAGGTGGGTGGGGTCGGCCGTGTTGCTTGGGGGCACCTGTGGTGCGGGGAGCCAGCGGTGCGTGCCTGCGGTTTCCCCGCTGTGCCCGGGGTCGCCTGTGCTGCGTGCGGTCACTCGCGGTTCCCGGGGCCCCGTGGTGCGGGGTCCGGGTGGGGCGGGGCCCGTGGGCGGGTGGGTGATTGGGCGAGTGGGCGAGTGCCTGAGCAGGCTCGGCTTCCGCTGTACCGGGCCCGCCGCGTCGGCTCCCGCTGTGCCGGGCCCCGTGTCGGCTCCCGCAGGCCGGACCTGCCGCGTCGGCCCCACCGCGTCAGCCGGCACCGCGTCGGCCCCACCGCGTCAGCCGGCACCGCGTCGGCCCCACCGCGTCAGCCGCCACCGCGTCAGCCCCACCGCGTCAGCCGCCACCGCGTCAGCCCCACCGCGTCAGCCCCACCGTGCCGGACCCCGGCCGTCAGCCCGCCGGGGTCGCGAGACGCAGGGGCACCGCCCCCGTGTCGGTGGGCGGTGGTGAGAGGTCGTCACCGCGATCGGTCAGCTCCGTCCACCACGACGCGCCGTCCTCTATATGGCGCAGGAGAATGCCCTCACGGATCGCCCAGGGGCAGATGGCGACCGACTTCAGGCCCGTCAGTTTCATGGTCGTGTGTCCGACCACCGCACCGGCCAGACTCTGGGCGGCCCGTGGTGCCGAGATGCCCGGCAGCCGCGCCCGGTCGGCGGCGGGAAGAGCGGCCAGGCGGTCGAGTGATCTGCGCAGTTCCTTGCGGTGCAACTCCCGCTCCACGAACGGGCCACGACGTCCGGGCGCGGACCCGCACAACCGCGCCACCTGCTGAAACGTCCGCGAGGTGGCCACGGCGGTACGCGGTCCCTCCCAGCGGATCCGTGCCGCCACGTCGCGCAGTTGATGGCGCACCTTGCGCCGCAGCGCCTTCACCGACTCCGCCGTCGGCGGGTCCTCCCCCTGGAAGAACTCATGGGTCAGCCGGCTGGCACCGAGGGGCAGCGAGGCCACGAAGTCCGGCAGCCGGCCCCGCCCGAAGGCGACTTCCAGCGAGCCGCCGCCGATGTCCATCAGCGCGAGCGGCCCCGAACGCCAGCCCATCCACCGGCGCGCCCCGAGGAACGTGAGCTCGGCCTCCACCTCGCCCGGCAGCGTGCACAGCGGCACCCCGGTATCCGCCCGGACGGTCCGCAGGATCTCCTGGCGGTTCGGCGCATTGCGGATCACGGCGGTCGCGAAGGCCAACGGGGCAGCCGCGCCCCACCGTTGAGCCGTCCTGGTGGCTCCGCGCACCGCGTGCACCAGCTCCCGCACGGACTCCTCCGGAATGACCCCACCGGGCTCCACGTGATCGGACAGCCGCAGCCGCCACTTCGCGGTGTGCACCGGCAGCGGCACCCCGCCCTCGGCATCCGCCACCACCAGCCGGACCGTCTTCGAACCCACATCCACCACGCTCAGTCGCATGTCCGGGAAGTACCCCTCTGCCGTCGCGGCACGCCCGAGCCGAGTCGCGGACCGTTGCCGACGTGAGCCTGTCACATGGGGCCGCGGAGGCCGGAGCGCGCGGGCCCTGACCGGGGCGGGGCACCGGAAACCGGTCCGCCCCACCTGGCCGACGGGCTCCGGCGTGCCGTGACACCGGGGCGCGAAGCGCGCGCATCCGGTCACGCCGCCGGGGCCGGCTCGGCTGAAACGCCCGGCCGGGACGCCGGCCCGGCTGCCCCGACGCCCGCCCGGCCACTGGACGCTGGTTGCCCCATCCGTTGCTGCGGAGGCGCGCCGGTGACCGCTCCCGGCGGTCCGTGCGCCGCCCGGAGCAGCCCCGTCACCGGTCCGAGTCGCCCCGGATGCCGACGCGGCGGCGATGCCGTAGCGGTGGAGCATGGGTGTTCTGGGCGAGCTGGACCAGCGGTTGTTCACACGGGTCGCCGGCGCGCGGCTGCCCGGCGCCGATCCGGCGCTGACCCGGCTCAGCCACTCCGCCGATCACGGCCGGCTGTGGCTGTGCTGCGCGGCCGGACTCGCCCTGGCCGGCGGCCGCACCGCCCGGCGGGCCGCCCTGCGCGGTGCCGGCTCGCTCGCGCTGGCCTCGCTCACCGTCAACACCGTCGTGAAGTGGGGTGCCCGGCGCCCGCGCCCGCTGCTCGACCACGTACCGCCGATCCGGCAGCTGACCCGCCAGCCGCACACCACGTCGTTCCCGTCCGGGCACTCCGCCTCCGCCGCGGCCTTCGCCACCGGAGTCGCCCTGGAATCCACCCGGTACGGCGTCATGGTCGCGCCCCTGGCCGCGGCGGTCGCCTTCTCGCGGGTGTACGTCGGCGTGCACTACCCCGGCGACGTCCTGGCCGGCATCGCGATCGGAGCCGGGGCCGCCGCGCTGACCTGCCGTTGGTGGCCCGCCCGCGTGGGTGTCCCCGAGCGGGAACGGCCGGCGGCCGAGGCGCCCGCGCTGCCCGACGGCGAGGGACTGGTCGTCTTCATGAACAGCAGGGCCGGGTCCGGCGCGCCCGGCTCCTCCCTGCCGCCGGCGGAGCATCTGCGGGGGCTGCTGCCCCGCGCCGAACTGATCGAGGTCGGACCGGACGACGACTTCACGGAGCTGCTGGACCGGGCGGTCGACCGGGCCCGGAAGGCGGGCGGCGCGCTGGGCGTGTGCGGGGGCGACGGCAGCGTCAACGCGGCGGCCCACGCGGCCGCCCGGCACGGGCTCGCACTCGCGGTGTTCCCCGGGGGCACCCTCAATCACTTCGCCCAGGACGTGGGCGTACCCGAGTTCGAGGACACCGCGGTCGCGGTGGCGCGGGGAGAGGCGGTGGCCGTGGACATCGGCGTGGCGACCTCGGTGACCGGGGACGAGGTGCGGTTCGTGAACACCTTCAGCATCGGTCTGTACCCCGAACTCGTCGCGCTCCGTGAGCGGTTGGAGAAGAGGCTGGGCAAGTGGCCGGCCGCGGCCGTCGCGCTGATCCGGGTCCTGCGTACGGCGACACCGATCGAACTGAGCGTCAACGGCCGTTCCCGGCGGCTGTGGCTGCTCTTCGCGGGCAACGGCCGGTACCGGCCCGACGGCTTCGCGCCCACCTACCGGCCGCGCCTCGACGACGGGCTGCTCGATCTGCGCATGATCGACGGCGGCCACCGGCTGGCGCGTACCCGGGTGGTCGTCTCCGCGCTCGCCGGGGCGCTGGGCCGCTCCCGTGTCTACAGCGCCGAGGCCGTGTCACGGGTCCGGCTGGAGGGCCTGCGCGGTACGGACACCCTCGCCCATGACGGCGAAGTCGCCCCCACCCCGGCCGAGTTGACCTTGGAGAAGAAGCACCGGGCCCTGGTCGTCTACCGGCCGGCCCTGCCGCAGAACGAGCTGGCCCAGCAGGTGCGTCTCGCCACCGCGAGGGCCCGCTACCGCGCACGGACGAGGGGCCGCCGTCTCCCTGCGGACGGCGACCCCCCGGCTCGGTGGTGATCAGTGGTCGCGGACCCGCGAGTGCCTGTCCGGCGCCCGCGGGATCAGCGGGTGATCACATGTGGACGACCGGTGCGGCGTCCGGGTTGTGGTCCGGTGTCCCGCGGCGGTAGAGCAGGAACCCGATCAGCGCACCCGCGACGAAGAAGCCCGCCGACCACCAGAAGGCGGTGGTGTAGCTCTCGATCGTCGCCTGCGCCTGGACCAGCTTGTTCGTCGCGTCCTTGCCGGCCAGATAGCTGGTCGCGGCGCTCGCGGCCAGGGTGTTGAGCAGGGCCGTACCGATCGAACCACCCACCTGCTGCATGGTGTTGACCGTCGCGGAGGCGACACCGGCGTCCTCGGGGGCGACTCCGTTCGTGGCCAGCGACATGGCCGGCGGCATCACGATGCCGAGGCCCGCGCCGATCAGGATCAGCTGCGGCAGCACGGAGGTCGAGAAGTCCGAGGCGACACCGATGTCCGTCAGCCAGGCCATGCCGACCGCGGCGATCGCGAAGCCCGCCGGGATGACGGCCTTCGGTCCGATCCTCGGTACGAGAACGACGGTGGAGAGCTGCGCCATGACCATCATCGCCGCGACCATCGGCAGGAAGGAGACACCGGTTTTGGTCGGGCTGAAGCCCAGGTTCAGCTGCAGGTAGTAGGTGAGGAAGAGGAAGACACCGAACATGCCCGCACCGGTGATCAGCACGGCGATGAACGAGGCCGCACGGTTGCGGTCGAGCAGGACGCGCAGCGGCAGCAGCGGGTGCTTGGCGCGGGTCTGCCACCAGCCGAAGGCGGTCAGCAGCAGCGCGCCGGCGACCAGGAAGCCCCAGGTCTCGGGCGAACTCCAGTCGTGCGTCTCGGCGTTGGAGAAGCCGTAGACCAGGGAGAAGAGACCGGAGGAGACCAGCAGGGTGCCCGGGAGGTCGAGCTTGGAGTTCGCCGCGTCCCGGTGGTTGGTGAGCAGGATCCAGCCGCCGACGAAGGCGACCAGCGCGAAGGCCACATTGACGAACAGGGTCCAGCGCCAGTCGAACGCGTCGGTCAGTACGCCGCCGAGCAGCAGCCCGACCGCACCGCCGGCACCGGCGATCGCGCCGTAGACGCTGAACGCCTTGGCGCGGTCCTTCGCCTCGGTGAACGTCGTGTTGAGCAGCGAGAGTGCGGCGGGCGCGAGCAGCGCGCCGAAGAGACCCTGCAGGGCACGGGCGGCGACGAGCATGCCGAAGCTGCTCGCCGCACCGCCGAGCACGGAGGCCCCGGCGAATCCGGCGACCCCGATGAGGAAGGCGGGCTTGCGCCCGAAGAGGTCGGCGATGCGTCCGCCGAGCAGCAGCAGGGAGGCGAACGCCAGCGAGTACGCGGTGACGATCCACTGGCGGTTGCCGTCGGAGAACCCGAGGTCCGCCTGGGCGGACGGCAGGGCGATGTTCACGATGGTGGCGTCGAGGACCACCATCAGCTGCGCGATACCGATGATCGCGAGGATCCACCACCGCTTCGACGAATGCGCGGCCGGTGAGTCCACGGTGCCCGTGGGGGCACCTTCGGTTGCCGTCTGAGACATCAGAGAACCACTCCAGGGAAGTGCTCAGGGTTACGTGCAGGTAAACGAAACTGTTTCGTACACGTAGAGCCTAGACCCCTTTCTGCGAAACGGCAACGTTTCGTTTAGTGGCCGCGTCAGGCCGCGCCGGACGCGCACCCCGCCTATGCCTTGACAGGAATATAACCAGTGGGGCATATTGAGGAGGGTGTCCGATACCCCGCTCTGGAGTGCCCTGGCCGACCCCCACCGGCGTGCCATCGTCGCGTTGCTCCTGGAGCGGCCGCGGGCCGTCGGTGAGATCGTCGAGGCGTGCGGACTGAGCCAGCCGAGCACCTCGAAGCATCTACGGGTGCTGCGTGACGCGGGTCTGGTGCGGGTCAGGCAGGACGCCCAGCGCCGTGTCTACGCGCTCGATCCGGCACCGATCGCCGAGCTGGACGCCTGGCTGGCGCCGTACCGGAAGCTCTGGAACGAGAGCCTCGACGCCCTCGGCCGCCGCCTGGACCGGGCGGCGGGAGAGCCGTCGGACGACCACGAAGCACCCTCCCCGAAGGACTGAGCCGCCATGTCCGACGAATCCACCGCCCCCACCGGCACCTATCTCACCCTCGACGACGGCCGCCCCGCCATCCGCTTCAGCCGCACCTACGACCACCCCGTCGACCGGGTCTGGCAGTTCGTGACCGACCCCGGCGAACTGGTCCACTGGTTCCCCTCCCGCGCCGAGATCGAGCTGCGGCCCGGCGGCACGGTCACGTTCAGCGGCGACCCCAACATCGAGGACTCCACCGGACGCGTCCTCGCCGTCGACCCGCCCCGGCACGTCTCCTTCAGCTGGGGCGGCGACAAACTGCACTTCGACCTGGAGCCGTTGGCCGACCAGCGCACGCGTTTCACCCTCACCCAGATCCTGGAGGCCGAGAACACCGCCGCCCGCAACGGCGCCGGCTGGGAGGTCTGCCTCGTCGCCCTCGACGCGCACGCGCGCGGAGAGGACGCCGGCGGGCCGCACGCCGGATCGCCCGCGCCGTGGAAGAAGTTCTACCGCGGCTATCTGGCGGCCGGAGTCCCTTCCGGCGCCCCGGTCCCGGGTCTCGACTGACCGCAGGTGCCTACTCCTGGGGAGGCCCGCTTCAAGGGCGTCCACCTCACCGCATCTGCCGCCGCACCAGCTCGTGCAGCCGTCCGCCCGTGTCCGCGAGGAGCTGCGCGGGCGGGCCCTGCTGGGCCACCCGGCCGTCCTCCATCACGATCACGCGGTCCGCGTCCATCACGGTGGACAGCCGGTGGGCGATCACGACACGGGTGGCGTTCAGCGCCCTGGTGCTCTCGATGACCGTGCGCTGGGTCTCGTTGTCCAGCGCGCTCGTCGCCTCGTCGAAGAAGAGGATGCGCGGCCGGCGGATCAGCGCCTGGGCGATCATCAGCCGCTGGCGCTGACCACCGGAGACCGCCCCACTGCCGGAGACGATCGTGTGCAGCCCCATCGGCATGCGCTTGATGTCCTCGGCGAGACCGGCCATCTGGGCCGCCGCCATCGCCTCCTCGGGCGTGTACGGCTCGGTGCCGCAGATGCAGTCCAGGATCGAGCCGGTGAACGGCTGCGCGTGCTGGAGCACCACACCGCACTGACGGCGTACGGCGGACTGGTCGAGGGCGCCCAGGTCCTGGCCGTCGTACAGCACACTGCCCGAGACCGGCTTGTCGAAGCCGATCAGCAGGCGCAGCAGGGTGGACTTGCCGCAGCCGCTCGGGCCGACGATCGCCACGAACTCGCCCGGCGCGATGTCGAACGACACGTCGTCGAGGACGAGCGGGCCGTCGTCCGAGTACCGGAACGAGAGCCGCCGGGCCTCGATACCGCCGGAGAGGACCCCCGGGCGGGTGCTCGCCGTGCGCACCTCGGGGGTGGCGTCGAGGACGGGCCTGATCTCCTCGAACATCGGCAGCGCGGCGGCCGCCGAGACGAACGCGCTGGTCAGCTGGGTGACCGAGGTCAGCACCATGGTCACCGAGGTGTTGAAGGTGAGGAACTCCGCCGCCGAGAGCGAGCCGCGTGCCGGGCCCGCGAGCAGCATGAACATCAGCAGCGAGCAGAACGGGAGATACACCGCGCCCAGCACCGTCGTGAGGTTCTTGATCCGGCCGACCTTCTGCTGCAGTTCACGGCTGCGGGCGAACTCCGAGGCCCAGGCGGCGTACGCGTAGTTCTCGGCCGCGGCCACCCGCAGCTTGGGCAGGCCGCGCAGCGTCTGGAACGCCTGGTTGTTCAGCTTGTTGCCGAGCACCACCAGGCGCCGCTGCCAGCGCACCTGCCACAGGCCGAGTCCCAGGAACACCGCGGCGATGACGACGAGCATGCCGATCGCGGCCAGCGCCAGCGGAACGCTGTACCAGAGCAGCAGCCCCAGGTTCATCGCGCCCACCGTGCCCGCCTGCGCGACCGTCGGGCCGACGCCCGCGAGGAGCCGGCGGATCGCGCTGATGCCCATGGCGGCACTGGCGAGCTCACCGGTCGAGCGCGCGGTGAAGAACTTCGTCGGCAGCCTCAACAGCCGGTCCCACATGGCCGGTTGGAGGGTGGCCTCGATCCGCCCCTCCATCCGCAACAGGGTCAGATTCTGCAGCAGCATGAAGGCCGCCGACACCACGCTGGTGATCATGATGGCCAGACAGACCTGCACGATGAGGGTGTGCTGCGCCTTCGGCACGTACTCGCCGAGCACCTTGCCGGTGGCGATCGGCACCAGGGCGCCGATCGCCACGGTCACCAGACCGCTGATCGCCAGATTGCGCAGATCGCCGCCGGTGCCCCGCAGGCAGAACCGCATCAGCCGCAGCGGGCTCATCCGGCTCTCGGGCAGCGGACGGTAGAACATGACCGCCCGCGCCTCGAACTCCGCCGCGTTCGCCTTCTCCACCGGTGTCTCGCGCCCGGACGAGGGGTGCACGGCCACATATCCGCCGCGTCGCCACAGCAGCGCGACCGGGGCGCCCGAGACGGCACGGTGGCCCACCAGCGGGCCGATGTTGTCGTGCCACCAGCGGCCGTCGAGCCGTACGGCCCGGGCCCGGACACGGGAGGCCAGGGCGATGCGTTCGACGGGGTCGAGCCGGTCGCTCTCGGTGCCGCTCTGCGCGGGCTCCGCCAGCGTGATGCCGGTCGCGCCGGCGACCAGCCTGCAGGCCGCGTACGTGGCGTCGGCATCGGCCGCGGTCGGCCGTTTCGCCGACGGCCTGCCGATCGACGCCAGCAGAGTGCGGTCGGCCTGGGCGCGGACGGCCTCACCGGCCTTGATCCCCGCGGCCGTACGGTGCTCGTGGCCGGCCTCCAGCTGCTCGATCCACCGGTCGAGCGTGGCGAGGAGCCGGTACTGCTGGTCGACCATGCCCTGCCAGACCCCCGGGTCCATCAGCAGGTCGGCGGCCGCCTCGGCGCCGTACAGAGAGCCGTACTGCACACTCCCCGGCGGCACCTGCATCCAGAAGACGTCGTCGTCGGTCGGCGCCGCGGCCCGCTCGGAGGCCATCGGCGCCTGGAAGAGGATGGACAGACTCCGGCCGACGCCGAGTGCGAGCGCGTACTCCAGCGGGCTCGTCGTCGGTGGTACGTACTGGGGGTTGCCGTACGCGTCGTACGACCAGGTCTCCGTGCCCGCCTGCTGGTACAGCTCACGCAGCACGATCCGGTGCACCACGCAGTCCCGCAACGGCCGGCCGACCAGGGTGTGCTGCGGTCCCGCGACCGGGCCGAGCAGCAGTGAGCCCGCTTCGAGGCGGCCGAGATGGTGCCAGTGGCCCTGCTGCGCGGCGTCGACCGCGAACAGGTCCATGGCGCCGGCCGCCACGAGCCACAGCACCTGCGGGCCTTCCAGATCAAGGCGGTTGAGCCCGGAGCAGTCGACCGGCGTGCCCATGCCGCCGAGCGCGCCGAGGACGAGGTCACCCTCGTGAACCGTCGTCATCTCACCGCTCCCTGACCAGCTCGGCGTACGGGCCGCCGGCCGCCACCAGGGCGTCGTGACGCCCGCGTTCCACGATGGTGCCGTGCTGGAGCACCACGATCTCGTCGCTGTCGCGCACGGTGCTGAGCCGGTGCGCGATCACCACACAGGCACAGCCGCGCCTGCGCAGGTTGTCGATCACGGTCTGCTCGGTCTCCGCGTCCAGGGCGCTGGTCACCTCGTCGAGCACCAGGATGCTGGGCCGGCGCACCAACGCCCGCGCGATCTCCAGGCGTTGACGCTGGCCGCCGGAGAAGTTGCGTCCGTCCTGCTCGACCCGGCTGAGAATCCCGCCCGGTCGGCGCACGATCACGTCGTACAGGGCCGCGTCCTCAAGGGCCGCGATGACGGCGTCGTCCGGGATCGACGGGTCCCAGAGCGCCACGTTGTCCCGGACGGACCCCTCGAAGAGGAAGACGTCCTGGTCGACGAAGGAGACCGAGGCGGCGAGGGCGCCGCGCGGGATGTCCTCCAGGCGCTGTCCGTCGATGCGGATGACGCCCTCCCAGGGCGCGTACAGGCCCGAAATGAGCCGGGACACCGTGGACTTGCCGCTGCCGGAGCCGCCGACCAGCGCGACCTGCTGGCCCGGGCCGACCGTCAGCGAGAAGCCGGTCAGCAGGGGCTTGTCGAGCGGGCTGTAGCCGAACGTGATGTTCTCCAGCTCGACATGACCGCGCAGCCGGCGGGTCGACTCGCCCGTACCGGACCGGGCGTAGAGCGGATCGGCCTCGAAGTTCTCCACGTCCTTGAGCCGTGCCACGTCGGCGGCGAAGTCCTGGATGCGGCCCGCGACGCCGTTGAGTCGCGTGATGGGGGCGGTGAAGCGGGTCACCAGCGCCTGGAAGGCGACGAGCAGACCCACCGAGATCCCGCCCTCGACGGCGCGCAGACCGCCGATCCACAGGATCAGCGCGCTGTTGAGCGTGGCCAGCGTGGGCGCGACGATCCCGAGCCAGGCGCTCGGTACACCGAGGCGCTGCTGCTCCTCGAGGGTGGTCGCGTGCTGGCCCGCCCATTTGCGGAAGTAGCCGTCCTCGCCGCCGGTCGCCTTCATCGTCTCGATCAACTGCAGCCCGGTGTATGCCGTGTTGGTCAGCCGGGCGCTGTCCGCGCGCAGCTTCGCGGTGCGCGTCGCGCGCAGCCGGATCACCACCCGCATCGCCACCACGTTGAGCAGCGCGACCCCGATGCCCACGGCCGTGAGCTGCGGGTCGTAGGTGTAGAGGAGGACGGCGTAGAGCACGACCACCACCGCGTCCACCCCGGCCGCCGCCAGGTCGCGGGCCAGGGTCTCGGCCACCGCGTCGTTCGACTGGAGCCGCTGCACCAGGTCGGCCGGGCTGCGCTGGGAGAAGAAGGTGACCGGCAGCCGCAGCAGATGGCGCAGGAAGCGAGCGCTGCTGAGCGTCGAGGAGATGATGCGGCCGCGCAGCAGATTGGCCTGCTGCAGCCAGGTCAGCACCACCGTGAGCAGCACGCATGTGCCCATCGACGCGAACAGCACCCCGAGCAGGGAGGTCTGGCCGCCGATCAGGAACATGTCGATATAGGTACGGCTGAGGGCGGGGACCGCCGCGCCGACCGCGACCAGCAGCAGGCTCGCGAGGACGGCCGCGGGCATGGTGCCCGACGTACCGCGCAGCCGCGCCGGCATGGCGCCGAGAACGCCCGGTCTGCGGCCGCCCCTGCGGAAGTCGGGGCCCGGCTCCATCACGAGGACGACACCCGTGAAGCTGGAGTCGAAGTCCTCCATCGGGACGAACCGGCGGCCCTTGCCGGGGTCGTTGATGTGCACGCCCCGGCGGCCGAAGCGGCGGCCCATGCCGTCGTAGACGACGTAGTGGTTGAACTCCCAGAACAGGATCGCGGGCGCCCGCATCCCGGCCAGCGCGGCCGTGTCCATCTGCATGCCCTTGGCCGTCAGGCCGTAACTGCGCGCCGCCTTCAGCAGATTGCTGGCCCGTGAGCCGTCCCGCGAGACACCGCAGGCGATCCGCAGCTCTTCGAGCGGAAGGTGCCGTCCGTAGTGGCCGAGCACCATGGCGAGGGACGCGGCACCGCACTCCACGGCCTCCATCTGGAGGACGGTGGGCGTCCGTACGGTCTTCTGTCTGCCCTTGGGCCTGGGGGATTTCGGCGCGGCGGCACGCCGTCTGCCCCGGACGGGCGGGGGCAGCGTTTCCTGGGGGGCGGTCACGGCAGGAGCCAATCGACGGGGCGCTGATCGGCCAGCCGGATCGAGCCCGTGGCCAGGGTCATGGAGTCGAGTGCGTACGGCGGCCCGTCCGCGGACGACCACTTGTAGCCGCTCTTCGTGCCGGCGGAGGGGTCGAGCCGGACCAGGACCGCCACAGGCCTGCCCTCTTTCGTGAGCTGCTCGCCCAGCTGGCTGTCACCGAGGAAGGCGGTGACCTGCTGCTGGGTCTGGGCGGTCCGGTCGACGGCCTTCACATGACCGCGCAGCACGCCGTACTGCTGGGTGGGCACCGACTGGACGGTCAGGTCCACCGCCGCGTTCACCGGAATGCCGGTGGCGTTCTCCGCCGGGACGTACACCGTCGCGTACAGCGGATCGTCGGCCTTGGCGACCTTCTCGACGGCGGCGACATTGGCCCCCGTCTGGATGATCGCGCCGATGGCGGCGGCGAGGGCGGTGATCCGGCCCGCGGCGACCGTGCGGACGACGGCCGTCCTGCCGTCCGCCGTACGGACCTTGAGGACCGGCGCGTTCGCGGCGAGCCGTCGGCCCTCCTTGGCGAGGACCGCGGTGACCTGCCCGGCGACCGGACTCTGCAGCACATAGCTGCCCTCGCCGTGGGTGAGGACGGCGGGTGCGCTGACCGTGGACGCCACCGTGCCGGTCACGGCCCAGACCGAAGCGGCCGCCATGACGAGCACCGTCACGGACAGCACGAGCCAGCCCTGCGGCCGGGCGAAGCGCACGGGGAGGTCGAGCTCCTCCGGCGACTGCAGCTTGGCGAGGGCCTGTTGGCGGAACTGCACGGGACTTCCCTCACCTGACTAGGGAGATTTACGACATCCGAGAGTCCCGGAACCGTGGATCGGCTCCGGGACTCAGCGGTACAAGGTGCGGTCAGAGACCGGCGACCAGGCCGGTGACCGGCGCGGTGTTCAGGCCGGTGACACCCTCGACCGTGCCGACGACGGTGCCCACGAGGCCGGAAACCGGGGCAACGGAGTCCACGAGGTCCGTGACGGTGCCAACGGCGTGCACGGCAAGGCCGCCCGAGACGTTGTCGAGCTCGGCGTCGGAGATCTCGACGGTCTCAACCTGGGGGGTGGAGTTCATGATGGAACTTCCCTTCGTAATGGGTATTCATAAGGGGGGAGCGGCCCCCTCTGGGGACAGTGGACGGCCGCGACCGCGAGCGTGCGGCGCCCGTTGCCGGGAACCATGGTGCGAGCTCCGCGGTGCAACGGATCAAAGCACGGTGGCGCGGCAGGCATCCAATCAACCTGGGCTCCCACCTGGGCACTTGAGCGTCCCGGCGACCCAACCGTGCAGGTGTGCGCACGCCTCGGCGGCGAGTTCTTCACATGCTGCACGGCATTGGTTCGTACCACCTCTTGCCCCGCGGGGGCGGAATGGGACAGTCCGGTCGTAACGGCGGGACGTGCCGCGGGAGCGTGTGCAGATCCGCCACCCGCGGTGACTTGGTTGCGCAGTCGATGTGCAGATTCGCTGAAACCGGGATTCCGCTCCCCTGCCGGAACGGACGGTCACCAGTCGGTGGCGGACGGTGCCGCGGATGGCCGAAACCGGTCTGCCTCAACTCCCCGGGTGAAAGCCCCGGTTCGAGCGCGATCCGGTCTCCCGTTGAACGCCCCGCACGGCTCGTGCGTACCAACTGCCATCCAGGCGCCCCGAAGTCAGCTGCCGGACGGCGGCTCGGACCCCGTCCCCAGGAGGTCGAGAGTTGAGTCACAAACGCATACCCAAGCGCAAGGCTGCGATAGCGGCAGGAAGCGTGGCGGCGCTCGGAGCGGCGGCACTCATACTGCCCAACGCCATGGCGTCCCAGACGGACCCGGCCGGGTCCGCTCCCCAGACGTTCAAGGCGGCCGACGTCTCGGACGTGGCCGGACAGCTCGCCTCCCAGCTCGGTGACGCCTTCGCCGGTTCGTACTACGACGCCGGCAAGCAGCAGATCATCATCAACGTGGTCGGCAACGACAGCAACGTGGTCAACCAGATCAGAAAGGCCGGTGCGGTCCCGAACGAGGTGAACAACAGCACCGCCGAGCTCGAGGCCGCGGCCAAGACGCTCAGGACCGACGCGACGATCCCGGGCACCGCCTGGTCCGTCGACCCGAAGACCAACGAGATCCGGGTCACCGCGGACAGCACCGTCACCGGCGCCAAGTGGAACCAGCTCACGTCCACGGTCAAGTCGCTCGGCTCCGACACGGCGACCGTCAAGAAGTCGGCGGGCACGTTCAAGACGTTCGTGGAGGGCGGTGACGCCATCTTCGGAGGCGGGGCCCGCTGTTCCCTGGGCTTCAACGTCACCGCGGAAGACGGCAGCCCCGCGTTCCTGACCGCGGGTCACTGCGGGGTCGCGGCCGCCGCGTGGGCCGACTCCCAGGACGGCGAGCCCATCGCCACCGTCGACCAGGCCACGTTCCCCGGTGACGGCGACTTCGCACTCGTGAAGTACGACGACCCCAACACCCAGGCCGCCTCCACCGTCAACGTCGGCGGCGGGCAGACGGTCGACATCACCCAGGCCGCCGAGGCGGCCGTCGGCCAGCAGGTCCTCCGCATGGGCAGCACCACGGGCCTCAACGACGGCAACGTCACCGGCCTCGACGCCACCGTGAACTACCCGGAGGGCACGGTCACCGGTCTGATCCAGACAGACGTCTGCGCCGAGCCCGGGGACAGCGGCGGCTCCCTGTTCACCCAGGACGGCAGCGCGATCGGCCTGACCTCCGGCGGCAGCGGTGACTGCACCGCCGGCGGTGAGACCTTCTTCCAGCCGGTCACCACCGCGCTGACGGCGGTCGGCGCGACCCTCGGCGACGCGGGCGCGGGTGCCGGTGCAGGTGCCGGTGCAGGTGACGAAGCCGGCGGTGCCGGTGCAGGTGCCGGCGACCAGCAGGCCGGCGGCGCGGACGACCAGGCCGGCGGTGACCAGGCCGGCGGTGACCAGGCCGGCGGCGCCGACGAGCAGCAGGCCGGCGGTGCCGGTGACGCGGCCGGAGGTACCGAGGACCCGTCGGCCCCCGCTGACGGCGGCGTGGACAACGGCGCCGGCCTCACCGGCCAGGGTGGTCACTGACTCCTGGCCAGGGACCCACTGACCCGGACGCGCCGGCGGTTTCATCCAGGTCAGTGCAGCGGAACGGTCCGGCTCTCCGGCGGGAGGGCTGGGCCGTTCCGTGTACGGTGCGCCGCACCGCCACCGGGCACGGCCGGGTCAGTCCCGTGCCCGCAGCAGCAACAGGGCGACGTCGTCCGGCCGTTCCGCCGCCGTCTCGGTGTCCCGGACGAGACTGTCGGCGAGCGTCTCCAGCGGCTGGTCGCCGAGCTCGGCGAGCCGCTGCCCGAGTTCGGCCAGCGCGTCCTCGATGTCCACGCCGGGCGATTCGATGAGCCCGTCGGTGTAGAGGGCCAGCACGGAACCGGGAGCGAGCGCGACCTCGGTCGTGGGATACGTGGCGGCCGAATCGATCCCGAGCAGCGGGCCGCCGGCCAGGTCGAGGACCCGCACCCGCCCGTCGGGCCGGCGCAGCAGTGGCGGCGGATGCCCCGCGCGTGCCATCACGGCCCGGCCGCGCCCCGGCTCCAGACGCAGATAGAGGCAGCTGGCGAACAGCTCGCTGCCCAGGTCGATCAGCAGCCGGTTGGTGCTCCGCATGACCTCCTCGGGTGCCTGGCCGACGGTCGTGTAGGCGCGTACGGCGGTCCGGATCTGTCCCATCAGGCCCGCGGCCGTCACGTTGTGCCCCTGTACGTCCCCGATCACCGCGGCGGCCCGCCCGTCCGTGGACACCAGGTCGTAGAAGTCGCCACCGATCTCCATGCCCTGGGTGGCGGGCAGATAGCGCGCCGCCGCCTCGATACCGGGCAGCGACGGCAGGGAGTGCGGGAGCAGGGCCGCCTGGAGGCCGTGGGCGAGCTGGTGCTTGGCGTCGTAGAGGAGCGCCCGCTCCAGGGCCTGGGCGATGAGGCCGCTGAGGCTGGTCAGCACGGCCCGTTCGTCGGCCGGGAAGGGATGCGGTTCGGCGTAGGCGAGCACACAGGTGCCGACCGGACGGCCGGAGGCGACCAGCGGCAGATAGGCCCACGCGTTCATGCCGTCGGGGGTCGCGTTCCGGGCGGGGTAGATCTGCTCCAGCTGCCGGCGCGAGTCGAAGAACGCGGGAACTCCGCTGATCAGCGTTTGCGTGCCGGGGGTCTGTGCGGTCAGGGGCACGCCGTCGAAGCGCTCCACCACCCGCGGGTCGGGATATCCGCGCTGCCCGAGCACGTGCAGCCGGCCGCCCTGCGTGCCGAGGACCACCAGGGCCTGGCTGCCGACGGCGGGCGCGATCTCGTCCGCGACCAGCTGCACCACGTCCTGCACCCCCACCGCCTCGGTGAGCGCGCTGGCCAGGCTCAGGATGTGGGAGATCGTGACGAGGCGTGGGGGGTCGTCACCCTGCTGCGGCCCGGCCCGGCGCATCTCGGACACCGCGCGGGCCCGGGAGATGCGGACGCTCAGCCCGCTGGTGCTCGGATACAGCCGGAACGACAGCCAGTCGCCGGGCGGGCGCAGCGCCACGAACGACGTCACCTGCTGGCTGAGCAGGGCCGCACGGTAACGGTCCTCGTAGACCGGGTCGTTGAGCCAGGGCACGGACGACCACAGCTGAGTCCCCAGCAGACTGCTCACCGGGACACCGAGCAGCTCGGCCGTCGCCGCGTTGGCGAAGCTGACCCGCCCGTGCAGATCCAGCGCGCACAGCCCGTACGGCAGCCGCGCCACCATCCGGGCCGCCTGCACCGTGCCCAGCGTGCCGGGGGCCGTCACCTCGGCGGCCGGGGCGATCAGATCAGGTTCGCGCCGGGCGGGCCGGCCCTTCTCGGCGGCGCGCTCCAGACGCAGCGCGAGCCGGTCGCAGGCCGCCGTGAGATGGTCCCGCTCCCGGTCGGACAGCTCCGGCGGGTGCGCGCCGGGCCAGGTCACGAAGATCGCCCCGTACGCGGTGGTCCTGGTCGCCACCGGAAGCGCGGCGAGCGCGAAGGGGTAGGGCAGGACCACGGCGATACGCGGATAGCGGCGAGCCATCTCCTCCTCGCCGTTGACCCAGATCAGCCGCCGTTCCCGCAGTGCCTCCGCGACCGGGATCGGCGCGTTGAGCCCCACCCGCTCCCAGGGCGCGGCGAACGCGCGGGGCAGCCCGGCCATGACCGCGATCTCCAGCACCGGCTCGCCGGGAGCCAGCAGATACACGGCACCGGAGTGGGCGTGCACGTCGTCGAGGATCGAGGCGAGGGTGAGGGAGAGCAGCGGCCGGCCGACCGGCACCGGGCTGGGCGCCGGCGCCTGACCGGACACCTGCCAGTCCGACACGCCGACCACCTCCTCGCATGGCCGCGACGGGTCCCCGGGGTCAAGGCTCTCTCCTGGCGGCGTTTCCCGCACGGCGAGCGGAGCGGGGCTCTATACCCCCTCGGCCCGTTGACATGCCCCCGCAATAGAAGCGCGCCGTGGCGCACGGGCGCCCTAAGTGCGCCCCCGCGCCCCCTGATGGCCGGTTATTCGCGCCCGGAGACGGTCGGCGGCGCCAACAATGGGCACGCGCTCAGCCGACGGGACAAGGCGAAGCGAACCTGAAGGGACGGACGTGATCCGCGTACTACTGGTGCACGATGCTTGTCTGGTCCGACTGGCGCTGGCGGAGTGGCTCCGCCGCGAACCGGACCTGGGTGTGTACGACTCTCCCTGGCGGAGCGCGTCCGGCCGCGTCGGGTCATTACGGCCGGACGTCTGCGCGGCGGACCTGGACTGTACCGACTCCTACGGCGTCCCCCCGCTCACCGATCTGCTCGGCCGCGGCGGCGGCCCGGACGAGCCAAGACTGCTCGTTCTGGCCACCGCGCACAGACCGGGCCTCCTCAAGCGGGCCGCGGAGGCCGGGGCGCTGGGATACGTCGACAAAGGGGGCTCTCCGGAGCGGCTGGTCTCCGCGATACGCAGGGTCGCCAAGGGGGAACGTTTCGTCGACGACTCGCTGGGGTTCGGCTTCCTCAAGGCCGCGGAGATGCCGCTGACCCGGCGGGAGTTGAGCGTGTTATCCCTGGCCGCCGAGGGCGCCTCCGTCGCGGAGATCGCCGGGAGCCTCCATCTGTCCCATGGGACCGTACGCAACTACATGGCGGCCATCACCCGTAAGACCGGGGCGCGCAATCGCGTCGACGCCATCCGTATCTCGCAGGGGGAGGGATGGCTCTGACTCCGTCCGCCGGGGGAGGGCGGACGGCGGTGACCAGGTGCCGACCAGGTCACGGTAGAGGGGGGAGCGCCGCAGCAGCTCCTCATGGCCGCCGAACTCGGTCCGCCGGCCGTCCATGACCAGCACCCGGCCGGCTCGGCAGGCGGAGCTGATGCGGTGGGCGACGACCACGAGAGTGGTGTCGGGGCGGGCGGCGAACGCCCGCTCGGCCCGCTCCTCCGCCCCGGGGTCCAGATGACAGGTCGCCTCGTCGAGCAGCACGACCGGCGCATACGAGAGATACGCACGGGTGAGCGCGATCAGCTGCCGCTCGCCCGCCGACAGTGTGCCCGGGTCGATCTCGGCCGCGAGGCCGCCCAGCGCGGCAAGAAGCGGAACGAGGCCTACCGCCTCGGCGGCGGCCCACAGCTCCGCCTCGGGCACGGAATCCGGCCGAAGATGAGCGAGATTCTCCGCGGCGCTTCCCCGGAAGACGTACGCCTCCTGCGGGATGAGGACCCGGCGGGTGCGGGACATGCGGCCGGGGACCGGATGGCCGCACACGCGGACGCTGCCGTGCCCCGGCTCCAGCAGCCCGGCGACCAGCCCCGTGAGCGTCGACTTCCCGATCCCGCTGGGACCCACGACGGCGAGGTGGGTGCCACGGGGGACGGTGAGGCTGAGGTCCTTGATGACGGGCTCGCTGCCGGGACCGTAGGCGAAGGTGAGGGCGGAGAGGGAGACGGCCGGGGTGTCCTCGCCTGACGGGACACCGACGGGCGGCATGTCCTGCGAGGCCGCGGGGACCTGGGCGTGGTCGACGGGGACGCCGGCGTCGGGAGGCGGCCCGTCCTGCCGGGCCACGGGGATCGAGGCGCCGTCGACGGGTGCGTCCTCGGTCCGGTGCAGGGGCTCGGCCGGGTGGGCCTGCTCCTGGGGGGCCAGCCGGCGCAGGACCACGGCGAGCCGGGAGCCGCTGGTACCCAGGCCGTGGACCAGGTTCTGCAGGGCGGGGAGCAGGGACTGGGTGACGTAGGCGAGAGCGCCCACCAGGGCGCCCGCGGTGACGCCCCGGGCCAGGAGCCATGGCGCGGCGGCGAGCAGCAGCACGATCGGGAGCTGCCCGCCGACGGCGAGGGAGGCCACCCGCAGCACCCCCCAGTGCGCCAGCGCCCGGGCCGCGCGCAGCTCGGCGTGAATGCGCTCGCCCGTCTCGGCGGCGACCCGCTCCTCCGCCCCGCCCGCCGTGACGTCCCGCAGCCCCGGGCAGACGGTGCCCAGGTGGCCGGCGATGTCCTCGTCGGCGACCAGGAACGCCTCCTGCCTGCGGGCCAGCGGCCCGAGGCTCACCGCGAAGAGGGCCACACCGGCGACGAGCGGCGGCAGGACCACGAGCAGCAGCGACGGAGCGAGCGAGAACAGCCCGATGAGGGCACCCGCGGCCGTGAAGACGAACGAGCGGGACACCATCACCAGGCCCGCGAAGGTGTCCCGGGCGATCTCCACCTGCTGGGTGAGCCCCGACAGCGCACCCCGGTCCGCCTCGCGTACACCCCGGACGACCACCCGCTCCACGAGCCGGTCGCGCAACGGCTCGACCAGCGCGGCGACACCCCCGTACACGCGCCCGGTGCCGAACGCCCCGGCCACCACGGCGAAGGCGGCGACACCGAGCCAGCCGAGCCCGACGCCCGCCCGGCCGGCCAGGAACCCCTCGTCGAGGGCCCGCGCGAGGGCGTAGCCCATGAGGAAGGTCTGCCCTGTCTCCAGCACGGACCAGCCGGCCAGTCGCAGGACCACCGGCCACCGACCGCGCAGAAACCGCAGTCCGCGCCGGTACACCCCGTCGGTCATCGGGCACCCCCGTCCCCGTCCTGCCCGAACACCGCCCGGTACGCGGCCATGCGCCACAGCTCCGTGTGCGTCCCCCGGGCCCGCACCCGTCCGCCGTCCAGCCAGATCACGGCGTCCGCGCGGGCCGCCGTGGAGACCCGGTGAGCGACGATCAGGCGGCTGCGGCCGGACGGGCGGCGCAACAGGGCCTCGGTGATGTGGTGTTCCGTGACCGTGTCGAGGCTGGAAAGGGCGTCGTCCAGGATCAGCAGCCGGCTGTCGTGGGCGAACGCCCGGGCGAGGCCCAGCCGTTGGGACTCGCCGCCGGACAGCGGGGCGTCCGCGCAGCGGGTGGCGTAGCCGTCGGGCAGCCGGCGGACGAACGCGTCGGCGCGGGCCGTACGGGCGGCCTCCCTGACGCGGCCGGGCGGGGCCGGGGGGACACCGAAGGCGATGGTGTCCTCGATGGTCTCGCCGAGCAGGGCGGGCCGTTCGAAGGCGTAGCCGACGGCGCCGCGCAGTGTGGCGCGGGTCAGCGCGCGCAGGGGTACGCCGTCGAGCAGTACGTCGCCCTCGTCCGGGTCGGTGAGCCGGCCGGCGACCGCTGCGAGGAGCGACTTGCCCGCTCCCGAGCGGCCGACCACGGCGAGGGTGCTTCCGCCGGGCACGACGAGGTCGACGGCGTCGAGCACGGTGCGTCCGCCGCGCCGGGCCGTGACCCCGCGCAGCTCCAGCCTGCCGTCGCCGGGCGGCAGTTGGTGATCGCCGTAGCCGGTCGCCGGCTCGCTCAGCACCTCGCCGAGCCGCCCGGCCCCGGCCCGCGCCCGGGCCAGTCCCGAGAGCTGGCCGACCAGCACGCCGACGCCGGTGGCGAGGACCGCGTAACGGGAGGCGGCCAGCAACTCCCCGACGGACAGGCGGTGCTGGACCACGAGGACGCCCGCGACGGCGAGCACGCCGATCTGCAGCAGCGGCGCGACGGCGACCGCCCGCGCGGCGGCGCGACCCTGGACCTGCCACATCCGGCGGCCCTCGCGGGAGAGGCCGGGCAGGGGGCGCAGGATCCGGGCCACCTCCTTGTCGGCGGTGCCGCCGGCCGCGATCGTACGGGCCCCGTCGATCGCCTCCGACAAGGCGCTCGCGATCCGGCCCTGGATCTGCTGGTAGCGCGTCGCGCACTCCGAGGAGTCGCGTGCGAGGGCCCGCAGCAGCATGGTCAGGACGGGGGCTCCGGCCAGGAACACGAGCGCGAGCCACGGGTCGATCAGGCCGAGCGCCACGACCGCTCCGGCCGGTCCGGCCAGGGAGGCGAGGAGGGAGGCGCGCGTGGCGGGCGCGGTGCCGGCCTGAGCGGCATTGCCGACCAGCCGTGCCACCAGCTCACCGGATCCGAACCGGCCGCCGGCTCGCGGTCCCACGGCCAGTACGTGTCCGGTCAGCCTTCGGCGCAGCCAGGCGGTGGCCCGGGCGTTGAGGGTTCCGCCGAGCACGGTCTCCGCGGCGTCGAGCAGGGCGAGCAGCAGGACGAGGCCGGAGCACCAGAGCACCCACCGGGTGGCGCCCGGGCTGCCGGGGTGGCTCAGCAGGAGGTCGAGGGTCCGGCCCAGGGCGGCCGGGAGCAGCAGGGCCGCCCCCGTCGCGGCCGTGGTCGCCACCGTCAGGGCGAGGCAGCGGGACGCGCTGTGCCGGGTCGCCGTACGCAGCAGCTGCCGCCCCGCGGAGTCGGCTCCCGGGGGTTTGGGCACAGCGGGCGTGGTCATGGCGCGTCAGGCCTCGCATCCTGTCCTGGCACGGTGCAGAGCCCCGGGCGGCCCCTCCCCGTTGAAGGGAGGGAACCGCCCGGAGTCGTTGGGAAGCGGTGTCGTCAGAGACAGAGCGTCACGCTGGCGGCCGACACACACGAGAGCAGGCTCAGGGTGCTGTTGCCGCCACCGCCGCCGGTGGTCTCGTCGGACTCCATCGTCTGCAGGTCGAGAAGTGCCATGTCAGATCCTTTCGTTCACTGGGGACGGGGTTGAGTCACGACTTCGCCGGTTGTGCGGAGCCGCGTGTGTGGGCCGCCCAAAGGGGCGGCAGGAACGGCAGTTGGGCCGTGGACTCCTCGTCGAGGGCCGCGCCGAGCGCGAGCAGGCACCCTGCCGTTCCGGTGCCCAGGTCCATGGAGAGCCGCATCATCTGATGGCCGGGGAAGGCCAGTTGGCCCTGGTAGGCCATGGCGAACCAGCCCAGCGCGCCGACCTGTTCGGCCAGCCGTTCCGGGACGGCGCCCGGCGCGGTGGTGCGGCTGAGATGCAGGATCATGCCCGCGCGGCCCTGGAAGAGACCGGGCTGCGCGTAGAAGCGGGAGGAGGCGGCGGTCAGGATGCCGGAACGGACGTGCCCCCATTCCTCGGCCTGTGGTGCGCCGGGCGCCAGGGAGAGGTAGTCGTCGACGACCATGCCGAGGCCCGCGCTGCCGTCCCCGAGGTAGGGCAACGTGCGCCACCCCTCGTCGACTTCGAGACTGCCGCCCTTCTGGACCACGCAGCACTCCAGGTCCCGGCGCAGTGCCTCGGTGGCCGCGTCGAGCAAGTCCGGGTCACCGGTGGTCTCGTACTGCCGGAGCAGGAAGAGTGCGGGGCCGCTCGCACCGCGCAGCAGCCCGGCCCGGCGCCGGCGTGTGTCGGGGCGTGGCTCGGCGAGCCGGCGCACCAGCAGGGCCGCCGCCTCGGCCGCCCGCTCGGCCAGTGCCGGATCGCCCGTCGTGCGGGCGAGCTGCCCGAGGACCAGGCCGACCCCGGCGAGGCCGCCGTGCAGGTCGGAGGAGAGCTTCTGCCACCGCTCCCGCAGGATCCCGTCGAGCAGGTCCAGGGCGCGCTGCCGGTGCCCGAGCCGGTCGAGGACGTACGCCACGCCCGCGAGACCGTCGTAGAGCCCGAGGGGCGTCCCGGCCGGGACCGGGTCCGTGTGCGCGAGGAGCCAGCGCTCGCCCTCCTCGAACCGCCCGGCGCCGGTTTCGGCGAGCGCGTGGAGCACGCCCGCGGCACCGTGCGCGAGGCCGAGCCCGCCGCCGTCGGAGAACTGGGCGATGTCGCCCGGGAAGAGCCGGTCGTCCCGCTCCGGTGTGGCCGAGGCGAGGATCGCCTTCACCATCGAGTCGCGGCTGTAGGGCCAGTCGCCCGGTTCGGCGAGGGAGGCGAAGGGGGACGCGGCGGATGTGCGTCGGCCGACGGCGGCACCCGCGAGCGGCCGGTCATCTGCGGCTCCCGGGACGGGGCGGCCCGCGGAGTCCTCCGCGCCGGCACGGTCACGGGCCGTCCCCGCGACGCCGCAGTCGCGGGTGATCTCCGCGACCGCCTCGTCGAGGAACTCGCGGGGCACGTCGGGGAACTGGCCCGCGATGACCTCGGCCAGATGCGCCGCCTTGCCGCGGTCCACCACGAACAGCGTGGTGACCGGCATGAACAGGGCGAGCCGCAGACACGCCAGCGCGTAACGGTCGACGTCCGCTCCCGTGCGGTCCGGCGGTGCGAAGAACCCCGGGTGGGCGACGACCTGGCGGCCGTTCTCCTCGATCGGTGCCGCCGCCTCGAAGTCGAGCAGGGAGACGGTCTCCTCGTCGGGGCCGATCATGATGTTGAAGACATGCAGGTCGTTGAAGACGATCCCGCGTCCGTGCACCGCCTCGACGGCTGCCTCGACCCCCTGGTGGACGCGCAGCGCCCAGGCCGTGTACGCGGCCACGGCGTCCGGGTCCGGGTCCGGCGTGAGCAGGGGATGGCGCTCGGCGAAGAAGGAGTTGAGGGGCCGTCCCTCGAGGAAGTCCATGACGAGGAAGCGGTGGTCGCCGAGGGTGAACCAGTCCCGCACCTCGGGCACCACGCCCAGCCCCGACACCTGCTCCAGCGCGTACTTCTCGCGCGCCAGCCGCGTGATCGCGTCGGCCCCGTCCGCAGCGAGACCCGCGTGGGGCCGGCCCTCCTTGAGGACCACCTTGCGGCCGTCACGGGTGTCCGTGCCCGCGTACACCCCGCCGCCGTTCGAGAAGTGGAGTGCCTTCTCGATGCGGTACGGGAGGTCGCCGACCGTCGTCGTGTTGCGCGCGGCGAGCTGCGGCTCCAGGAAGGCGGGCAGCTTCACCCAGTCCGGGACGTGGAAGGACGGCTTGCGGTGGTCCGGCACCAGCCTGCCCTCGGCGTCCCGCACGGCGAGGACCAGCGTGCCGCGCTCGTCCACCACGAAGGACCGGGTGAAGGCGCCGTAGCGGACGTACAGCGGCCCCTCGTTCCAGCGCAGGTCGGTGAGGATGTAGGGCCCCTCCAGGCCGTCGAGGAGCTCGCCGAGCTCGCGCAGGACGAGGTGGAGCTGCTCCTCGTCGGCTGGATAGACGGTGACGAACTTCCCACTGGTGTCGCGGGCCGCGTACTTGGTGTTCCGCAGATGCAGCAGGTGCGGTCCCGGCACGAACTTGAACGGGATGCGCCGCGGCACGCAGTAGTCCCACACCGTGGCGGCGATCCGCTCCGCGTTCGCCCGGATGGCCGAAGCGTGGATCTTCCAGCCCTGGGCGGGCCCGGCGAGCGGAAGTCCCTCGTCGTCGACCGGCGTCAGCGTCAGCCAGTCGCCGATCCGGTCCGCCTGCCACCCCTCGGGCGCCTCGCGCCGGGCCGTCTCGAAGACGGGAGCGGCACCCTGCTCGCCCGCGGACAGGCGGTCCGGCGTCTCGTAGAAGTGTCTGTCGGCCAGCGCGTAGACCTCGTACCGCTTGTCCATTCCATCCCCCCTCGGCCAGGTGTCCTCGAGGCTTCCAGTCCGTCCGGGAGCCCGAAAGTCACGCCTGTCACTACATCCCCGTGAGGAACTCACGAGTTAATTAGCGTTCGAATCTGTTCGAGTGAAAGGGCTTTGCCGCAGGCCCCAAGGGCCCGGAACGGTCACAGGGGCTGCGCGAGCGTCCCGGAAGCGCTGTAATTGCGGACGTGGTCAGTGAGGGCGTGGCGGGACGCAGAACGAGAACGCTGCGTGCCGAACTTGCCCTCAAGACGCTCACCGCCGACCTCGGCTCCCGCGAACGACTGCGCCGCGTCCTCGAACAGGCGCTCGTCTTCGCCGGGGCCACCCTCGCCGCCGTGTACGCCCCGGGGGAGAACGGTGACGAGTTGTGCCTCGTCGAGTCGGCCGGCGTACCCAGGACGCTGTACGGGATGCGTGACAGCTATCCCGCGTCCGGGGGAGCTCCCGCCGCCGAGGTGCATCGCTCCGGCCGGCCGCTGTGGCTCACTCCGGAGGACCTCGGCCGCTGGGCGGACGCCCGGCGGCTGCCGACCCAGGAGTTCTCGCTGGCCGTGCTGCCGCTGAGCGACGGCGGCAGCCTGGTCGCCGTCAGCGAGCACGAGGGCGGCTTCGACACCGACGACCGCGAGTGCCTCGCCCTGCTCGCCGACGCCGCCGCCAGCCCCGCGCGGACCCCGGCGGGGGAGCCCGACGAACTGGCCGCCAGCGCCTTCAGCCTCGCCATGGACAGCGGCCGGGTCGACGTCGACGACGAGATGCTGGACCTGTTCGGGATCGACCACGACGAGTTCGACGGCAAGGTCGAGACCCTGCTCGCGCTGACCGTGCCCGAGGACCTGCCCTCGCTGATGTCGGTGGTCGAGGCCGACCACATGTCCATCGGCGACCGCGAACTGGAGTTCCGCATCCTCCAGCCGTCCGGCGAGCCCAGGTGGCTGCGGCTGCGCGGCAGACTGCTCCCCGGTGGTGACGGCCGTCCGGCGCGGCTCGTCGGCACGGTCGCCGACGCCTCGAAACTGCGCTCCGGGGTCAACGACGTCGCCCGCGTCCAGCGGCTCGCGGCCGCACTGGCCACCGCCGGCACGGTCCGCGACGTCAGCCACGCCGTGGTCGCCGCCCTGCGCAAGCCCCTCCAGGCCGACCGGATCGCCCTCGCCGAGCTGGAGGGCGACCGCCTCGTCGTCACCGTCCTCGACCCCCCGGAGCCGGGCGTGTGGCCCGAGCTGTGGCGCAACGAGTGGCGCTCGGAGTGGCCGGACGCACCCGTACGCACCATGCCGACCCTCGCGGCGGCCCTGCGCGAGGGCCGGGCCGCCATCTGGCCCGCCGGCACCCCGCTGGAACCCGCGCTCGCCGACGTCGGGCCCGGCGGCCTCGCCGTGCTGCCGCTGCCCGCCGGCGGACGCATGGCGGGCGCCTGTCTGATCGGCTGGGACGACCCGCACGACTTCGGCCCCGACGAGCGCGCCCTGCTCACCGCCGCCGCGGGTCTCGCCGGGCAGGCGCTGATGCGCGCCCACGCCTTCGACGCCGAACACGAACTCGTCGGCATGCTCCAGCGCACCCTCCTGCCGCGCCGGCTGCCCCGGCTGCCCGGCGCGGTCGCCGTCGCCCGCTATCTGCCCACCACGGCCGGCCTGGAGGTCGGCGGCGACTGGTACGACGTGATCCCGCTGCCCGACAACCACGTGGCCCTGGTCATCGGCGACGTCCAGGGACACAACGCCGGAGCCGCCACCCTGATGGGCCAGATGCGCACCGCCCTGCGCGCGTACGCCGTCGAAGGGCACCCCCCGGACGTCGTCGTCTCGCTCGCCAACCGCCTCCTGATGGACATGGAGACCGACCTCTTCGCCACCTGTTGCTATGTCGACATCGACATGGAGGAGGGCTCCGCCTGGTTCGTCCGCGCCGGACACGTGCCCCCGGTACTGCGTCACCCCGACGGCAGCACCGAGATCGCCGAGTCCGAGGGCGGCCCCCCGCTCGGCGTCATCCGGCAGGCCGACTTCCCGATGAGCCCGCTGCGCCTCCAGCCCGGCACCGTGGTGGCGCTGACCACGGACGGCCTGGTGGAGTCCGCGGAACTCGACGTCGAGGACGGCATGAACCGGCTCGCCGCCGAGCTCGCCGCCGCCGACCCCGCACACCTCGGCCTCGTGGCCGACGCCCTGCTCGCGGACGCCAACCGCAGCGACGACGTGGCCCTGCTCCTGATGCGCTACGACGGCATGGCGCTGCGTCCGCTGCGGGAGAGCTGGTCGGTCTGGCGGGTCCCCGAGGCGGTGCGGCACGCCCGCCGCTTCACCCGGCGCACCCTGCGCCAGTGGGGCGTCGCGGAGGAGCCGGACGCCGTACTCCTCGTCGTCTCGGAACTGGTCACCAACGCCCTCGTGCACACCGACGGCCAGGTCCGGCTCGACCTCACGCTCATCAACAGCCGGCTGCGGGTCGCCGTCGCCGACAACTCACCGCGTACGCCGATCAAGCCGACGAGCATCGGCTGGGAGGCCACCGGAGGCCGGGGCATCCTCCTCGTCGAGGCCATGTCGGCGACCTGGGGGACCGTACCGGTGAGCGGGGGCAAGCAGGTGTGGAGCGAACTCGTTCTCGAGTGACGCGTGATCGCCCCGGATGACACCCTGAAAGCGTGCGCCTGCTGCTGATGTCCGACACCCACCTGCCCAAGCGAGCCAAGGAGCTGCCCGCCCGGCTCCTCGCCGAACTTCCCCTCGCCGACGTCGTGATCCACGCGGGCGACTGGGTGGACACCGCCACCCTCGACCTGCTGGAGGACCGGTCGGCCCGGCTCCTCGGCGTGTACGGCAACAACGACGGGCCGGATCTGCGCACCCGCCTCCCCGAGATCGCCCGCGCCGAACTGGGCGGCCTGCGCTTCGGCGTCGTCCACGAGACCGGCGCCGCCCAGGGCCGCGAGCGCCGCTGCGCCGAGCGCTTCCCCGACCTCGACGTCCTCGTCTTCGGCCACAGCCACATCCCCTGGGACACGACGACAGAGACCGGGCTGCGCCTCCTCAACCCCGGTTCGCCGACCGACCGCCGCCGGCAGCCCCACTGCACGTATCTGACCGCGGTGGTCGCCGACGGCGCGCTGACGGACGTACACCTGCACCGGTTGCCGCCACGGACCTGACCGCGGCGGCTCCCGGTCCGCCACGAAGGGCGTCGGCCGGGCCGGCGCCGGGGCAGATCCGTCAGGAGCCGGCGGGTCGCGTCACCCGGAGTTTCGCGTCACCCGGAATTGAGTGGACACGCGGCCCGTACGCGGCTGGGATGGCGGGGTGTTGATCGATGCCGACCTCGTCCGCCGCCTGCTCGCCGCGCAGTTCCCGCAGTGGGCCCAACTGCCGCTTTCGCCGGTCCCGTTGTCCGGGATGGACAACGCGACCTTCCGGCTGGGCGAGGAACTGTCCGTACGCCTGCCGCGGTTCGAGCGGTGGGCGGGGCAGGTGGAGCGGGAGCACAGGTGGCTGCCGCGCCTCGCCCCCCACCTGCCCCTGCCCGTCTCCGAACCGGTCGCGCAGGGCCGGCCGGGAGAGGGTTACCCGTATCCCTGGTCCGTCTACCGATGGCTGGAGGGGGAGACGGCGACACCGCAGGGGTTCGCCGATCCGGCCGAAGTGGCCCTGCAACTGGCCGAGTTCATCACGGCCCTGCAGAAGATCGACCCGACCGGTGGCCCCGGCCCGCAGTGGAGCAACGCCTTCCGTGGCGTTCCGCTGGGCGACGACCGGGACTCGCTGGCCTCGGAGGCGCGCGTCCGGCCCAAGATCGCGGCACTGGAGGGCATGGTCGACGTCGAGGCGGTCACTGCGGTGTGGGAGGCGGCCCTCGCCGCGCCGGCCTGGGACGGTCCGCCGGTGTGGATCCACGGTGACCTCGCGACCGGCAACCTCCTCGCGGTGGACGGCAGGCTGAGCGCCGTCATCGACTTCGGGACACTCGCGGTCGCCGACCCGGCGGTCGACCTGCTGCCCGCCTGGCAGTTCCTGCCCGGTGAGACGCGCGGCCTCTTCCGCGCGGCGCTCGGTGTCGACGACGCGACCTGGGCGCGGGGCCGCGGCTGGGCGCTGGCCGGTTCCCTGCCCGTGCCGGACGACCCCTTCTTCCAGAAGGATCCGGCCCGGATCACGGCCGCGCTGCGGCACCTGGACGGGCTCATCGAGGACCACCGGGAGAACGGGGCCTGAACGGGCCGCCGGCCGGGGAGAGCGGCGGTGGCCCGCGCGTTCCTCCGGCCGGAGGGTCACCAGGGCAGGGGACCCGCGGCGTTGAAGTAGCCGCCGGTGGGACCGTCGGGCCCCATCCGCGCCATGCGGACGATGATCTCGGCGCCCTCCTCGACGGTCTGCGTGCCGGTGTTCCCGTTCAGGTCCGTCGCGGTGTAGCCCGGCTCGACCGCGTTGATCCGGATGCCCGGGAACGCCTTCGCGTACTGCACGGTGATCATGTTGACCGCGGCCTTCGACGCCGGATATGCGACCCCCGGGTAGCCGTACGACGGCGTGCCCACCGCGCTGACCAGCGTCGTGGAGCCCAGACCACTGCTCACGTTGACCACGACCGGGGCAGCGGACCGCCGCAGCAGCGGCAGGAACGCGTGACTGACGCGCACCACGCCGAAGACGTTCGTCTCGAACAGCGTCCGCATCAGGTCGGCCGTCACGTCCGCGGCACCGACCACGGTGTTGCCCTCCTGCCTCCCCTCGATCCCGGCGTTGTTGACCAACACGTCCAGCCCGCCGTCCGCCTCGACGGCTCGCGCGGCCGCCGCGACGGACGCGTCGTCGGTGACGTCCAGGACCAGCGCCCGCGCGCCGAGTCGCTCGGCGGCCCGGCGTCCGCGCTCCGCGTCCCGGCTGCCGACGTAGACCGTGTGGCCCGCTGCCACGAGCCGGCGGGCGGTCTCGAACCCGAGACCCTTGTTCGCTCCGGTGATCAGTGTTGTTGTCATGCCCCCAGGTTCCGGCCCGTGCCCGCGGTCAGCCAGGCGTCCGGTCTTCCTGGGACCGGCAGTACCAGGCACCCGGCCGGTGCCCCAGGCACACTGGAGACATGGCAACGGCGGAGTTCGGACAGGCGGTGCGCCGCTGGCGCGACCGGGTCCCACCCGAGGCCGCCGGGCTCCCCGCCGGTGGGCAGCGGCGCGCGGCCGGACTGCGCCGTGAGGAGCTGGCCCTGCTGGCCGGCGTCTCCGTCGACTACGTCACCCGCCTCGAACAGGGTCGCGCGTCGCACCCGTCGGCCCAGGTCGTCGAGGCGCTGGCCAGAGCGCTGCGGCTGTCGGGCGAGGAGCGTGCCCACCTGTTCCGGCTGGCCGGTCTGGTGCCGCCAGGACCGGAAACGGTGCCCGCCCACATCTCGCCGAGCGTCCAGCGGCTGCTGGACAGACTGACCGGCACACCCGTCGCGGTCTACGACGCGTCCTGGACGCTGCTCCTCGCCAACCCGCCGTACGCGGCGCTGATGGGCGATCCGTCCGGCTGGCGAGGCCCCGAACGCAACGGCGTGTGGCGCCACTTCGTCGGCCCGGGCAGCCGGGCCCGGCACACCCCGGAGTCCCTGCGCACGTTCGAGGCCGCGCTCGTCGCCGATCTGCGCGCGGCCGCCGCCCGGTATCCCGCCGACCGGCAGCTGCGGCGCCTGATCGCGGAGCTGCGCGCCGGCAGCGACCGGTTCGCCGAGTGGTGGGAGTCCGGTGCGGTGGGTCATCACGAGGCGGCGCAGAAGACCATCGATCATCCGCAGGCAGGCCCCGTGACGCTGGACTGCGATGTGCTCACCGTGACCGGCAGCGACCTGCGCATCATGGTCTACACGGCCGAGCCCGGCACCGAGGACGCCGACCGCCTTGCCCTGCTGACCGCGCTCGGCACCCAGCGGCTCGTCGGATAACCGCCCACCGGGCGAGGCGACCGCGCACCGGATCCCGCGGCCCGTTCGCGCCGGACGACGAGTTTCCGGCGCCCGGCAGGTCCTACGCACGTCTCCGGCTCCGGCCGGGTCCGAGTCTTCCAGTCGCCCGAACACGCCCTCCTCCCGAACCGGCGCCGGCACCTCCCGTGTGCGCGGTTTCCGGACTCGTCCCGCTTCGGGGCGCGTTGGCAGCGCTGAGAGGCCGATCGAGGGGTACGCGGTCATCGAACGTGAAGTGTCGTCGAGGGGTACGCGGTGTACGAGCCGCGGTCACCCGGGCGACGAGACCGTCCGCGCACCCGCTGGGCGGCTCTGTCGATGGAGGTGGTCATGGACCGGGCGTCCACACTGCACAGCCTCGCTGGAGGGGCGGCCGGGCACCGTACGCGGATCCGAGTCGCCGCGGTGGCGGCCGCCGGAACGGTCGCCCTGACAGCCTGCAGCGGGACGTCGGGCGGCGACGACGCCAAGGGGGACCCGGTCTCGCACCGGATATCCGTCGCGCCGGCGTCCGGCGCCTCGGCGGTCTCCGTGCAGAAGAAGGTGACCGTGCGCGCGGGCAGCGGGAAGCTCACCTCCGTGCAGGTGACGGCCCCCGGACCCGGCGCACTCCACGGATCGTTCTCCAAGGACAGGAGTACCTGGACGTCCACGGCCGGGCCGGCTCCCGGAGTGACGTACGCGGTCACGGCCGGCGCGACGGCGTCCGACGGCAAGAAGCTCACCGAACACGAGAAGTTCACCACCGCCGAGCCCACCAAGGCGCAGACCGTCATCGGCGAGTACAACGTCGAGCGGGACTCCACGGTGGGCGTCGGCCTGCCCGTGTCGGTCGTCTTCAACAAGCCGGTCACCGACAAGGCGGCCGTCGAGCGCCACCTCCGTGTCACCTCGTCGCCCGCCGTGGTGGGCGCATGGAGCTGGCTCAAGGACCGCAACGGCAAGGACCGGGTCGACTACCGGCCCCGGACGTACTGGAAGCCGGGCACCAAGGTCTCCCTGCGCATGAACCTCGACGGTGTCGCAGCCGGCGGCGGGCTGTACGGCACCCAGACCCGGAAGATCGACTTCACCGTCCGCAAAGCCGTCGTCACCACCGTCGACGTGACGAAGAAGACGATGACCGTCACGCGTGACGGCGAGAAGCTGCGCACGCTGCCCGTCTCGACCGGCAAGAAGGGCTTCGAGACGTGGAACGGCACGATGGTCGTGCTGAGCAAGGTCCCCACCATCCGGATGGACTCCTCGACCGTCGGCATCTTCGGCCCCGAGGCGTACGACCTCGGCAAGGTCAAGTGGGATGTCCAGCTGACCACTTCGGGCACCTACGCGCACGCGGCGCCCTGGAACGACGGCAAGTTCGGCCGGGTCAACGGAAGCCACGGCTGCATCGGCATGAGCACCTCCGACGCCAAGTGGTTCTTCAGCCAGGTCCACTACGGCGACCCGGTCACCGTCGTCCACTCCAAGGACGACACGGTGCCGGTCAACAACGGCTACGGCGACTGGAACGTGGACTGGGCCGAGTGGCAGGCGGGCAGCGCGCTCAAGTGACCCGGGAGGGACACCGCGCGCCGCCCCCTGTCACCTCCGGCCACGCCTCACCGCGGATGCCGGGCGAAGACCTCGTGCAGGATGTCCAGATAGGCGCCGTGACCGCTGGAGCTGGGCCAGTCCGTTGACGACTCGACCGAGGTCCCCTCGCCCCACTCGTTGTAGGTCACGACCAGCTGGAACGGCTCGCCCGACGTGGCGACGGTGGTGGCGTCGGCGCGGAACCGGCCGAGGTCGCGCGCGACCGTCGGCTTCTTGTCGGTGTTCTTCCAGAAGCCCGGGGACACGATGGCCGAGTACCCCTTCTGCACGTCCAGGCCGGAGGCGTACTGGTGCCAGCCCTCCGGCTGGGCGGCGCAGTTCCGGTAGCCGCCGAACACCTTCAGCACGACGTAGTACCCCTCGGTCCTGTTGGCCCGGGTCCACCGGGTGGCCATGTCGCACGCGTCGCCGCCGCCGCCGTACACGAAGATCACCGGCTTGCCGTCGACGTGCAGCCAGGTCTTCTCGCCGGAGTACTTGCGCAGGTATTCCAGGCTCTTCCTGATCTCCGTCGCCGACGGGTCGGCGTACGCCTCGTGCTCGTAGTAGACCGTCCAGGAGAAGCCGAGTTCCGCGCCCTTGGACATCAGCAGGGGCAGCCGCTCGTCCTCGCGCTTGCCCTCACCCCACCAGGAGGAGATGCCGGCCTGGAGGCCGCCGTACTGCATGTCCTTGATCTGGCGCTCGACGGTGGCTGCTCTGTCGACGTCGTACTTGCCCGCCGAGGGCGTGTACTGGCTGCCTGCGCCGGCGAAGTTCTCCGGATACCAGGGGTAGTAGAAGGCGGCCCGTACCGGCAGCTTCGTGTTCGTGACGGCAGCCGTGTTCGCGGGAGCCGCCTTCGGTGCCGCGGACTTGGGGGAGGCCTTCGCGCTGGGCCGTGCGGTCGAGGAGGCCGTGGTCTTCGCGGCGGACGGGGTGGCGGTGGGCCGGGTGCCGGCGGCGGCCGGGGCCGAGGCGGCGGCAGCGGACGCCGTACGACCGTCCCGCTCGTCCTGTCCGAACACGCCGAGGACGTAGGCGACGGTGGTCGCGACGAGGGCCAGCGCGGCCGCGGACGCGAGTACCGCGGCCTTGCCCGCCGGGACACCGCCGGACCTCCGGGCGGCCCGGACCGCCGCCCGCCCGGCCCCGGAGGAGCCCTGGAAGGCCACGGTGGACGAATCGCTCCCGGCCGGCCCGGCACCACCGCCGTCCGCGCCCCAGCCCATCAGCGCCGCCAGGATCGGCGGCACGGCCACCAGCGCCAGATCCGCGAGCAGGCGCTCCGCGGGCACCATGTCGAGGGGCAGGCCCGCGCACGCCGGGCAGGTGCGCACATGCCTGGCGATCCGCTTGCGCCACAGGCCGGCGGGGCGCCCGTCCCACCCGCGGAGCTCCGCGTCCAGCTCCGGGCACCGCGGGACCGCGCCGAGTGCGCGGACCACCGCCCGCGCGACCTCCAGCCGGGCCTTCATCCGCTGCACCCGGACCGCGGCGTGCGGCATCGGCAGTTCCATCGCCGTGGCCAGTTCGGCCCGGGTCAGCCGGCCGGCGACCTCCATCCACCACAGGGACAGCAGTTGCCGGTCGTCGGTGTCCAGCCACCGGGTGGCCTCGGCCGTCTCCTGCCGCTGTCCCGACAGGCTCAGCACGGTGATCGTCAGATCGACGAAGTCGGCTCCCGGATCGGCGAGCAGGGCCGTTTCCTCCAGGCCCTCGAAGCCGGCGGTCGCCGGCGCCTCGCGCCGCACCCGCCAGTGCCGGCGCACCTGCCGCATCGCGATCGCGACGAGCCAGGAGCGGAACGCCTCGGGATCCCGCAGCGTCCGCACGTCGCGGATCATCTGCAGCATGATCTCCTGCACGACGTCATCGGTGTCGGCGGGAGCGTCCAGCGCGCGTCCCACGATGTTGTAGATCAGGGGCAGGTAGTCGGCCACGAGGGTGTCCAGGGCCCGCTGGTCGCCCTTCTGCGCGGCACGCACGAGCGCGAGCTGCGACCGGGACGCGGCCGGTCCGTCGTATCCGCTGGGTGAATTCTCGGTCATGACTGGAGGAGGGCTCCCGCTCGGCGTCGGCATAACAGAAATCCGCGCATCAGCTTCGCACCGCCCGTTCCGGCGGGCCCGACCGTGTCCGTCCTCACCCGCCCGACGCAGAGAAAGCGGGCCGGTCCCGGCGCCGTGTATCGGGAGAAACCGCGCCAACCTTCGTGCCCTGTCGTCCTTCCGCCGTCCATAGGATCTAATGGGCAGCCGCACGCTGGGTGGACGGATGCCGGGCATCACCGGTCGACAACTCCTCCTTTGATCCGTGCGGCCCTCGACTCCGGATGGTTATGGATGCCTGCCTCTCCCCGTCGCGAACCCGCGCCTGCCGTTCCGAGCACGGCCGGCGCGCCGGCCGCGCCGCAGCACCACGATCTGTTTCTCCAGCCGCGCTACACAGTGGAGCTCCCGCCCCTGGAGGACGAGGACGACGTGTCCGAGCCCGCTCCGTCCTTCCCCGCCCGCCGGCGGCGCGAGACCACGCGCGGACGCTGACCTCCGGCTGAGCGGGCCGTGACACGCGGTGCGGCTCCGCCTGTTCCCCGGTGGGCAGGCGGTCCCGCAACTCACCGCGCTGGCGTGCCGGTTGGGTGAATCGCGCCCGCCGTGGCCGTCAGCGGGACCCCGGTGCCGCCCCAGCGCAGAGCGACGATCTCCGCGGCCACGGATACGGCCACCTCCTCGGGTGTCCGCGCCCCGAGATCGAGCCCGACCGGTGAGCGCAGCCGCGACAGCTCGCGCTCACCCACCCCGGCCTCCCGCAGTCGTCGCATCCGCTCGTCGTGGGTACGGCGGCTGCCCATCGCCCCGATGTACGCGGCCGGGCGGCGCAGCGCCTCCTCCAGGAGGGGAACGTCGAACTTGGGGTCATGGGTGAGGACGCAGATCACCGTGCGCGCGTCGGTGTCCGTACCGCTCAAGTAGCGGTGCGGCCAGTCGACGACGACCTCGACACCCGCCGGGAAGCGCTCGGGTGTCGCGAAGACCGGGCGGGCGTCGCACACCGTGACCCGATGGCCGAGAAAGGCCCCGATTCGGGCCACCGCCGCCGCGTAGTCGATCGCGCCGAAGACGAGCATCCGCGGCGGTGGGGCGAAGGAGTGCAGGAAGACGGTGACGTCGTCCTCGCGGCGCTCGCCGTTCGGGCCGTAGTGACGCAGTCCGGTGGCGCCCAAGGCCAGTTCCCCCCGAGCGTCGGCGGCGACGGCGGCGTCGAGACCGGCCGGGCCGAGCGTGCCTGCCAGTACCTCGGCCGCGCCGGGTTCCTGGTCCGGGGGGACGGCAGGGCCGGGTGTGGCCGCCACTTCCTCGGCTGCGCCGGGTTCCTTGTCCGGCCGGTCGGCGAAGCCGAGCGCGCCTGCCCCGCGCTCGGCCGCGCCGGGTTCCTCGTCCGGAGGCCGGACGACGAAGCCGGGCGGGCCCGCCCCTCCCTCGGCCGCGCCGCGCTCCTCGTCCGGCCGGACGACGAGGGTCGCTCCGCGCGGTGCCGGTCCGTCGATCACCGTCGCGACGGTCACCGGACGCCCGGCCGCCACCGAATCGGCGACCGCCCCGAAGGACGGGTCTTCGTTTGGTGTCACCCGGCGTACGAGGACCGTGATCTCGCCTCCGCAGGTCAGCCCCACGGCGAAGGCGTCCTCGTCGCTGTAGCCGAAGGTCTCCAGACGTGCCTCGCCGCTCGCCACGACCTCCCGCGCCAGCTCGAGGACCGCCCCCTCGACACAGCCGCCGGACACGCTGCCCACCACCTCGTCGCCCGGGCCCACGGCCATGGCCGCCCCGGGGTCCCGCGGCGCGCTGCGGCTGACCGCGACGACCGTGGCGAGGCCGAACGGCTCACCGCCCGCGTACCACCGGCTCAGCGCCGGAAGGATCTCGCGCATCTCCCGCTCCCTTCGGCGCGACGACGATCTCCCTCAAGGTTCCGCGCCCTTCACCACTCCCGCCAGCAGGAACGGCCGGCCGGACCGTACGGGGGTCGCGGCCGGCCTCGCATCCGGGCGCGGGCCGGACACGACCAGTGCCTTGCCCGCGCGGCCTTTGTCGAGCGTTAATCCGTTGCCGTCGCACACGCTCGCCTGCTGCACTACGGGGAACCAGTCGTCCCGATGCCAGGAGCAGCAATGCGCGCACCGTTCATGTCCACCCCGGAAGGAATGACCCCCTCTTCAAAGGACATGACACGCGGTGCACATGCTGAACCTGGGAATTCTCGCGCACGTAGACGCCGGTAAGACCAGCCTGACCGAGCGGCTGCTGCACTCCGTCGGGATCATCGACGAGGTCGGCAGTGTCGACGCCGGCAGCACCCGGACCGACTCCCTCGCACTCGAGCGGCAGCGCGGGATCACCATCAAGTCCGCCGTGGTGTCCTTCGCGATCGACGACACCACGGTCAATCTGATCGACACACCCGGCCACCCGGACTTCATCGCCGAGGTGGAGCGCGTGCTGGGCGTGCTCGACGGCGCGGTGCTCGTCGTCTCGGCCGTGGAGGGCGTGCAGGCGCAGACCCGTGTGCTGATGCGGACGCTGCAGCGGCTGCGGATCCCGACGCTCGTCTTCGTGAACAAGATCGACCGCCGGGGAGCGCGGTACGAGGAGCTGCTGGAGAGCATCTCCGCGAGGCTCACCCCGGCGATCGTCCCCATGGGCGAGGTCGCTCTACGGGGCACACGGGACGCCGGCTTCACCCCCTTCGCCGCGGCCCGCCTCCGGACACCCCTGCTCGACGTACTGGCCGCGCACGACGACGAGCTGCTCGCCGCGTACGTCGAAGGAGGCGTGCCCGACGAGCGGTTGCGCTCGGCCCTGGCGCGGCAGACCGGGCAGGCCCTGGTGCACCCGGTGTTCTTCGGTTCGGCCATCACCGGGGCGGGCGTCCCGGACCTGATCGCCGGCATCAAGGAGCTGCTCCCCGCCGCCGAGTGTGATGCGGGCGGCCCGGTCTCGGGCACCGTCTTCAAGGTCGAGCGAGGGCCCGAAGGCGAGAAGGTGGCGTACGCGCGGATGTTCTCCGGGACCCTGCGCACGCGTGACCGGATCCCCTTCCGGGACGGCGAGGAGGGCAAGGTCACCGCGATCAGCGTGTTCGACCGCGGTGCGGAGGTCCGCGGCACGTCCGTCGCCGCCGGCCGGATCGGCAAGCTCTGGGGTCTCGGTGACATCCGGATCGGCGACACCTTCGGGGTGCCGGCGAAGACCGAGGGCGAGCATCTCTTCGCCCCGCCGACCCTCGAAACGGTCGTCGTCGCGGCCCGGCCCGGCGACAGGGGCGCCCTGCATCTCGCGCTCACCCAACTCGCCGAGCAGGACCCGCTGATCAACCTGCGCCGGGACGAGGTGCGGCAGGAGATCTCCGTATCGCTGTACGGCGAGGTGCAGAAGGAGGTCATCCAGGCGACGCTGGCCGACGAGTTCGGCCTCGACGTCACCTTCGAGGAGACGACGACCATCTGCATCGAGCGGCCCGAAGGCACGGGCAGCGCGGTCGAGTTCAACGGCAAGGATCCGAATCCCTTCCTCGCGACGGTCGGGTTGCGGGTGGATCCGGCGCCGGTCGGCAGCGGTGTGGAGTTCCGGCTGGAGGTCGAGCTCGGGTCGATGCCGTACGCCTTCTTCAAGGCGATCGAGGACTCGGTGCGGGACACCCTGCGGCAGGGGATCCACGGCTGGCAGGTCACCGACTGCACGGTCACCGTGACCCACTCCGGCTACTCGCCCCGCCAGAGCCACGCCCACCAGGGCTTCGACAAGAGCATGTCGAGCACGGGCGCCGACTTCCGCGGGGTGACCCCGCTGGTCCTGATGGCCGCGCTGCGGCGGGCGGGCAGCCGGGTGCACGAGCCGATGCACCGCTTCCGGCTGGAGACGCCCGGGGACACGCTGGCCGCGGTCCTGCCGGTGCTGGCGAGACTGCGCGCCGTACCGCAGACGACGGAGACAAGGGGGGAGGCGAGTGTGCTGGAGGGCCGGATCCCGGCGGCCCAGGTCCATGAACTGGAGCAGCTGCTCCCCGGGTTGACCCGCGGGGAGGGTGAACTGGAGGGGGCCTTCGATCACTACGCACCGGTCGCCCGCGGCGTCGTCCCGCACCGGCCGCGCACCGACCACAACCCGCTCGACCGCAAGGAGTACCTGCTGAACGTGACGCGCAGAGTCGGGAGTTGAGCCGAGCGGGCGGGGCGGCGGCATCCCGTCGCCGTCCCCCGGGCCGGATCGGGTGCGCCGAGTCTCCGATCGCCGCGGTGCGCCCGGTCCCGGAGTGAGGCGAGCAACGACCGCGGAGTCAGGGGGTGTTGACGTGCCGAGGTGCCACCGCGACTGTTGTGGACATGGCGAAGTTGCGCGCACGTCTGTTCGGCGTCCTCGTACTCCTCACCGGCCTCCTCACCGTGACGGGCGTCCAGCCCGCCACGGCGGACGGCCTCCCCGACTCCCTGTGGTTCGACGAACCCGCGGCCGCCACCCTCACGGCGGACAACGGCCATTTCACCGACGGCCTCGGCCGTGAGGTGGTGCTCCGCGGCTACAACGTCTCGGGTGAGACGAAACTGGCGGAGAACGACGGACTGCCGTTCGCCTCGGTGGCGGACGCCAGGAAGTCCGCCACCGCGCTGCGGGCTCTCGGCGGCGGCAACTCGGTCCGCTTCCTGCTCTCCTGGGCGGCCGCCGAACCCGTACGGGGGCAGGTGGACACCGCGTATCTCGCAGCCGCCACCGCCCAGTTGCGCGCCTTCCTCGACGCCGGGATCCGGGTGTTCCCCGACTTCCACCAGGACCTCTACTCCCGCCATCTCTTCGACCCGGACAGCTGGTACAGCGGTGACGGCGCGCCCAAGTGGGTCGTGGACGCCGGTGACTATCCCGACGAGTCCTGCGGGGTCTGCCTGTTCTGGGGGCAGAACATCACCCAGAACGAGGCCGTGAAACAGGCGTCGTACGACTTCTGGCACAACGCGAACGGAGTCCAGGACGCCTTCCTCACCACGGCTCAGAAGACGATGGCGTACGTCCAACAGCACCTGTCCGCAGCCGAGTTCGCCGGCGTCGTCGGCTTCGACCCCTTGAATGAGCCGTACGCGGGCACGTACGACTCCGGACAGACCAGCCGGACCTGGGAACGCGACGTGCTGTGGCCCTTCTACACGAAGTTCCGGGCGCGGATGGACGCGGCCGGCTGGCAGGCCAAGCCGGCCTTCGTCGAACCGAACCTCTTCTGGAACGCCAACCTCGACTTCCAGAAGCAGGAGGGCGGGCTGCTGGACGCGGGCACCCTGGGCCCGCGCTATGTGTTCAACACCCACTTCTACGACCAGAAGGCGATCTCCGGCGTCTTCATGTGGGGCAAGGCCCGCGACGGCCAGTACGCGACCGACTTCGGGACGGTGCGCGACCGTGCCTCCGCCGCTGGTACGACGGGAGTCGTCAGCGAGTTCGGCCATCCGCTGTCCGGTTCGGTCTCGGACAAGGCCCCCACGGTCCTCAAGGCCATGTACCAGGCACTCGACTCCCGGCTGCCGGGTTCCACCTGGTGGGACCGGCCGGCCTCCTCGGGCCCGGTCCTGTCCGGCACCCAGTGGCAGTGGGACCTCTACAACGGCCGCCACCAGGAGCTGATGAACGACAACCCCGACAAGGTTCTGACATCCGGCGACGCCTGGAATGACGAGGACCTCTCGGCGGTGGCGCTCGACGGCTCGGGGCAGCCCGTCCTGCGCCAGGACGCCCGTCTGCTGGACCGCGTGTACCCCAGTGCCACGGCCGGCACGACGGTGGCCTTCACCTACGAGGACCGGTCGCGGGACGGCTCGACCACCCTGACCTGGAACCCCGTCCCGAGTTCGCTTCCACAGGTGTCGCAGCTGGTCGGCGGCGGCCAGTACAGCCTTCTGCTCTGGCGCTCCGACGGCACGGACGCTCCCACGGAGGTCCACCTGCCGGCGTCCTTCCCTGCCGCGGCCACCACGGTGGTCTCCGACCTCGGCACCACCTCGGCCCCACCCGCGTACACGAGGGCGACTCCCGTGGCGGCGGCCCCCGAGCCCGGCGGCACCGGAGCCCGCCGGCTCCTGCTCACCGCCCCGGACTCGGGGACCCTGCACTACGCACTGATCACCAACGGCGCTTCGGCCCCTTCGGACGGCCTGCTGAGCGCGGCCCGCACGGAACTGTCGGCATGGGCCGCGGCGAAGGCCGGTTAGCCGACGGCCCCTGTCCAGTTCGCCGGGACATGGGCCAGCCGCACCCGCTGGGGGTGGTCGCCGACCTGGACCGAGACCGTCTTCCGGCCGGTCGCGAAGTCGATCGCCGTGATCTGGTCGGCGCCGCTCTCCGAGACGACACAGGACTTGCCGTCACCGCTGACGGTTGCCCAGTACGGCTTGGAGGCGGTGACGAGCGGGCCCTCCTGGAGGGTGGCCCGGTCGACGACGGTGGCGTAGTCGTCCATGGTGCCGGCGACGCAGAGCTTGGTGCCGTCGGGGCTCATCGAAATCCCGTGGTGACGGGAGTCGTTGACCCAGGTCGTGCGGTCGGTGCTGGTCGCGGGGTTCTTCGGGAGGGTCTTCACCCGGGTGATCCGGTCGGTGGCGACGTCGTACTCCAGGAAGCCGTTGAAGAACGACACCTGGAAGTAGAGCTTGGACTCGTCGGGGCTGAAGACGGCGGGCCGCACGGCGTCGGAGAAGTCGGTGAGGCCGATGGCGTCGAGCCGCTGGCGCATGTCGATCACCTTGACCTGCTTGAAGGTGGTCGCGTCGACGACGGTGATGCGGCGGTCGCCCTTCGTCCAGTCCAGCCACGGTTCGTCCAGAGCGGTGGTGACGTCACCGATGGACATGTTCCAGATGTACTTGCCGTCCCGGGTGAAGATGTTCTCGTGCGGCTTGTCGCCGGTGGCGATGGATCCGAGCTGCTTGCCCGTGGTGATGTCCAGGACATGCACGGTGTTGGCGGTCGAGGCGGAGACCGCGACGCGGCTGCCGTCGGGGGAGACCGCCATGTGGTCGGCACGGTAACCGGACACGGCGAAGCGCCAGTTGATCCTCCCGCTGGCGAGGTCGATGGAGACCACGTCGGCGAAGCTCGGGCGGGAGACGACCATGGACCTCCCGTCCGGGGTGGCGTACATGTCGTCGACGAACTGGTCGTGGCCCTCCCCGACGCCGCTGCGAATGCCCATGAAATAGGCCCATTTGACCGGGTCGGCGTTGATCTCCGCGAGGCGTGCCTCCTTGTCCGGCACGACGTTGACCCGGCCGATCTTCGCGAAGTCGCCGGTGGATTTGATGACGTCGGCGGTGCCGTCCCAGTTGTTGCCCACGAACATCACCTCGCGCAGATCGGCGGAGGTGTCCTGAGCGGTGGCCGAGGTCGCCGTGGCGCCGAGGGCGAGGACGAGCGCGGTGGTGAGGGTGCAGAGGTGTCTGGATCTGGGGGCAGACATGGCGGTCCTTGTCGTAGGTGGGGAGTGTGGGGTGGAAGGGGCATGACAAGGGTGAATCTGAACAGGCGCACATTCAGAGTCGATTTACTGGAAAGTAAGGAAGGGGGCGGCCTCTCCACAAGACTCCGGACGAGACAAAATTGACAACTGTCGAATGGATCAACGGCTGGGCCGGGGCGCATAGTTGAGCCCCGACGGACGGACTGTCCGGCCACGGGAGCACCGGCGTCGTCGGGCCGGGCGAAGGAGGACGTGTGGCGGGCAGGCTCAAACAGCCGACCGGCCGTTACGGCGGTAAGACCGCCGAGGAGCGACAGGCCGAGCGGCGCCAACGCTTCCTGGACGCCGCGCTCCAGCTGTTCGGCGACAGCCCCGGCTTCCGGTCCACCACCGTCGCGGCGCTCAGCGAGGCGGCGGGCCTGTCGACCCGCCAGTTCTACGAGGCGTTCCGCACCCTCGAAGACGTGCTGGCCGCCCTGCATCTCCAGGTCAACGACTGGGCCGAGACAGCCGCCCTGGCCGCCCTGGCCGATGTCGACGGTCTGCCGGTCGCCGAGCGCGCCGCCGCGATCTTCCGAGCCTATGCGGCCGATGTCACCAGCGACCCCCGGCGGGTCCGCATCACGTTCGTCGAGATCATCGGCGTCAGCGCCCGGATGGAGGAACAGCGGCTCGCCCGCCGCGCCCGCTGGGTGGACCTCATCTGCGCCGAGGCCGAGGCGGCCGCCGCACGCGGCGAGGCGGCCCAGCGCGACTACCGGATAGCCGCCGCGGCCTTCATCGGGAGCGTCAACGGACTCCTCCACGACTGGAGCGCCGGCTGGGTGGACGCGACCCTCGACCAGGTCGTCGAGGAACTGGTCCGCCAGCTGCTGGGCATCCTGCGCCCTCAGGGCTGGGGGCCGGGGCGCTCGTGACCGCCGCCGACGAGCTCCCCGGCCCTCTCGACCGCCCGGGGCAGCATTCCGGCAGCGGTTCTGCTGCGGTGCGGTTCCGACCCCCGGGCGGCAGGGTCATCTTGTGGCGGCCAGGCCGGCTGTGACCATCACGATCACGACGGCACCGAGCAGGATCCCGCCGCACAGCCGTCGTCGCAGCGCACGGTACGCCGCCTCGTACTCGGCCTTCAGCTCCCCGCCGCGCCGGGCCGTCCGCTCCCAGGAACGACGGGTGACCGCAAGGTGGTTGTCCGCGTAGCGCTCCTCCACCTCCGCGCGCTGGGTGTCCGTGAGCCAGGCCAGGGAGCGGCTGAAGCGGGCGGCTTCGGCGCGGGCCTCGGTGCGCGCGGCCTCGACGAGCAGATGTCCCTCCAGCTCGTCGATCAGTCCGCGTGTGTCCAGGGGGCGCTCGTCCATCGCTGTCATCGCAGGGCCCGCTGTGCCGTACCGAGTTGCGCGCCGGCGGCCGGAACCTCCGGGTGGTGCAGGTCGAACGCCGGGGATTCGGAGCGGATCCGGGGAAGCGAGACGAAGTTGTGCCGCGGCGGCGGGCAGGAGGTCGCCCACTCGAGTGAACGGCCGTAGCCCCACGGGTCGTCGGCCTCGACCTTCTCGCCGTACTTGGCGGTCTTCCAGATGTTGTAGAAGAACGGCAGGAACGACAGGCCGAGGAGGAAGGAGAAGATGCTCGACACCGTGTTGAGAGCCGTGAGCCCCTCGACCGCCAGATAGTCGGGAATCCGGCGCTGCATTCCGTTCGCGCCCAGCCAGTGCTGCACCAGGAACGTGCCGTGGAATCCGATGAACAGCGTCCAGAAGGTGATCTTTCCGAGCCGCTCGTCGAGCATCTTCCCGGTGAACTTCGGCCACCAGAAGTGGAATCCGGAGAACATCGCGAAGACGACCGTACCGAAGACCACGTAGTGGAAGTGCGCCACCACGAAGTACGAGTCGGAGAGAGGGAAGTCCATCGGCGGCGACGCGAGCATCACGCCGGTCAGACCACCGAAGACGAAGGTGACGAGGAATCCGGTGGCCCACAGCATCGGGGTCTCGAAGCTGAGCGACCCCCGCCACATCGTGCCGATCCAGTTGAAGAACTTCACGCCCGTCGGCACGGCGATGAGGAACGTCATGAAGGAGAAGAACGGCAGGAGTACGCCGCCGGTGACGTACATGTGGTGCGCCCACACCGTCACGGAGAGACCCGCGATGGAGATGGTGGCGCCGATGAGGCCCATGTAGCCGAACATCGGCTTGCGGCTGAACACCGGGATCACTTCGGAGATGATTCCGAAGAACGGCAGGGCGATGATGTACACCTCTGGATGGCCGAAGAACCAGAAGAGGTGTTGCCACAGCAGCGCACCGCCGTTCGCGGCATCGAAGACATGTGCCCCGAATTTCCGATCCGCCTCCAGCGCGAACAGCGCGGCGGCGAGCACGGGGAAGGCCAGCAGGACCAGGACCGCGGTCAGCAGGACGTTCCACACGAAGATCGGCATGCGGAACATCGTCATGCCCGGTGCGCGCATGCAGATGATCGTGGTGATGAAGTTGACCGCGCCGAGGATGGTGCCGAAGCCGGAGAAGGCCAGACCCATGATCCACATGTCGGCGCCGACGCCCGGCGAGCGGACCGCGTCCGACAGCGGGCTGTAGGCGAACCAGCCGAAGTCGGCCGCGCCCGACGGGGTGAGGAAGCCGCCGACCGCGATGGTCGAGCCGAACAGGTAGAGCCAGTAGGCGAACATGTTCAGCCGCGGGAACGCCACGTCGGGCGCGCCGATCTGCAGCGGCATGATCCAGTTCGTGAAACCGGCGAACAGCGGCGTCGCGAACATCAGCAGCATGATCGTGCCGTGCATCGTGAACGCCTGGTTGAACTGCTCGTTCGACATGATCTGCAGACCAGGACGCGCGAGCTCGGCGCGCATCAGCAGCGCCATGACGCCACCGATGCAGAAGAACGCGAACGACGTGACCAGATACAGCGTGCCGATCGTCTTGTGGTCGGTGGTGGTCAGCCACTTCACCACGGTGATTCCCGGACGGCGCGTGCGTACCGGGACGGACGGCGCGGGCCGCGTCGTCGAAACAGTGTTGCTCTCCATGACCCGCCTGTGTCCGGGGCCCACCCGGCCGTCACACTCGGGGGAAGCGACGAGCGTCACATCGGCGGGTGTGACGAACTCCCACCCGCCGGACACCTACGGAACATGAGCAACGACGAGATCTTCGCCGCTGCCTATCGCGAGCACTACTGGGCGGTCAGCCGCTACGTTGCGCGGCGACTGGACGGCCGGACGAGCGAGGTGGAGGAAGTGGTGGCCGAGGTGTTCACCGTCGCCTGGCGCCGGCGGTCCGAACTGCCCGCCACCCCGTTGCCCTGGCTGTACGGCGTCGCCCGCAACTGCCTGGCCAATGCCGTACGCGGTTACGGCCGCCGGCGCCGGCTCCTCGACCGGATCGGCAACCACGAGACCGCGCAGGGCCGGCAGACCGTGGACAGCCCCGACGCCGAGGCTCCCGGCGCCTGGGTGCACGAAGCGCTGGCCCGGCTCAGCCCGGCCGACCAGGAGGTGCTGCGCCTGACCGTGTGGGAGGAGCTCGGAGTCGACGAGGTCGCCGTCGCACTCGGCTGCGGCAGCAGGGCGGCGGCGATGCGGCTGCACCGGGCCCGGCGGCGGCTGAGAGCCGAGATCGACCGTATGCGGAGCAGCGGCCGAGTCCCGAACTCTGGCGGCGAGCGCCTGAAATCTGGCGGCGAGCGCCTCAACTCCGGCGGTGACCGCCCGAACTCTGGTGACGACAACCAGAACTCCAGCGGTGACCGCCCGCACTCCGGTGGCGACTACCAGAGCTCCGACGGTGACTACCAGAACTCCGGCGGCGAGCGCCCGCACTCCGGTGGCGACTACCAGAGCTCCCGATGCGACCGCCAGAACTCCGACCGCATTCGCCGAGCGGCCGACCGTACGCCGAGCAGCGAAGCCGCGCCGATCAGCGAAGCCGCGCCGAGCGGCGACCGCACGCCGCTCACCCTCGCCCACGGCGCCGAGGCGCACCGCCGCGGCACCCCGAAGGAGCACGGCCATGGCTGACGAACTCGAACTGCTGCGCCGCGCCAACCCGGTCCCGGCCGGCGAGACCCGCTACCAGGACCGGCCGCTGGACCACCACGCGGAACGCCGTCTGAACCAGCTGCTGCACGGTGAGCAGGGGAGCCGGCGATCCCGGCGATCCCGGCAGGCCCGGCGCTGGGCCTGGAGCCTCGCCACCACCGCCGTGGTCGCGGCGATCGCCCTCACGCTCCTCCTGTCGGGGACCACCACCACTCCCGCCGTGGCCGCACCCCGCCCCCTGGTCGTCGAGGCGGGCTCCGCCGCCGTACCCCTGGACGAGGTGGCGGAGCGCGCCGCCGCGTCCGGTGCCGCGCTCCCTCTGCGCCAGGGAACGCACGTCCAGTCGTGGAGCCTGTCCATGACGAGCGGGCCCGGCGCCCGGCCGCCGATCACGCTTCCCGAGGAGCGCATCGTGCGCTGGAAGGCCGACGGGAGTCACACGGAACTCGTCGTGGCGACCGACCCGCGCCACCCGGGCAGGCCGGTCATCACCGACAGTGACGACACCCCGCGCACGGTCGAGGACGGGCACGTCCTGAGCCGGCAGTCCTACCCGCCGAGCTGGAGCGACGCCCCACCGCGGGCGCGGCCGCCGCACAATGCCGCGCGGCTGCGCGCCTACCTGGACGAGATCGACACCACCGGGACCCTGCGGACCCCCGAACTCCTGGACGCCATGGCCGAGTTGCTCGACCACTGGACGCTCGGCAGCCGTGAGTCCGCCGCGCTGGCGCGGGTCCTTGCCGACGCGCCAGGACTGCGCCCGGTCGGCGAGGTCACCGACCGGCTGGGACGCGAGGGACAGGCGTACGTGTACGACGACACGGAGCACTCCGTGCGCCGGATGCTGATCCTGGATCCGGCGACCGGCGCCGTCCTCGGGCTGGAGGACACCGTCACGAGGAACGATCCCGAGTACGGCCTCGAGGCCGGCGACGTGATGTCGTACAGCGCGTGGATGCGCTGATCACAGGCCCAGCGGGCATCGCCGGTCGCCGACCGTCGTCGCGTCCGGATGCGGCTCAGCGGGGCCGGATGTGCCGCCGTGGAGCAGTACGCGGCATCGGAGCAAGCGGACGGGAACGCCTTGCCCGCAGGAGTGCTCGCAGCAGAGATAGAGACGCGTGCCGGCCTGCCGCGGACAGTGGGCGTGGCCGCCGGGCCGGGCCGGGACGCGAGCGTCCCATCGCCGCTCGCGCCGAGAAGGTCCAGGTCACACGGGAGTTGATCTGGACCTTCGGCCAGTTCCTTCCTACTCGTCCCATGCCTGCAGCATGGTGTGGTCGACGATCTTGCCGTCCCGCAGCGACATCATCGAGCTGGCGTACACCTTCACGCCGTCCGGGTACTCACAGGACTCGGTGAAGGCGACGTGGTCGCCCTGGACGATGCACTGCTCCATCTTGTGAGTCATGTCCCGGCTGTAGACGTCGTTCAGCATCTCGCCGATCTTGTCGCGTCCGTGCATGACCATCGGATGGCTGGGCTGGGAGTTGTGGTCGACTACGCGGATCTCCGCGTCGTCCGCGTAGAGCGACAGAAGAGTTGCTGCGCTCTGTCCTTCAATGCCTCGACGCAGCGCTTCGGCGTCGAATGCGGGGCCTGCCGCGGTGCCCATGGTGACCTCCTTAGAAGGCCGCGGCCCGGTGAGGAGCGGGCCGCGAAGGGCCTCTCCTCCGAGACTCCTCCGCCGGGCGGCGGACGGCAAGCGCTGCCGCCCTGTGCGCCTCTCGGGTGAGGGGGGCGGCCCGGCCGTGTCCGGCCGAGGCTCCGCGCCGTTGCAGAATGCATGATCTCAACACGACGTATCGTCGCCGCCGTTGGTCTTGCCGTCGGAATCACCGGCCTTGCCGCTCCGATGGCGAACGCGGCCGGTCCCGAGGCCCCGGGCGCGGGCAAGCTGAACCCGGTCACCATGCTCGACTCGCTCGCCGTGAGCGAGATCCCCGCGGAGCACCGGGACAAGCTGCCCCGGGTCTCCCAGCAGATCGCCGGCCTCAACCGCCTGCACGACCTCAACCAGCTGCACCAGGTCACCGACCTCGTCGCGCCCGTCACCAACCTCCTCCCGGGCCTCGAGTACTAGGGACCGCCGGGCGGATCAGGACAGGCCCCAGGCCGGTCCCGCACCGCTTCACCGCGTCACGCGCGTACGCGCCCCAGGGCCCCCGCCACGGCGGGGGCCCTTGACATTCCCGGGGCTCGGTCAGAGCATCCGAATGGTTGATGAATCAAATTTCACCGGGCGAACAGCCGTCTCGTTCGCCCCCGAGCGCCCCACTTGCGTACCGTCGTACGCACGTAACGAAGGAACCCACGCCATGTCCCTCACCCGTGAACTGCTGATCGGCGGCAAGGACGTGCCCGCCGTCTCGGGCCGCACCGCCGAGGACATCGACCCCTTTACGGGTGAGCTGTACGCGACGGTCGCCGCCGCCGGACCCGAGGACGTCACACGAGCCGTGGACGCGGCCGACGCCGCCTTCGCCGAATGGGCCGCGCTCGCCCCCTTCGCCCGCCGCGCGATCTTCCTCAGGGCGGCGGACCTCGTCGACGCCAAGCGCGAAGAGGTGGCGGAGCTGATGGCACGGGAGGCGGGCGCCACCCGGCCCTGGGCATACTTCAACGTGGGGCTCGCCGCGAACTTCCTGCGCGAGGCGGCCGCCGCGATCACCGCGCCCCGCGGCGAGGTGCTCAGCGCCCAGCAGGAGGGCACGCTCGGCCTCGCGGTCCGCGAACCGCTCGGCGTCGTCGCCGCCTTCGCACCTTGGAACGCGCCCGTCATCCTCGGCGTTCGCGCCGTCGCCGCCCCGCTCGCCGCGGGCAACACCGTCGTCGTGAAGGCAAGCGAGGACGCGCCGATCGCCTGCGCCCTGTTCGTCGCCGACGTGCTGCGCGAGGCGGGGCTGCCCGACGGCGTGCTGAACGTGATCACGAACGCCCGCGAGGACGCCGCCGAGATCGCCGAGGTGCTGATCGCCGACTCCCGCGTCCGCGCCGTCAACTTCACCGGCTCCACCGGCGTAGGCCGGATCATCGGCACCCACGCGGCCGCTCACCTCAAGCCCGCCGTACTGGAGTTGGGCGGGAAGAACGCCGTCGTCGTGCTCGACGACGCCGACGTGGACTACGCCGTCGAGGCCGTCACCTTCAGCGTGCTCCTGAACTCCGGCCAGATCTGCATGTCCGGTGACCGCGTCCTCGTCCACGAGTCCCTCGCCGAGGAGTTCACCCGGAAGTTCACCGCGAAGGTCGCCTCGCTCCAGGCCGGAGACCCCGGCCACCCGCACACTGTCATCGGTCCACTGGTCACCCCCTCCGCCGCCCGGCGCGTCGCCGCTCTCGTGAAGGACGCCGTCGCCAAGGGCGCCGAAGTGCTCACCGGGGGCGGCGAGCCGGAGGGCGCGGTGCACCCGGCGACCGTGCTCACCGCCGTCCCCAAGGACGCGGACCTGTACTACGCGGAGGCGTTCGGTCCCGTCTGCGTCATCGAGACCTTCGCCGACGACGACACCGCCATCGCTGTCGCCAACGACACCGAGAACGGCCTGACCTGCGGTGTCATCACCGAGAACGCGACGCACGGACTCGCCGTCGCGCGCCGTATCCGCACCGGCATCGTGCACATCAACGACCAGTCGGTCGCCGACGAGCCGCACGCGCCCTTCGGCGGCGTCAAGGGCTCGGGCTACGGGCGCTTCGGCGGCCGCTGGGGCATCGAGTCGTTCTCCAGCACGCGCTGGGTGACCATCGCCACGCAGCACGCGCCCTTCCCCTTCTGAGACCTGACCGGAGCCTCAGCCGGTCGTGGCCAGGAACTGCGTGGCCGCCAGTTCGGCGTAGAGCGGATCCCCGGTGACCAGCTCGCGGTGCGTGCCCACCGCACGGACGCGGCCCGCGTCCATCACGACGATGCGGTCCGCCATGGTGACGGTCGACAGCCGGTGGGCGACCACGAGGACCGTGGTCGTGCGGGCGACATCGGCGACCGTGTCGCGCAGCGCGGCCTCGTTCACGGCGTCCAGCTGCGAGGTGGCCTCGTCGAGGAGGAGCAGGCGCGGGCGGCGCAGCAGCGCCCGGGCGATGGCGACCCGCTGGCGCTCGCCGCCGGACAGCTTGGTGCCGCGGTGGCCGACCAGCGTGTCCAGACCACGGGGCAGCTGTCCGATCAGGCCGTCGAGCCGCGTGGTCTTCAGCACCCGGTTGAGCTCGGCCTCGTCCGCCTCCGGATTGCCCAGCAGCAGATTGTCGCGCAAGGAACCCGACAGGACCGGGGCGTCCTGCTCCACGTAGCCGATGGCGGCACGGAGTTGGGGCAGCTGCCACTCCTCCAGCGGGCGGCCGTCGAGCGTGATGAGGCCCGCCTCGGGGTCGTAGAACCGCTCGATGAGGGAGAAGACCGTGGTCTTGCCCGCCCCGGAAGGTCCGACGAACGCGGTCATGCCCTGGGCCGGGACGGCGAACGTCACCCCGTGATGGACGTACGGCAGGTCGTCCGCGTAACGGAAGCGGACGTCCTCGAAGGCCAGCGCGGCCGGCTCGGCGCCGGGGGACGGCAACGCGGCGGGGGAGGCGGCCGGTTCGGCCGGCAGCGTCAGCGCCTCCTGGATCCGGGCGAGCGCCGCGGCGCCGGTCTGGTACTGCGTGACCGCGCCGACGACCTGCTGGATCGGCGACATCAGATAAAAGACGTAGAGGAGGAAGGCGACCAGCGTGCCGACGGCGATGGAGCCCGTCGCCACCCGGGCACCGCCCACCGCGAGCACGGTGATGAAGGCGATCTGCATCGCGAGGCCCGCCGTATTGCCCGCCGCCGCCGACCACTTGGCCGCGCTGACGCTCTGCCGCCACGACTCGTGCGCGGCCGCGTGAATGCTCTGCTCCTCGCGGTGCTCCGCCCCGGACGCCTTGATCGTGCGCAGGGCGCCCAGGATCCGTTCCAGGGACGCGCCCATCACACCGACCGCGTCCTGCGCCCGGCGGCTCGCCCGGTTGATACGCGGCACGATCACGCCGAGGACGGTGCCCGCGCCGACGATCACGGCCAGCGTGACGCCGAGCAGCACCGGATCGACCAGGCCCATCATCACCACCGTCGCGACCAGAGTCAGACCGCCGGTGCCGACCCCCACCAGCGAGTCGGTCGTCACCTCGCGCAGCAGCGTGGTGTCCGAGGTGATGCGGGCCATGAGATCGCCCGGCTCGCTGCGGTCCACGGCGGGTATGCGCAGCCGCAGCAGATACGACGACAGATTGCGCCGGGCGCCGAGGACCACGGACTCCGCCGTGCGCCGCAGGACGTACGAACCCAGCGCGCCGACCGCCGCGTTGACCACCACCAGCGCCGCCATGCCGATGAGGGCGCCGGTGATGGGCCGGTCGTGCGACAGATCGTCGATCAGGCCCCGCGCCACCAGCGGCAGCACCAGACCGGTGGCTCCTGTCCCGAGCGCCAGCAGCGCGCCCGTCAGCAGCGCCCACCGATGCGGCCGTACATACCCGAGAAGCAGCCGCCAGGCGGGCGGTGGGGCTTCCGTTGCAGCAATGCTCACAGTGCTCCTAGCGGCAGTCGACGCGGAGTATTCAGGCTACGTCGCCGACGTGCCCGCCCGGACCGGCCAGGCGGTGGGACCTGGCGGCGTTCGCGAGGCCCCGAGCCGTCGGTGCGGGTGCCGGCGAGGTGGGCGCACAGGCGCGGGAGACCCTGGCCGCCGGGCACACCCGGCCCCCCGAGGACGACGGCCGAGCCGTCGAAGGCGCCGCCCGTCATCCGGGCCCCGACGGCACCCGCCGAGTTCGCGGAGACCGGGTCGGACGAACGCCACCTGCCCTTCTTCCGGCCGGTCACACCGTAGGGTCGTTCGACGGAACGTCGACCTACGGAAGGGCTCATCACCATGGCGCAGGAAGTACGTGGCGTGATCGCACCGGGCAAGGACCAGCCGGTGCGTGTCGAGACCGTCGTCGTACCGGATCCGGGGCCCGGTGAGGCCGTGGTGCAGATCCAGGCCTGCGGGGTCTGCCACACGGACCTGCACTACAAACAGGGCGGGATCAACGACGAGTTCCCCTTCCTGCTCGGCCACGAGGCGGCGGGCGTCGTGGAGTCGGTGGGCTCGGACGTCACGGACGTCGCGCCCGGCGACTTCGTGATCCTCAACTGGCGTGCGGTGTGCGGTCAGTGCCGTGCGTGTCTGCGTGGACGGCCCTGGTACTGCTTCGACACGCACAACGCCCGGCAGCGGATGACCCTCAAGGACGGCACGGAGCTGTCCCCGGCCCTGGGCATCGGCGCCTTCGCCGAGAAGACCCTGGTCGCCGCCGGACAGTGCACCAAGGTCGACCCGGCGGTCTCCCCCGCGGTCGCCGGACTGCTCGGCTGCGGAGTGATGGCCGGCATCGGCGCGGCCATCAACACCGGGAACGTGGGACGCGGGGACGCCGTCGCGGTCATCGGCTGCGGTGGCGTCGGCGACGCGGCGATCGCCGGATCCCGGCTGGCGGGTGCGGCGAAGATCATCGCCGTCGACATCGACGACCGCAAACTGACCACCGCCCGAAAGCTCGGCGCGACGCACACGGTCAACTCCCGCGAGAGCGACCCCGTCGAGGCGATCCGCGAACTGACCGGCGGCTTCGGCGCCGACGTCGTCATCGATGCGGTCGGCCGCCCGGAGACGTACCAACAGGCCTTCTACGCCCGCGATCTCGCCGGCACGGTCGTCCTCGTCGGCGTCCCGACCCCGGAGATGCGGCTCGAACTGCCCCTGCTGGACGTCTTCGGGCGCGGCGGAGCCCTCAAGTCGTCCTGGTACGGCGACTGTCTGCCGTCCCGCGACTTCCCCATGCTGATCGACCTGCACCTCCAGGGACGGCTGGACCTGGGGGCGTTCGTGTCCGAGACGATCGCACTCGACCAGGTCGAAGAGGCCTTCGACCGGATGCACCAGGGCGATGTCCTGCGTTCGGTGGTGGTGTTCTGATGACGCACGCGCGTATCGATCACCTGGTCACTTCGGGCACCTTCTCGCTCGACGGCGGCACCTGGGACGTCGACAACAACGTCTGGATCGTCGGCGACGACCATGAGGCGATCGTCATCGACGCCGCCCACGACGCCGACGCCATCGCCGAAGCGGTGGGCGACCGCAGGCTGCGGGCCATCGTGTGCACGCACGCTCACAACGACCACATCGACGCCGCGCCCGCCCTCGCGGAGCGGACCGGAGCCACCATCTGGCTGCACCCCGACGACCTGCCGCTGTGGAAGCAGACCCACCCGGACCGGCTGCCGGACGCCTGGCTGGCCGACGGGCAGGTGATCGAGACCGCCGGCACCGACCTGACCGTGCTGCACACGCCGGGCCATGCGCCGGGCGCGGTCTGCCTGTACGCCCCCGGCCTCGGCACCGTGTTCACCGGTGACACCCTCTTCCAGGGCGGCCCGGGAGCCACCGGCCGCTCCTACTCGCATTTCCCGACGATCGTCGACTCGATCCGGGAGCGGCTGCTCGGCCTCCCGGCGGACACCGTCGTGCGGACCGGGCACGGGGAGACGACCACCATCGGCGCGGAGGCTCCGCACCTGGAGGAGTGGATCGCCCGCGGCCACTGACGGTCCACCTGCAGCGGCGACGGCCGACCGGTCAGCCGGCCGGGCGGCCCTCGCCCCCACGAGGGCGGACGGATGCCACAACGCACCCGCACC
>NZ_JBHVXW010000004.1:0-237775 GCF_042881375.1 Streptomyces sp. NPDC058274
CCCCGGCACTCTCCAGTGCCGGGGCCCCCGTTGCCGTACGAGCGTCAGAGCTTGTCGATCACGTAGTCGATGCAGTTCGTCAGCGCCTCGACGTCCGCCGGGTCGATCGCCGGGAACATCGCGACACGGAGCTGGTTGCGGCCGAGCTTGCGGTAGGGCTCGGTGTCGACGATGCCATTGGCACGCAGGGCCTTGGCGACGGCCGCGGCGTCGATCTCGTCGGCGAAGTCGATCGTGCCGATGACCTGCGAGCGCTTGGCCGGGTCGGTGACGAACGGGGTCGCGTACTTCACGTCCTCGGCCCAGCCGTACAGCGTGCGCGCGGAGGTGGCGGTGCGGCGCACCGACCAGTCCAGACCGCCCTGGCCGTTGATCCACTCCAGCTGCTCGTTGAGCAGGAAGAGGGTCGCGAGGGCGGGGGTGTTGTACGTCTGGTTCTTGCGGGAGTTGTCGATCGCCGTCGGCAGGCTGAAGAACTCCGGTACGTGGCGCCCGCTCGCGTGGATGCGCTCGGCGCGCTCGATCGCGGCCGGGGAGAAGACGCCGATCCACAGGCCGCCGTCGGAGGCGAAGGACTTCTGCGGGGCGAAGTAGTAGACGTCGGTCTCGGCGATGTCGACCGGGAGGCCGCCGGCGCCACTCGTCGCGTCCACGAGGACCAGGGAGCCCTCGTCGGCGCCCGCGACCCGCTTGATGGGGGCGGCGACGCCGGTGGAGGTCTCGTTGTGGGTGAACGCGTACACGTCCACGCCCGCCTCGGCGGCCGGCTCCGGGTGCGTGCCGGGGTCGCTGGTGATCACGGTCGGCTCGGCCAGCCAGGGAGCGAGCTTCGAGGCCTTCGCGAACTTCGACGAGAACTCGCCGAAGCTCAGGTGCTGGGACTTGTTCTCGATCAGGCCGTGGGTCGCGATGTCCCAGAACGCGGTGGAGCCGCCGTTGCCGAGGACGACCTCATAGCCGTCGGGCAGCGAGAACAGCTCGCGCACGCCTTCGCGCACCTTGCCGACCAGGTTCTTGACGGGGGCCTGGCGGTGAGAGGTACCGAGGAGGGAACTGCCGGTGGCGGCCAGCGCGTCCAGCGCTTCCGTCCGCACCTTGGAGGGGCCCGCGCCGAAACGTCCGTCGGCGGGCTTGATGTCAGCGGGAATCCGGATCTCAGCCACGACGGGAGCCTAACCGTTTCCGGAAACGTGGGTGAAACGTCGTCCGTCGGCTGAGACGCGCGGGGCGCTACGGGTCCCATACCGGGGACCAGCCCCCGGACCCCCGCTCCTCGAACGCCGGAGGGGCTGGTTTCAGCCCGTCCGGCGATTGAGGACGAGCGCATCAGCGCGATACGGGGGTCTGGGGGCGGAGCCCCCAGGTACGGGACGGGTAGGGGCGGCGGGGGCGAGGAAAGGCCTGGGTCCTACAGGGCCGGCACAGGAGTGAAGCGCACGGGGAGTTCCGTGAGGCCGGGCAGCCAGGGTGAGGGGCGGCGGGCGAGCGACCCGGCCGGGACGGCGAGGTCGATGTCCGGGAGCCGGTCCAGCACGACCTCGATACCGGTGCGCGCGATGACCTCCGCCACCTCCTGCGCGGGGAACGGACACCGGTGCGCCCCGTGCCCGAAGGAGAAGTGGGCCCTGTTCCCACCGGTGAAGGCGGACCCGTCGGTGCGGACCTGCGGGTCGGAGTTGGCGCCCTGGAGACCGAGGAGCAGCAGCTCGCCGGAGCGGATGTGACGGCCACCGAGCTGGGTGTCGCGGGAGGCCCAGCGACCGGCCACGTTCTGGAGGGGGGTGTCCTCCCACAGGACCTCGTTCATCGCCTCGGCGACACTGTGCCGGCCGCCGAACAGCGATGCCGCGAACCGTTCGTCGGTCAGCATCAGCCGCAGCGAGTTCCCGATCCAGTCCGCGGTCGGCTGGTGGCCCGCGACCATCATGACCATCAGGTCGTGGGCGATCTCCTCGTCGGTGAAGCCGGCGGGATCGGCGAGCATGCGCGACGCGACGTCGTGCGCGGGCGCGGCCTTCCGCTCGGCCACCAGCCGCGCCGTGCAGGACGCGAGGTGCTGCCGGCCGGCCGGCGCGCCCTCCCGCCCGTTGACCATGCCGTTGAGGGCGGTGACCAGCCCCGGGCCCTGTTCGTCGGAGAAGCCGTACAGCCGTGCCAGGACGCGGACCGGCAGCAGGGCCGCGTACTCCGTGACGATGTCCGTCTCGCCCTTGGCGCAGATCGCGTCGATCAGCTCGTCGGCGAACTTCTCGGCCTGGGCGCGCAGTTCGTGGGGGTCGGTGGCTCCGAGCGCGTTGCCGATCATCGCGGCGCGCTCACGGTGGCGTGCGCCGACCGTGTGGAGGACCGACGGCTGTCTGCGTCCGATCATCGGCAGCAGCGGCCAGTCGCCGGGGATGCGGTGCCACTGGTTCCACAGGCCGGAGTCCCGGCTGAACAGCACGGGGTCGCCGGTGACTTGGTGCAGCTCGCGGTAGCCGAGCACCAGCCAGGCCGGTACGTCGCCGTCGAGCACGACCGGCGCCACGGCACCGTGCTCGCGTCGCAACTCCCGGTACAGCGTGGCGGGTTCGGTCCGGAACCTGGACCCGCTCAGGGGCACGGGTGCGGGCTCCGGCGTCACCGGGCCAACTCCGGGGAGCGGAAGGCGTTTTCGGCGGCGACACCGGTGGAGGTGGGCGTCGGGACGCCGGCCGGCTGGACTGCGTACAGGGTCTGGAGGTGTTCGACGAGGGTGATCAGTACGCGCTTGCCGGACTCGCGGGAGCGGGCGTCGCAGTCGAGCAGGGGGATGCCCGGGTCGAGGTCCAGGGCTTCGCGGACCCGGTGCGGGGTGTGGGCCGGGCCGCCGAAGTCGTTGCAGGCGACGATGAACGGTGTGCCGTGGTGCTCCAGGCGGTCGATGGCGTACCAGGAGTCGCCGATCCGGCGGGTGTCGACCAGGACGACCGCGCCGAGCGTCCCGGAGAACAGCCGGTCCCACAGGAACCCGAAGCGCTCCTGGCCGGGCGCGCCGAAGAGGTACAGCACATTGCGGGCGTCGAGGGTGATCCGGCCGAAGTCGAAGGCGACGGTGGTCGCGGTCTTGCCGCGGACCTCGCTGAGGCCGTCGACGGCCTCGCCGGCCCGGCTGATCGTCTCCTCGGTGCTGAGGGGACGTATCTCGCTCACGGAGCGGACCAGGGTCGTCTTGCCGACGCCGAAGCCGCCGACGATCACGACCTTCAGGCCGTTGTCGGCGGTGGCCCCCAACGGGGTCCTCGCGTCAGAGGTTGCGGAGTCCAACGAGCACCTGCTCCAGGATGTCGGGATCGGGCGGACCGGAGGGAACGGCCCTGCGGGGGTGGCGGGCGCTGACCCGGCCCGCGGCGAGGAGGTCGGAGAGCAGGATCCGGGTGATGGTCACCGGCAGCCGCAGCTCGGCCGAGATCTCCACGACCGCCGTGGGCCGCTCGGCCAGCCGCAGGATCGCCGCGTGCTCCGACTGCATCCCCGGTACCGGACCGCACTCGGCGACCACCAGCGTCACCAGGTCGAACGGGGTGTCGGGCCCGGACCGGCTGCGCCCTCCCGTGAGGGTGTAGAGCCGGTCGGGCGCGTCGTCCCTGCCCGGCCGGCTCATGACGTACGCGGTTCCGCGCGCAGGTGTTCGCCCAGCTGCTCGACCAGCTCACTCATGTGGTGCCCGACCAGGCCCGCGTCGGCGTCCTCGGCCGCGATCACGGCCAGATGCGCGCCCTCGCCCGCCTCCACGATGAACAGCACCCCGCCGTAGAACTCGGCCATGGCCGAGCGCACACCCCCGCTGCCGTCGCCGAACTCCATGGACGCCCCGTAGGACAGCGACTGGATGCCGGCGGCGATCGCGGCGAGCTGATCGGCCTGGTCGACGGAGAGCTCCGGCGTACGGCACAGCTTCAGCCCGTCACGGGAGAGCACGAGCGCGTGCCGCGCGCCCGGGGTGCGCTCCAGCAGGCCCTTGATGAGCCAGGCGAGCTTCGCGTCGGCGGTCGTGATGCCGGTCATGGGGTGGTGTCGCCTTCCGGATGCGAGGAGGGGTGCGAGGAGAGGGAGGAGGGGGAGGAGGGGGAGGTTGGCTGGGGGCCGGTCTGCGCGGTGCGCGTCGCTTCCTGGGGTACGGGGGCTGCGGCGCCCCTCTCGTACGGGGCGCCCATCGCCGGCTGGGAGCCGGTCGCCGTGGCGCGCGTGGCCTCCTGGGGCGCGGTCCACATGGGGGCGCGCTCCGGCGCCGCGGGGGCGCTCGCGGGGGTCGCGTTCCCCTCGGGGGTGCCGCCGGCGAAGCGGCTCCCGGTCGCGTCGTCCCGCGCGGCGGCCGGGTCGTGCGCCGAACCGCGTACGGCCTGCCGGAAGCTGCTGAAGCGGGCGGCCCGGGTCCTGGCGCCGTACCCGTACCGGTCCCCGTACCCGTCCCGGTTCCCGTCGGCGTCGGCGTCGGCGTTGGCGTCGGTGGAGTCGCCGTCGGTCCGTCCCGCCGTGCCCGCCGTGCCCGCCGTGTCCGCGGTGTTCGCCGCCTGGGCGAGCCCGCGCTCGGCCGCGGCGAGGGTGCGGCCCCGGTGCCGCTTGGGCAGGCCGCCGGTGGAGTCCGGGTCGTAGTCGGTGCCGGTGCCGGTGCCGGTGTCGATGCAGGTGTCGCTCGCGCCGTCGGTGTCCGGATCGGTGTCGGTGCTGGTGTCGGTGTCGGACCGGGTGGGCGACTCGTGGGTCGGGACCGGGTCCGGGTCGAGGTCGGCAATGGCGCGGCCGGCGGCGTACGACGCGCGGGGCCGTACGTCGGCGTCCTCGCCGTCCTCGGCGGTGGCGGGCGCGGGCAGGGTGCTCGGCTGGGGCGCGGTGGGCTCGGCGGGCCAGGGCAGGGGAGCGGTGGGCTCGGGCAGCGCGGGCAGGGGGGCCGTGGGCTCGGCGGGCACCGGGAGGGGAGCCGTGGACCCGGACGGCGGGGTCGCCGGTATCGCGAGGAGGGCCTGGGGGATGAGCACCAGAACACCCGTACCGCCGCGCGCGGACGGCCGGAACGACACCGTCAGACCGTGCTTGCGGGCCAGCCGGCCGACCACCGCGAGGCCGAGCCGGGTGCCCGTGAGGCCGCCGAGCTCGCCGGTGTCGCCGGACACGGCCCGCTCCGCGCGGCGCAGCTGTACGTCGCCCATGACCAGGCCGCTGTCCTCGACGGAGACGATGACACCGGCCGGCACCTGCTCGACGTACACGTGCACTTCGGCGGTCGGCGGGGAGAAGTTCGCCGCGTTGTCGAGGAGTTCGGCGAGCGCGTGCATGACGCCCTCGGCGGCGTGGCCGGAGACGGCGGCCTCGCTGGCGGAGTGGACGCGGACGCGCTGGTAGCCGCTGATGCGGCCCATCGCGCCGCGCAGGATCGACTCCATGACGATCGGGCGGGCCCAGCGGCGGCCCGTGCGGGCGCCCGCGAGGACGGCGACGGAGTCGGCGAGCCGGCCCGCCTGCGCGGTGCGGTGATCGAGGTGGAGGAGGTCGGCGAGGACCTCCTCGTCGGAGTGCCGTTCCTCCATCGCGCGCAGGTCGGCGAGCATGCCGGTGGCCAGCGCCTGCATCCGGCCGGCCGCGTTGGCGGTGGCCGCGACGGCGGCGTCCCGGGCGTTCGCGGCCTGCCGGGCCCGTTCGGCCAGCCGGGCGTTCTCCTCGGCGAGGCGGCCCCGGTCGTCCGTGAAACGCATCCGCTCCTGGGTGAACTCCTCGGTGAGAAGGGCCCGTTCGCGTACGAACTCCTCGGTGAGCCTGACCCGTTCGCGGGCGGCCTCCTCGGCGTGCCGCGCACGCTCCTGCGCGAGCTCGCTCGTCAGACGCGCGCGTTCCTGTGCGAGCTCGCCCGTCAGGCGCGCGCGTTCCTGCGCGAACTCCTCGGCCAGCAGGGCCCGTTCCCGCAGCAGCCGGGCGGCGTCCGCGGTCACCGTGTCGAGGCGACGGCGGGCCAGCTTCGACCGCTGCGTGGCGCGGGCCGCCACCGTGACGGCCGCGCACAGCAGGACCGCACCGGCACCGGCACCCCAGGCGAGGGGCACGCGCGCCGAGTCCGGCGCGCGGAAGACCACGCCGAGGACCGCGACGGCGCAGAGCGCGGCGGTGAGCAGAGGGGCGGGGGCGACCGTGCGGAACGTGGGCCGTTCGCCTGGGGGGAGGGGCGCGGTCATGAATCGTGTCCTCGGTGGGGGCCTCGGTCGTGTTCTGGGCGAGATTCCTGTTTCTGCGCGTGGAGCGACGCCTGATGCCCAACAAGCCGTCACTATATGAGAGTTGGTGATCGAATTGGGCAGGTTCGGCTTCTGGCCGCGGAATCCGGCCGGTTCCGGACGGCCCCTCCGGGCGCTCACCGGAAGCGTGCCGCCGGGTCACTGTCAGTGACGGGATGCATCCTGGAGACATGACAGATCCCGGGGAGCTTCGAGCCGCACTGGTCAGGGCCGTCCGCGGCGAGGTCGCGTTCGACGTGACGGCGCGGGCGCTGCACACGATGGACGCGTCCAACTACCGGCGCGTCCCACTCGGTGTCGTCTCCCCGCGCGACGCGGACGACGTGGCGGCCGCCCTGTCGGTGTGCCGGGAGCGCGGGGTGCCGGTCGTGCCGCGCGGCGGGGGCACGTCGATCGCCGGGCAGGCGACGGGCACGGGCGTGGTCCTGGACTTCACCCGTCACATGAACCGGCTGCTGTCGCTGGATCCGGGCACGCGAACGGCCGTGGTCCAGCCGGGCCTTGTCCTCGACCGCCTCCAGGAGGCGGCCGCCCCGCACGGGCTGCGTTTCGGCCCGGACCCCTCCACGCACGGCCGCTGCACCCTCGGCGGCATGATCGGGAACAACTCGTGCGGCTCGCACTCGGTCGCCTGGGGCACGACGGCGGACAGCGTGCGGGAGCTGTCGGTGGTCACCTCCCGCGGCGCCGCGCTGCGCCTCGGCCAGGACTGGGCCGGCGCCCCCGAGGGCCTGCGCCCGCTGGTGGACGGCGAGTTGGCGCGGCTGCGCACGGGCTTCCCCGACCTCCCCCGCCGTATCTCCGGATACGCGCTGGACGCCCTGCTCCCCGAGAACGGCGCGGATGTCGCCCGCTCCTTCTGCGGCTCCGAGGGCACGCTGGGGGTGCTGACGCAGGCCGTGGTGCGCCTGGTCGAGGCCCCCCGCGCGCGTGCGCTGGCCGTGCTGGCGTACGCGGACGAGAGCGCGGCGGCGGAGGCGGCCGCGGGACTCCTGCCGCATGGGCCGCTGACGGTGGAGGGGATGGCGGCCGACCTGGTGCGCTCCGACGCGGGCCTGCCCAGCGGCGGGGCCTGGCTGTTCGTGGAGACGGGCGGGGCGGACGCGGGGGAGGCACGGGCGCGGGCGGACGCGGTCGTGCGCGCCGCCGACGTCCTGGACTCCCTGGTGGTCACGGATCCGGCCGGGCAGCGCGCCCTGTGGCGCATCCGCGAGGACGCGAGCGGTACGGCGACCAGGATGCCGGACGGCAGCGAGGCGTGGCCCGGCTGGGAGGACTGCGCGGTGCCGCCCGCCCGGCTCGGGGCGTATCTGCGGGACTTCCGGGGCCTGTTGACGGCCCACGGCCTGCGCGGCACCCCGTACGGGCACTTCGGCGACGGCTGCATCCACGTACGCATCGACTTCGACCTCATGACGACCCCCGGGGTGGCCCGCTTCCGTCGTTTCTCCGAGGAGCTGGCGGAGCTGGTGGCCGCCCACGGCGGCTCCCTCTCGGGTGAGCACGGCGACGGGCAGGCGCGGGCGGAGCTCCTGCCGAAGATGTACGGCGCCGAGCTGGTCGGGCTCTTCGAGCGGGCGAAGGCCGTCTGGGACCCGGACGACCTGCTCAACCCCGGGATGCTGGTGCGCCCGCACGCGCTGGACGAGAACCTGCGGTTCGCGGTCCTCCCGCGCGAGCCGGTGGACGTGGAGTTCGGATATCCGGCGGACGGCGGGGACTTCTCGGCGGCGGTCCGGCGCTGCGTGGGAGTCGCCAAGTGCCGTACGGAGGCGGTGGGTCCGGGTGCCGCGGCCGGGTCCGGGGTGATGTGCCCCTCGTTCCGTGCGACGGGGAAGGAGGAGCACTCCACGCGCGGCCGAGCCAGGCTGCTGCACGAGATGCTCGCGGGCGAGGTGGTGACGGACGGCTGGCGCTCGACCGAGGTCCGGGACGCGCTCGACCTGTGCCTGTCCTGCAAGGGGTGCCGGACGGACTGCCCGGTCGGCGTCGACATGGCCACGTACAAGGCGGAGTTCCTCCACCACCACTACGCGGGCCGCGCGCGCCCGGCGGCGCACTACGCGATGGGCCGGCTGCCGCGCTGGCTGGATCTGGCCGCCCGGACCCGCTCGGCCGGGCTCATCAACTCCCTCGCCGCCGTACGGCCGTTGGCGGCCGTGGCCCGGCGACTGGGCGGGATCGCGCCCGAGCGACCGCTGCCCCGGCTGGCCCGCGAGCCGTTCAGCCGCTGGTGGTCGCGGAGGTTCCGCGAGCGGGCGGGGGAGGTCGTAGGGGACACGGGGCGAGGCTCTCGGGAGGGGATCCCTGGGGCCGAGCGAGGCGGGGAGCGCGGTGTGCGGGAGGGGTTTTCCGGGGCCGGGCGGGGTGGGGAGCGTGGTTCTCGGGGGGAGTCCGCTGAGGTCGGGCGGGATGGGGAGCGCGGTGCACGGGAGGAGCTTCCCGGGGCCGGGCGGGACGCGGTCGTTCTGTGGCCGGACACGTTCACCGAGTACCTCTCGCCGTCCGTGGGGCGGGCGGCCGTCCGTGTGCTGGAGGCGGCGGGCCTGGCGGTGCTGCTGCCGCCGACGGTGCGACCGGCGACGGCTCCGGTCGGCGACGGGGTGTCGCGGGGGCCGCTCCAGGTGAGCGCCCTCGCGTCCCCGTTCCTGTCGTCCCTGCGCCGTCGCCGCGTCTGCTGCGGTCTGACGTATGTCTCCACCGGCCAGCTGGACCGCGCCCGTACGGTCATGCGCCGCACGCTGGACCTGATGGAACCGGCCCTGGAGGCCGGCCTCCCCGTCGTCGTCCTGGAACCGAGCTGCGCCGCCGCCCTGCGCACCGATCTCCCGGAACTGCTCCACGACGACCCGCGCGCGGCACGGCTGGCGGCCGCCGTGCTCACGTTCGCGGAAGCGCTGGAACGCCATGCCCCGCACTGGACCCCGCCGCGCCTCGACCGCCCGGTCGTCGGCCAGACCCACTGCCACCAGCACGCGGTCCTGGGCGACGCGGCGGACCGCCGGCTGCGCGAGGCGGCGGGCCTCACCGGCGCCCTCGCCGGCGGCTGCTGCGGCCTGGCCGGCAACTTCGGCTTCGAGAAGGGGCACTACGAGGTGTCGACGGCCTGCGCGGAGGAGCAGCTGCTGCCCGCGGTGAGGTCCGCGCCCGAGGACGCGGTGCTCCTGGCGGACGGCTTCTCCTGCCGTACGCAACTGGACCAGCTCGCCGGCCGCAGCGGCAGGCACCTGGCGGAGGTGCTGGCGGAGGGACTGGAGGCGGGTGACGCCGGGTGACCCATCGCACCGCGGCGTAAGCTGCAAAAGGTCTTCACAGCCCTGACGTAGGTCTATTACCCTGGACTCGCAAGTACAGCACGCTGGACGCAGCTCGCTGCGAGCCCAACTCGACCCGAACTCCCTGGACGGCCCCTCGTGAACCTCCCCAGTGCTGACCGGTCCCCGTCGGTCGCCGCGGCCGCGTCGGCGAGCGAGCCGTCCCTCGCCGCGGCGGCGGAGTCCGCGACCACGGGCGGCTCCCGGGGGCTGGGCGCCCTCGGGCCCGTGGGTCTCGTCCTCGCGGGAGGGATCTCCGTGCAGTTCGGCGGGGCCCTCGCGGTGACCCTGATGCCGCGCGTCGGGGCGCTCGGCGTGGTGACGCTGCGGCTCGTCGTGGCCGCGATCGTGCTGCTGCTCGTATGCCGGCCCAAGCTGCGCGGGCACGCGCGCGCCGACTGGGGCACGGTCGTCGTCTTCGGCATCACGATGGCCGGGATGAACGGGCTCTTCTACCAGTCGGTCGCCCGGATCCCGCTGGGCACCGCCGTCACCCTCGAAGTGCTCGGCCCGCTCGCGCTCTCCGTCGTCACCTCCCGCCGCGCGGTCAATCTCGTCTGGGCGGGCCTCGCCCTCGGCGGTGTCTTCCTGCTCGGCGGCGGCGGATTCAGCGGCCTCGACCCCGTCGGTGTCGCCTTCGCCGTGTCCGCGGGCGCCATGTGGGCGGCGTACATCATCTTCAGTGCGCGTACGGGGCGCCGCTTCCCGCAGGCCGACGGGCTCGCCCTCGCCATGGTGGTCGCGGCGGTGCTGTTCCTGCCCCTGGGGATCGTCGAGTCCGGTACGAAGCTGCTGGTGCCGGCCACGATCGGACTCGGTGCCGCGGTTGCCGTGCTGTCGTCCGTGCTGCCGTACACCCTCGAACTGCTCGCGCTGCGCCGGCTGCCCGCCGCCACGTTCGCGATCATGATGAGTCTGGAACCGGCCGTGGCCGCCACCGCCGGCTTCCTCGTCCTGGACCAGGCCCTCTCCGTCACCGAGGCGCTCGCGATCGCCCTGGTCATCGCCGCGAGCATGGGTGCGGTGCGGACCCAGGTGGGCCGGGGCAGGGGCAAGGGGCTCGACGCCACCTAGGTCCCCGCGGGGCCTCCCGTCGGCAGGGCTTCTTCAGGCACGCCCTCCGGGGCGCTTCTTCTGGTGCCGCCAGAAACAAATGCAAGCACGCTTGATTGTTTCTGCGCCCGCTGGCATGCTCCGGGGCACACCGTCGTGCCCCGAGGGGAGCGTGTCGTGTCCGATCCGTCGTCCGTGATTGACGACCTGTGCCGGGAGAGTGCCGAACTCGACCGGCTGGTAAGGGAGTTGCCGGAGCCGCGCTGGGCCCTCGACACCCCCGCGGCGGGGTGGACCGTGGCCCATCAGATCGCGCATCTCGCCTGGACGGACCGGTCGGCCCTGCTGGCCGTGACCGACGCGGAGGCCTTCGCGGCCGAGGTGGAGAAGGCGCTCTCGGCACCCGCCACGTTCGTCGACGAGGCGGCCGAGGCGGGGGCGGGGCTGCCCCCGGACCGGCTGCTCGCCGCCTGGCGGGAAGGACGCGCGGCGCTGGAGCGGGCCCTGCGGTCGGCGCCCGCCGGGACCCGCTTCCCCTGGTACGGGCCGCCCATGTCGGTCGCGTCCATGGCCACCGGGCGCCTGATGGAGACCTGGGCGCACGGACAGGACGTCGCCGACGCGCTGGGTGTGGTCCGCGCACCCACGGACCGGCTGCGGCATGTGGTGCGCATCGGGGTGCGGGCGCGTGACTTCGCCTTCGGGGTACGGGGGCTGAGCGCGCCGGCGGAGGAGTTCCGGGTGGAGGTCGTGGCACCGTCCGGGGAGCTGTGGGCGTACGGCCCCGAGGACGCCGCCCAGCGGGTGACCGGACCGGCGCTCGACTTCTGTCTGCTGGTCACGCAACGGGCCCACCGCGCCGACCTCGCCGTACGGGCGGAGGGCCCGGACGCCGACCGCTGGCTGGACATCGCGCAGGCGTTCGCCGGCCCGCCGGGGGCTGGGCGCCCGGCCGGAAACGCGCCCGTCGAGGCGCCCCGCGGCCGGCCCGCCCCCACCAAGGAGCCCCGCGTATGACCCGGCCCCTCCGGATCGGGAACGCCTCCGGGTTCTACGGTGACCGTTTCGACGCGTTGCGCGAGATGCTCACCGGTGGGCCGCTGGACGTGCTGACCGGTGACTACCTCGCCGAGCTGACGATGCTCATCCTGGGCAGGGACCGGCTGCGCGACCCCGCGCGGGGTTACGCGACGACGTTTCTGCGGCAGCTGGAGGAGTGCCTCGGGCTGGCCCACGAACGGGGCGTGCGGGTCGTCGCCAACGCCGGTGGGCTGAATCCCGCCGGACTTGCCGACGCCGTAAGGGAGTTGGCAGGACGGCTCGGCATCCCGGTCCGGGTCGCGCACGTCGAGGGAGACGATCTCACGCGGCACCACCCGACGAGTCTCGCCGCGCACGCCTACCTCGGCGGGGGCGGGATCGCCGCCTGTCTGCGGGAGGGCGCCGACATCGTGGTCACCGGGCGGGTGACCGACGCCGCGCTCGTCACCGGGCCCGCGGTCGCGCACTTCGGCTGGGGACCGGAGGAGTACGACCGGCTCGCGGGCGCCGTCGTCGCCGGGCACGTGCTGGAGTGCGGCACACAGGCGACCGGCGGCAACTACGCCTTCTTCGCCGGGCATCCCCCGCAGCAGCTGCGCCACCCCGGCTTCCCGCTCGTCGAACTCCACGAGGACGGCACCGGCGTCATCACCAAGCACGACGGCACCGGCGGCGTCGTGGACCTCGGCACGGTCACCGCGCAACTGCTGTACGAGACGGGCGGCGCCCGGTACGCGGGGCCCGATGTCACCGCCCGGCTCGACAGCGTCCGGCTCACCCAGGACGGCCCCGACCGGGTCCGGATCGAGGGCGTACGCGGGGAGGCCCCGCCGCCGACCCTCAAGGTCGGGCTCAACCGGCTCGGCGGATTCCGCAACGAGGTCGTGTTCGTGCTGACCGGGCTCGACATCGAGCGGAAGGCCGCGCTCGTACAGGACCAGATGGAAGCCGCGCTGGACGCCGCCAAGTCCCGTCCCGCGCAGGTGCGGTGGGAGCTCGCCCGCACCGACCATCCCGACGCGCCGAGCGAGGAGACGGCGAGCGCCCTGCTCCGGCTCGTCGTGCGCGACCCCGACCAGAACGCGGTGGGGCGGACCCTCAGCGGCGCCGCCGTCGAACTGGCGCTGGCGAGCTACCCCGGCTTCCATGTGCTCGCGCCCCCCGGAAAGGGCGCGCCCTACGGGGTCTTCGAGGACGTGTACGTCGACCAGGGTGCCGTGGACCATGTCGCCGTCCTCGACGACGGCCGCCGCATCCCCGTGGCGCCGCCCGAGGCCACCCGCGTACTTAAGACGCCGGACGTGCCGCCGCTGCCCGAGCCGCCGCCGGCCGGGGAGAAGTCCCGCCGGGCGCCCCTGGGCCTGGTCGCCGGGGCCCGCAGCGGCGACAAGGGCGGGAACGCGAACGTGGGCGTGTGGGTGCGTGACGACGCGGCCTGGCGCTGGCTCGCGCACACCCTCACGGTCGAGAAGTTCCGCGAACTCCTGCCGGAGAGCGCCGACTTGACCGTCGTACGCCATGTCCTGCCGAATCTGCGCGCGCTCAACTTCGTCGTCGAGGGGATCCTCGGCGAGGGCGTCGCCGCGCAGGCCCGCTTCGACCCGCAGGCCAAGGGCCTCGGCGAATGGCTGCGCTCCCGCCACCTGGACATACCGGAGGCCCTGCTGTGACCGCCCGCCACCCGCACCCCCCGGAGGCCCGCAAGTGACCGTGCTCGCCTCGGCCCTGAACACCCGCGGCTCCGACTACACCGAGAACCGCGAGGCCATGCTCGGCAGGCTCGCCGAGCTGGAAACCGAGCACGCCAAGGCGCTGGCGGGCGGCGGCGAGAAATACGTCGCCCGGCACCGGAAGCGCGGCAAGCTGCTCGCCCGGGAGCGCATCGAGCTGCTGCTCGACCCGGACACCCCGTTCCTGGAGCTGTCGCCGCTCGCGGCCTGGGGGAGCGACCCGGCGTACACCGTGGGCGCCTCGCTGGTCACCGGGATCGGGGTCGTCGAGGGCGTGGAGTGTCTGATCACCGCGAACGATCCGACCGTGCGCGGCGGGGCCAGCAACCCCTGGAGCCTGAAGAAGGCCCTGCGGGCGAACGACATCGCCCTCGCCAACCGGCTGCCCTGCATCAGCCTCGTGGAGTCCGGCGGCGCCGATCTGCCGTCCCAGAAGGAGATCTTCATCCCCGGGGGCGCGATCTTCCGGGACATCACACGACTGTCCGCCGCCGGGATCCCGACCGTCGCCGTCGTCTTCGGCAACTCCACGGCGGGCGGCGCGTACATCCCCGGCATGTCCGACCACGTGATCATGGTCAAGGAGCGGGCGAAGGTCTTCCTCGGCGGGCCGCCGCTGGTGAAGATGGCCACCGGCGAGGAGAGCGACGACGAGTCGCTGGGCGGCGCCGAGATGCACGCGCGCGTGTCCGGTCTCGCCGACTACTTCGCCGTCGACGAGCAGGACGCCCTCCGGCAGGCCCGGCGGGTGGTCGCCCGCCTCAACCACCGCAAGGCGTACGGCGATCCGGGCCCGGCCGCGCCGCCCAAGTACGACGAGGACGAGCTCCTGGGGATCGTCCCCGGCGACCTCAAGCACCCCTTCGACCCGCGCGAGGTCATCGCCCGCATCGTCGACGGCTCGGACTTCGACGAGTTCAAGCCGCTGTACGGGACGAGCCTGACGACCGGCTGGGCGAGCCTGCACGGCTATCCGGTCGGGGTGCTGGCCAACGCACAGGGCGTGCTGTTCAGCGCCGAGTCCCAGAAGGCCGCCCAGTTCATCCAGCTCGCCAACCAGCGCGACATCCCGCTGCTCTTCCTGCACAACACCACCGGCTACATGGTCGGCAAGGAGTACGAGCAGGGCGGCATCATCAAGCACGGCGCGATGATGATCAACGCGGTGAGCAACTCGCGGGTCCCGCACCTGTCCGTGCTCATGGGCGCCTCCTACGGAGCGGGCCACTACGGCATGTGCGGGCGCGCGTACGACCCGCGCTTCCTGTTCGCCTGGCCCAGCGCCAAGTCGGCCGTCATGGGCCCGCAGCAGCTCGCCGGCGTCCTGTCGATCGTCGCCCGGCAGTCGGCGGCCGCCAAGGGGCAGCCCTACGACGAGGAGGCCGACGCCGCGCTGCGCGCGATGGTCGAGCAGCAGATCGAGTCGGAGTCCCTGCCCATGTTCCTGTCCGGGCGGCTGTACGACGACGGGGTCATCGACCCGCGCGACACCCGCACCGTCCTCGGCCTCTGCCTGTCCGCGATCCACACAGCGCCCTACGAAGGCGCGCGCGGCGGCTTCGGCGTCTTCCGGATGTGAGGGATTCTCGTGAACTCCATGATCACTTCAGTGCTCGTCGCCAACCGCGGCGAGATCGCCTGCCGCATCTTCCGGACCTGCGGTGAGCTGGGCATCCGTACCGTCGCCGTGCACTCGGACGCCGACGAGAACGCCCTGCACACGCGCGTGGCCGACGCGGCCGTCCGGCTGCCGGGCGCGGCGCCCGCGGAGACGTATCTGCGCGGCGAACTCATCGTGAAGGCGGCCCTGGACGCGGGTGCGGACGCCGTCCACCCCGGCTACGGCTTCCTGTCCGAGAACGCCGGCTTCGCGCGGGCCGTGACCGACGCGGGCCTCGTCTGGATCGGACCGCCGCCCGAGGCGATCGAGGCGATGGCGTCCAAGACGCGCGCCAAGAAGCTGATGGGGCTCGAACCCCTGGCCGCGGTGACGGCCGGCGACCTGCCCGTGCTGGTCAAGGCGGCGGCCGGCGGCGGCGGACGCGGAATGCGGATCGTGCGCGAACTCGCCGAGCTCGACGCCGCGTTGACGGCCGCCCGCGCCGAGGCTCTCAGCGCCTTCGGCGACGGCGAGGTCTTCGTCGAGCCCTATGTGGAGGGCGGCCGGCATGTCGAGGTGCAGATCCTGGCCGACACGCACGGCACCGTCTGGGCGCTCGGCACCCGGGACTGCTCCCTCCAGCGACGTCACCAGAAGGTCATCGAGGAGGCCCCGGCACCCGGGCTCGCGCCCGAACTCGCCGCGGAGATCGGCGAGCTGGCCGTACGCGCCGCCCGCGCGGTCGACTACGTGGGCGCCGGCACGGTCGAGTTCCTGGTCGCCGACGGCAGGGCGCACTTCCTGGAGATGAACACCCGCCTCCAGGTCGAACACCCCGTCACGGAAGCGGTGTTCGGCATCGATCTGGTGGCCCTGCAGATCCAGGTCGCCGAGGGCGCGGCCCTCGACAGCGACCCGCCCCGCGCGCGGGGGCACGCCATCGAGGCCCGCCTCTACGCGGAGGACCCGGCGCACGACTGGACCCCGCAGACCGGCACCCTGCACCGGCTCGCCGTACCGGACGGCATCCGCCTGGACACCGGCTACGGCGACGGCGACTCCATCGGCGTCCACTACGACGCCATGCTCGCCAAGGCCGTCGCCCACGCCCCCACCCGCGCCGAGGCCCTGCGCGCCCTCGCCGGCGCGCTGGAGCGGGCGGCCCTGCACGGCCCGGTCACCAACCGGGACCTCCTCGTACGGTCCCTGCGGCACCCCGAGTTCGCCGGCGCCCGGATGGACACCGGGTTCTACGAACGCCACCTCGCCGAGCTCACGACGCCCGCCCCGGACCCGTACGCACCGCTCGCCGCCGCCCTCGCTGACGCGCACGGCCGCTCCCGGTTCGGCGGCTGGCGCAACCTCGCCTCCCGGCCGCAGTCCAAGCGCTACCTGATCGACGGCACCGAGCACGAGGTCCACTACCGGCACACCCGCGACGGCCTCAGCGCCGACGGGGTGCGCGTGGTGCACGCCGACGCCCGTCTCGTCGTACTCGAAGTGGACGGCGTACGACGGAAGTTCGAGGTGACGCGGTACGCCGACCAGGTGTATGTGAACGCCACCGCCCTCACCGCTCTGCCCCGGTTCCCCGACCCGGTGGCGGACCGCGCCCCCGGCTCACTGCTGGCACCGATGCCCGGGACGGTCGTCCGCGTCGCCGAAGGGCTGGCCGAGGGGGCCCGGGTGGAGGCGGGCCGGCCCCTGCTGTGGCTGGAGGCGATGAAGATGGAACACAAGATCTCCGCACCGACGGCGGGCACGCTCACCGCCCTGCACGCCGCCCCGGGGCAACAGGTCGAGGTCGGCGCGCTGCTGGCCGTGGTCGAGCCCCTTGAGCGGCAGGACCCATGAGCCACATCCGGCCGTCCCTGGCCACCCCACACCTTACGGAGACCCCATGAGCCCGGTCATCGAATCCGAAGAGCACAAGGACCTCCGAGCAGCCGTGGCAGCGCTCGGCAAACGCTACGGCCGTGACTACATCACCAAGGTCATCGCCGAGGGGCGCCACCCCGACGAGCTCTGGACCGAGGCCGCCAAGCTCGGCTACCTCGGCGTCAACCTGCCGGAGGAGTACGGAGGTGGAGGCGGCGGTATAGCCGAACTCTCCATTGTTCTGGAGGAGTTGGGTGCGGCAGGCTGCCCGCTGCTCATGATGGTCGTATCGCCCGCGATCTGCGGCACGGTGATCGCGCGCTTCGGCACCGACGCGCAGAAACAGGAGTGGCTCCCCGCCCTGGCGGACGGCAGCCGCACCATGGCCTTCGGCATCACCGAACCCGACGCCGGCTCCAACTCGCACCGGATCACCACCACCGCCCGCCGCGACGAAGGGGGAGGGTGGCTGCTCAGCGGCCGCAAGGTGTTCATCTCCGGCGTCGACATCGCCGACGCCACCCTCATCGTCGGCCGCACCGAGGACGCCCGCACCGGACGCCTCAAGCCCTGCCTGTTCATCGTCCCGCGCGACGCCGAGGGCTTCGGGCGACGGCAGATCGACATGGAACTCCACGGCGCGGAGAAGCAGTTCGAGCTGACCCTCGACGACGTACGGCTGCCCGCCGACGCACTCGTCGGCGACGAGGACGCGGGACTGCTCCAGCTCTTCGCCGGACTCAACCCCGAACGCGTCATGACGGCCGCCTTCGCCCTCGGCATGGCCCGCTACGCGCTCTCCAGGGCCGTCGAGTACGCCCGCGAACGCACCGTCTGGAAGGAGCCCATCGGCTCCCACCAGGCCATCGCGCACCCCCTCGCACAGGCCCACATCGACATCGAACTCGCCCGCCTGATGATGCAGAAGGCGGCCCACCTGTACGACTCCGGGGACGACGTCGGCGCCGGCGAGGCCGCCAACATGGCCAAGTACGCGGCCGGCGAGGCCTGCGTACGGGCCGTCGACCAGGCCGTGCACACCCTCGGCGGCAACGGCCTGACCCGGGAGTTCGGACTCGCCTCGCTGATCACGGCGTCCCGCGTCTCTCGTATCGCGCCGGTCAGCCGGGAGATGATTCTCAACTACGTCTCCCACCAGACCCTGGGTTTGCCCAAGTCGTACTAGGAGGACCCGTGTTCCGCAGCGAGTACGCCGACGTCCCGGCCGTCGAGGTCCCCATCCACGAGGCGGTCCTCGGCCGGGCCGCCGAGCGCGGTGACGCCCCCGCGCTCATCGACGGCGTGGACGGGACCACCCTCACCTACGAACAGGTGGACCGCTTCCACCGCCGGCTCGCCGCCGCGTTCGCCGAGACAGGCGTCCGCAAGGGCGACGTACTCGCCCTGCACAGCCCGAACACCGTCGCCTTCGCCCTCGCCTTCTACGCCGCCACGCGTGCGGGGGCCTCGGTCACCACCGTCCACCCGCTGTCCACGCCGGAGGAGTTCGCCAAACAGCTGCGCGACTGCGGCGCCCGCTGGATCGTCACCGTGTCGCCTCTGCTGAAGGCCGCGAGCGCGGCGGCCGAACTTGCCGGCGGCGTCCAGGAGATCTTCGTCTGCGACAGCGCGCCCGGGCACCGCTCGCTGATCGACATGCTCGGCTCGACCGCGCCCGAGCCGGTGGTCGGCATCGACCCCGTCGAGGACATCGCCGCCCTCCCGTACTCCTCGGGCACGACCGGCATCCCCAAGGGCGTCATGCTCACCCACCGGTCCATCGCCACCAACCTTGCGCAGCTCTCGCCGTCCGTGCCGATGGGCCCCGGCGACCGCATCCTCGCCGTGCTGCCGTTCTTCCACATCTACGGGCTCACGGCCCTGATGAACGCGCCGCTCCGCCAGGGCGCCACCGTCGTCGTACTGCCCCGCTTCGACCTCGACACCTTCCTCGCGGCCATCGAGAAGCACCGCATCACCGGCCTGTACGTCGCCCCGCCGATCGTCCTCGCCCTGGCCAAGCACCCGGCGGTCGCCCAGTACGACCTGTCGTCCCTGCGCTACATCATCTGTTCCGCCGCACCCCTGGACGCCTCACTGGCCGCCGCCTGCTCCCAGCGGCTCGGCCTGCCCCCGGTCGGCCAGGCGTACGGCATGACGGAGCTGTCGCCCGGCACGCACGTGGTCCCCCTGAACGCCGAGAACCCGCCCCCCGGGACCGTCGGCAAGCTCATAGCGGGCACGCAGATGCGCATCCTCTCCCTCGACGACCCCGGCAAGGAGCTGGGTGTCGGCGAAGCAGGCCAGATCGCCATCCGGGGCCCCCAGGTCATGAAGGGCTACCTCGGACAGCCCGACGCCACCGCCGCGATGATCGACGCCGACGGCTGGCTGCACACCGGGGACGTCGGCCATGTGGACGCCGACGGCTGGCTGTTCGTCGTCGACCGGGTCAAGGAACTCATCAAGTACAAGGGCTTCCAGGTCGCGCCCGCCGAACTCGAAGGGCTGCTGCTCACCCACCCCGGCATCGCCGACGCCGCCGTCATCGGCGTCTACAACGACGACAACAACGAGGTCCCGCACGCCTACGTGGTGCGCCGGCCCGCCGCGGCCGGCCTCTCCGAGAGCGAGGTCATGATGCACGTCGCCGAACGCGTCGCCCCGTACAAGAGGGTCCGCGGAGTGACCTTCATCGACGCCGTGCCCCGGGCCGCCTCCGGGAAGATCCTGCGCCGGGAACTGCGCGACCTGCGGGAGCGCTCATGACCCTCGTCGGCGTCACCCACGCGCGCGGCGTCACGACCCTCACCCTGGACTCCCCGGAGAACCGCAACGCCCTCTCCGCCCCGCTCGTCCAGGACCTCGCGGGCGCCCTCACCCGGTGCGGCAAGGACCCCGTCGTACGCGCCGTCGTCCTCACTCACACCGGCAATACCTTCAGCGCCGGCGCGGACCTCACCCAGCCGCCCGACCCCGCCGCGTTCGTGGCGCTCCTGCGGCAGGTCGTGGAGCTGCCCAAGCCGGTCCTCGCCCGGATCACCGGCCACGTACGGGCCGGCGGACTCGGTCTGGTCGGCGCCTGCGACCTCGCCGCCGCGGGCCCCGGAGCCACCTTCGCCTTCACCGAGGTCCGCATCGGGGTCGCCCCCGCCGTCATCTCCATGCCCCTGCTGCCCCGCCTCGACCCGCGGGCCGCCGCCCGCTACTACCTCACCGGCGAACGCTTCGACGCCCCCGAAGCCGCCCGCATCGGCCTGCTCACGGCCGCCTCCGACGACGTCGACGAGACCCTCGCGCCGCTCCTGGACGGACTGCGCAGATCCTCACCCCAGGCCCTGGCCGAGACGAAACGGCTGCTCACGGCTATCGTGCTGGAGACCTTCGACCGGGACACCGCCGCGCTGACCGCGCTCTCGGCACGGCTCTTCGCCTCCGCCGAGGCCCGCGAGGGAATGACGGCCTTCCTCGAACGACGGGATCCCCCATGGGTGCTGTGACTCCGACCGCTGTCGACCGCGCCCCGAAACAGGACCGCAGCCGGGCCACCCGCCGACGGCTCCTGGAAGCCGCCGTGGCCTGCCTCGCCGACCACGGCTGGGCGGGCTCGACCGTCTCCGTGGTCGCCGAACGCGCCGGCGTCTCCCGCGGCGCCGCCCAGCACCACTTCCCCACCCGCGAGGACCTCTTCACCGCGGCCGTCGAGTACGTCGCCGAGGAACGCTCCACGGCCCTGCGCGCCCTCTTCCCCGAGGGCGCGGCCGACCGTCGCGCCGTCGTCTCCGCCCTCGTCGACCTCTACACCGGCCCCCTCTTCCGCGCGGCCCTGCACCTCTGGGTCGCCGCCTCCAACGAGGACCAGCTCCGCCCCCGCGTCACCGAACTCGAAGCCCGCGTCGGCCGCGAGACCCACCGCATCGCCGTCGAGCTGCTCGCCGCCGACGAATCCCGCCCCGGCGCCCGGGAAACCGTCCAGGGCCTGCTCGACATGGCCCGCGGCCTCGGCCTCGCGAACCTGCTCACGGACGACGCGGGGCGCCGCGAACGCGTCGTCGCCCAGTGGGCCGCTCTCCTCGACGCGGCGCTCGGCCCCGTCATGGCGCTCGGCCCCGACATGGCGCTCGGCCCCGCCGTGGCGGCGCGGCCCGCCACCGACGTCACGGACTGAGCCGCTCCAGCCGCCAGCCGCCGTCCGGCTCGGCCACGTACCGCAGCCGGTCGTGCAGCCGGTTCTCCCGGCCCTGCCAGAACTCCACCGCCTGCGGCGCCACCCGGAAACCGCCCCAGTTCGGCGGCACCGGCACCTGCTCGCCCTCCGGATAGCGGGCCGCCAACTCCGCGTACGACGCCTCGAGTTCCGTACGCGAGGAGATCACCGAGGACTGGAGACTCGCCCAGGCGCCGAGCTGCGAGCCGTGCGGGCGGGTACGGAAGTACGCCGCCGTCTCGTCCCGCCCGGTCCGGCGGGCCGTGCCCGAGACGATCACCTGGCGGGCCATCGGATGCCACGGGAACAGCAGCGAGACATACGGATTCCCGGACAGCTCCAGCGCCTTGCGGGACTCGTAGTTCGTGTAGAAGACGAAGCCCTGCTCGTCGTACTGCTTCAGCAGCACCGTACGAGAACTCGGCCGGCCCTCCGCGTCCGCCGTGGAGACGACCATCGCGTTCGGCTCGTACACCATGCCCTGCACGGCCGCCCGCGCCGCCTGCCGGAACCAGCGGGCGAACTGGCCCATCGGGTGCGGGTCGAGATCCCGCTGGTCCAGACCCTCGGCGCGATAGTGCGCGCGCATCGCGGCGGGATCGTCGACGGGTTCTTCGGCGGCGGGCCCGGCGGCCTCGGCTGCGCGCTGGACGAGGGGCTCGGCGGCGGATTCATCCGGGAAGCGGTCGTTCACGCCGTCATCCTGCCGCATGCGCCCGCGTGGGGACGGGGGTGGCTTCCGTATGCGGCCGCCCGGCGACGGGGGTGGGGTGCCGTCCGTATGTGTCGCCCGGCGGCGGCGTGCGCTTCGTCACTGTGTGGCACTGAGTGCCGCGCACTCTCCCCAAAGGTGGCACTCGGGGATATCGTGCTGCTGCCGTTCCGGTTGGGTGACCGCCAGCCGCACGGGGCATGACCGGAGTGACCGCTCCGGACCGCGAGCCGTGGAAGACACTCGGGCAGACCTGCACGAGTCTTCGTATACGACCGTGGAACCGGACCGGACACCACCACCAGTCCGGCACATGGTCGCCACCATCCCCCGCACACCATCTGTCGCCCACATCACGAGGAGCCGCCTGATGTCCGACTTCGTACCCGGACTTGAGGGAGTCGTCGCGTTCGAGACGGAGATCGCCGAACCGGACAAGGAGGGCGGCGCACTCCGGTACCGCGGCGTCGACATCGAAGACCTGGTCGGTCACGTCTCCTTCGGAAACGTCTGGGGACTCCTCGTCGACGGCGCCTTCAACCCCGGCCTGCCGCCCGCCGAACCGTTCCCCATCCCCGTCCACTCCGGCGACATCCGCGTCGACGTTCAGTCCGCACTCGCCATGCTCGCCCCCGTCTGGGGCCTCAAACCGCTCCTCGACATCGACGAGCGGGAAGCCCGCTACGACCTCGCCCGCGCCGCCGTCATGGCCCTGTCGTACGTCGCCCAGTCCGCCCGCGGCCAAGGCCTGCCCATGGTCCCGCAGCGTGAGATCGACAAAGCCCAGTCCGTCGTCGAACGGTTCATGATCCGCTGGCGCGGCGAACCCGACCCGAAGCACGTCGCGGCCGTCGACGCCTACTGGACCTCCGCCGCCGAGCACGGCATGAACGCCTCCACCTTCACCGCCCGCGTCATCGCCTCCACCGGCGCGGACGTGGCCGCCGCCCTCTCCGGAGCCGTCGGCGCCATGTCCGGCCCCCTGCACGGCGGCGCCCCCTCCCGCGTCCTCGGCATGATCGAGGAGATCGAACGCACCGGGGACGCCGAGGCCTACGTCAAGCAGGCCCTCGACAACGGCGAACGCCTGATGGGCTTCGGCCACCGCGTCTACCGCGCCGAGGACCCCCGCGCCCGCGTCCTGCGCCGCACCGCCCGCGAACTCGGTGCCCCCCGCTTCGAGATCGCCGAAGCCCTGGAGAAGGCCGCCCTCGCCGAACTCCACGCCCGCCGCCCGGACCGGGTCCTGGCCACCAACGTCGAGTTCTGGGCCGCCATCGTCCTCGACTTCGCCGAGGTCCCGGCCCACATGTTCACCTCGATGTTCACCTGCGCCCGCACCGCCGGCTGGTCCGCGCACATCCTGGAGCAGAAGCGCACCGGACGGCTCGTACGGCCGTCCGCGCGCTACATCGGCCCCGGCACCCGCAACCCCCAGGAGATCGAGGGATACGAGGGCATCACGCACTGACCGGCGCCCAGCGGTACGCCGCCGGCCATCACGCGGGAACGAGCAGCTCCGCGTGATGGCGGGCGGCCACCAGCGGGTGCGCCCGCAGCTTGCCCTTCAGCTCGTTGCGCCCGTACTCCGCGAAGAGCGGATTCGCCGGATCGGTCGTCACCCCGGGCGCCGCGGACGCGTGCGGGAAGACCAGCGGCTCCACCCGCGCGTCCAGCCGCGGGTTGTAGAAGAAGGGCACCGAGAACCGCTCCGTGGCCCCGGGCGGGCTCACCACCCGGTGATTGGTGGCCACCAGATACCCGTTCGTCGCCACCTCCAGCAGCTCCCCCAGATTGACCACGAAGGCCCCCGGGATCGGCGGGACATCATGGAAGTTCCCGTCCCCGCGCTGCACCTGGAGCCCCCCGACCTCGTCCTGGAGCAGCAGCGTCAGGAACCCGTAGTCCTTGTGCGCGCCCACCCCCTGATCGGCGCCGTCCCCCGCACTCCCCGGATAGCGCACCAGCTTCAGCTGCGGATGCGCCCGCTCCCCGAAGGCCGGCTCGTAGAAGTCGGCGGGCGCACCGATCGCGGCCAGCAGCTCCCGCAGCAGCCGCGCCGCGACGGCACTGAGCCGGTCGATCCACGCCAGTGCGGCCGTCCGCAGCTCGGGCAGCGCGGCGGGCCACTGGTTCGGCCCCTCCAGCCACCAGTACGCAGGCTCACCCGGGCCCGGTGTCCGCGCGGGCCGCTCGGCGCCTATGTCCAGCTGGTCCCGCCAGTCCCGGCTGCCACCCGTACGCTCGTCACCGGTCCGCGTATACCCGCGGAAATGCGGTGAGTTGACGTTGTCGAGGGCCAGCCGGTCGGCCTCGGGCAGGGCGAAGAACCTCCGCATCGCCCCGAGCAGGGCGGCGGTCTCCGCGTCCCGCACTCCGTGCCCGACCAGCTGGAAGAAGCCCACGTCATGGGCGGCACTGTGCAACTGCGCGTGCAACAGCGCACGCGCCTGAGGACCGCGGTCGGCGGCCGACAGATCAATGATCGGAAGCTGCTGGTACGACGGATTCGTCGCGATGTTCGTCATGGGATGTGTCCGCAGGGGTCTACGGGTGCCCGGACAGCCGCCAAGGGTGGGGCGGGGCCGCGGGAGCCGGATGGGCGAGGAGAAGAAAGAGAGAAAACCGGGGCTGGGGTCAGAAGGACCGTCGACAGCCCATGCTCGTGACGCGGCCGAAGTCCACGTGGCGGCGCCGTACGAGCGAAAGCATGCGCCCAGAGTACTGCGGCCCGCCCGAGAAGGATGTGTCCCCGCTCACCATGCACAGGCCCCCGCTCACCATGCACAGGCCCCCGCACACGCAGACGACCCGCAGACTCGGGTCCCTCGCCTGGGGCGAGGAGCCGGCCGGACGTACCGGCGAGTCTGCGGGTCGGGTGACTGCTTGGGATGGGGCCGGCTGCGCGCTTCGCTCACACGCTGGTCCGGCACCGCACTGCATGTGGTGACGGGCCGCTAGCCCGCAGCCACCTCGCTTGTCCGGGTCTCATACATGTACCCGATCACCTCCTTTCGGCGTGGGTCACACACTAGGAACCGATCGGACGCGGCTCAAGGGGTTTTTTCGAGGCGGCCGCGGAGGGGCACCCGCGGGGAGCCGAGGGATCACCGGGAACGTCCGGTGCCGGGGCTGCTGGGGAGGTGGGCCGGGAATTCGGGGTACAACGATTTCGTTCGAACTTCTGGGAACGTGATGTGGGCTGGGTCACGTTCGAGTTGAATGATTCCGAGTGAGCGAACCGACGCGCCGTACGTGCGCACGTAGCCTGCAGGGGGTCCAGGTGAGTGCTTCCCGGCGGAGTGGGACCACCGATGAGCTGGGGCCGGACGAGCCCGAGCGGGATGGTTCGGATCTTCTTGCCGCGCTGCTTGACGGCATGGACGCGGCTTTGTGCGCCTTCGACGCGGACGGTGTCGTCACCCACTGGAATCGTGAGGCCGAGCGGATTCTCGGGTGGACCGCGGCGGAGGCCGTGGGGCGGCGCGGGTTCGCCGGGTGGGCCGTGCGGACCGCGGACGCCGAGGAGGTCGAGGGCCGGCTGCTGTCCGCGATGCAGACGCCCGGGCGCCAGGTGCACGAGTTCGCGCTGCTGACCAAGGACGGCGGGCGGGTGCTCGTCCGGACCCAGTCGGCGGCCGTGCGCGGTCCGGACGGGAAGCCCGCCGGGCTCTACTGCGCGTTCAGCGAAGTGCACACCCAGATCGATCTGGAGCGGTCCATCGCGCTGAGCGAGGCGCTGTTCGAGGACGCCAGCTGGGGTGTCGTGCTGGTCGACGTCGATCTGCGGCCGGCCGTGGTCAACGCGCACGCGGCCCGCGCGCTCGGCATCGGGCGTACGGCCGTACTGGGCCGCCCGCTCGGGGAGTTGCTCTCGCAGGGTGTCGAGGAGCTGGAGAGCGCGCTCACGCATGTGCTCGCCGAGGGGGCTCCGCCCGCGCCCGCCGAGATGTGGGTGAGCGTGCGGGCGGCCGAGGGCGAGAAGCGGCGCTGCTGGCGCAGTGGGTTCCTGCGGCTGGCCTCGCCGCTGGCGGAAGAGCCCGTTCCGCTGGGCGTCGGCTGGCTCTTCCAGGACGTGACCGAGGCGAAGCAGACGGAGCAGGAGGCCGCGCTGCTGCGGTTCCGCGCGAATCAGCTGCACCGGGCCGGGCGGGCCGCCGCCGAGTGCGAGGACCCGGAGGAGGCGGCCACCGTCTATCTGGACTTCTCCCTCGCCGGCTTCGCGGATCATGCGGTGATCGACCGGGTGGCCGGGGGCGCGGCGGCCGAGAGCGGCGGGCCGGTGCGGCTGGTGCGGGCGGTGGCCACGCCCGCCGGACCGCCCGGGCCGAGTCTGCTGGCCGGGAAGGCGGGACTGCCGATCCGGTACGGGGACGGGCATCCGGCGTTGCAGTGCGTGGACCGGGTCGGGTCGGTGCGGGCCAGCGCGAGCGCCTCGGCGTCCGCCGACTCGGCGCGGGAGTGGGCCGAGAGCCGCCAGTGGCCGCCGGGCTCCGTGCACGCCCTGTGCGCGGTCCTGCGCAGCCGGGGCCGCACGCTGGGTGTGGTGACGTTTCTGCGGGGTGCGGGGCGCACTCAGTTCGAGCGCGCGGACGCGTCGTACGCGGAGGATGTGGCGGTGCGGATCGCGGCGGCGCTGGATCTGGCCGGGACGGTGGAGCGGGAGTAGCCCGCCGGGGTCCCTCTCGCCATGGGCACGGGCGCCCACGGTGTCGGCGGCCGATGTGCTCAGCGGCGGTAGAAGATCCGGTCCCCGTACTCCTCGAACACGCGGCCGTTCCACTCGTGGCCGCCGTCCACGTTCCCGGAGCGCAGCAGCGGGGGCTCGATGCCGCGGTCGGCCAGGGTGCCGGCGGCGGTGGCCATGACGGCCTGGAGCAGGGCGGTCGTGATGACGGTGGAGGCGGGGGCGAAGGGGGCCGGGACGGTGTCCACGGTGATCTCCGCGTCGCCGACCGCGATCTTCGAGTCGAGGACGAGGTCGCAGTGGTCCTTGAGGTAGCTGCCGGAGCTGTGCCGGGACTTGGTCTCCGAGGCGTACGCGACGGAGGTGACGCCGATGACCTTCACTCCCAGGGCCCGGGCGTTCATGGCCATCTCGACCGGGAGGGCGTTGCGGCCGGAGAGGGAGATGATCACGAGGAGGTCGCCGGAGCGGACGGGGCTGGTGTCGAGGACGGCGCTCGCGAGGCCGTCGACCCGTTCGAGGGCGGAGCCGAGCGTGGCCGGCATGACGTCGACGCCGACGACACCGGGGACGGCCAGCAGGTTCATCAGGGCGAGGCCGCCCGCGCGGTAGACGAGGTCCTGGGCGGCCAGCGAGGAGTGCCCGGCGCCGAAGGCGAACAGCCGGCCCCCGTCGGCCACCGTGTCGGCGATGAGTGCGCCCGCGGCGGCGATCGACTCGCCGTCCTCGTCCCGTACCCGCTGCAGCAGGGCGATCGCGGCGTCGAAGAACTGTCCGGCCAGCTTGCTCTCGCTCATCGGCGAAGCTCCTTCGAGGTCGCGTCGGCGTCGTCACGGCATCGGCACGGCGGCGCGGGCGTCGGCGCCGGCCCGGGTGAACCGGCGGCCCGGCGTGGCCGTACTCCCGTCGTGTCGCGGATCACGTTGCGGTCTGGACCAGTGCCCTGTCAATACGGCCCCCCGGGGGCGGCGGGGGTGCCCGCGGAGGCACACGTAACCGTCCGGTATCAACGGCGCGGCACGGTTGTCAGTGGTATGCGTCAGAATTGAATCCAGGGCCAGCGCACCAGCCGGGAGCGGTAGAGCCTCCGGCAGAGCAAATCGAGGGGCACGTATGTCCGGACTGATCGACACCACGGAGATGTATCTCCGCACCATCCTCGAGCTGGAGGAGGAAGGTGTGGTCCCCATGCGCGCCCGGATCGCCGAGCGGCTCGACCAGAGCGGGCCGACCGTCAGCCAGACGGTGGCGCGGATGGAGCGCGACGGCCTGGTGGCCGTCGCCAGCGACCGGCACCTGGAGCTCACCGATGAGGGCCGCCGTCTTGCCACCCGTGTGATGCGCAAGCACCGGCTCGCGGAGTGCCTGCTCGTCGACGTGATCGGTCTGGAGTGGGAGCAGGTGCACGCCGAGGCGTGTCGCTGGGAGCACGTGATGAGTGAAGCGGTGGAGCGCCGCGTCCTCGAGCTGCTGCGCCACCCGACCGAGTCGCCGTACGGGAACCCGATCCCGGGCCTGGAGGAGTTGGGCGAGAAGGACGGGGCCGACCCGTTCCTGGACGCCGGCATGGTGTCGCTGGCCGACCTCGACCCGGGGGCGGACGGCAAGACCGTGGTCGTGCGGCGCATCGGTGAGCCGATCCAGACGGACGCGCAGCTGATGTACACGCTGCGCCGGGCGGGCGTGCAGCCCGGCTCGGTCGTCAGTGTCACGGAGTCGCCGGGCGGGGTGCTGGTGGGCAGCGGTGGCGAGGCCGCGGAGCTGGAGGCCGACGTGGCCTCCCATGTGTTCGTGGCCAAGCGCTGACCTCGCGGCCGCCCCCCTCACCGCACCGCTCGAGCAGCCGCCGAGGGTTGGCTGGCTGTCAACTACCGCGCCTGCAGAGGAAGTTGTGACGCTTCCGCGAACGTAGACAATCCAAGATTCAGTGTGCGGAAGCGCAGCGCGGCGACGGTTTGCGTGCGACGCTGTCGCGTGAGGCATATGACCGAGGGGCTCTTGGCCGTCGTCCGACAGCGATGTCGCGCGGCCGGGGAGGGGGCGGGACGATGTGCCGAAGACATGGAGAGGGCCCCGGCGCCACATGGCGCCGGGGCCTGTCCTCCCCTGTGCTGACCCGGAGCCCCGAGCTCCCAGGGTCATCCCTTCCGGACCGGTTTCCCCGAGCGGTCCGTCTCCCGCTGAAAGATCTCCCCTCGGCGGCGGCGGCCAATCCCCCCAGGGGGTCACTCGAATGAGGGGTGTTGCCCTCAGGAACCGCGTTCTCGAATTCGCATTCGATAGCGTGGGGTGACGGACCACGTGGGGCGCGCGCTGTAACAACCGGCGCGTGCGGTGACAGCGCACACGGCGTGCGGCGGGAACCAGCAGGAGCAGCGGGACGACCAGCGGTACGAGGGTGGACCGGCGGGAGTGAGCGGTCCGAGCGAGGCAGGGGGGTGCCAGGACCTATGGTGCGGCGCATCGACGTGACCGGAGCAGGCGGCGTACGACTGGCGGCCTGGGAGTTCGGAGACCCTCCCAAGACCGATCCGGCGCGGTCCGCCGAGCCGGTCAGGACCGTGCCCGCGCAGGGCGGCCCCGGACCGGTGGCGCAGGAGCGCGCCGAGCGCGGTCCCGGTGTGCTCCTGCTGCACGGCCTGATGGGCCGGGCCTCGCACTGGGCGTCCACGGCGCGCTGGCTCTCCGAGCGGTATCGCGCCGTAGCGCTCGACCAGCGGGGGCACGGCCAGAGCGACAAGCCGCCCGAGGGCTGCTACACCCGCGAGGCGTACGTCGACGACGCCGAGGCCGCTCTGGAACAGCTCGGCCTCGCACCGGCCGTCGTCATCGGTCACGCCATGGGCGCGCTCACCGCCTGGCAGCTCGCCGCCCGGCGCCCCGATCTCGTCTGCGGCCTGATCATCTGCGACATGCGGGCCTCGGCGTTAGGGGCCGCGTCGCAGCGTGAGTGGGAGGACTGGTTCAAGGCCTGGCCCGTCCCGTTCGCCACGCTGGCCGACGTCCGCAAGTGGTTCGGCGAGGACGACCCCTGGGTGGAGCGTCCGAACCCGGCCCGCGGGGAGTTCTACGCCGAGGTGATGTCCGAGTCGGCGGACGGCTGGCGCCCCGTCTTCGAGCCGGAGCAGATGCTCACGTCCCGCGAGACCTGGGTGTACGACGCGCACTGGGAGGAGCTCGCCCAGGTCCAGTGCCCCGCCCTGGTCGTCCGGGGCCTCGACGGCGAGCTGGGCCGGGCCGAGTCCCAGGAGATGGTCCGCGTCCTGCCGCGCGGGCAGTACGCGGAGGTCGCCGACGCCGGCCACCTCGTGCACTACGACCAGCCGGAGGCGTGGCGGACGGCCATCGAGCCGTTCATGGAGGGCGTGCTCACGCCGTAAGCCCCGGCGTGAGCCCCGGGACGCCCGCCTCAGGGACGCGTTCACGCCGTGACCTCCGGGACGCCGGCCCGCGCCTGCTCACGCCGTGAGCCGTGAGCCGTAAGCCGTGAGCAGGCTCCGGGACGCCCGCCCCGCAGAGCGAGCGTCACCCCTTGCTGACCGCCGCGAGGATCTCCGGCAGCCGCCGTGCCGTGCGCGGTGCGGCCAGCCGCAGCCCGAGCAGCGAGAGCAGCGCGCCGTACGTGGCCCCCAGCGGCAGCAGCAGCCAGGTCCACTCGTCGCCGTCCGCCGCCACGTTCAGCCAGATCGTGAGGGCGATGACGGGAGCGCACAGCAGCGCGGCCGACACCATCCCGCCGAAGATCGAGATCCAGGCGAGGCCCGCCTGCCCGGGGGCCACGTTCTTGTAGCCCTCCTGCGGGATGGAGTACGGGAAGCGGGCCGACGACCAGGCGCCGGTCGCCAGCATCGCGCCGAGGAGCGCGAAGGACAGCCCGAGCGCCTCGGGCAGTTTGGGCCAGTCGCCGAGCATCGCGGTCGTCAGGACGGTCACGAACGTCGCGTACGGCAGGGTGATGACCAGCAGCGCCAGGGCCCGCCCGCGCAGTTCGACGTACGCGTCCCGGGTGGACGAGATCGTCATCGCCACGATCCAGAACGCGGACGTGTCCTGCCCGAACTGGTTGTACATCTGGATGCCGAGCATGCCGGCCGCGAAGCAGGCGAAGTAGATCGAGCCGGTGCCCTGCAGGGCGTTGAACACCGGCACGATCAGCCCGATGGCCAGCGAGGTCACCCAGGCGGCCTTGGTCTTCGGGTCGCGCCAGATGTAGCGCAGGCTGCGTTCCATGACGGTCCCGGTGCGGCCGGCGGGCAGCAGCCGGCTGAGGCCCGTCGAGCTCCGCTCCCGGGCGGCGGGCTCGGCCGACTGCAACGTGGACCCGTCCGGCGAGGTCATCAGCCGGGTCAGGTGCCGTGTCCAGAGCGCGAGGAGGCCCGCCAGCGCGGCCACGGACAGCAGGAACTGGACGGCTCCGGCGCCGTAGGACCCCTCGCTGACCGAGCGCACCGCGCCGATCGCCGAGGCGGGCGGCACCCAGCGCAGCACGTCCGCGACCGGGTCGAGCCGGGACAGGCCCCCGGCGGAACCGAGGCGCTGCGCCCCGAAGTTGACCACCTGGGCGCCGATCGCGACGACCAGCCCGCTGAGCACCGCGAGATCGCGGCCCCGGCGGCTGGTCAGCAGCCGGAGGTTGGCGGCCGCGACGGCCCGCGCGAGGGCCACGCAGACGAGCAGCGCCAGCACCGCGCCGAGCACCGCGGTGACGTACGCCGCCGGGCCGTGCGCCACGGAGATCACGGAACCGGCGAGCAGGCACAGCGTGAACAGCGGCCCGATGCCGACCAGCGAGGCCGCGAGGAGCGCGCGGACGAGGGGGCGCGGGCGCAGCGGCAGCATCACCAGCCGGGTGGGGTCGAGCGTCTCGTCGCCACTGGGGAAGAACAGCGGCATCACGGCCCAGCCGACCGCGAGGATCGCCCCGAGCAGCACGGCGACGGCGGTGGCGTGCGCGTTCCCGCGCAGCGCGATCAGGCCGATCAGCTGGAGGGCGGCGATGAGCAGGACGAGGACGGTCGTGGTGAGGTACGCGGCCCGCCGCCCGGCCGACTGCCGCAGCCCGTTGCGCAGCAGCGACAGCTTCAGGCGGACGAGGACGGGGGTGACGGACTCGGCGGGGGTACGGGTCCGCGGCGGGCCCTGGGTGTCGGTTCCGGTGCTCATCGCGCGCCGCCGCCCAGCCAGTCGAGGTCGGAGCCGGCGCTCCGGCCGTGCGCGCCGACGAGTTCGAGGAAGGCGTGCTGGAGGGAGGGGGCGCTGCCGCGCACCTGCGCGAGCGGCCCGTGCGCACGGATGCGTCCGGCGGCCATGACGGCCACCCAGTCGCACAGCGACTCGACGAGCTCCATGACGTGGGAGGAGAAGACGACGGTGGCGCCCGAGGCGGTGTAGCGCTCCAGGACGCCCCGGATGATCTGCGCGGAGACGGGGTCGACACCTTCGAAGGGCTCGTCGAGGAAGAGGACTTCGGGGTTGTGGAGGAGCTCGCAGGCCAGGCCGATCTTCTTGCGCATCCCGGTCGAGTAGTCGACGACGAGCTTGTGCTGGGCGCCCGCGAGGTCGAGTACGTCGAGGAGCTGGGTGGCCCGTTTGTCGACCTCGGCGCCGGGCAGACCGCGCAACCGGCCGGTGTAGGCGAGCAGTTCGCGTCCGGAGAGGCGCTCGAAGAGGCGCAGGCCCTCGGGCAGGACACCGATCCGCGCCTTGACCTCGACCGGATCGCGCCACACGTCGTGGCCGACGACCTCGACGCTGCCCTGGTCGGGCCTGAGTAGCCCGGTCACCATCGACAGGGTCGTGGTCTTCCCGGCCCCGTTCGGTCCGACGAGCCCGATGAACTGCCCTGCGGGCAGCTCCAGGTCGATCCCGGCGACCGCGACCTGCTCCCCGAACCGCTTCCAGAGCCCTCGTACACGTACGGCGGCCGCGCCTGTCCCTGCTGGTCCCTCGGTCATGCAAGCACCCTAAGGGGAAGCGCCGCTGCTTTTGGGGGCACGGGGAACTGCGCGATCAGCCACGACGCGTCCGCGGCCCGCCGGCACCGGCTGACGCATCCGCGGCCCGCCGGCACCCCATGAGACATCCGCGGCCCGCCGATACCCGCCGGCGGCGCCCGCTACCTGCGCCCGTCCCGCCCGCAGGCGTACGCGAGCGGCGAGATCAGCTCCTCCGCGTCCGGGAGCCAGCGGTTCGCGGGCGTGGGCCGGCACGCCCACTGGACGGCGCCCCGGGACCCGTAACGGGTGGGCGGAGCCGCCACGTACGCGCCCTCGCCGAGCGGGACCAGGTCGAGGGAGGCGGGCGGCCAGCCGATCTTGCGGACGAGGTCGGGGAGCTTGGCGGCGGCACCGGGGAGTACGAAGAACTGCATCCGGCGGTCAGGCGTGCAGGTCACCGGGCCGAGGGTCAGCTCCATGCGCTCCATCCGCGCCAGCGCCAGGAACCCGGCCGTCTCGGGCACGTCCAGCGCGTCGAACGTACGCCCGGTGGGCAGCAGGATCGACGCCGTCGGCTGCTTCGACCACAGGCGGCGCGCGACGGTCGCGCTGCCCGTCGCCTGCGTCGCCCAGTCCTCACGCGTCGGGTGCGCGCCGGGCACGGCGCACGCGGGCTCGCCGCAGGAGCAGCGCTGCACCCCGTCGACGGCTTCCAGCCAGGTGCCGGGGAACACGTCCCAGTGGCGCTCCTCGGCATAGCGCACGGCGGTGTCCAGCAGCGTTTCGCCGCGCTGCTGGGGGATCTGAGCGGTCTCGGTGCCTGCGATGGTCTCTTCCACGGTGAACTCAACTCCCGGGCCCACCTCGGGTTACGGCTGACACGCGCGCGGGGGAGGAGCATCGATTCCGCATGTGGGGCGCATGGATGCATGTGCGGGGGCGCGCAGGAGAAACGACAGCGGGGGCTGGGTAACCAGGTGAGGGGTCGGGCAATCGCCTTTACCCCGGCAATCCTCACATGTCTCGCATCTTCCGTATCTCGGCGGGGCATTGATCTTCCTGGCCGGCTTCTTTCGGTGGAGCCGGTCGCTGAGGTCACGTCAACTCGGTGCGTGGGCAGGCACCGCAGACACATGGCGAGAGAGCCGAAGGGCGCGCCGGTGTCGAGGGGGCGAGCGCGCGAAGGCCCGCAGGGCCGGCCGCGGTCGTCCTCCGGCACGGGCGCCGGCGTCCGGCAGGCGAACCCGCCAGAAAGCAGGGGGTACGCCATGGCCGCAAGGCCTCTCGTCGCGCGGCAGCCGAACGAACGGCTGCAGGCGCTCATCCAGGAAGCGGGCTGCTCGAACGCCGGGCTGGCCCGCCGGGTCAACATGTGCGGCGCCGAGCACGGTCTCGATCTGCGGTACGACAAGACGTCCGTGGCGCGCTGGCTGCGCGGACAGCAGCCGCGGGGGCGGGCGCCGGCGATCATCGCCGAGGCGCTCGGCCGCAAGCTGGGCCGTACGGTCACGATCGACGAGATCGGTATGGCCAACGGCAAGAACCTCGCGTCCGGCGTCGGCCTCCAGTTCTCGCCGACCGTCCTGGGGGCCATCGAGCAGGTCTGCGAGCTGTGGCGCAGTGACGTGGGGCGGCGGGACTTCCTGTCCGGCTCGTCCGTCGCCGCGTCCGCGCTCGTCGAGCCCAGCCGTGACTGGCTGATCTCCGCGCCGGACTCGCAGGTGGCGCGGGCGGCCGGCCCGCGGGTCGGGCTCTCGGACGTGGCCGCGGTCCGCGCGATGACCCAGGCGCTCACCGACCTGGACCACCAGTACGGCAGCGGGCATGTGCGCCCGGTCGTCGTGCATTACCTCAACAGCGTGGTCTCCGGGCTGCTCGCGGGCTCGTACCGGGAGGCGGTCGGGCGCGAACTGTTCGCCGCGGTCTCCCGGTTGACCGAACTCGCCGGGTACATGGCGATCGACACCGGTCAGCCGGGGCTCGCCCAGCGGTACTACATCCAGGCGCTGCGGCTCGCCCAGGCGGCGGGCGACCGCGGGTACGGCGGCTATGTGCTGGCCGCGTCCATGAGCCACCTGGCCGCGCAGCTCGGAAACCCGCGTGAGATCGCGCAGTTGGCGCGCGCGGCGCAGGAGGGGGCGCGGGGGCGTGTCACCCCGCGCACGGAGTCGATGTTCTACGCCGCGGAGGCCCGGGGGCACGCGCTCATGGGCGACGCGCGCGCGGCCCAGGTGGCGTCGGGGCGGGCGCTCACCGCGCTGGAGGGGGCCGACGCGGCCTCCGGGGACGACCCGGTGTGGATCACGCACTTCGACGAGGCCTATCTCGCCGACGAGTTGGCGCACTGCCACCGGGACCTGGGGCAGGCGGAGGCGGCCGCGCGGTGCGCGGAGGAGTCCCTCGCCGGGCATCCCGAGTCGCGGGCGAGGCGCCGGGCGATCGGCTTCGTCCTGCTGGCCACCGCTCAGGTGCAGCGGCGCGAGATCGAGCAGGCCTGCCACACGGGCCTGCGTGCCGTCGAACTCCTCGGCACCGTGCGCTCCAACCGCGGCGCGGAGTATCTGGAGGACTTCCAGCAGCGCCTCGAGCCGTTCCGGGAGGAGGCGGTGGTACGGGAGTTCGGGGCACGGATGGAGTTGCAGGCAGCGGCGTGACCGGGGGGCGTGCGCAGGTACGGCGGGTGGCGCGTGCCTGCGGACGCGTGCGGGCGTGCGTGGAGGTGTCGCGCACGATGTGAACGCTGGGCGTGCGCGGGCGTGAACGGGCGGACAACGGGCGCGCGTGCCGTGAAGGGAGGCATGTACAGCGCAATGGGGGGCGGTTTCGTTACCCCGGTCACAGGGGTACTGGGTCTCGTCACGTGCTGCGTGGCACCTGGTCGACGGGACCCGGTAGCGTGAGCCGACGATTCCGAAGGTCCCCCATCAGTAGGAGTCCCGGTGACGCAGAGTGGACAGGGCGAGGAGCCCTCGGCGCGGCCCGCGCGCGAAGGCATCGTGCTGCCCTCCGACGGCGGCGAACCCCTGTTGCCGGGGATGACGGGCGACCGCGCGACGCCGGCCGGCGGACAGGCCTGGGGCCAGCCATGGGGCCCGGCCCCGTCGGCACCGCCGGCTCCGCAGCCCGGACAGGGCTCCGACCAGGGCATGGACCAGAGCGCCGGGCAGGGCCAGGGCCAGGGTCCTGCCTACGGCGTCGGCCAGGGACAGGACCACGGTCCCGCCTACGGCGTCGGCCAGGGCCTGGACCACGGTCCCGCCTACGGCGCCGGGCAGGGGGCGGGGCCCCGCCAGGACCAGGACCGTCCCGGATACGGCACCGGCCACGGACCGGGACAGGACGCGCGGCCCGGCCAGGACCAGGGCCACCCCGGGTACGGCAGCCAGGACGCGGAACAACGCTGGGGAGCGGTCGCGGACGGCGCCGCCGTGCCGGTCCAGAACTGGGGAGCGCCCGAGCAGCCCCCGTCCGAGCCGGCACCGGGCTGGGGTGCTCCCGACGGATCCCAGGGCTGGGACGCGTCCGCCGGGCAGCAGGGCTGGAACTCGTCCGGCCAGGAGCAGAGTTGGGGCGGCGTGCCGTCCCAGCCGCAGCCGTTGCCGCCGGAGGGCGCGCAGTCGGGGTCGTACGCCCCCGGCGGCTACCCGGCGCCACAGGGCCCCGGTGCGCACGCCCCAGGGGCGCAGGCGCCCGGCAGCGCGCCCGGCGCGCACGCCTCCGCGCTGCCCCCGCAGGGACCCGCCGGCACTCCGGCTCCCGTGCCGGGCGCCGGAGCGGGCTCGCCGTTGCCGCCCGCCGCCCCGGTCGACGAAGGCGCCACCCAGTACATTCCGTTCGTTCCGCCGGCCGGATCCCCTGCCGACGAGGGGGCGACCCAGTTCCTGCCGCCCGTCCCGGCGGCCGGGCCGCACGAGGGCGCCACGCAGTTCCTCCCGCCGGTGGGCCCGGGGGCGCTGCCGCCCGAGGTGCCCGCCGACGCCACGCAGTACCTGGGGCGCACGCAGGGCGGCGCCGGACCGCTGCCGCCCGCCGCGCATCCCGACGCCCAGGCCACGCAGTTCATCGCCCCGGTGCCCGCGCAGCAGGACCCGCAGTACGGGATACGTCCCGGGGACCCGGAGGACCGCCAGCCGCCCGCGGAGTTCGACAACCTCTTCCGCACGCAGGGCGACGGGCCCTCGTCCACGCAGCAGCTGCCGCGCTTCGACGCACAGCACCAGCAGCAGGGCCCGCGTACCGCGCAGCACCCGCAGGGGCCCGGTGCGCCGGGCGGCCGGGCCGCCGCACGGCGCGGTGCCTCCGACGGCGGTGGCGGCGGCCGTACCGGATCGCGCGTGCCGGTGATCGTCGCCGTCGGAGTCGGTATCGCCGTGCTCGGCATCGGCGCCGGGGCGATGCTCAGCACCAGTTCGAGCTCCGACGGCAAAGGCGACAACAGCAAGACGGTCTCGGCCACGGCACCCGCCTCGGACGGTTCCGGGTCCGCGTCGGCCGACCCGGCGAAGGAACAGGCCGTCGCGCTCGACAAGCTCCTGGCGGACAGCAACGACAGCCGCGACTCCGTGATCAGGGCGGTCGCGAACGTCAAGGTCTGCAACAACCTGGACCAGGCGGCCACCGATCTGCGGGACGCCGCCCAGCAGCGCGGCGACCTCGTCACCCGGCTCTCCGGCCTCAAGGTCGACAAGCTCCCGGACCACGCCGCGCTGACCACCGCGCTCACCAGCGCCTGGAAGGCGTCCGCCTCCGCGGACAACCACTACGCGTCCTGGGCCGACCAGGCGGCCGGCAAGAACGGCTGCAAGAAGGGCCAGGCCCGCACCACCGGACAGACCCAGGCCGGCAACCGCGCGAGCGGCACCGCCAGCGCCGAGAAGACCAAGGCCTCGAGGCTGTGGAACTCCATCGCGTCCACCTACGGACTGACGCAGCGCCAGCCGACCCAGCTGTGACGGCCGGCGCTCGCTGAGGGTGCGGGCCACAGCGCGGGTGCGGCGCGGCCCGTCCTCACAACGTGCTGGAGGCCGCGCTCTCCAAGGTCTTCGACATGTTGGCGAACCCGCGCCGCGCGGAGACCAGTTGGCCCTGCCGCACGACCTGGTAGGTCACGTCGGCGTTGATCAGGCGCGGGAAGTCGACGGCCGCGAGCAGGTCCTCGAAGCGCCAGCTCAGCGTCGGTGTCAGCCCGCCCGTGGTCACCTTGAGCCCGTTGTCGAGGGTCCGCCGGACCGTGCGCGAGCTCACCTCGCCGTCGCCGAGCGCCTCGACGATCTGCTGGAACACCGTGTACGCGATCCAGGTGGTCTGCACGCCCGCGTCCGCCGGGTCGATCCGGTTGTCGCCGAAGGCGTGCTCGCGGATCACCTGCTTCATGTCGGCCCAGCGGGCGTCGTTCGCCGCCGGGTACCAGCCGGTGACGTACGCGTCCTCGTAGGGCCCGGACTTTCCGCCGGTCGCGTCGATCACGGTCTGGTCGACGCTGCCGAGCACCGAGGCGGTGCGCACCTTCGGATAGTCGTCGCGGTCGTGGCGGAAGGAGTCCATGAACGCGTCCGTGCGGTCCCCGAGCGCGGAGACCACGCAGCCGCGCTTCAGCGGGTCGGAGGTCGCCCGTTCCAGAGCCTGCGTGGTCTGCGCGGAGTACTCGGTGGAGTCGTCGGGGGCCCGTACGTCGGTGGCGGCCGGGTGCCGGCCCGCCTTGAGACCGGCGCTGAGCAGCACCGGGAGTTCGTCGCCCGCGATGGTGTCGGGGCGGACCAGCGCGACGGGACCGCAGTCCTTGGCGAGCTCCTCGCCGAGCCCGGCGAGGAGCGCGGGCTGCCCGCCGTTGACGGGGTAGGAGAGCGGGCTCTTGAACTCGTCGTCGGTGAGGCCGTAGCCGCCGATGTACGGAATGCCGGCGGACTGCAGCGGAGAGAGGAAGGAGCCGCCGTACTGGCTGTAGGAGCCGATGACCGCGACAACGTTCTCCTTGGCGGCGCGCCGGGCGCATTTCGCGGCGTCGACGCTGTTGTCGTGGTCGTTGCAGGTGAGGACCTTGAGCTCGCGGCCGTTGAGGCCGCCCCGGGCGTTGATCCAGCGCGCGTAGGCCTGCGCCATGGCGGGCATGCCGGGCTTGTTGGTCGCGGCCGTCTTCTCGGGTGCCCAGGTCATGACGGTGACGGAGCCGTCCCCGGAACCCCCTGTGACACCGGGGACGACTCCACAGCCGACGGCTATCGACGCACACACCGCCAACGCACCCGCGGACAGCACCGCGGTTCTGATGGGGCGGGAGAGGACGGGTGAGGTGCGCGTGCGACGCCTGCCGGTCATGGACATGCACGATTCCGTCACACCACCAACCCCGAAGTGACCCGCGGTCAACGCGTGGTGACGCGCAGGTGAATTACGGGGGGCGCGGAGCGGGTTCCCGGGGGGAACGTACGATCGATGACCGTGCAAGGTTCGGAGAACTCTTCCCGTCGTGGCCGCCGCTCATCCACCATGGGCGGCATGCCACTGAATGACATGCCCTGGTGGCGCTGGCGCAGCAATGTGCGCTCCGCGCTGCACATGCTCTCCGACCCCGCGTTCCAGCGGGACGTCTGGCTCGCGGGCGTGGACGGATACGGGGACGTCACCGATGCCGTCTACCGCCTGGTCGAGGACACCTGGCTCGACAACTGGTCCGCCGAGAAGTACGTCGGAACGATCTTCCGTGACTCGCAGGAGGCGGCGCTCGTCGACACCGCCGTGCTGCGCGTGCTGCGGATCATGCACCAGGTCGGCCCCGACGCTCCCGTCTCCGCGTACCTCGACCACCACGCGTGGCCCGAGGCCGTCCGCGCCGCCCGTGACGCCCATGTCCGCCTGGCGACGAGCGACGGGGAGGAACCGGACACGGCGCCCCGCACCCTGGAGGTGCTGCGCATTCTGACGCGGTCCGCCTAGCGGGACGGCAGTCCGCCCGGGGCGGTGCGTATGGGACCCTGGCGTGCATGAACGAGCAGTCCGTCCGCGCCGTCGCGCCCGCCGAGCAGTACGTCCTCACCCTCTCCTGCCCGGACAAACAGGGCATCGTGCACGCCGTGTCGAGCTACCTCTTCATGACCGGCTGCAACATCGAGGACAGCCAGCAGTTCGGTGACCACGACACGGGACTGTTCTTCATGCGGGTCCACTTCTCGGCCGAGTCTCCGGTGACGGTGGAGAAGCTGCGCGCCAGCTTCACGGCGATCGGTGACTCCTTCCGCATGGACTGGCAGATCCACCGGGTCGAGGACCGGATGCGCGTCGTCCTGATGGTCAGCAAGTTCGGTCACTGCCTGAACGACCTGCTCTTCCGCGCCAGCATCGGCGCGCTGCCGGTCGAGATCGCGGCCGTGGTCTCGAACCACACTGACTTCGCCGAACTCGTGGGGTCGTACGACATCCCCTTCCACCACATTCCGGTGACGAAGGACACGAAGGACGAGGCCGAGGCGCAGCTGCTCGAACTGGTCCGCGGGGAGAACGTCGAACTGGTCGTCCTCGCCCGCTATATGCAGGTCCTCTCGGACGACCTCTGCAAGCATCTCAACGGTCGGATCATCAACATCCACCACTCCTTCCTGCCGAGCTTCAAGGGCGCGAAGCCGTATCACCAGGCGCACGCCCGTGGGGTGAAGCTCATCGGGGCCACCGCGCACTATGTGACGGCCGACCTCGACGAGGGGCCGATCATCGAGCAGGAGGTCGAGCGGGTGGGCCACGGCGTGACCCCGGACCAGCTGGTCGCCATCGGCCGCGATGTGGAGTGCCAGGCGCTGGCGCGGGCCGTCAAGTGGCACGCGGAGCGGCGCATTCTGCTGAACGGGCGCCGCACGGTCGTCTTCGCGTAGCCGCAGATCGGCTGTCTTCGGCCCTTCTCCGCTGCCGGCCCGTGCCGCAAGGGCTGAAACGAGTCGTCCGGCCCCTGCCGGTTCGGCCGTCCCGCCCCTTCCCGAGGGACTGAAACGAGCCATCCCACCCTGCCGGTCCCCGTCGGCAGGGGGCTGAAACGAGCCGTTCTACATGCGGCTCAGCGACGCCGCCGCGAACAGTACGTCCTTGATCGCCTCGCGGTCGCCGTCCTGACCTGCGGCCGCCTCCTCGGGCGCCACATGCCCCGCGGCCAGCCGGCAGAACTCCACTCCGTCCAGGGCGACATGGGCGACCTCACGCTCGGCGGAGGCGATCGCGCCGGGGGAGTCGAGCGGGATGAGCCACTCGCCGCCGCCGGACCCCTCGATCTCCAGCCGGAGGCTGCGGCCGGCCGCGCCGGCCGCGACGAGGTGCCGGGACGGCGGTGCGGACAGGCCCGTCCGGCGCCGCTCGGCCAGCGAGGCGGGCAGCATGCGGACGGCCAGATCTATCATCCGGTGCAGATGGCGCGGGGCCGGCGGTTCGTACGGATAGTCCACCGCGTCCGCGATGTCGCCCGCGTGCACCCAGCACTCGAAGGCCCGGTCCAGCATCGAGTCCCGCAGCGGCAGGTCGAACCCGCCGTACGGCACGGGGAGGCGGCCGGAGCCACCGCCGGCGAACGACACCGTCCGCACCAGGTTGTGGCTCTGCTCGCGCCAGGGACCGCGCAGGGCGCGGGTCGGCGGGAAGTGGGAAGCCGCCCAGAACGCCTCGGTGCGGCCCGCGGGTGTGCTCTCGTCCGGCCGCGTGTCGCCGAGCGGGTCCTCCAGGCCCAGCGCGACGGCGACCAGGCCGTCGACGGTGAGCAGATGGGCGATCACCCCGGCGACCGTCGTACGGCGGCTCGCGGGGCCGGCGCCCGAGAACCAGCGCAGCCGCACGGGCGCGTGCCACTCGGCACCGCCGATGTCCTGCAGCAGCGCGTCGAGCCGCGCGGTCTCGGCGTCGTACGGAGTCGCCCAGTCGGGTACCGGAATGCGCGGCGGCCGCCGGTCGAGGCAGCCCTCCAGGACCCTGGTGCGCAGCGTCGGGTCGAGGTCGAGGCTCTCGGCCGGGTGCAGCAGGCCGACGGCCTCGCGCAGCCGGAGCGCCTCGTCCGCGCACGCGCCGCAGTCGCCGAGGTGGTCCTCGACGGCCATCGTCTCCTCCGCCGAACAGGCGGCGAGCGCCCACGCGCCGAGCAGTGACTTCAGCACGCGGTGCTCCAGGAGGAGAGGCGCGGGGGAGAAGGCCGCCGTGATCGTGTCCAGCCCGGGGAGCGGGTGGCCGGTGTCCTCCACGGAGGCACGCGGCAGAGGTATGCGTGGCGGCTGTTCCTGCTCCGGCCCGGCCCCGCTGTCCGGACCGTCAGGGTCGTGCGGGCCGTCAGAGCCGCGAGAGTCGCCAGAGCCGGATGTATCAGACGTACCGGACTTACCGGCGTCCCCCGGCTCCTCCTCGTTCTCCTTCTCGAGTTCCCCCTCGAGTCCGTCGGAGCCGTCGTCCCCGTCGAACGCCTCGAAGCGGTTCGCGCCCGCGTTCACCGCGCACCCCCGTATTCGGGCGGTGCCCCGGAGGGCCCGCTGTCGTGGGCGGTGGACAGCAGCTGAAGGCCGAGGCGGAGCCGGCGGCGGGCCTCGTCCTCGGTGATGCCGAGGTCGACGGCGGTCTGGCGGTAGTCGCGGCGCTGGAAGTACGCGCGCTCCAGGGCGGCCCGCAACGGGGTGGGCATCGACGTGACGATGTAGTCCGCGCGGGCGGCCACCGAGGCGCGGCGCACCTTGCGCTCCAGGTCCTCCGTGGTGCCGCGGCCGCCGTCGGCCAGCGCGGCGGTCTCGGTGGCGCGCAGCCGCTGGACCGCGAGGCGGTGGGTCAGCGTCGCGACCCAGGAGCGCAGCGGGCCCTGCTTGGGGTCGTACGCGTCCGGGTTCTCCCAGACGTGGACGAAGACTTCGCGGGTGATCCCGTCGGCGGCCCGCTCGTCTCCGAGCACGCGATGGGCGAGGCCGTGCACGAGTGAAGCGAATCGGTCGTAGAGCTCGCCGAGCGCCGCCGCCTCGCCGCGTGCCAGCCGCTGCTGCATCTTGCGGTCCCAGCGGGGCGGTGCGTCCTTCTTCGCCATGCGGCTCCCTCACCCCTGCCCGTTCCGGTGCCTGTCCTCTGTCCGGCCTGTCCAGCCTGTGTCCATCGCTGTCTCGAATGTAGTCGGCACGTCCGACAGCGCACGCCCCTTTGCGGCAATGTGCGCCCCTTGACGCGCCGGGGGTGGTAGGGGACGCCCACCCTGCTCTCACTGGCGCGGCGCCTACCCGACTCCGCCACGATCAGGCCTGATCGAATCGGACCGTACGCGATTGAAATGGCTCGACCGGTACGCGCTTTCGATCGACCGTAGGTGTTTCATGGAAACGACGGCCGGGCAGCCGCGCAGGAGAAATGAAGGAACGGGTTCCGTTTCTGTCCCCGACGAGAGGCGTGGCGGTGACGCTCAGAGTGACCGACGGGGAGCGCGGCGAGTGGGCCGTGCTCCAGGTGACGGGCGAGATGGACCTGGTGACGTCGCCCGTGGTGCGCCAGGGGGTGCACGACGTGGTGGCCGACGGGCGGCACGATCTCGTCCTCGACCTCTCGGAGGTCTTCTTCTGCGACTCCAGCGGCGTGGGCGTGCTGATCGCGACCCGTCGTCTCATCCGCTCCTGCCAGGGACGTCTGCGGCTGATACTGCCCGCCCAGGGCGCGGAGGACGGTTCGCACGTCAACCGGGTCCTCGCCGCCCTCGGCGTGCGCCGCCTCTTCGACGTCTACCCGGACCTGGTCACCGCCCTCGACGAGGAGTCCCGCCCCATGTCCGCGTGACACGTTCCACTCCGCGGGGCCGCAGTGCCACACAGTTGTCCCGGAATTCCCGCGGTCTTGGTACAAGCGCCGTTTTCCGCTCCGGCGGAGCCCTCGGCGACGTACGCTCCCTGCCAGATGCACCCGCAGCCCGGTTGAGAGTCCGGCTGAGATGTAAGGCGGTCCGAAAACACCATGGTCAGCACCGAGTACGAGCGGAGGATCGCCGCCCGGTTCGCCACCTTCGACCAGGACGGCAACGGCTACATCAACCGGGAGGACTTCAACGCGGCGGCCAAGGCGGTTCTGGCCGAATTCGGCAAGGCGGCCCGGTCGGATCAGGGCCAGTACCTCTACAGCGGTGCCGAGGCCTTCTGGCAGGGCATGGCGGGGATAGCGGACCGGGACGGCGACCAGCGCATCACGCGCGAGGAGTTCGTGAACGGCGCCGTGAAGCGGCTGCGCGACAACCCCGACCGGTTCGCCGAGATCGCCCGTCCCTTCCTGCACGCGGCCCTCGCGGTGGCGGACACGGACGGCGACGGCGCGGCCACGGTCGAGGAGACCGCCCGTGTCCTGAAGGCCCTGGGCGCGACCGAGGAGGTCGCCGCCTTCGCGGCCGGCGCCCTCGACACGGACGCCGACGGCCGGATCGGCGAGACGGAGGTCGTGACCGCGTTCGCCCGCTACTTCACGGTCCCCGAATGAGACAGCCGTGCACGGGCCCGTGAGCGAGGCAACCTCGGCGCACGACCCCCTGCGTGAGGCCCACTTGACGCCCGTTCACGGCATCCGAAGGAGACAGCCGTGCACCGCCTCGAAGTGACCCTCACCCCGAAAAGCGCTCCCGCAGCTTGTACTTGAGCACCTTGCGCAGCGCCTCGTTGCGCGGAAGGGCGTCCACCACCTCCAGCTGTTCCGGCAGCTTGTGCACGGACAGCCCTTCCGCGCGCAGATACGACGTGACGGCCGACAGCGTCAACTCCTCGGCTCCCGGCGGCTGTTCGACCACCGCGCAGACCCGCTCCCCGCGCTCGGCGTCCGGCAGCCCGATGACCGCCGCGTCGGCCACCCCCGGGTGGGAGTGCAGCAGATCCTCGATCTCCTTGGCCGAGATGTTCTCGCCCTTGCGGATGATGATGTCCTTGAGCCGGCCGGTGAGAACGAGATGGCCGCTCTGCGTCAGATGCCCGACGTCCCCGGTGATCAGGAACCCGTCCGCGTCGAAGGCCTCGGCACTCTGCTCCGGGTTCACATACCCCTGGCAGACGGCCTCCCCGCGCAGTCGTACGTCCCCGTCGACACCGTACGGAACCGGCCGCCCCGCGCCGTCCACCACACGTATCTCCATGCCCTCCGGGGGCCTGCCCTCGGTGGTCGCGAGGTTCTCGGCCGAGTCGTCCGGAGCGCCCATCGTGATCATCGGGACCTCGGTCATCCCGTAGCCGTGGGTGAGCTGGACGCCCATCTCGCGGACCACCGAGTGATAGACCTCGGGCGGCTTCGGCGCTCCGCCGCCGGCCAGCAGCCGCAGGGTCGGGATGACCGGCTCGCCCGGCTGTTTCCGCTGTTCGGCGAGGAACATGGAGTAGAAGGCGGTGGATCCGCCGGCCACCGTCACGCCGTGCTTGCGATAGCCCTCCAGCGCGCCGGGCAGCGCGAAGTGCTCGAACATCACGGCCGGGAAGCCGTACAGCAGCAGCATCACCGTGTAGTCGGGCCCGGCGATGTGTGCGTACGGGAAGGCCATCGAGCCCACGTCGTCGGCCGACAGGCGCAGCGCGTGCGCCAGGCAGGAGCCGCCCGCGATCAGTGAACGGTCGGTGTGCAGCACGCCCTTGGGGTCGGAGGTGGTGCCCGAGGTCCAGTAGATCCAGCGCACCGAGGTGCCGTCGGCGGGCGGGTCGGGCAGCACCGACGGATCGCCGTCCGGCAGCCGGTCGTACGCCTCGAAGACGTTCTTGGCGCCGAGCCGCCGTGCCATCTCCGCGTGATCGAAGCCGCGCCACTCGCCCGGTACGGCGAAGAACTCGGTCTTGGACTCCCTGAGCGCGAAGCCGACTTCACGGTCGCGGTAGAAGGGGATCACCGGCGACTGCACGGCGCCCAGGCGGGCCAGCGCGAAGGACAGCACCGCGGTCTCGATGCGGGTGGGCAGCTGCCAGGCGACCACCGTGCCGGGCCGTACGCCCCTGTCGTACAGGCCCGCCGCGACCCGCTCGGCCCGCTCGCGCAGCTCGCCGAAGCTCAGGGCGCGGTCGTCCTGGAGCAGCACGGGACGGTCGGGGGTGAGGTCGGCGCGGCGGGTCACCAGCTCCCAGAGCGTGCGGGACCGGCCGAGGGTGTGCGCGGTGTCGTTCACTTCAACCCCCTGTAGCTGACGGGTAGTCAGATGGTGGGCAGAGCGTAGGGCTCGCCGCCTTGTCGGTCCAGGGGTGCGGGGATAGCCTGCTATCTGACGGGTCATCAGATATGACGGGTCGTCGGACACGGACCTCACGGTCACGGACCGCACGGTGGAGGGACCCATGACGGAACTGCCGCGGATCGTCAGCGTCGACGACCATGTGATCGAGCCCGCGCACCTCTTCGAGACCTGGCTTCCGCAGAAGTACCGGGACCGCGGGCCCAAGCCGCTCACCGCGGGCATCGGCGAGCTCGCCTACATCGCCGGCAAGTACCGGATCACGATGGACCCCGACGGACCGCCCACCGACTGGTGGATCTACGAGGACCTCAAGTTCCCGTACAAGCGCAACATCGCCGCCGTCGGCTTCGACCGCGACGAGATGACGCTGGAGGGCATCACGCGCGCGGAGATGCGGCGGGGCTGCTGGGACCCCAAAGAACGGCTCGCGGACATGGACCTCAACCATGTCGAGGCGTCCCTGTGCTTCCCCACCTTCCCGCGCTTCTGCGGGCAGACCTTCGCGGAGGCGCACGACAAGGAGGTCGCGCTGGCCTGCGTGCGCGCCTACAACGACTGGATGGTCGAGGAGTGGTGCGGCGACAGCGGCGGCCGGCTCATCCCGCTGTGCCTGATCCCGCTCTGGGACATCGACCTGGCGGTCGCCGAGATCAGGCGGAACGCCGCCCGGGGCGTGAAGGCCGTGACCTTCTCGGAGATCCCCACCCACCTCGGACTGCCGTCGATCCACTCCGGCTACTGGGACCCGTTCTTCGCCGTCTGCCAGGAGACCGGCACGGTCGTGAACATGCACATCGGGTCGAGCAGCCAGATGCCGGCCGCCTCCCCGGACGCGCCCCCGGCCGTCCAGGCCTCGCTGAGCTTCAACAACGCCATGGCCTCGATGATGGACTTCCTGTTCTCCGGCGTGCTCGTGAAGCATCCCCGGCTCAAACTCGCCTACTCCGAAGGGCAGATGGGCTGGATCCCGTACGCCCTGGAGCGCGCCGACGACGTCTGGGCGGAGCACCGCGCCTGGGGCGGCGTCCGCGACCTGATCCCGGAGCCTCCGTCGACGTACTACTACCGGCAGATCTTCTGCTGCTTCTTCCGCGACAAGCACGGGGTCGCGTCCCTGGACGTGGTCGGCCGCGACAACGCCACCTTCGAGACCGACTACCCGCACGTCGACTCGACCTTCCCGCACACCAAGGAGGTCGCCCTCGACCATGTGAAGGGCCTCGACGACGAGACGATTCACAAGCTGATGCGCGGCAACGCGATCCGGATGCTCGACCTGGACCTCTAGTGGACCTGGCGTACACCCCCGAGGAGGAGGACTTCCGCGAGCGGCTGCGGGAGTGGCTCGCCAAGGTGCTCCCCGGCCTGCCCGCCAAACCGTCGCCCGACGACTGGCCCGGCAGACGCGCGTACGACCTCGGCTGGCAGCGGATGCTGTACGACGCCGGGTACGCGGGCCTGCACTGGCCCGTGGACGCCGGCGGACAGGGCGCGACCCCCACCCAGCACCTCATCTTCCTGGAGGAGACGGAAAAGGCGGGCGCACCCTACGTAGGGGCCAATTTCGTCGGGCTGCTGCACGCCGGGCCGACGATCGCCGCCGAGGGGACGGCCGAGCAGCGGGCGCGCTGGCTGCCGCCCGTCCTGCGCGGCGAGCAGGTCTGGTGCCAGGGGTTCAGCGAACCGGACGCGGGCTCGGACCTCGCGGCGCTCCGCACGCGCGCGTCGCGGGACGGCGACGACTACGTAGTGAGCGGCTCCAAGATCTGGACCTCCCACGCGGAGGTCGCCGACTGGTGCGAGCTGCTCGTGCGGACCGGCTCCGCGGCCCCCAAACACCGCGGGATCAGCTGGCTCGCCATGCCCATGGACGCGCCCGGCATCACCGTCCGGCCGCTGCGCACCCTCGCCGGTTCCACCGAGTTCGCGGAGGTGTTCCTCGACGACGTGCGGATCCCGGTGGCGAACCGCGTCGGCGCCGAGAACGACGGCTGGCGCGTGACCATGGTGACCCTGTCCTACGAGCGCGGCACCGCCTTCGTCGGCGAGGTCGTCGCCTGCCGCCGCGTGCTGGGCGCGCTCGCCCGCGAGGCTCGCGCGAACGGCCGCTGGGACGACGCCGTACTGCGCCGCCGGCTCGGCAGGCTCAACGCCGAGTTCCGCGCGCTGTGGCGGCTCACGCAGTGGAACGTCAGCGAGTCGCAGCAAACGGAAGGCGTGCCCGGCGTCGGCGGATCCGTCTTCAAGCTGCGGTACTCCCACGCCCGCCAGGAGCTGTACGACGCCGCCGCCGAGGTGCTCGGTCCCGAAGCGCTCGACCTCGGGCGGGACTGGACCCTCGACCGGCTGTCGTCGCTGTCGTACACCATCGCGGCCGGCACCTCGCAGATCCAGATGAACATCGTGGCCGAGCGGATCCTGGGCCTGCCGAAGGGGCGGTGACACACTCCGTGCACTTCCAACTCACCGATGACCAGCGGGCCTTGAAGGCAGGCGTACGGGAGCTGCTGGCGCGGCGCTTCGGGAGCGAGGCGCTGCGGGCCGCGGCGGACGGCGGCGGCCTGGACCGCGCGCTGTGGCGGGAGCTCGGCGCGGCCGGGTTCTTCGCACTCCGCCTTCCGGCGGCCGACGGCGGAGTCGGACTCGGCCTTCCGGAAGCCGTGTTGGCCTTCGAGGAGGCCGGCCGGGTGCTGCTGCCGGGACCGCTGGTGGCCACGCATCTGGCGGCCGGGACCGTGGCCGGCGCGGCGACCGGCGAGAGCGTCGTCACGGCCGTCCACGGGGGACTCGTGGAGTGGCTGGAGGCGGCGGACGTCGCAGGCGGTGACATCGCCGGAGCGGTCCCGCTGAGGTCCCTGGACCCGCTGACCCCGCTGCACCGCGTGCCCCGCCCGCCCGCCGCCGATCCCGTCGCCGTGCTCCTCACCGCCGCCGAGCAGCTGGGCGGTGCGGCCCGGTGCTGCGAGCTGGCCGTGCAACACGCCCGGGCGCGCGAGCAGTTCGGGCAGCCGATCGGGGCCTTCCAGGCGGTCAAGCACCTGTGCGCGCAGCTGCTGGTACGGGTGGAGGTGGCGCGCGTGGCCGTCTACGCGGCCGCGGTGACCGCCGACCCGCTGGACATCGCCGCCGCCCGGCTGCTCGCCGACGAGGCCGCCGTACGCGGCGCCCGCGACTGCCTCCAGGTCCACGGCGGCATGGGCTTCACCTGGGAGTCCGAGGTGCATCTGCACCTGAAGCGGGCCTGGGTGCGGACGCACCGTGCGGGAGACGCGACACAGAGTGAGGAGGCGCTGGCCGGGAATCTGCTGTCCGGATCGGGGCGCTGAGGCTCTGTGCAGGGCCGGTAAAGGGAAGCGCCCGGACGGATGTCGCGGATTGTGGCATACCGGAATTACGGAGCGTTGATATCGGGTTGTGTCCTACGCGTGACTTGTCACGGCCTGGAGTCGGCGCCGTGCTCCGGTACCTTGTGTGGGATGCGAGTGGTTCTGAGGCTGGACCATCCCGGTGGCGCCCACGAGGCGACGCCGGACCCGGCGATGCGTGCCGCTCGCAGGGCAGGGCGGACCCCCGACCCTGCCTGTTCGACTCCCCGCAATGAGCGTCGCACAGTATGCCGTACGCGTACTCCTTCGCGCTGGAATATGCCCGAAGCGCTTGTTGGGGTGACTGTACGTCAACCATGCTGTCTCTCAAGGGAATCACGTTCCGTGACCCTGGTTCTGGCCATGCAGGCGATGGCCACGATCGTGGCCCTGGTGAGGCGCGAGGCGATGTGTCCGCCGGTTCGGATGGTGTGAGCGGTGCAGGTGCTTCAAGTGCAGCTGGAGATCCGGCCCGACCCCGCGGAGGTGGGGCGCGCCAGGAGGTGGGCCCGTTCGCGGCTCGCGGGGTCCGGAATAGGAGCCGACGAGCCGCTCGCCGAGACGCTGATCCTGCTCGTCTCCGAGCTGGTCACCAACGCGGTGGTGCACACCGGCTGTCCGGCCGTGCTGCGCCTCCAGCTCCAAGGCGTGCGGGACGACTCCTCCGGTGCGCCCTCGGGCACGGTCCGTCTGGAGGTGGCCGACTCCAGCGGCTGTCCGCCGGCGCCCCGGCACGCACAGGGCGACGAGACCAACGGCCGCGGGCTGGAGCTGGTCGACGGTCTCGCCGACCGGTGGGGCTGGACCCCCGAGGGCCGCGGCAAGCGCATCTGGTGCGAGGTCGACCGCTGTACGTCGCCGGGTGTCACGCGGGCGGCCGCGTACCCGGCGTACGACGGATTCGCGTACGAGGCGGTGTAGCGCGTCCGGGCGGTGCCCGGGTGTGACGGACCCCGCGCGACCGGGGTCCGCCGGCGCGACCGGCATGGCCCGCCGCGCCGGGCGCGGAGCGTTGCCGTGCATACATGCACGGAATCCGTTTCCGCGGCGTGAACCAAGGCCGAATGCGCCGTGCAGTGCTTCCGTACGCGCCGTCACAAATAGGGCGTAAGTAATGAATCCCCGATCGGGTGTTGACGTGACGTGTCCGTTTGATCACGCTTGTGGACAGCGATCCGCCGCGAGGGGACGACGAGGGTTCCGGTGACGGGAGCCCTCGGCGAGTGCGGTTCGCGATTCGGCGTCGGCTCCTCAAGGGCCAAGAGGGAGCGGGACGGGGTACGCCGGAGGCGGATGGCGGCGCGCGGTGCCGTGCTCGGGGCGGGCAGTGGCGCGCCGCCAGCCGATTCTTGTGGAGCAGCCCCTGGAACGGTCTCCGGGCGGTTGCTGCAGCACTTGGCCGGCGCTACGGCACGGCGACCGGTGCTACAGCACGGCGACCGGTGCCACCGGGGTCCCCGTGCCGCCCACGAAGGGCTCGGGCATCGCCGACAGCAGGAAGCTGTAGCGCTTTTCTTCTCCACAGGCTGTGGACAATTCTTCGAGATTCCAGTTCTGGCCCTGCAACATCCCCATTTCGACCAGATCGAGCGCGTGCACAGGAAGCCACAAATCCTCGATTTCCGGAGGAAATATCTCAAAGGTGAGGGTGTCATTGGCGACCGCGGCGACGTCGCGCGCGTGGAACCACTCGGGGGTGCGCACGGAGAGTCCCGGTGACGGGTAGCCGTACGCGTGCTTGTCGCCCGCCAGAAGGACCTGGATCTGCCCGGTCCGCACCAGGACGATGTCGCCGGCACGCACGCGCGTGCCCGCCAGTTCCTCGGCCGCGTCGAGGTCCTCGGGGGTCACGGCATGGCCGCCGTCGAGCCGGTGCTTGCCCCGGGCGCGCGCGACGTCGAGCAGGACACCGCGCGAGACGATGTGCCGGGCCTTGTCGATCCCGCTGAACTCGGCGCCGCCATGGGGTGTGACCGTGCCGGCCGGGCGGCCGTTGTAGAGCCTTCCCGAGTGGGAGACGTGGGTGAGCGCGTCCCAGTGGGTGGCCGCCTGGAGCCCCATGGTCACGGCGTCGTCGCTGCACGCGACGGTGCCGGGTCCGAACAGCTCCTGGTTGATCTGCACCATCACGTGCAGGGGATTGACCCGCCCGGGGATCATCCCGGTCTGGACGCCGTCCTGCTGGAGGGGCAGCGCGAGGGGGATCCGGCGTCCGGTGCGGATGCCGGCGGCGGCCTCGCGCACCACCTCGTCGGTGATGAGGTTCAGGGTGCCGATCTCGTCGTCGGCCCCCCAACGGCCCCAGTTGTTCACGCGCTTGGCGATGTCGTGGAACTCGGCCGGCAGTGACATGAGTCCTCCCCGGGGCTTGTCTCCAGGTATCTGACGGGTCATAGAATCTAACGGTCCGTCAGAAACCACGGGAAGGGGCCGGGCGTGGGGAACTTCTTGGCAGGCAAGGTCATCGCCGTGACGGGAGCGGGGCGGGGGATAGGCCGCGCCGTCGCGCTCGCCGCGGCGGCCGAAGGGGCACGCGTCGTCGTCAACGACTACGGGGTGTCCATCGAGGGCGCCGAGCCGACCAGTTCGATCGCCGACACGGTGGTCAAGGAGATCGAGGCCGCGGGTGGGGACGCGGTCGCGGTGGCCGACGACATCTCGACGATGGCGGGCGGGCAGCGGGTGGTCGACGCGGCCCTGACGTCGTACGGCCGGATCGACGGAGTCGTGTGCGTGGCGGGGATCCTGCGCGAGCGGATGCTCTTCAACATGTCCGAGCAGGAGTGGGACCCGGTGGTCGCCACGCACCTGAAGGGCACCTTCACGGTCTTCCGCGCGGCCTCGGCCGTGATGCGCAAGCAGGGCTCCGGCACCCTGATCGGCTTCACCAGCGGCAACCACCAGGGGTCCGTCGCGCAGGCCAACTACAGCGCGGCGAAGGGCGGGATCATCTCGCTGGTCCGCAGCGCCGCACTGGGACTGCACAAGTACGGGGTCACGGCGAACGCGGTCGCGCCCGTCGCGCGGACCCGGATGTCCGCCAACGTCCCGATGGAGCTCGCCGAGATCGGTGAGCCGGAGGACGTGGCCGCGCTGGTCGTGTACCTCCTGTCCGAGCGCGCCCGCGAGGAACGGATCACCGGGCAGGTCTATACGATCGCCGGCCCCAAGATCGCGGTCTGGGCCCAGCCGAGAGAGCTGCGGGCCGGTTACGCCGAGGGCTCCTGGACGCCGGAGAAGATCGCCGACTTCCTCCCGGGGACGGTGGGCGTGGACCCGATGCCGCTGCTGGAACGGGTGGAGGCGATGGCGCGGGCGGCGGCGGAGAAGGGGCGGCCGAACGCCTAGCGTTCGGCGGCTGCCGTCACGGGCGCCGGGGTCGGCGGTCCACCGGATCCCGGTCGCCGGGCCGGTGGTCCGTGCCGCGCCCGTCGGGGTCGGCGGTCCACCGGATCCCGGTCACAGGGCCGGTGGTGGTCTGTCCGGTGTCGGACCCGGCCTTCGGGCATCAGACGAAAGCGTGAACCCAGCCAACGTAAGGCGGTCACCGTGGAGTTCGGGTTCGGAGCAGAGGACGAGGCCTTCCGGGAGGAGGTGCGCGGCTGGCTCGCCGCGCATCTCGAAGGAGCCCCGGAGCGCCGGGTGTGGGAGCGGGAGCTGGGCGCGGGCGGCTGGATCGGTCTCGGCTGGAGCGAGGACGGCTACGGCAACCGCACCGCGAGCCTGACCCAGCAGGTCGTCTGGGCGGAGGAGTACGCCCGCGCCAAGGCCCCCGCCCGCACCGGCCACATCGGCGAGAACCTCCTCGCCCCCACGCTGCTGGCCCACGGCACCCCGGCGCAGAAGCAGCGGTTCCTGCCTCCCGTCGCGCGCGGCGAGGAACTCTGGTGCCAGGGCTACAGCGAGCCGGATGCGGGCTCGGACCTGGCCGGCGTCCGCACAACCGCCGTACCCGACAACGGAGTTGGCCCATCGGGTTCGTACCGCGTCACCGGACAGAAGATCTGGACCTCCCTCGCGCACGAGGCCGACTGGTGTTTCGTCCTCGCCCGTACGCAGCCCGGATCGACCCGCCACCACGGCCTGACGTTCCTCCTGGTCCCCATGGACCAGCCGGGCCGCATCGAGGTCCGCCCGATCCGGCAGCTCACGGGGACCAGCGAGTTCAACGAGGTCTTCTTCGACGGCGCGGTGGCACGCGCCGAGCACGTCGTCGGCGGCGAGGGGAACGGCTGGCGGGTGGCGATGAGCCTCCTCGGCTTCGAGCGCGGTGTCTCGACCCTCGCCCAACAGATCGGATTCGCCGAGGAATTGGGGCGTGTGATCGAGACGGCGGTCGCCACGGGCGCGGTCGCCGATCCCGTCGTACGCGACCATCTCGTACTGCAGTGGGCTCAGTTGCGGGCGATGCGCTGGAACGCCCTGCGCACCCTGGGGGGCGCGGCGGAGGGGGAGGGGGCGCCGAGCGTGGCCAAGCTGCTGTGGGGCCGGTGGCATCAGCGGCTCGGCGAGCTGGCCATGCGGGTGCGCGGGGCCGGGGCCGCGGTCGGGCCCACGGACTGGTCGCCGTCCGCTCCGTACGAACTCGACGCGTTCCAGCACCTGTTCCTCTTCGGCCGGGCCGACACCATCTACGGCGGTTCGGACGAGATCCAGCGCACGATCATCGCCGAGCGGGTGCTCGGCCTGCCGAAGGAGCCCAGGGGATGACCACCGGACAGTCAGGGACCAGAGGGGAGCCGGCGCGATGCGAGGTGTGATCTTCGACGGGAAGCAGACCCGGGTCGTGGACGATCTGGAGATACGGGATCCAGGACCCGGCGAGGTGCTGGTCGCGATCTCCGCGGCCGGGCTCTGCCACAGCGATCTGTCAGTGGTGGACGGGACCATACCCTTCCCCGTTCCGGTGGTGCTCGGACATGAGGGTGCGGGTGTCGTGGAGGCGGTGGGCGCGGGCGTCGCCCATGTCCGGCCGGGCGACCATGTCGCGCTGTCCACGCTCGCCAACTGCGGTGCCTGCGCGGAGTGCGACCGGGGGCGGCCGACCATGTGCCGCAAGGCGATCGGGATGCCGCAGCAGCCGTTCAGCCGGGAGGGCCGCACGCTCTACCAGTTCGCGTCCAACTCGGCCTTCGCGGAACGCACGGTGGTGAAGGCGGTGCAGGCGGTCAGGATCCCCAAGGACATTCCGCTGCCGTCCGCCGCGCTGATCGGCTGCGGAGTGCTGACCGGCGTGGGAGCCGTGCTGAACCGGGCGCGGGTGGACCGCGGGGACCGTGTGCTGGTCATCGGGACGGGCGGCATCGGGCTCAACGTCCTCCAGGGCGCGCGGCTCGCGGGCGCCCTGACGATCGTCGCGGTCGACGCGAACCCGGCGAAGGAGGCGGTGGCCCGCCAGTTCGGCGCCACGCACTTCCTCACGTCGGCGGAGGGGGTGCGGGACATCCTGCCCAACGGGGCCGACCACGCCTTCGAATGCGTCGGCCGCGTCGAACTCATCCGCCAGGCCGTCGATCTGCTCGACCGGCACGGCCAGGCGATCCTCCTCGGTGTCCCGCCGGCCACCGCCGAGGCGTCCTTCCTCGTCTCCTCGATGTACCTGGACAAGTCGATCCTCGGCTGCCGCTACGGCTCCTCGCGACCGCAGCGGGACATCGCCCTGTACGCCGATCTGTACCGGGAGGGGCGGCTGCTGCTGGACGAGCTGGTGACCGAGACGTATCCGATCGAGGACTTCGAGAAGGCGGCGGACGACGCCCATCAGGGGAAGGTGGCGCGGGCGGTGCTGACGTTCTAGAGCGCACGGTCCCGGGTGTGCTGGAGCGCACGGGTCCCGGGGGCGCGAGGGCGCGGAGAACGCGGTTGTCCACAGGGCGGGAAATCTCCTGGGGCACTGTCGGTGGTGTCCCCTAACGTCGTCGCATGAGTTATCGAGACATCGCCTCCAAGCAGGTGCTGACCTGGGCCGTCGTGGCCGTCGGCGCTCGGCTGCCGGTGGCCATGGCCCCGTTGGCCCTGGTCTTCCTGGTCCGCGAGCGACCGGGTGGCTATGCGCTGGGGGCGATCCTGGCGGCCGCGTACGTCATCGGTGAGATCGTGGGCGCACCCCTGCTGGGGATGCGCATGCGGCCCGAGCGGGCCAGGACGCAGATGGCGGCCGGGCTCGCCGCCGGTGCCGTCGGCTTCGTGGGTCTCGGCGCCTTTCCGGGCGCGCACGCGATGGTCCTCGGCGCGTTCGCGTTCCTCGCCGGCGCCGCCCCCGCCGCGACCCCGGGCGGTCTGCGCACGCTGCTCACCGGCATCGTCCCGAAGGGTGCCGTCACTCAGGCGCTCTCCGCCGAGTCGATGCTGATGTCCGGGATATGGGCGCTGTCCCCGGCCGCGGTCACCGGTCTCGCGCTCGGCCTCGCCCCCAGGCTCCCGCTGCTGCTCGCCGCCGCCCTGATGGGCGCGTCCGTCGCGGGCCTGTGGCTGCTGCCGGCCGGCTGGGAGGCGGACGTGACGGACCGCGGCGGTGTCTCGATGCCGCGCATCCTGGCCCGCGCCTGGCCGGTGTACGTCACCGGTGCCGCCAGTCTCTCCCTGCTCGCCCTCGCCGAACTCGTCCTGCCCGCCCTGCTGGAGCAGCGTGCCATCGGCGTCGGCTGGTCGGGGCCGCTGCTCACCGGCTTCGCGCTCGGCTCCGGCCTGGGCGCGTTCGTGTACGGGCTCCGCTCCTGGCCGGGGCGGCTGCTCACCCGGAGCGTGGTGCTGATGTGCGGTGTCTCGGCCTGCGTGGCACTGGTCGCGCTGATACCCGCCACCGGCTGGATCGCGGCCGTCCTCGTCGTCGCGGGCGTGCTCCAGGCGGGCGCGATGCTCACCCGCAATCTGTCCCTGCGCGAGGCGCTTCCGCCGAGTGCGCTGGCCGCCGGTTATTCGGTGATGTACGCGGCCGTCGGCGTGGGGTACGCGGCGACGGGCTCGCTCGCCGGCGCCCTGCTGCACTTCGTCGCGCCCTCCACGGCGATCCTCGCCGGGGTCGGGCTGACGCTGCTGCTCACGGCGGTGGGTTCGGTGGGGGAGAGCCACCGCACCTCGGCCGGCCGCTCGCCCTCAACTCACGCTTCCGGCACGGAAGTCGTCGCTGTGGCCGGCGGCACCGGACCGGGTGCCGCTCCCGGCCCGGAAGGTGCGCCGGTACGCGGTGGGGGTGACGCCGAGGCCGGCCTGTAGGTGCTGGCGCATCGACTGGGCCGTGCCGAAGCCGGCGTCCCGGGCGACCTGGTCGATCGACAGGTCGCTGGACTCCAGCAGATGCCGGGCCCGTTCGACGCGCTGCTGGGTGAGCCACTGGCCGGGGCTGATGCCGGCCTCCTCCCGGAAGCGGCGTGTGAAGGTGCGTACGGACATGGCCTCCTGCTCGGCCATGTCGCGCAGCTGGATCGGTTCGTGCAGGCGGCCCAGCGCCCAGGCGCGGGCTGCGGTGGTGGTCGCCACCTGCGGCTCGGGCACCGGCCGGTGGATGTACTGCGCCTGTCCGCCGTCGCGGTGCGGGGGCACGACGGTGCGGCGGGCCACGGCGTTGGCGACGCCGGTGCCGTGGTCACGGCGTACGAGATGGAGGCACAGGTCGATCCCGGCGGCGACACCGGCGGAGGTGAGGACGTCGCCGTCGTCGACGAAGAGGACGTCCGGGTCCACCTTGATCTTCGGGAAGAGCCGCTGGAAGTGCTCGGCGGAGGCCCAGTGGGTGGTGGCGGGGCGCCCGTCGAGATAGCCGGCGGCGGCGAGCACGTATCCGCCGGTGCAGATGGAGACGAGCCGGGTGCCGGGCCGGATGTGGGCGAGGGCGGCGGAAAGCTCGGGGGTGAGGACGCCCTCCTCGTGGACGGGGCCGAGCTCGTACGAGGCGGGTACGACGACCGTGTCGGCGGTGGCCAGTGCCTCCGGCCCGCTGCGGACGAGTACGGCGAAGTCGGCGTCCGTGTCGACCGGGCCCGGCGGGCGGACCGAGCAGGTCACGACCTCGTACAGCGGGTGCCCCTCGGCGTCCTTGGCGAGTCTGAAGATGCGCTGCGGGATGCCGAGCTCGAAGGGCAGCAGCCCGTCGAGGGCGAGGACGACGACGCGGTGCCGGCGGTGGGCGGTTTCCGGAGGACGGGCCATGGCCCGATTCTAGCGAATGCTGTCCTTCCGGCCACTCGTTTGCGGAGACCGCAGGCCCGAGGCTCTATGACGTGACCCAGACAACCGAAGCCCTCACTGCCGGAGAGGCCGCCGGACCCCCGCCGTCCCGCCGCGTACGTGTCCACCGCGCGTGGTTCGTCGCCGGCGTGGCCTTCGTGACGATCATCGGAGCGGCCGCCTTCCGTTCGCTGCCGAGCCTGCTGTTCGACCCGCTGCAGGACGAGTTCCACTGGTCGCGCGGCACGATCGGGGCAGCGGTCTCGATCAACCTCGTGCTGTACGGGCTCACCGCGCCGTTCGCCGCCGCACTGATGGACCGCTTCGGCATCCGCCGGGTGGTCGCGATCGCCCTGATGGTCATCGCGATCGGCTCCGGGCTGACCGTCTGGATGACGGCCGCCTGGCAACTGCTGCTCTGCTGGGGCCTGTTGGTGGGGCTCGGCTCGGGTTCGATGGCGCTCGCCTTCGCCGCGACGGTCACCAACCGCTGGTTCACCGAGCGCCGGGGCCTGGTCACCGGACTGCTCACCGCCGCCTCCGCCTCGGGTCAGCTGATCTTCCTCCCCGTCCTCTCCTGGATCGTGACGCACCACAACTGGCGCCCCGCCGCGGTGACGGTGGCCCTCGCCGCCCTCGCGGTCGTCCCCTTCGTCTGGCTGCTGCTGCGGGACCACCCGGCGGACGTGGGCCTGAAGCCGTACGGGGCAACGGAGTTCGTACCGAAGCCCGCCCCGGTGCAAGGGGCCGCGCGCCGGACGCTGAAGGTGCTGTCCTCCGCCGTCCGCACCGGGCCCTTCTGGCTGCTGGCCGGTTCCTTCGCGATCTGCGGGGCGTCGACCAACGGCCTGGTCCAGACCCACTTCGTGCCCGCGGCCCACGACCACGGCATGCCGATCACGGCGGCCGCCTCGCTGCTCGCGGTGATCGGTGTCTTCGACGTGGTCGGCACGGTGGCCTCCGGCTGGTTCACCGACCGCTTCGAGCCGCGCCGGCTGCTGGCGGTGTACTACTCGCTGCGCGGTGTCTCGCTCCTGTTCCTGCCGATGCTGCTGGTCACGCCGTCGGTGCACCCTCCGATGATCTTCTTCATCGTCTTCTACGGCCTCGACTGGGTCGCCACCGTCCCGCCCACCATCGCCCTGTGCCGCGAGCTGTACGGAGAGGACAGCGCCATCGTCTTCGGCTGGGTCCTCGCCTCCCACCAGGTCGGCGCCGCCCTCGTCGCCTTCCTCGGCGGAGTCGCGCGCGACACCTTCGGCGAGTACGACGTGGTCTGGTACGCCAGCGGGGCGCTGTGCGCGGCGGCGGCCCTGATGGTGCTGGTGATCCGGCGACGGCCGGTCCGGGTGGGTGTCGCCCTGGCGTGAGGCGCCAGGGGCGCGGTGGAGGAAGCGTTCCTGGGCCGCGGGGTGCGCTGGAGGAACGTCTCCGGCGCACTGAGCCGTCCGGCGTGCCCGAGGTCCCGGAGGAACGCTAGAGGAAACGTCCCCGGTGGAAGAGCAGGGGCGCCGCGTCGTCGGCGGACCTGCCGAGCGCGTCCACCCGGCCCACCACGATGAGGTGGTCGCCGCCCGTGTGGACCGCGTGGATCGTGCAGTCGATCCAGGCGAGGGTGCCCGCGAGACGGGGGGAGCCGGAGGCGGGCGCGGCGTCGTACACGACACCGGCGAACTTGTCCGAGCCGCTCACCGCGAACCCCCGGCACAGCTCGCCCTGGTGCGCGCCCAGCACGTTCACACAGAAGACGCCCGCACGCGCGATCCGCGGCCAGGTCGTCGACGTACGGCCGACCATGAACGCGATCAGCGGCGGGTCGAGGGAGAGCGACGAGAAGGACTGACAGGCGAAGCCGGCGGGGGCGCCGGGTGCGGCGGTGGCTCCAGCTGCTGCTCCGGGGCCGGCTGCAGCTCCGGGGTCCGCTCCGGGGTCGGCTCCGGGGTCGGACGCCGGTGCGGTGATCACGGTGACGCCCGTCGCGAAGCTGCTCATCACCCGCCGGAACTCGCCCTGATCGACGGGCGCCCGCTCGTCGTCGCCGACCGCCCGCAACTCCGGTCGCGGCAACGCCTCGACGGGCCCCGCGACGGTGGGGGCCCCGGCCGACCTGAGGTACCGGACAGCGGCGGCCGCCATCCCTGCGTGTCCCATCACATCTCTCATTGAAGCTGACGGGGTGTCAGATGGGAAGGGGTGGGGCGCTCGGAGCCACCACGGGAACCCTCGTGCTGGGGGCCGGAGCCACCACGGGAACCCTCGTGCTGGGGGCCCGGAACTACCACGGGAACCCTCGTGCTGGGGGGCCGGAGCCACCATGGGAACCCTCGTGCCGGGGGCCGGCGGCCTGCGCGTATGTTCGGCCCCATGGGGTGGGGAGACAAGGCGCGCCGGCGTCGGCGCGAGGGGTTGAACTGGGCGGCCTCCGATATCAACGCGGCCGCCGCGGTCTGGGCCGCGCAGCTTCCGGTGTTCGTCGCGATCTACGTCGTCTCGGCTTTCGACGACAATCCCTACGGCTCGGGGTACGGGAGCGCGTTCGGCCTGATGTGCATGCTGGTGTTCGCGCCGCCGGTCCTGGCCGTCGGCGGTCTGCTGCACGCCGTCACGCACGCGATGCCCGCCGCCGAACTCGCCCGACTCGTGGTCCGGCGCGCGCGTGGCCCCGAGTGGGCCTGGCATCTGCTGTTCGTCGTCGTGCTCGGCGCGGGGTGGGCCGCGGTCGGTGTCGTACTCGTGCACTGGTCGTTCACCGGCGCGGCCGAGCTGATCGTGGGGTCCGGGCTGCTGCCCGCGCTGGGCGTCGCCCACGTCCGCCGACGGGCCCGGCTCACCGGGACGGCGATGCGCGGCCGGAGCATCTGGCTCCGCTCGGCGCTGGCCGCCTTCTGCCTGGGCGTTCTGGTCCTGGTCACGGGCTCGGTGGCGCTCGCCACGGGCCTCATCGACGAGTACGAGCCTCCGCGGCTGTCCGCCGATCAGCTGGCCGGAGTCTGGAGCGGCGACGACGGCGCCGTACTGCGGCTTCGGCCGGGGGGACGAGCCGAGCTCACCGCGGTGCCCGCACAACCCGAGTTCGCGTACGACGGGACCAGGGAATTCCTGCCGTGCGACGGGACAGGCACCTGGCTCCCCGACCGGGACGGCGACCACGGGGACGAGGGGGGCGGCGGCCATGAGGACGAGGGGGACGGTGGCCAGGAGGGGGACGCCGGGGCGCCGGACGGTGTGGTCGTCAGCCTCGGCGGCTGTGGTGATGAGACGTTCTGGACGATCGGCGGCACGGCGAACAGGCCGGAGCTCTACGTCCGCTTCGGGGACCCGGACGACGGGGACCTGCGTGTCCTGACTCAGCGTCCCCGGTAGTGGGGGACCTGTGCGTCCTGACTCAGCGTCCCCGGTAGTGCGGGCTTCTGCGTTCCACGAAGCTGGTGACGCCTTCGTGGGCGTCCGACGTCGTCATGTTGATCTCCTGGGCGGCGGCCTCGGCGGTGAAGGCGGTGCTGCGGTCGGTGTCGAGGGAGGCGTTGACCAGCTGCTTGGTGAGGGCGAGGGCGCGGGTCGGTCCGGTCGCGAGCCGCTCGGACCATGCGCGGGCCGTCTTCTCCAGGTCCTCCAGGGGGACGACGCGATTGACGAGCCCCAGCCGTTCGGCGTCCGGGGCGGTCAGCGCGTCACCGAAGAACATCAGCTCCTTCGCGCGTTGCGGCCCGATCAGGCGCGGGAGGAGATAGGCGCCGCCGCCGTCCGGGACCAGGCCACGGCGCACGAACACCTCGATGAACTTGGCGGATTCGGCCGCGAGGACCAGATCGCAGGCGAACGCGAGATGGGCGCCGATACCGGCCGCGGTGCCGTTCACCGCGGCGATCACCGGCTTCTCGCAGTCGAGGACGGCGGAGATCAGGCGCTGGGCGCCGAGACGGATGGTGCGGGCGACGTCTCCGGGCACGCGGGCGCCGGGGTTGGCGAGGCCGGCGGGGCCGGCAGGGGTTGCGGGGGCAGCGGGGGTCGAGGGGGCAGCGGGGGCTGCGTTGCTGGTACCGGTACCGGGGGCGGTACCCGTACCGGTGCCGGTGCCGGGCGCGCTCCGGAGGTCCGCGCCCGCGCAGAAGCCGCGGCCCGTCGCCGTGATGACGACCGCGCGTACCTCGGGGTCGGCGGACGCCTCCGCGAGCAGGGCGATCACCCGTTCCCGCTGGTCCCAGGTGACGGCGTTCATCGCCTCCGGCCGGTTCAGGGTGATCCACGAGACGGCGTTGTCAGTGGCGTGCAGTACCAATGAGTCGAGGGATTTCTCCGGGTCCTGGGGGACGGGACCCGGGGAGTCGTCGGGGGACTCACGGGGGGAGTCGGACATGGGGATGCTCCAATGCGTACGGGGAATGCGGTGGTTGCTGTGGGCCTGGCTGTGCTGCCTACCGGCACACCGCCAGCGCGTCCAGGGCCACCGCCCCCTGCCCCCGGGGCAGCACCATCAGCGGGTTGATGTCCAGCTCCGCCATGTCGTCGCCGAGTTCCAGGGCCATCCGCTGCACGCGGAGGATCACCTCGACCAGCGCGTCCACGTCCACGGGCGGCCCGCCCCGCACGCCGTCGAGCAGCGGCCGCCCCCGCAGCTCGTCCAGCATCCCCCGAGCCTGATCGTCGCCGAACGGCGGTACGCGCACGGCCGCGTCGCGCAGCACCTCGACGAGGACGCCACCGAGCCCGACGGTCACGGTCGGCCCGAAGAGCGGGTCATGGGTGACGCCCACGACCATCTCGACCCCTCGCTCGACCATCTGGCACACCAGCACCCCGTCGAGCGAGATCCCTTCGTAGCGCGCGATGTCGGTGAGCTCCCGGTAGGCGTCCCTGACCTGACTGGCGGAGGTCAGCTCGACCTTCACCAGGCCGAGTTCGGTCTTGTGGGCGATCTGCGCGCCCGACGCCTTCATCACGACGGGGTAGCCGACCTGGCTCGCCGCCCGTACGGCCGCCGCCGCGCTGGTCACCAACTGCTCGCGCGGCACGCGGATTCCGTACGCCCGCAGCAGCTGTTTCGCCGCGTGCTCGCTCAGCTGGTGCCCGGGCCGCATCAGCGCCTGCGCCTTGCGGAAGGAGGGCGAGGGCAGACGGGGCGCCTCGTCGAAGGGGGAGCGGTAGGCGGCGACGAACCGGTGGTGGTCCAGATAGGCGCGGACGGCCGTGATGCAGTTGGCGAAGGTGCGGAAGGTGGCGACCCGCGACGACCCGAGCAGCGTCTCGCGGTACGCGGACTCCGTGCCGACCGGCGAGCCCCACACCACGCACACCAGCTTGTCCGTCTGTTCCGCCGCGTCCACCAGATCCTGCGCGAGCTTGTCGCTCATCGGCGGGAAGGGGCCGGTGATGGGGCAGATCAGCACCCCGACGGACGGGTCGGCGAGGATCGCGTCGATGATCTTGCGGCCACGCCAGTCGCCCACCGGGTGACCCCCGTTGTCGACGGGATTGGCGACGTTCAGATATTCCGGGATCCACTCGTGCAGCTCCGCCTGCTTGGCGGCGGACAGGGTGGGCAGCGACAGCCCGGCCCCGGTCGCCAGATCCGAGAAGTGCGCGCCCGTGCCGCCCGAGATCGAATAGACGACGACCCCGTCGGCCCGCGGGGCGCGCGCCCGGGCCAACAGAGCAGCGGTGTCCTGGAGTTCGTCGAGTCCGTCCACGCGGATCACGCCGTACTGCCGCATCGCCGCGTCGACCACCGAGTCCGCGCCGGTCAGTTTGCCGGTGTGTGAGGCGGCGGTGCGGGCGCCGGTCTCGGTGCGGCCGACCTTCACCGCGACGACCGGCACCCCGCGCCGGGCGGCCCGGTCGGCGGCGAGCAGAAAGGAGCGGCCGTCCTTCATCCCCTCGACGTAACAGGCGATGGCACCGACCTCGGGCCGCTCGGAGAAGTAGGAGATGAAGTCGGCGGTCTCCAGATCGGCTTCGTTGCCGGTGGGTGCCCAGTGCGAGAGGCGGATGCCCAGTTCCTGGAGGGCGAAGACCGGCCGGCCCTGGTGTCCGGACTGGGTGATGAGGGCGATCGCGGGCCCGTCGAGGTCGTCACGGAACTTCTCGAAGGCGTTGAGATTGGTGTTCGGGCCGAGCAGCCGCAGCCCGGATCGGGCGACGGCGCCGGCGAGCCGGGCCTGGGCGGCAGCGCCCTCCGCCCCGGTCTCGGCGAACCCGGAGGCGAAGGCGACGGCGAACTTCACCTTGGCCTCGGCCAGTTCCTCGATCACGGGAAGGGGGTCGGCGACCAGGAGGACGGCCAGATCCACCTGCTCGGGCAGATCGGCGACGGAGGGGGAGCAGGGCATGCCGAAGACCGACTGACGGGCGGGGTGCACGGGGTGCAGCCGCGCGCCGACCCGCTCGGCCCACGCGACCAGTTGCCGGGTGATCCCGGTGTTCGGTCGGCCCTCGGCGTCCGAGGCGCCGATCACGGCCACGGACTCGGGACGGAAGAAGCGGTCGAGATCGGGTACGGGGGCGTACAGCGGACGGCCGCTGACGTCCAGGTCGTCGACCTCGGCGGGCCTGCCGTGGACGACCGGTGAGGGTTGCTCGCCGCAGGCGATGACCCGGGCCCGGCGGGAGTCGGTGGTGAGGGTGCCGTGGGTTGATCCAAGCATCGGTCCGCCCGCTCCTCTGTGACAGCCAATTAACTGACGCAGTGTCAGATTACTTAACTGACGCCGTGTCAGGAACCGTCGTGCACGCAAAGGCTGTGCGCGAGGCGGGTGTTCGCCGCCCCGCCGACCCGCCGGAGCCCGAGGACGGGTGCGCCGGGCCCGAGGACGGGTTCCGGACACCGAGGACGGGTTCCGGGCACCTGGTTCGTGCCCGCCCGGCTCAAGAGGAGAACGCGTCGGAGGAGAAACGGCCGGAAAGGACCCCGGGCCTGGCCCGGGGAGGAAGCGTGCGTAAGGGCCACGGACTCACGCGCCCGGGGAGGAAGCGTGGGTGAGGGGTCCAGGGACTCACGCGCCCGGGGAGGAAGCGTGCGTAAGGGCCAGGGGCTCACCCGCCCGGGGAGGAAGCGTGGGTGAGGGGTCCAAGGGCTCACGCGCCCGGGGAGGAGGCGTGCGGCCGGGGTGCCGTTGTTGCTGTCGGCGTCCGGCCACGGCTGCGCACAGCTGTGTACAACCTTCAACTCGCCTTGATCGTCCAAGACATGCGGCCCGGGCGGACGCGCGACCGGTGCCGCCGCCCCAGGGCCGTGTGTCCTGTCTGTCTCACACCTGGGGATGTCATGAGTCCTGCCTCCGTCGGCCGCGTACTGCGGCTGGGAGCCTGCGCGACCCTGTCCGCCGGCCTCGTCACCATGGGCCTCGCGGCCGGACCCGCGGTGGCCGAGCCCGAGTCCGACCAACTCTGGATCGACGCGCCGTACCAGCAGACCCTGCCGCTGGGCGCGGGCGGAGGTGCGCCGCAGACCCGCACACTCGACGTCGGGCTCTATCACGACAACAGCAACTTCGCGGTGACCGACGGCAAGCTCAGCGTCGACGTCTCCGGGCTCGCCGGGGTCGCCGACGTGACCTGGCCGGCGAACTGCGCGCCGACCGGGACGACCGCGGTGTGCAGCGTGGCCCAGGTCCCCGTGATCGGGCCCGACTACAGTCCTCAGGTCCGGCTCGGAGTCAGGGCGGCCGACGGCGCGCGGTCCGGGTCGCAGGGGACGATCACGTACGGCGCGACGGCGACCGGCGGCCCCGACGGCACGCTCAAGGCGCCCGGGAACAGCTTCGACACCACGGTCGAGATCGCGGCCGGCCCCGACCTGGCGATCGCCGACATCGCCCCGGTCACGCACGCCGGACCCGGCAGCGCCGAGACGATTCCGTTCGCGCTGACCAACAAGGGCAACGAGAGCGCGCACGGGTTCACGGTGAAGCTCTCCGCCTCGTACGGGCTCGACTGGCTGACCCGGTACGACCAGTGCGCGTACACGACGTCGAGCGGTGACGAGTACGCGCCGATGTCGTACGCGACCTGCACGTTCGACGAGGTGCTGGCACCGGGCGAATCCTTCGCGCTTCCCGCACCGCTGGAGGTCGCGCTCGCGCGGCACGCGCTGAACGAGCGGCTGGACATCAGCGTCGAGCCCGGCGGAGGCGCCACCGACCTGTCGGGTGACGACAACTACCTGGCTCTGCAGATCGGTGCCGACAACGCCGCCGACTTCTCGGTGACCGGCGCGGCGGTCACCGGTGCGGCGGGTGAGACGGTCACGGCACCGCTGACGTTCAAGAACAACGGACCGGCCTGGCTGGGCAATCTGGGCTCGGGTGACCCGGTCGCCGTGGTCAGGCTGATCGTCCCGGACGGCACCACGGTCACCGGTGTTCCCTCGGGCTGCGCTCCGCACACCCTCGGCGGCGGCTACTACCCGCAGCAGACGGGCGCTCCCCGATACGACTGCGCCCTGCCGTACTGGGTGCTGGAGAACGCGGAGCGTGGTTACGCCTTCAAGCTGCGCGTCGACAGCGTGGTGCCCGGCACGACCGGCGCCGTCAGCATCCACCCCGACTTCGGCGAGTTCCGGTACGACCCGGACACCACGAACAACACGGCTGTACTCGCGGTCAACTGAACGCGGGCGTGGCGGCGCCGAGAGGAGCCCGCTGTGGAAGGAACGTTTCTCAGCGGGCGGCGCGGGTTCGGGCCGCGTCGCGGGCCACGGCCTTGGCGATCTTCTCGGCGTCGATCGACAGTTCGCGGAGCATGCCGCTGATCGGGTTGGTGAAGCCGGTGAAGTACAGGCCGGGCGCGTCCTTCGGGGTGTGCGCGCCGTGGACGACGGGGCGGCCCCGCTCGTCCAGTACGCCGAGGTGTCCGACGACGCCTTCCAGCGCGCGGACATAACCGGTCGCGGCGATCACGGCGTCCGGGCCCACCAGGCTGCCGTCGGCGAGGACGACCTTGCCGTCCTCGAAGGAGTCGACGGCGGCGACGATCTCGACCCGTCCCTTGCGGACGGCGTCGATGAGACCGACGTCCTGGACAGGGATGGAGCCTTCTCTGACGCGTGAGTAGAGGCCGGTGTCGGGGCGGGGCAGCCCCTGGGCGGAGAGGTCGGGGACGCTCAGCCTGGCCATCGGCCCGGCCAGGCGGTCGACGAGGCCGACCGGCAGTCGTCGTACGACGATGCCCGTGAACTGGGCGGCCCAGCCGGCCGTGGAACGGCGCACGATGTGCGGCGCGGTCCGGACGGAGAGACGCACGCGCGAGGCGCCGCCTTCGATCAAGTCAACGGCGATCTCGGCGCCCGTGTTGCCGACGCCGACGACGAGGACATCGCGGCCGGTGTAGGGGGCGGGGTTGCTGTAGTCGCCGGCGTGCAGGAGTTCGCCGGTGTAGCTGTCGCGGCCGGGCCAGTCGGGGATGTGGGGCGTGTGGTTGTAGCCGGTGGCGATGACCACCGCTCTGCCCGTCAGTTCGCGCCCGCCGGTGGCGTGCAGCAGCCAGCCGTCGCCGCCCGGGGCGGGTTCGACGCGGGAGACCTCGACGCCGGTGACGATCTCCAGCTCGTGGTGCTCGGCGTACTTCTCCAGGTAGCGCACCACGTCGTCCCGCGACACCCAGCGTCCGAAGGAGCGCGGCATCGGCAGTCCGGGCAGGGCGGACAGCCGCCGGGTGGTGTGCAGCCGCAGCCGGTCGTAGTGGCGCCGCCAGGAAGCCCCGACCTTGTCGGACTTCTCCAGTACGACGGCCCGTACGCCCCGGGAACGCAGCGCGTACGCCGCGGCGAGTCCGCCCGGGCCGCCGCCGATCACGTACACGGGGCGGTCTTCGTGGGACGGCACCGTGCGGGGTGTCGAGGAAGAAGTCGAATCGGCCATGAGCCGAGCGTAATCAGGCCCTCACTTGATGGGTCTCGGTCAAGACCGGAATCGGTTGCGAATCGATCACGGCTGCGGGAGGGATGGGTGGGACCAGTGACGTAGGTCACTTGGTTGTGGCGGGGGCGTGCAGGCGGGGAACCGGGCGGTGCGGCCCGGATGCGGCCCTGGTGTGCGGGCCGGGCCGGCCTCGTACGCCTCTTGCGCCGGCGCCCTCCGTGCGCTGAACTGACGTACCGTCAGAAACCGATTCGAAGGCGTGGGCATCCATGGACACGATCTGGCTCACCGGCGCGGAATGGCTCGCCGTGCTCCGTATCGGCCTCGGACTGTGGTGGCTGGAGAGCTGGCGGCACAAGGACAAGAAGGCCTGGTTCGAGCGGGGGACCGGGATCGCATGGGCGGCGGACGTCGCGGGGAAGCACCGCTGGAACGCCGTCCGCAGCGGCTTCGACGTGATGGTCGCGCCGCGCCCGCGGACGATGGCGTACGTCGTCGTCTACGCCGAACTAGCCCTGGGGCTCGGCCTGATCGCCGGCTTCCTGACCCCGGTCGCCCTGATCGGAGGCCTGCTCCTCAACCTCCTCTACCTCGTCCTGATGATCCACGACTGGGCCGAGCAGGGGCAGAACTCGATGATGGCGCTGATCTCCGTCGTCGGCCTCTTCGGGATGGCGTGGCAGACGTGGTCGCTGGACAGCGCGCTCGGGTTGTTCGGATGAGCGCACGCTCCGGCAGGTCGGAGGCCGACGGGAGCGATCGGGCTGTTGGCGTCAGCGCGCACTCCGGCGGGCCGGGGACGGACGCGGGCGATCGGGCTGTTCGGGCGGGCGCGCGTTTCGACCTGCCGGAGACCGACGCGTTCACCCGCCCCTACTGGGAGGCCGCCGCCCGCGGCACGCTGCTGCTCCGCCACTGCGCCGGCTGCGCACGCGACCATCATTACCCCCGCGAGTTCTGCCCGCACTGCTGGAGCGAGGACGTGGAGTGGCGGCCCGCGAGCGGCCTGGCCACCCTCTACACCTGGTCCGTCGTGCACCGCAACGACCTCCCGCCGTTCGGCGGGCGCACACCGTACGTCGCCGCCGTCGTCGATCTCGCCGAGGGGCCCCGGATGATGACGGAGGTCGTGGAGTGCGAGGAGAGTGCGCTGCGGATCGGGATGGCGCTGGAGGTGACGTTCCGGGAGGCCGGGGCGAGGGAGGCGCTGGTGCGGGTGGCGGTGTTCCGGCCCGGTAGGTAGACCGGGAGGGGGCGGTGGCGCACCCGTCCGCCGGTGGCGTACGTCCGTCGCGACCGGCGGTGGGCGGGCCGGGTGTCACGTGCACGGGATCGCGGGTTTCAATAGCTGGATGTCCGATGTCCACGCGCAGTACGCCACCCCGTCCTTCCCCGAGCCGCAGGGCCATGGCCTGCGGCTGCGTCCCTGGAACGCGGAGTCCGACGCCGATGCGGGGGCCTGGCTGCGGGGGCTGTCCGATCCGGAGTTCCAGCGGTGGAACACGCCGCTGAAGGCGGTGCGGGACATCGACGACGCGCGGGACTCGCTCCGGGCGCGGGCCGAGAGCGCGGCCGACGGCAGCGGCGTCTCCTTCCGGGTCACGGACGCCGGCACCGGTGTCACGCTCGGCCACATCGGCGTCAACGAGATCGACCACGTCATACGTGTCGCCCGCGTCGGCTACTGGGTCCTGCCGGAGGCCCGCGGGCGGCAGGTCGCGACGCGCGCGCTGCTGCTGGCCGCGCGCTTCGCGTTCAGTGAGCTCGGGCTCCACCGGCTGGAGCTCGGGCACGCGCTTGGACACGACGTCTCCTGTCGGGTGGCCGAGCGGTGCGGGTTTCTCTGGGAGGGGACGTTGCGGGGCGCGATGTTCGAGGCGGCGCGCAGCGATGCGTTCCGGGACGTTCATCTGCATGCGCGGCTTGCTACGGACCCGGAGCCGGTCGCGCCTTGACCGGGGGTGTCCTCCGCGTGGGGTGTCCTCCGCGTGGGGTGCCCTCCGGGGTGGGCTTCGCCGCCGCTGCCTCTGCTCTCCCCCACTCCCGGATTCGCTCGAGCGGGGCCCATCGTCCCTGGGGACTGCGCCCCGTTCATTTTCTCTGAGCTGCGTCGTCCCACACTTCCCGCACCTCCTCATGGCCACAGGAGTTCCTTGAGCCAACCCCCGCTCGTACGGCGGTAGTTGACTCGTACGTGGCGTCGGTGGGTGTCTCCCTGGAAGAACTCTGCCTCCTGGGGATGGAGGCGGTACAGGGTCCAGGTCGGGACGGGGGCGTCCGGTTCGCGCTCGGCGTGGGTCCAGGCGGCGTTCGAGGCGCGCTCCAACTCCTCGTACGAGGGCAGGACTTCGCTCTGGTGGCCGACCAGGGCGGCGGCCAGCGCGCCGGTGGAGCGGGCGTGCAGATCGGCCTGCGCCTCCTGCACCGGCGCGACGGTGACGGGTCCGCGCAGACGGATCTGGCGGCCCTGCGCGGGCCAGTAGAAGCCGAGCGCGGCATACGGGCGGGCGGCCAGCTGGCGGCCCTTGCGGCTGGTCGTGTGCGTCGCGAAGGACCAGCCTTCCGCGTCCGCACCGTGCAGCATCACCGTACGGATGTCGGGCAGGCCGTCCGCGTCCGCCGTCGCCAGGGACATGGTGTGCGGCTCGGTCTGACCGGCCGCCACCGCCTCCGCGAACCACCGCACGAACAGTGGCAGCGGCTCGCCGGGGGCGGCGCCGGGATCGAAGGAGGGCAGCTCGGTGTCCCAGACCCGCTGGGACCGCAGCAGGCCGGTGAACTCGGAGGATGTGTCGGCAGCGCTCATGCCTCGATTGTCCACCGATGACCTTGCCAAGGCCTCCGACGACCTGGGTCCGGGTTCTCGTCGTACTACTCCTCCGGGACGCCGGTGCCGAGGTCGGACGACAGCCAGCGTTCGGGTCGCATGCGGACCACCACCTGTGCGCCGTGCTCCTTCCAGGCGAAGTCGACATAGGCGTCGACGTGTTCGGCAGGGAGGTAGCGGGCGCTCATCTCGTGGAGCTCCTCGCGGGTGGCGGGGGCCGTGTGGATGACCGGGCCCTCGACCGACACATAGCGGACGGTGGGTTCGACCCGGTCGACCATGAGAGAGAACCGGCCCGCCGCGCCGATCAGTTCGTACTTGCGGGAGTTGAGACCGGTCAGGATCCATACGATGCCGTCCGGCTCGTACTGGTACCAGATCGGCACGGTCAGCGGGGCCCTGCCCGCCCCCGCGTCGACCGCCAGTGCGGCGACGTGCGGTTCAGCGAGAAAGGCTGCGCGCTCTTCGCGGTTCAGGGCCATGTCGGTCTCCTCCAAGCTGCGAACAGTGGATGTCCACGTCAGCTTGCCCCGTGCCCTTCCGTATTCCGGGGACAGCGCCTCTCTGTATTCCGGGGACCGTGCTCCTTCGGATTCCGGGGACCGCGCCCCGCCTGTCCGGGGACCGCGCCGGCCACATTCCCTGGGCCCCACCCGCCGCGTAGCTCCCGCCACTTGGTCGCCCGCGGGGCGGCCCAGCAGGCACTGCGGGACGGCACCCGGTCCATGGTGGGGTTACCCATACCTCCAGTCCGGGAGTCCGCCTCCTCGTGCCGAGGAGCGGGCGACGACATCGTTGAACCCAGTTGATCCAGAGGTTCAGATGCCCCGTCCGGAAGGAATCCCCACCATGAATTCGCTGCTCTCGCCGGAGCCGGGGACGGCGTTCGCAGCGCGGGGATCCGAGGTGAAGGAGGCGGCTCCCGGTCCGCTCGCCTCGTTCGTTCGGTTCGTCGTGTGCGGTGGCGGTGTCGGGCTGCTCTCCAGCGCGGCCGTGGCACTGCTCGCCGGCCCGCTCGCCTGGGCCGTGGCGAACGCGCTGGTCACCGTCGCCTCCACCCTCCTGTGCACGGAGCTGCACGCGCGCTTCACCTTCGGGGCCGGGCGGCGGGCCGGATGGCGCCAGCACTGGCAGGCCGCGGGATCGGCCTCGGCCGCCTACGCGGTGACCTCACTGGCGATGTTCGTCCTGCACCTGGTGCAGTCGTCGCCCGGGATGCCGACGGAGCAGGCCGTCTACCTCAGCGCCTCCGGGCTCGCCGGCGTCGGACGTTTCCTGGTGCTGCGGCTGTTCGTCTTCGCGGGTGCCCGGAAGCCGGTGGTGGTCCCGGTCCCGGTTGCGATCCCGGTCACGGTCGTGAGCCCGGCCCCGGCCCCGGCCCGGGTGGTGGTCCCGGTCACGGTCGTGAGCCCGGCCCCGGTCCCGGCCCGGGTGGTGGTCCCGGTCCCCGTTCCGGTGAGCAGGCCGAACGCGCGCACGCGGCTGCGGACACCGGCGTACGCGGGCAGCCGGCCGTGGGCTCACCCCCGGCCCAGTACCACCGTCCCCGAAGAGCAGAACCATCCGCCCGTCCCGGAGGCGACCGCCAGTTCCGGCAGGCGCCCGCCGGCCCCGCGCACCTGGCGTTCCCCGGCCTCGCCGCGCAACTGCCGTACCGCCTCCACGAGCAGGAACAGCCCCCGCATTCCCGGGTGCTGGGCCGAGAGGCCGCCCCCGTCGGTGTTCACCGGCAGGTCCCCGTTCAGCGTCAGCCGTCCCTTCTCCACGAAGGCGCCGCCCTCCCCCTTCGCGCAGAAGCCCAGGTCCTCCAGCGTCACGAGCGTCATGTAGGTGAAGGCGTCGTAGATCTCGGCGAGGTCCATCTCGTCGGGGCGCAGGCCGGCGCGTTCGAAGGCGAGCCGTCCGCTCACTGCCGCCGGGGACACGGTGAAGTCCGCCCACTCGGACATCGTCGTGTGCGAGACGTGCTCCCCGGTGCCGAGGATCCACACCGGGTCCGTACGGCAGTCGCGTACGTACTCCTCGGCCACGAGCAGGACCGCCGCGCCGCCGTCGGAGCGGATGCAGCAGTGCAGCTTGGTGAACGGGTCCGCGATCATCGGGCCCGACAGGACGTCGTCGACGATGATCGGGTCGCGGAACATGGCCTGCGGGTTGTCCGCCGCGTTCGCGCGCGCCTGTACGGCGACGGAGGCGAGCTGTTCGAGTGTGGTGCCGTACTGGTGCATGTGGCGGCGCGCGGCCATCGCGTACTTGGCGACGAGGGTGTGGCCGTACGGGACCTCGAACTGGAGCGGCCCGCGGGCGCCGAAGGACAGGTTGCCGGTACGGCGGCCGGCCTTGATGTCGGCGCGGGCGGTGGAGCCGTAGACCAGCAGGACGGCGTTCGCATGGCCCGCGGCGATCGCGTCGGCCGCGTGGGCGGCCATGACCTCCCAGGTGGAGCCGCCGACCGAGGTGGAGTCCACCCAGCGGGGCTTCAGCCCGAGGTACTCCGCCACCTCTATGGGGGCGAGGATGCCGAGGCCCGCGGACGCGAGACCGTCGACCACCTCCCGGCCAAGGCCCGAGTCGGCCAGCGCGCGGCGGGCGGCCTGGGCGTGCAGGGTGTAGGGGGTCGCGTCGTCCACCCGGCCGCAGTCGGAGAGGGAGACGCCGACGACGGCGACCTTGCGTTTCCCCGCGGAGGCGGAGGCGGAGGCGGAGGCGGAGGCGGAGGCGGCGGCGCTGGTGTCGGCGCCGGGGGCCGGGCGGGTGCCAGGGGCTGTGGTCCGGGGACTCCCCGGACTCCCCGGACTCCCCGGACTCCCCGGGGTCGTTGAGGTCATGAATCTGACGGTACATCAGATAATGGCCGTCGTGGGAGGGTGTCGCGCCCCTGTGCATCTGCCTGGCGCCGCCCTAATATGACGGACCGTCAGATCTGGAGCCGGAGTCCGGGTGTCGGGAACCGGCCCGGGGGAGGAGCTCGCCCATGGACACCCGCTTCACTGCCGAACAGGAAGAAATCCGCCGCACGGTCAGGGAGTTGCTGCTCAAGCGGTGCGGGCCGGAGGAGGTGCGGGCCGCGGCCGGGACCCCCGCCGGATACGACAGCGCCCTCTGGGAGGCCCTCGCGCACCAGCTCGGACTGCCCGGGCTCGCCCTCCCCGAGGCGTACGGCGGTGTCGGCTGCTCGGTGACCGAACTCGCCCTGGCCTGCGAGGAGTCGGGGCGCGCCCTGGCTCCGTCCCCGCTGCTGTCCACGGCCGTGCTGGCCGCGCCGCTGATCCTGGCCCTCGGCACCGAGGCCCAGCGCGCCGAGCTGCTGCCCCGGATCGCGGCCGGGGAACTGACCGCGGCGCTCGCCGTGCCGGGGGCCGGCCTCGCCACCGCCCTCGCCCTGGTCGGCGACAACCGCGGGGACTGGGCGGGCGGCGGACGCGCCGGTGGCGTACAGGCCAGACGGTCCGACGGCGGGTGGCGCCTCTACGGACAGGCGTCCCAGGTGCTCGACGGACACAGTGCCGGGCTTCTGGTGGTGGCCGCCCACACCGGCGGCTTCGCCCGGTCGCGGACGCGGCTGTTCCTCGTACGGCCGGGAGAAGGCGGGGGAGGGGGAGCCGACGGGCTCGTCCGGGTGCGGCAGACGTCGCTGGACGCGACACGGCCCCAGGCGCGGATCGAACTGCGGGACGTGGCAGCCGAGTTGCTCGGCGACGAGGCCGCCGACGGTCCCGGCCCCGAGGCCGTCGATGTGCCCGGAGCGCTCGCCCGCGTCGGGGATGCGGCCGCCGCCGTCCTCGCCGTGGAAGCGGTCGGCGCCGCGGACCGCGCGCTGGAGCGGACGGTGGAGTACGTGCAGCAGCGGGAACAGTTCGGTCGGGCGATCGGTTCGTTCCAGGCGGTCAAACACCGGCTCGCGGATGTGTACGTCCAGGTGCAGGCGGCGCGCTCGGCGGCGTACTACGCGGCCTGGGCGAGCGGCACGGGCAGCGGTGAACGAGTGGCGGGCGCGGACGGCGGTGAAGGAGTGGTGGGCACGGGCAGCGGTGGACGGGTGGCGGGCGCGGACGGTACGGAGGGCGGTGAGCGGCCGGCCGCCGTAGCAGTGGACGAGCGGGGCGCAGGGCTCGAGCGGCCGGCCGCCGTGGGAGTGGGCGGGCGGGTCGGTGAGCCCGAGCAGTCGGCCGCCGCGGGGGCGGGCGAGCGGATCCGAGGGCTCGCGCGGCCGGCGGGCGAGCGGATCGGAGGCGGGCTCACGCAGCCGGCCGGCGCGGGGGCCGGCGCGGGGGCCGGCGGGCGGGTCGGTGGGCTTGCTCTCGCGCAGGCGCTGGAGGCGCTGCGCACCGCCGCCTCCGAAGGCATCCAGCTGCACGGAGGAGTCGGTTTCACCTGGGAGCACGAGGCGCATCTGTACTTCAAGCGGGCGTCGGGCGACGAGCTGCTGTTCGGGCCGGTGCACCGGCTGCGCGCGCACGCGGCGGACGCGGCGCGACTGTTCGACGCGGGAGAGGTGGCGGTCTGATGGCTCCGGGAGTCCGGCTGGTGCAGAAGGTGTCCTCGACCCGGACGTTCGCCCGGATCGCGCCGCATGTCGTCCCCGTCCTTGACCGTGCCGTGCACCGCCTGACCCGCGGCAAGGTGTTGCTCAGCGCCCAGATGCTGCCGGGCGTCGTCCTCACGGTGCGCGGTGCCAGGAGCGGTCTCCCTCGGCGGACGCCGCTGGCGTGCATGCCGGAGGGGGCGACTGGCGGTGCGGACCCGGACAGCTGGATTCTCGTCGGGTCCAACTTCGGCCGTACGGGCCACCCGGCGTGGACCGCCAACCTGCTGGCGCATCCGGAGGCCGAGGTCAGCTGGAAGGGGCGGGACGTGCCCGTCACGGCCCGCCTCCTGGAGGGGGACGAGCGGGCCGCCGTCTGGCAGGCGGCGCTGGCCTTCTGGCCGCCCTACGCCACGTACCAGGCGCGGATCAGCCGCGAGATCCGGCTGTTCCGGATCGTCCGGCGGTGATCGCAGTGCGGTGACTTGTTCCACCGGCGGTGATCGCGGTGCGGTGACTTGTTCCACCGGCGGTGATCGCGGTGCGGTGACTTGCTCCACCGGCGGTGATCGCGGTGCGGTGACTTGCTCCACCGACGCTGATCGCAGAGGGGCGAGTTGCTCCACCAGCAGGAACCCGCCGGTGTCCGGCACGGTTGCTCAAGAGTGGTCGCCCGCACAGCGCAGCCCGCCCGGCACACCCCGCACAGCGCAGCGGGCGGCAGCCCACCGGGGTGGACTGCCGCCCGCATGACAGGACTTGGGCCGGGCAGAAGGGGAGGAGTTACTTCGTCGGCTTCTTGCCCGTCACGCCGAGGTGCACCAACAGGGCCAGGTTCGGCTTGAGTTCAGCCTGCTTGACGCCCCACGACTGGAAGCCCTTCTGGTGCGAGGCGACCGCCGCGAGCATGGCGACGAGCGAACCGGCCATCGCCGCCGGGTTCACGTCCTTGTCGATCCTTCCCTTGGACTGGAGCTCGGTGATGGAGTCCGTCAGGGAGTTGTTCACGGAGTTCAGGATCTTCATACGGATCTTGTAGAATCGCTTGTCGCCCTCGGCGGCGCCCAGGTCGACGACGCGCAGGATCGCGTCGTTGCGCCGCCAGAACTCCAGGAAGCCGTCGACCAGTTCCTGCGCGGTGCTCCAGCCGGCCTTGCCGACCCAGGAGCGGCCCGCGAGCAGCTGGGTCAACCCGGCGCCCTCCGCCGCCATTTGCTCGGCGATCTCCAGGACGGCGCCCTCGACGTCCGGAAAGTACTGGTAGAAGGTCGCCGGGGAAGTGCCCGCCTTCCGGGCGACATCAATGACTTTGACGTCCCGGTAGGGCGACGAGCTGAGCATTTCGCTGAGGCAGTCGAGCAGCTTCTGCCTGGTCGCCTGCCCACGCCGTCCGGCGACACGGCCGTCGACGGTACGCACTTGTCCTGTCATGCCGTCAGCTTACCGAGGGGTGATCGGAGCGCGATTCGGCCGACTGCAAATGGGGAGTGGGCCTCTTTCCGAGGGGCGGTGAACGGGCCGCGCCCACCGTGCGCGGGGCGTGAGGGGCCATTAGCTTGGCGGCATGGCCGAATCCACGGCATCTGCCGCATCTGGCGCATCCGCCCCGTTCGCGGAGGGCGCCCCCTGCTGGGTCGACGCCCAGCTCTCCGACGTCGAGGCGGGCAAGCGCTTCTACGGTGACCTCTTCGGGTGGACCTTCGAGGCGGCGTACAGCACTCCTCGTATTCCGCGGGTCCCCCGGGATCCTCGGGACGCCACCGCGGAGCGGAGCAGCTCCGTCTGGGCGTACCGCGACGGAGAGTCCGTGGCGGCCCTCGTGCCCAAGCGGGACGGACGGATGCCCACGGTGTGGACGGTGTACTTCGCCACCCCCGACGCGGCAGCCCTCGTCGAGCGGATCCGCACGGCCGGCGGGCAGGTGATCACGGAAGCCGTGCCGGTGGACTCCCTCGGTACGTCCGTGCTGGCCGCGGACCCGCAGGGTGCCGTCTTCGGCCTCTGGCAGCCCGACAGCCACCCCGGCTTCGGCCGGCACCACGAGCCGGGCTCCTTCTGCTGGGCCGAGCTGTACGACCGGGAGCCGGCCGACGACTTCTACGAGGAGGTCTTCGACAGCGGCAGACAGCCCGACGTGGGCCGCGCCGCCGTGTCCGACGTCTTCCCCGTCGAGATGCCGCCGCACTTCCTCGTCCATTTCGGGGTACCGGAGTGCGAGGCCGCGCTGGAGACCGTGCAGCGGCTCGGCGGCCGGGTCCAGAAGGCACCGTTCGACACCTCGTACGGAAGGGTGGCCGTGGTCACGGACAATCAGGGGGCGTCGTTCGCGGTGCTGCAACGCTGAGACGAGCTCCCGCTCGGGCGTTCCACCATCCGGCCGCCGCTTCTCAGGAGACGTGCGGCATGGTTTTGTCCTGAGACACCCCGATCCGCCCCCGGGTTCGCAACCAGTCGCCCGGACAGGAAGAATCAGGGTGCGTGCCGCCATGGCGGTTCGGTGGTGAGACGCTGCACGGGGCCGCGTTCATACGTGGATGACGTGGCCCGTACGGGGAGGTGGCAGGCAAGTGGTGGATCAGCTGACGCAGCACGATCCGCGGCGGATCGGGCCGTTCGAGGTGCTGGGACGGCTGGGTGCGGGCGGCATGGGGCTGGTCTATCTCGCGCGCTCGGCGTCCGGCCGGCGCGTGGCGATCAAGACGGTCAGGACGGAGCTCGCCGAGGACCAGCTGTTCCGGGTCCGCTTCACCCGCGAGGTCGAGGCGGCGCGCGCCGTGTCCGGCTTCTACACGGCGGCCGTGGTCGACGCCGACCCGCGGGCCGCGGTGCCGTGGCTGGCCACCGCCTATGTGCCCGCGCCCTCGCTCGAGGAGATAGTGAATGAGTGCGGGCCCCTGCCGGCCCAGGCGGTGCGGTGGCTCGCGGCGGGGGTGGCCGAGGCCCTCCAGTCCATCCACGGCGCCGGTCTCGTCCACCGCGACCTCAAGCCGTCGAACGTGCTCGTCGTCGAGGACGGCCCCCGCGTCATCGACTTCGGCATCGCGTCCGGCGTCTCCAACACCCGTCTGACCATGACGAACGTCGCCGTCGGCACGCCCGCGTACATGTCGCCCGAGCAGGCGAAGGACTCGCGCAGCGTCACCGGTGCGAGTGATGTCTTCTCGCTCGGCTCGATGCTCGTCTTCGCCGCCACCGGCCACGCCCCCTTCCACGGTGCGAACCCGGTCGAAACGGTCTTCATGCTGCTGCGCGAGGGCCCGGACCTGGAGGGTCTTCCCGAGGAGCTGCGCCCGCTCATCGAGTCCTGCATGCAGATGGAGGCGACCGGCCGCCCGAACCCGGCCGATCTCCAGGCCCAGCTGGCACCGCACCTCTTCGGCTCCGGCTCCGACGACAGCGGTACGGCGTCGGCGTGGCTGCCCGAGCGCGCGGTGGGCCTGATCGAGACGCGCCGCGGTGGCCGTCCGCCCGTGAAGCCGTCCACGTCGGGCCGCAGCGGCGGACGGGGCAGTGTCGCCGCGCCCCCCATGGTGCCGCCCGTCCCACAGCACGCTCCCGCGCCCCTGTCCGTCGGGGCGCCCGACACCGGCCCGGTGCGGCTGGCCGGCGCCCGGGTGCCGATCGGGCCCGGTCCCCGGGTCGCGGACGCCCGCGCCGCCGCGGTGAAGGCGCCTCCTCCGGAGGCCGGCCTCGCCGCGTCCTGGTCCCGCCCGCGCGCCGGCGTGAACGGCGCCGACCCCGCGCCCACCGTCGCGCCCGCGCCCCCGGAAGCGCCCGCCGGCTGGCGGCCGTGGCGTTTCCGCATGTCGAACGACGTCTGGGGGACGCCCGTCGTCGCCGACGACCTCGTCTACGTCACCTCCTTCGAGGTCCACGCGCTGGACGTGGCCACGGGCCGGCGCCGCTTCAAGACGCGGGACGTCGCCTGGTCGATGGCGGTCGCGGACGGCCGTATCCACGCCTCCGACGGCCCCACGCTCTTCGCCTTGGACGCCCGGGAGGGCGCCGACCTCTGGCGGCTGTCCGCCGACGCGTGGGTGTACTCCCTCAAGGCCGACCGCGGCACCGTCGTCACCGGCACCCGTGGCGGCGGCGTCCAGGCCTGGGAGGCCGGCAACGGCCAGAAGCTGTGGGAGATCTCCGGCGCCCAGACCGACTTCGAGTCCCCGGAGGCCGGGCCCGCCGTCCACGACGGCACGGTCTACGTGTGGAAGGACGCGCGGCTGCGTGCCCTGGAGGCCCGCACCGGCGAGGAGCGCTGGTCGTACCCCATCGGTGACGCGGCCTCCTGCGGTGGCGTCCCCGTCCGGCTGACCCACGCCTCCGACGGCTATGTGTACGTCTCCGCCGGCACCCGGGTCCTCGCCATCGACGTGTCGAGCGGCCACGTCCGCTGGCACTTCGAGGCACCCGCCGTCTTCCTCTGCCCGCCCACCTTCGCGCCGGGGCCCGCGGTGACCGGCGGCGGTGTCTACCTCGCCGACTACCTCGGCACCGTGTACGCGCTCGACGCCACCGACGGCCGCGACCGGTGGCGCATCGCCACCGAGTCCCGCTCCTCCATCGAGCCCGTCCTGGTCTCCACCGGCCACGTCCACGTCGGCAGCGGCAAGGGCCTCTACACCCTCGACGCGGTCACCGGCACGCCCAAGTGGCGCTTCCAGGCCGGCGGCGACATCGTCGGCGCCCCCGCCGTCGCCGAGGGCCGCATCCACTTCGGCTCCACCGACCACCTCCTCTACACCCTCAAAGCCGACGACGGCCGCCTCCGCTGGAAGCTCGCCACCGGCGGCGAGATCACCGGCGCCCCCCTCGTCAAGGACGGCGTCGTCTACGCCTGCAGCAAGGACCGCTGCGTGTACGCCCTGGACGCGGAGAAGGGCACGGGGACGGCCCGGACGGGGTGAGGTGACTCCGGCCCAGACGGGGTGATGCGACTCCGGCTGGGGCGGGCGGAGGCTGCCCGTGCGGGCGGGAGCGTTTAAGCGGGCCTGGGCGAAGGCTTTTCTGCCCGTGTGGGCGGGCGCTTTTCAGACAGCCTGGGCGAAGGCTTTTCTGCCCGCGTGGGCGGGAGCTTTTCAGGCAGCCCGGGGGAGAGATTTCAGCCCGTCCGGCGTTTGAGGACGAGGCCGTTCAGGCCGATAGGGGGTCTGGGGGCGGAGCCCCCGGGCGTGACCGGAACCGACGTCACCCCTGATCCCCCGGCGGCCGCCGCCACGTGGCGGTGGGCGCATCCGACCCCGGCCGCTCGCCGGACTCCCACTCCCGAGGCCGCTCCTCGTACGGCGCCTGCTCCCCAGGCCCGTACGGCCCCGACCGATCCCCGGGCTCAGGCTCCGCCGGCCGCAACCGGCGATCGCGACCCAGGCGACCCCCGCCCCGCCCCCGCATCAGGACCGCCGCGATCAGCAGCAGCACACCGCCTCCGAAGGCAGTCGCGACCCCCACACCGAGCCCGTTCCCGTTGCTGTCGACGGTCAGACCGCTCTCCGCCTGCCCGACACGCACCATCCACAGGACGGTGAAGGCGAGCACGATCACGCCTGCCAGGGCAACCAGCGATCGCGAGCGCAGCAGAATCCCGGCGAGCGTGACGACCGCCGCGACGACGAAGGGCAGGAGGACCGAGCCGAACAGCGCGGCACGGACGTCCGTGACCCCGGACCCGGAGAACAGGTCGCCCAGGCGGTAGTACCGCCCGAGACGGCCGTCGTACCAGGCACGGAAGGGGCTCCAGACGGCGGCCGCCGCTCCAATGAGCGCGAGCACCGACCCGAGTACGTTGCGAACCATACGAGGGGCCTCCTCACAGCTCTCGCTCACGACGCTACGCCCGCCACGCGGTACCCGCCACGCGGTGTGACTCGTGTGACTGGCGTCAGTAGGGTGACGGAATGCAAAAACGGGGGCGCAGGCTCAAATTCACAGCGGTACTGGCCATGGTGGTGCTCGCCCTGACGGGGTTTTCCTCGGGGCGCGGTCACGGAAGCCGGCACAGCAGCGGAGGCGGGGGCGGCTGCAGCAGCTCCAGCCAGAACCACGACAGTTCGTCGTCGTCGACGTCGAGCGGCGGCTCGTACAGCTCAGGCTCGACGACATCGGGATCGACCGACGACTACGACGACCCGTACGACGACAGCACCAGCAGTAGCAGCACCGGAAGCACCGGAAGCACTGGCAGCAGCGGCAGTTCCTACAACCGGCGTCCGACCCACCGCTCCACCTCCTCCAGCGGCACGAGCACCCTGGAGGACGGCACGGCGAAGCTGATCAGCTGCGCGACCAAGAAGAAGCCGTACGCGACCGTCGAGGTCACGAACCCGAACTCGCGCAAGGCCACCTTCGCGACCTCGGTCACCTTCAAGGACGAGGCGGACATCTGGATCACCGACGAGTACGCGGAGGTCACCGTGCCCGCGAAGGGCAAGGCGACCGTCCGTGTGGAGGTCGGCGGCTCGGGCCTGATCGACTCGGTCGACCACTGCGAGGTCGACCGGCTGGCCACAACGGGGAGTTGACGCCAGCGCGACCGGTCACCGACCGCACCCGCGGGGTGCGGTCACGAGCCGGCCGCCGCCCGCAACCCCCAGGTACCCGCAGCCGCGTACGCGCGGAAGGGGCCGTGCCGGTACATCAAATGCCCGTCGCCATACGCGAGTACGGGCAACGTCGGCGCTCCCGGGAACAGAAGAACCGGTAGGGCGACGGGCGGATGTACCGGCACGGACCCGCCCACCCACCGGCACCGGGCGCACGACGGTCAGTCCGGACTCACCGCACCCGAAAGCCGTCCGGCCGTCGCGCGGCGAACAGTTCCGCCTGCCGTTCCGGGGCCAGATTGCCGAGCGTGATGAGGTGCGGCGCCTGCGCGAAGGCGTGGGCGCGCGCTGCCTCCCGTGCCGTCCACAGGGCGCGGACCGTGCCCTGCACAGCCCCCGGAGGGTAGGAGGCGATGACCGTCGCGCAGTGCACGGCCGCCTCCAACGCGGCACCGGGCGCCGTCAGTTCGGACACCAGTCCGACCTCGTAGGCCCGCCGCGCGGAGACCCGTTCGGCGGTCCCCATGAGCGCCATCCGAGCCGCCTCCCCGTACGGCATCCGCAACGCCATGTGCACGGACTCATAGGCGCTGACCATGCCGTACGTCGTGTGCGAATCGAAGAACGTGGCGGTCTCGTCCGCGACGACGAACTCCGCCTCACCCAGCAGATAGAACGCCCCACCGCAGGCCATTCCCTGGACCGCGGCGATGAGCGGCTTCCACAGGTCGTTCGCCTTCGGCCCGATCGCGAGGAGCGGATCGTCCATCATGTACGGGGAGTTGGGCTGCGCCACGTCCACGCCCCGGTCGATGCCCGTGCAGAAGGCCCGCTCACCCGCGCCGGTGACGACGACGGCCCGTACGGAGTCGTCGAACCGGAACTCCCGCCAGGCGGCCGCCAGTTCGGCCGCCGTGGCGAGGTCGATCGCGTTGAGCCGCTCCGGCCGGTCGAGGGTGAGGACGGCCACGCCGCTGTCCTTGTCGATGCTGACGCGCAGGCCGCCGCTCATGACCGCTCCAGCACCCAGCGGGGCAGGCACACCCCGGCGGACCCCAAGCCGTCACCGCCTCCGCTTCCGCCTCCGCCTCCGCTTCCGATTTCGGTGTCGGCCTGCGTGAAGACGACCTGCACCCGCGCCCCGATCCGGATCCGCTCCGGATCGACCGAGTTGAGAGGCGCGTCGGGCCCGCTGACCAGATTCCCCACGAGCCGGATCCGCGGAGCCTCGGCGAGTTCCACCACGATCGCGTTGTACGGCGCCTGCTCCGCGTAGGCCGGCAGCAGCGGCGGATGCGGGACGACGTACGACCAGATCCGGCCCCGTCCGCTCATCCGGCGCCACTCGCTGTCGAAGGAGTGGCAGTGCGGGCAGCAGGGGCGGGGCGGGAAGCGGAGCTCGCCGCAGTCGGGGGCGGCGCAGGCCTGGACGCGGAGTTCACCGCGGGCCGTGTACCGCCAGAAGGGGGCTCCGTCGTCGTCGGGGACGGGAGAGAGGAGCGTGTCGCTGGTGGCCGTCATGTCGGCTCCTTAGGCCCTGAGGAGCAGGGCGGAGGTCGGGACCCCTTCCCCGGCCGTGACCAGGCAGGTGGCGGCGCCGGGGACTTGGGCGGTGCTCGTGCCGCGCAGTTGCTTCACGCCCTCGTTGATGAGGTTGAAGCCGTGCACGTACGCCTCCGAGAGGCCACCGCCGCCGGTGTTGAGCGGCAGCCGCCCGCCTATTTCGAGCGCGCCCCCCTCGGTGAACGCCCCGCCCTCGCCGCGGGCACAGAAGCCGTAGCCCTCCAGGGAGAGCGGTATGAGGGGGGTGAAGGCGTCGTAGATCTGGGCGACGTCCACGTCCTCCGGGGTGATGTCGGAGTGCTTCCATAGGTGGCGCGCGGCGGTCCAGGCGGGGCCGGTGAGGGGGTCGTCGTTCCAGTAGTTGACCATGCCGTGGTGCTGGGCGGGCAGGCCCTGGGCGACGGAGTGGATGTAGGCGGGCCGCTGCCGGCAGTCGCGCGCCCGCTCGGCCGAGACGATGACGCAGGCCAACGCCCCGTCCGTTTCCAGGCAGTTGTCGAAGAGGCAGAGCGGCTCGCTGATCCAGCGGGAGGTCATGTACATCTCGCGGGTCAGCGGGCGCTCGTACATCAGGGCGGCGGGATTCTGGTTGGCCCGGTTGCGGCAGGCGAGCGCGACGTGGAACAGGTGGTCGCGGGTGGCGCCGTACTCGTGCATGTAGCGGCGGGCGAGCATGGCGATCTCGTCGGCCGGGCGGAGCAGGCCGAAGGGCCGGGTCCACTGGGCGGGGGTGGGGAGTTGGACGGTGGTGTTCTTCCAGGGCCGGGGACCGCTGCCGCGCTTGCGTGACCGCCAGGCGACACCGACCGTGGCCTGCCCGGTGGCGACGGCGGCGGCGAGATGGGCGACGGTGGCACAGGAACCGCCGCCGCCGTAGCCGACTTTGCTGAAGTGGGTGAGGTCGCCGAAGCCCAGCGCCTTGGCCACCTCCACCTCGTCGGTCTCCTCCATGGTGTAGGAGGCGAGACCGTCGACCTCGGCGGGTGCGATGCCGGCGTCGTCGAGCGCGGCGAGGATGGCCCGGCAGGCCAACGCCTTTTCGGACTCCGGGAGTTGCTTGGCGAAGGCCGTCTGTCCGATGCCGACGATCGCGGTGGCGTCCTTGATCCCGGCGGAGTGTCCGGACCGGCGGGACGGTGACCGGCGGCGCGCGGGGCTCGCGTCACCGCCGGGCGCGGGCCCGGCGACCTGCTGTCCCGCCCCGGTGTCCGTACCCGTACCTGCTGCCAGGCCCGCACGCGCGGCCCTGCTCGCCCTTGCTGCTCCGGTCGTGCCCGTCGCCCTGATCCCCGCCATGGGTCCACCTCCGCACGCCGTCCCGGCTGCTGACAGGGCGTCAGGCTACAGCTAATCTGACGGGTAGTCAGCTAGTGGTGTCGGGGTCGTGGGGAGGCGTGCGATGCGCGGGGACCTGGAGTGGGGCAGCATCCCGGGACTGGTACGGGCCGCGGCCGAGCGGTACGGCGACGCCGAGGCGGTCGTCGAGGGCCGTACCCGCGTCTCGTACGCGGAGTTGGGCGCGCGCGTGGAGCGGGCGACGGCGGCCTGTCTGGCGAACGGGGTGCGGCTCGGTGACCGGGTGGCGATCTGGGCGCCCAACACCCTGGACTGGATCGTCTCCGCACTGGGTGCCGTCTGTGCCGGCGCGGTCCTGGTCCCGCTGAACACCCGCTTCAAGGGGGCGGAGGCGGCGTACGTCCTGTCCCGGAGCCGGGCGAAACTGCTGTTCGTGACGGGCACGTTCCTCGGGACGTCGTATGTGGCGTCGCTGCGGCGGGCCGCGGGGGAGGGGGACGGGCCCGGACCGCTGCCGGGGCTGCCGCATCTGGAGCAGGTGGTCGTGCTCTCGGACGACGCCCCGGCCGACTTCCGTACCTGGAAGGACTTCCTGGCCGGCGGGGAGGGGGTGGGACCGGCCGAGATCCGGGCGCGGAGCGAGGACGTCACCGGCTCCTCCGCCTCGGACATCGTCTTCACGTCCGGGACGACGGGGCGCCCCAAGGGAGCGGTGATCACCCACGCGCAGACGCTGCGCGCGTACGCCATGTGGTGCGAACTGTCCGGTCTGCGCGAGGGGGACCGCTATCTGATCGTGAACCCCTTCTTCCACACGTTCGGCTACAAGGCCGGGATCGTGGCCTGTCTGATGCGGGGCGCGACGATGATCCCGCAGCCGGTGTTCAACGTGGACACGGTCCTCGCGAACGTCGCCGCGGAGCGCATCTCGGTCCTGCCGGGCCCGCCCACGCTCCACCAGTCCCTCCTGGACCACCCGTCCCGGGACGCGTACGACCTGTCGGCGCTGCGGCTGGTGGTGACCGGTGCGGCGGTGGTCCCGCTGCGGCTGGTGGAGCGCCTCAAGACGGAGCTGAAGATCGGCACGGTCCTGACGGCGTACGGGCTCTCCGAGGCGAGCGGCATCGTCACGATGTGCCGGCGCGGGGACGCGCCGCCGGTGATCGCCGCGACGTCGGGACGCGCCCTTCCGGGCACGGAGGTACGGGTCGTGGACGCGTCCGGCGCCACCGTCGAGGCCGGCTCCCCCGGCGAGATCCTGGTCCGCGGCTTCAACGTCATGCGGGGCTACTTCGAGGACGCCCTCGCCACCGACGCCGTACTGAGCCCCGACGGCTGGCTGCGCACCGGCGACGTCGGCGTACTGGACCGCGACGGCAATCTGCGCATCACCGACCGCATCAAGGACATGTTCATCGTCGGCGGCTTCAACGCCTACCCCGCCGAGATAGAGCAGCTCCTCGGCCTCCACCCCGACGTGGCCGACGTCGCCGTCATCGGCATCCCCGACCCCCGCCTCGGCGAGGTCGGCAAGGCCTACGTCGTCCGCCGCCCCACCTCCACCCTCACCGCCGACGACCTGATCGCCTGGTCCCGCCGCGAGATGGCCAACTACAAGGTCCCCCGCACAGTGGAATTCGTACGCGAACTCCCGCGCAACGCGAGCGGGAAGGTGGTGAAGGGGGAGTTGCGCACCAGGACCTAGCCGTCCTCGGACGTGATGTGGGTGTTGTCCGTGTGGGCCACACCGGTGTCCTGCGCGGGGGTGCCGGCGAACGTCGGTGCCGAGGTGCCGGCGACGGTGGCCGCGGCGAGCGCGAGCGCGAGGGTGATCAGGGTCTTCCTGGTGCGGGTCATGGCGACTCCTGTGGCTGAGAGGGCGCGTCCGGACGGCGGGTGTCCACCACGGCAGGGGGTCCGGACGTCGGACGCGCCCGCCACGGCGGCGGATCCGGCGTCCGGACGCGCCCGCCGCGGTGGCGGATCCGGCGTCCGGACGCGCTCACCACGGCGCGCGGGTCCGGATGCCGGGTGTCCGCCACGGCTGGTGCATTCGGATGCCGGGTGCCCCCCGGCGCCCGGCATCAACAGACATCGCGCCGCACACACTTCGGCCGCGGCGGCTCCCCCTCCGCGCCGCCGCGGCCGATCCCCGTGTGGGTGAAGGTCTAGCTGGGCTCGGACGTCACGTGCGTGTTGTCCGGCGTGGTCTCGCCGTCGTCCTCGTCGGTCACGTGCGTGTTCAGCGGCTTGATCGGGCTGCTGGTCACGTGGGTGTTGAGCGGCCTGATGTCCCCCGCGTCCGCCTCCCCGCCCGTGACGTGGGTGTTGTCGGGTCCGACGACCGGGCCGTCCTTCTCCGTGGCGCTCATGTTGCTGCCTCCCCTGTTGTGGCACTGGCTGGACTTCGAGAGCCCGTCCGGCTGTTCCCCCGTGAACGGCCGGACGGGCCACTCGGGTCGCCCACCCTGAACTGCGAGCGAGGCGACCTTCACCGGCGGTCCGTCTGCCCCCCGACGCGACGGATCGACAAGGAAAAGACTGCCTGACCGCGATAAACGAACGATGAACGCCCTGACGGACCGCCTACGCAGCCGCGATCGGCGTCAGGTGTGTGCGGACCTCGGCGGCCTCCGGCGAGCCCAGCTTCTCGTAGATCTCGAGGGCTTCGCGCCAGCAGACCTGGGCCCGGCCGGACTGGCCGATGCCTTCCAGGGCCCTGCCAAGGACCGTCAGGACGTTGCCGCGGCGCCACTCGCCGCCGATGCCCCGCAGCACCGTCAGGGCCATCTCGGCGTTGCTCGCCGCCCGCGCCGGTTTGCGGGCGTCCAGGTCGACCTCGGCGAGCCGGCACAGGGCCATGCCCTCCCACAGCCGCTGCCGGCTGCCGCGGAAGATGCGCAGCGCCTCCTCCAGCTGCGCGGTGGCGTCCGCATGCTGCCCGCTCTTGCCGAGGGCCATCCCCAGGGCATAGCGGCCGTTGGCCACCCGGAGGGAGTGCCCCAGGGTCTCGTAGATCTCGGTGCCCTGGCGGGCGAGGACGACGGCGCTGTCGGCGCGGCCGGCGGCGAGGTGCAGGCGCGAGAGGTTGCACAGGGGGCTGGCCGAGCCGGCCATGTCGCCGCAGCCGCGGAACCTCTCGATGGCCCGGCTGAAGTGCCCTTCGGCGTCCTCGTGACGGTTCTGGTAGAAGGCGATGCTGCCGAGGATGTTCGCGGCCCAGCAGGTGGGCAGCGGGTCGTCGGCTGCCTCGGCGAGCTGGAGCGCCTGCTGCGCCTCCCGGTACGCCTGGTCGAACACCCCGGAGAAGAGACGGGCGTTGCTCAGGACGACGCAGGCCCGGCCCTCCGCGCGGGTGTCCGCCGTCTGCCGGGCGGCGTCACGCAGCGCCGCCGCGGCGGCCTCGTACTCCTTGGAGTTGGCCCCCGACTCGGCCAGGTCCACAGCCGCCCACAGCAGGTCGATCGCGCGGCGCAGGGTCCCGGGGCCGGCCGACTGCCGGACGCAGGCGAGCAGGGGTACGGCCTCGGAATAGAGCCAGTCCCAGGAGGCCTGCCGGTTCGCGAAGGCAAGGCCCGGTGTGCCGGTCGGCTCCAGGTGGTCCACCAGCCGGTCCCCGGGGCGCTCGATCGCGTACACGCCCGCGGCCGTGGCCAGGTAGAAGTCGAGGAGGCGGGAGAGCGCGGCGTCGCGCTCGGTGGGGGGATGTTCGTCGCGCTCGGCGCAGGCACGCGCGTAGAGGCGGACGAGGTCGTGGTAGCGGTAGCGGCCGGGGGCGGCGGACTCCAGCAGGGACGTGTCGACGAGGGACTCCAGGAGGTCCTCCGTCTCCTCGACGGGGAGGTCCAGCACCGCGGCGGCGGCCGCCAGTGAGATGTCCGGGCCGTCGGCCAGGCCCAGCAGCCGGAAGGCGCGGGCCTGGGCCGGCTCGAGCTGGCCGTAGCCGAGTTCGAAGGTGGCCTTGACGGCCAGGTCGCCGGCCTGGAGTTCGTCCAGCCGGCGGCGCTCGTCAGCGAGCTTCGCGGCCAGCACCGAGACGGTCCAGGTGCGGCGCGCGGCCAGCCGGGAGGCGGCGATGCGGATGGCGAGGGGGAGGAAGCCGCAGGCGGCGACCACGTCGAGCGCGGCCTCGCGTTCCGACGCCACCCGCTCCACGCCGACGATCTTCGTGAAGAGCTGGAGTGCCTCCTCGGGAGACATGACGTCGAGGTCCACGAGGTGCGCCCCGGCCAGGTCCACCATCCGTATCCGGGAGGTGACCAGCGCCGCGCATCCCTCGGTGCCGGGCAGCAGCGGCCGTACCTGCGCGGCGTCCCGGGCGTTGTCCAGCAGGACCAGCACCCGGCGGCCGTCCAGCACCGAGCGGTAGAGGGCGGAGCGCTCCTCCAGGGAGTCGGGGATGGCGGAGTCCGAGGTGCCGAGGGCCCGCAGGAACGCGCCCAGCACCGTCTCCGGCTCCGCGGCCCGCGCCCCGGCGCCCTGGAGGTCCACGTACAGCTGCCCGTCGGGGAAGGCCCCGCGCGCCTGGTGCGCCACGTGCACGGCGAGGGTGGTCTTGCCCACGCCCCCGATCCCGGCCAGGGCGGAGACCGCCATCACCCGCCCCTCGGCGGACGCGAGCACGTCGCCGAGCTCGGACACGAAGGACGCCCGGCCGGTGAAGTCCGGGACCGTCGCCGGGAGTTGTGCGGGCCGTACGGGTGCGGAGGCCGGCTCGGCGGCCGGCGCCGAGGGTTCCGCGAGGCCGGGGTCCGCCTGGAGGATGCGCTGCTGGAGCTCCTTCAGACCGGCCCGGGGGTCGACGCCGAGCTCGTCGGCGAGCAGGCGCCGGGTGTCCGCGTACACGGCGAGGGCCTCCGCCTGGCGGCCCGAGCGGTACAGCGCGAGCATCAGCAGCTCGCGCAGCCGCTCCCGGAGCGGATGCGCGGCCGTGAGGACCGTCAGCTCGGACACCGCCTCCGCGTGGCAGCCCTGCTCCAGGTCCATGTCGAGGCGGGATTCGAGCAGTTGCAGACGCCACTCGTCCAGGCGGGTGCGCTGGTGGTCCGCGTACGGGCCGGGGATGCCGGCCAGCGGCTCCCCGTCCCACAGCGCCAGTGCCTCGTTCAGCAGGCCGCGGGCCTGGCACAGGCCGCCGGTGTTCTTCGCCTTCTCGGCGTCGGTGGCGAGCTGCTGGGCGCGGGCGAGGTCTAGTGCGCCGGGTTCGGGCAGGCGCAGGGCGTACCCGCCGGACTCGCTCACCAGCACACCGGGGTTCAGGACCTTGCGGAGCCGGGAGGCGTACGTACGGACGGCGGCCAGCGCCTGGGACGGCGACTCCTCGCCCCACAGGGCGTCGATGAGCTCGGCGGCCGTCGCCGTACGGCCCTCGCGGAGCAACAGCGCGGCGAGCAGGGCGCGTTGCTGCGGGGAACCCATGGGCAGGGACTCCGCCCCGCGCCAGGCGCGCACCGGGCCGAGCACGCCGAAGCGCAGCGCCGCCGAGTTCTCGGGGCCCCGCTGCTCCGGCACTCGCGGTACACCGTCCATCGCTGTCCCCCTGCCGACCGTCATGACAACGAGGCCAGTTTGCCTTGTTCATGGCGGATGCGTCAGCCGTGGGAGACGGCGATCACAGGGGCGTGGGCGCTACACCACAAGGTCCTCACAAGCTCTCCCCACACATCCGCACACAGTCGACCACCGCGGACGGGAATACGGGCGATCCCGCGAGGGGGGCCACGGCCTGGCCCACGACTAGCTGACGACCCGTCAGATCAGCGCTACCGTGGGCCGTATGGAGACCACGGAAAGCACGGAGAGTCCCTCAGTCGCCTTCCCGAAGATCATCTCGGTGGACGACCACACGGTGGAGCCCCCGGACGTCTGGCGGGACCGGCTCCCGGCGAAGTACCAGGACAGCGGCCCGCGTATCGTCCGTGCGCCCCTGAAGGAAATGACCTTCCTGGGCGGCAAGTTCGCGCCCGTCATGGGCAGCCCCGGCGACGACGGTCCGATCGGCGACTGGTGGGTGTACGAGGATCTGCACCGGCCGCTGACCCGTCTCGACACCGCCGTCGGCTACTCGCGCGACGAGATCAAGCTCGAAGTCATCACCTACGAGCAGATGCGCCCGGGCTCGTACGACGTCCCGCAGCGGCTGGCGGACATGGACGTCAACCACGTCCAGTCGGCGCTCTGTTTCCCGACCTTCCCCCGCTTCTGCGGTCAGACGTTCACCGAGGCCAAGGACCGCGAGCTGGGGCTGCTGGGGGTGCGGGCCTACAACGACTGGATGGTGGAGGAGTGGTGCGGCCCGGCGGCCGGGGGCCGGCTGATACCCCTGACGCTGATCCCGCTGTGGGACGCCCGGCTGGCGGCGGAGGAGGTACGGCGCAACGCCGCCCGGGGCGTCCGCGCGGTGGCCTTCTCCGAGATACCGCCCCACCTGGGGCTGCCCTCCGTCCACACCGACGACTGGGACCCCTTCCTCGCCGCCTGCGACGAGACCGGCACGGTCATCGCCATGCACATCGGCTCCAGCAGCCGTATGCCCTCGACCTCCGCCGACGCCCCGCCCGCCGTCGGCTCCACCATCACCTTCGCCAACTGCTGCTTCTCGATGGTCGACTGGCTGATGAGCGGGAAGTTCGAGCGCTTCCCGAATCTGAAGGTCATGTACGCCGAGGGGCAGATCGGGTGGATTCCCTACATCCTGGAACGCGCCGATGTGGTCTGGGAGGAGAACCGGGGATGGGGCGGGGTCGCCGACAAGGTCCACCGGCCGCCGTCCGAGCTCTTCACCGAGCACGTCTACGGCTGTTTCTTCGACGACGCCTTCGGGCTCAGGAACCTCGACGCGATCGGTGTCGGCAACGTCCTGTACGAGACCGACTACCCGCACTCCGACTCCACCTGGCCCAAGTCCCGCGAGGTCGGCGAGGCGCAGATGGGCCACCTGGACGCGGACGTCGTCGACCGGATCGTACGGCGCAACGCCATCGAGCTGCTGGGCCTGACGGACGACGGCCTCTGGGCGCAGTGAAGGGGTGGACCGGAGAACCGGCCCGCCGGCCGGCGGGCGCCGTGAAAGCTCGCACGCCTCTTGTCTGACGACCCGTCAGCAAGGAGCATTGCTTGCCTGCGATGTGACGGTCCGTCAGATAAGGGGTGCGTGCCCATGTGGGTGTTGCCGGAAGGGCGACTGGCGTACGGGATGCAACTCCCCGTCCAGTCGCAGAGCACCATCTACGCGGAGGGCTGGGAGGCCGAGGCAGGCCCGGACGACCTCGTCGAGATCGCCCGTACCGCCGACCGGGCCGGCTTCGCGTACCTCGCGAGCTGCGACCACGTCGCCATCCCGCGCCGGCTCGCGGGCGCCATGAGCACCATCTGGTACGACCCCGTCGCCACCCTCGCCTTTCTGGCGGGCGTGACCGAACGGGTGCGGCTGCTCAGCCATGTCGCGATCGTCGGGCTGCGGCACCCGCTGGTCACCGCCAAGCAGTACGCGACCCTCGACCACCTCGCCGGCGGCCGGCTGGTCCTCGGGGTCGGCGCCGGGCACGTACAGGAGGAGTTCGAGGCGCTGGGGGTGGACTTCGAGCGCCGGGGTCCGGTGCTCGACGAGTCCATCGACGCCCTGCGCGCCGCGCTCGGGCCGGATGAATACCCCGTCCACCACGGCAAGTTGTACGACTTCGAAGGGCTCGGCCAGCGGCCGCGCCCCGCGCAGGAGCGGATCCCGGTCTGGGTCGGCGGGTCCTCGCCCGCCGCCGTGCGCCGGGCCGCCGTCCGGGGTGACGGCTGGCTGCCGCAGGACGATCCCCGTGACCGGCTCCCGGACCAGATCGCCCGGCTGCACCGCCTCCGGGCCGAGGCGGGCGTCACCGACCCCATCGCCGTCGGGGCCATCACCGAGCCGCTGTACGTGGGCGCGCCCGGCTGGGACGTCGGGCGGCGCACGCTCAGCGGCTCGCCGGACGCGCTCGCCGAGTCGCTCAGGGCGTACCGGGCGATGGGGGTGCACCAGATCCAGGTGCGGTTCCGCAGCCGCAGCCGGGCCGAACTCACCGACCAGATGGCCGCGTTCGGCGCCGGAGTCGCGCCGCACCTCGACTGAAGCCGTGACTTCCCTCGCCGAACTCGCCGAACTCGCCGAACTCGTCGAACTCGTCGACCGGATGGCCGCGTTCGGCGCCGGGGTCGCGTCCCACCTCGACTGAAGCCGTGTCCCACCTCACTCAGGGAGTCATGCCATGGGCAAGCTCGACGGACGGGTCGTCCTCATCACCGGCGCGGCGCGCGGGCAGGGTGAGCAGGAGGCGCGGCTCTTCGTCGCGGAGGGCGCGCGGGTCGTCATCGCGGACGTGCTGGACGACCAGGGGGAGGCGCTGGCGAAGGAGCTGGGGGCGCGGTACGTCCACCTGGACGTGAGCCAGGAGGCCGACTGGCACGCGGCCGTCGCCGCCGCCGGGAGCGCGTACGGACGGATCGACGGGCTCGTCAACAACGCCGGCATCCTGCGCTTCAACGAGCTGGTCAGCACGCCCCTCGACGAGTTCCAGCAGATCGTGCAGGTCAACCAGGTCGGGGTCTTCCTGGGGATCAAGTCGGTGGCGCCGGAGATAGCGGCCGCGGGCGGCGGGACCATCGTGAACACCGCCTCGTACGCGGGACTGACCGGGATGGCGTACGTGGGCGCGTACACGGCGACCAAGCACGCCATCGTCGGGCTGACCCGGGTGGCCGCCCTCGAACTGGCCGGCCGGAAGATCCGCGTCAACGCCGTCTGCCCGGGTGCCATCGACACGGCGATGAGCAACCCGTCGCAGCTCGACCCGGCCGCGAACAGCGAGGAGACCTCCCAGGCGCTCGACGAGCTGTACAGCAAGCTCGTGCCGCTCGGGCGGATCGGACAGCCGGAGGAGGTGGCCAAGCTTGCCCTCTTCCTCACCAGCGAGGACTCCTCGTACATCACCGGGCAGCCCTTCGTGATCGACGGCGGCTGGCTGGCGGGCGTGAGCGTTATCTGACAGGGCGTCAGCTATTGACGGTCCATGGGTGCGGTGCAACAGTCGGCGCAGAGAATCTGACGGTACGTCAGCTAAGACGTGGGGACGGTGAACCTCCTTGGAATTCGGGCTCTTTGTACAGGGATACGTGGGCAAGCGCGCCGAGACGGATCCACTCGCGGAGCACAAGGCGCTGATGGAGGAGACCGAGTACGTCATCCAGGCGGACCAGTCCGGCTTCAAGTACGTCTGGGCGTCCGAGCACCACTTCCTGGAGGAGTACTCGCACCTCTCGGCGAACGACGTCTTCCTCGGATACCTCGCCCACGCCACCGAGCGCATCCACCTCGGCTCCGGGATCTTCAACCCGCTCGCCCAGGTCAACCACCCGGTGAAGGTCGCCGAGAAGGTCGCCATGCTCGACCATCTCAGCGAGGGACGCTTCGAGTTCGGGTCCGGACGCGGCGCGGGCTCGCACGAGATCCTCGGCTTCATACCGGGCGTCACCGACATGAACTACACCAAGGAGATCTGGGAAGAGACCATCGCCGAGTTCCCGAAGATGTGGCTCCAGGAGGAGTACGTCGGGTTCCAGGGCAAGCACTGGCAGCTGCCGCCGCGCAAGATCCTGCCCAAGCCGTACGGGAAGTCGCACCCCGCGATGTGGTACGCCGCCGGGTCGCCGCCCTCGTACGCCATGGCCGCCCGCAAGGGGCTCGGGGTGCTCGGCTTCAGTGTGCAGAAGGTCTCCGACATGGAGTGGGTCCTCGAGCAGTACAAGACGGCGATCGTCGAGGCCGAGCCGGTCGGGGACTTCGTCAACGACAACGTGATGGTGACGTCGACGGCGATCTGCGCGCCGACGCACGCGGAGGCCGTGCGGATCGCGGCCGGCGGTGGACTGCACTATCTGCAGTCGCTCGTCTTCCGCTACCACGACACCTTCCCGCGGCCCGAGGGCTTCCCCGTGTGGCCCGAGACGCTCCCCGAGTTCAACGAGGAGATCATCGAACTCCTCATCGCCGAGGAGCTGTTGATCTGCGGCGACCCGGACGAGGTGCTCACGCAGTGCAAGCGGTGGGAGCAGGCGGGGGCCGATCAGCTGTCCTTCGGGATGCCGATCGGGATCTCGCGGGAGGACACGTTGCAGTCGATCAAGCTGATCGGGGAGCACGTGATTCCGAAGATCGATACGGATCCTGTGCACCGGACCTCGCGGTTCCGGCAGTCGGCCTGACGGGTCGCGTTGCTGGTTTTTGCGGGGGCGGTCCTTGTGGGTGGGGCTCCCTGTCGGGTGCGGGTGCGGGTGCGGGTGTGTGGGGGCTGGGCGCGCAGTTCCTCGCGCCCCTGACCCCTTCGGGGTCGGGTTTGGCCCTGGCGGGCCGGGAGTCGCTTGGCTGCGGGTGTGTGGGGGCTGGGCGCGCAGTTCCCCGCGCCCCTGACCCCTTCGGGGTCTTGCCCCTGACGGGGCGGGAGTCGCTTGGCTGCGGGGGAGTGGGGGCTGGGCGCGCAGTTCCCCGCGCCCCTGACCCCCTTCGGGGGCTTGTCCCTGGCGGGGCTCTGGTGAGGGATGTGAGGGAAGGGGTTGGAGATGCTTGATCATTTGATCAAGGGTGTGAGCGTGGTGGATGGGACGGGGGCGGCCGCGTATACCGCTGACGTGGGGATACGGGATGGGCGAATCGCCGTGATCGGGTCGGTCACCGAGCCGTCGCGGACCAGCGAGGACGCCGCCGGGCTCGTCCTCGCGCCCGGTTTCGTGGACCCCCACACGCACTACGACGCGCAGCTCTTCTGGGACCCGTACGCGACGCCGTCGCTGAACCACGGGGTGACGACCGTCGCGGGCGGCAACTGCGGCTTCACCCTTGCCCCCTTGAATCCCGGCCGCCCCGATGACGCCGACTACACGCGCCGCATGATGTCCAAGGTCGAGGGCATGTCGCTGGTCGCCCTGGAGGAGGGCGCGCCCTGGAGCTGGCACAGTTTCGGGGAGTACCTGGACGCCCTGGAAGGGCGGATTGCCGTCAACGCGGGCTTCATGGTGGGGCATTGTGCGCTGCGGCGGTACGTGATGGGCGCGGACGCGGTCGGCGGGCAGCCGACCGAGGAGCAGCTTGCGGAGATGCTCGCCCTCTTCCACGAGGCGATGGAGGCCGGAGCCTGGGGGCTGTCCACGACCCAGTCCTCCACCCACTCCGACGGCGACGGGAAACCGGTCGCCTCCCGGCATGCGAAGCCCGCGGAACTGCTGGCCCTCTCCCGGGCCGTCGGCGACCACGAGGGAACCCAGATCGAGGCGATCGTCGCCGGCTGCCTCGACCAGTTCAGCGACGACGAGATCGATCTGTTCGTGGAGATGAGCGCGGCGGCGGGCCGCCCCCTGAACTGGAACGTCCTGACGATCGACGCGTCCGTCCCCGAGCGCGTCCCCCGCCAGCTGGAGGCGAGCGAGCGCGCCCGCAAGGCCGGCGGCCGCATCGTCGCGCTCACCATGCCGATCCTCACGCCCATGAACATGTCGCTGGGCACCTTCTGCGCGCTGAACCTGATCCCCGGGTGGGGCGAGGTCCTGGGCCTGCCGGTGCCGGAGCGGATCGAGAAGCTCCGCGACCCCGACGTACGGGCCGGGATGCTGCGCCGGGCGGACAGCAAGGAGGCGGGCGTCTTCCGCCGGCTCGCCAACTTCGGGCGGTACGTCATCGGCGACACCTACAGCGCGGCGAACGAGGGCCTGACCGGGCGGGTCGTGAACGACATTGCGGCCGAGCGCGGCCAGGAGCCGTTCCAGTGCCTGGTGGAGATCTGCGCCAACGACGGGCTGCGTACGGTGCTGTGGCCGATGCCCACCGACAACGACCCCGACTCCTGGGCGCTGCGGCAGGAGACCTGGCGGCACGAGGACGTCATGCTCGGCGGCTCCGACGCGGGCGCCCATCTGGACCGTATGTGCGGAGCCCCGTACACCACCCGGTTCATCGGGGACTGTCTGCGCGGGCGGAAGCTGGTGTCGCTGGAGCAGGCGGTGAAGATGCTGACGGACGACCCGGCGCGGCTCTTCGGGCTGCGCGAGCGCGGCCGGCTGCGGGAGGGCTTCCATGCGGACCTCGTGCTCTTCGACCCGGAGCGGATCGACGCGGGCAAGGCCACCCTGGTGCACGACCTGCCGGGAGACAGTCCGCGGCTCGACGCCAGGGCGATCGGCGTGAAAGCCGTCTGGGTCAACGGAGTCGAGGTGATCCGGGACGACGTGGTGAGCGGTTCCGTGCCGGGGAGGGTGCTGCGGTCGGGGCGGGACACCAGGACGGTGAGCACCAAGTGACCGAGGAACAGCGGCTGTTCATCGACGGGGAGTGGGTCGCGCCGGACGACGGGTTCTACGAGGTGATCGACCCGGCGACCGAGGGCGTCGTCGGCCTTGCGCCGGAGGCCTCGCGGGAGCAGGTGTACGCGGCGGCCGCCGCGGCCCGCGAGGCCTTCGGGGCGTGGTCGCGCACGCCCGCCGGGGAACGCGCCGCCGTCCTCGACCGCGCTGCCGGGATCATCCAGCGCAACTTCGTCCCGTACGCCGAGCTCGCCCAGGCCGAGAGCGGCGCCACGACCGGCACCGCACGCGGCATGCAGGTGGGTGTGGGCATGGCACGCTTCCGGCGGTACGCGCGGCCCGAGCCCGTGGAGCAGGCGCTGCCGCCGCAGATCAACGAGGCGGGCCCCTTCGGGAAGGCCGCCGTGATGGGTGCGCTGGCCGTGCGCCAGCCCGTCGGCGTGGTCACCTGCATCACCTCGTACAACAACCCCTGGGCCAACCCGGCGGGCAAGATCGCGCCGGCCCTCGCCATGGGCAACACCGTGGTCGTGAAGCCCGCCCCGCAGGACCCGCTGTCCGTGTACCGGATGGCGGAGGCCCTGGCGGAGGCGGGCGTTCCGCCGGGGGTCGTGAACGTGGTGAGCGGCTCCCGGGCGGAGGCCGGCGAGGCCGCGGTCGACAGCGACGACGTGGACATGGTGAGTTTCACCGGGTCCACCGCCGTCGGGCAGCGGATCGCCGAGGTCTGCGGGCGCGGGATGAAACGGCAGCTCATGGAGCTGGGCGGGAAGGGCGCGGCACTCGTCTTCGACGACGCGGACCTGGACTCGGCGGTGGCCGGGATCGGCACCACGTTCTCGTTCTACAGCGGACAGATCTGCACGGCGCCGACGCGGGTGCTGGTGCAGCGGGGTCTGCATGACCGGCTGGTCGAACAACTGGCCGCCTATGCAGGTCACTTGAAGGTGGGGGACCCGCGGGAGCGGGGCACGGTGGTCGGCCCGGTCATCTCGGCGGCCCACCGCGACCGCGTCGAGTCGTACGTCGAACTGGGCCGGAAGGAGGGCGCGCGGGTCGTCGCGGGCGGTCAACGGCCGCCGTACGAGCGGGGGTTCTATGTCGCGCCGACCCTGCTCGCCGACTGCACCCCCGACATGCGGGTCGTCCGGGAGGAGATCTTCGGCCCAGTCGTCGTGGTCGTCCCCTTCGACGACGAGGAGGAGGGCATCGCCCTCGCCAACGACAGCGACTACGGCCTGATCGACTACGTCTGGTCGGCCGACGTGGCCCGCGCCTTCCGCGTCGCCCGCCGCCTGCGGGCCGGCGGAGTCGGCGTGAACACCGTCGGCCGCAACATGGAGGCCCCGTTCGGCGGCTTCAAGAAGAGCGGAGTGGGCCGGGACGTGGGCTCGTACGCCCTGCACGCGTACAGCGAGGTGCAGTCGATCGTGTGGGCGGGCTGACGCCGCTGTCCGGGACGGCTCCGGCCTCCGAGGAGCGGGAGGCGGACCGTGCCAGATGACCGGCGGCCGACTCCGCCAGGGTGCGGACCGCCGGATGCCAGGGGCGGGCCTGCGGGCCGCCTTCTACCATCCGGCCGGGGACGGCCATGGGCAGGGCCACGGGCCGGCCGACCCACCCGCTCGCTGAGCGCTCCGCACCGCGGCGTTCGGGCGCGGCCCGTTCGCTCGTGCCGGGCGGTCAGCCCTCCAGATCCACCCGCACGGTCAGCAGCTGGGTGCCGAAGGCCTTGACCGCCGTGCTGTTGAAGCGGGGCAGGGTGCGCAGCCGGGCGCGGGGGTCGTCCGCGGGCATCAGATGGGCCGTACCCGCATGCCAACGGCCGTTGACTCTTACCCTGACCTGCGGGTTCGCCTTGATGTTGCGTACGTACTGGGACTTCTCGCCGTACTCGGAGACGAGCCAGAAGGCCTGTCCGACGCGGCGCCCGCCGATGGGGGTGCGGCGCGGCAGGCCGGAGGTGCGGCCCGTGGTCTCCAGGAGGGTCTGGAACGGCACCCGGCGCAGCAGCGGATTGGCGATCCGCCGCTGGAAGGCCGTGACCGCCCGGAACTTGGCCTCGTGCTGACGCGACATGCGTGCTCCTTCTCCCGGTCCGCTGCCGGTGTGAACGTACTCCAGCCGGCTGGCCCGTAGCGTCGCTAACGTGTTGGTGTTAGCGTTGTTCTTGTCGGGGTGCGCACCGCAACCCCAGCTGCGACAGGAGCAACGTCATGAGCGAGCAGTCCAGCACTTCCAGCCGGGTGGCCGTCGTCACCGGCGGGTCCCGTGGGATCGGCCGGGAGACGGCCGAGCGCCTGGCCGCCGACGGATTCGCCGTCGTCGTGAACTACGCGGGCAACCAGGCCGAGGCCGACAAGGCCGTCGCCGCGATCACGGAGAACGGCGGACAGGCGATCGCCTGCCGCGCCGACGTGGCCGACGAGACCGAGGTGGCCGCCCTCTTCGACGCGGCCGAGGCCGCCTTCGGCGGTGTCGACGTGGTCGTCCACGCGGCGGGCGTCATGACCCTGGCCCCGCTGGTCGACACCGACCTCGACGCCCTGGACCGGATGCACCGCACCAACATCCGCGGCACCTTCGTCGTCGACCAGCAGGCCGCCCGCCGGCTGCGCGAGGGCGGGGCGATCATCAACTTCTCCAGCTCCGTGCTGGCTCTCGCCCTCCCCGGCTACAGCGGGTACGCCGCCACGAAGGGCGCCGTCGAGGCCATGACCCTGATCCTGGCCCGCGAGATGCGCGGCCGGGACATCACCGTCAACGCGGTGGCGCCCGGCCCGACCGCCACCGCGCTCTTCCTGGACGGCAAGGACGAGGAGACCGTCGCGCGGATGGCCGCCCAGCCGCCGCTGGAGCGCCTCGGTACGCCGCAGGACATCGCCGAGGTCGTCTCCTTCCTGGCCGGCCCCGGCCGCTGGGTCAACGGCCAGGTGATCCGCGCCAACGGCGGAATCGTCTGAGCGAGAGCTGTCCCGCCGACCGGTGAGCGAGAGCCGTCCCGCCGACCGGTAACTACCGCACTGCTTCGACCAGTAACGACCGCACTGCTTCGAGGAGTTCTGCCATGAGCAAGACCATCGTCATCACCGGCGCCGGTTCCGGCTTCGGCGCACTCGCCGCCCGCGCACTGGCCCGGGCCGGCCACACGGTCTACGCGGCGATGCGTGACACCGGCGGCCGTAACGCGGACCGCGTCGCACAGGCCGAGGCGTACGCCGCCGAGCACGGTGTGCGGCTGCGGACCGTCGAACTCGACGTCCTCTCCCAGGAGTCGGCGGACGCGGCCGTCGGCACGATCCTCGCCGAGGCCGGCACGCTCGACGTCGTCGTCCACAACGCCGGCCACATGGTGACCGGGCCGACGGAGGCCTTCACCCCCGAGGAGCTGGCCGCGGTCTACGACACCAACGTGCTGGGCACCCAGCGGGTCAACCGGGCCGCCCTGCCCCAGCTGCGCGCCCAGGGACACGGCCTGGTGCTGTGGGTCGGGTCCACCTCCAGCCGGGGCGGCACCCCGCCCTATCTGGCGCCGTATTTCGCCGCCAAGGCCGCGATGGACGCGCTCGCCGTGTCGTACGCCGCCGAGCTGGCCCGTTTCGGCATCGAGACGAGCATCGTCGTGCCGGGCGCCTTCACCTCCGGCACCAACCACTTCGCCACCGGCGGGCACCCGGCCGAGCAGACCGTGATCCCCGCGTACGAGGCGCGGTACGCGGGACTGATGGACCAGGTCGCCCAGCGCCTGGCCGCCCTCGCCCCGGCCGACGCCGATGTCTCCCTGGTGGCCGACGCGATCGTCGAGATCGTCGACGCCCCTGACGGGAAGCGGCCCTTCCGGGTCCATGTCGACCCCGCGAACGACGGGTCCGAGGAGGTCAGCCGGGTCGCGGACCGCATCCGCGCCGAGTTCCTCACCCGGATCGGGCTGGCCGACCTGCTGGCCCCGCAGTCGGTCGGCGAGCGGACGGAGGCGCCCGCGTGACGGCGGGTAGCGTCGCTCCCGTGAGTACGAAAGCGCGCATTCTCGAAGTGGCCGCGGCCCTGGTCGCCGAGTCCCCGGACGGGGACGTCTCGACCCGGGCCGTGTGCGAGGCGGCGGGCGTCGGCGCACCCGCGCTCTACCGCCACTTCGGGGACAAGGAGGGCCTGCTGTCGGCGGTCGTCGACCACGGCTTCGGCCAGTACCTGGCGACCAAGCGCGAGCGTGGCCCCGGTACGGATCCCGTGCAGGATCTGCGGGACGGCTGGGACACCCACACCGACTTCGCCCTGCGCAACCCGAACCTCTACCGGCTGATGAACTCCCCGGCGATGCGCACCCCGCCGGCCGCCGCCCTGGAGTCCCACCGGATCCTCACCTCCGACCTCCAACGGGCCGCCGAGCAGGGCAAGTTGCGGATGGCGCCGGAGCTGGCGGCGCAGCTGGTGATGTCCGCCAACGTCGGGGTCGCCCTGATGCTGGTCTCCCGCCCGGCGACCTTCGACGACCCGACCATCTCGCGCCGCGTCCGCGACGCCGTCCACGCGATGGTCTTCACGCCGGAAGTGATGGCCGCGGGCGCCGCCTCCCCGGCCGGCGGGGACGAGGTACGGGTGCCCGCCACCGCGGCCTCGCTCGGCGCGCTGCTCCGCCAGTCGCCGAGCCCGGCGCTCACCCCCGCCGAGGGAACCCTGCTGACCGAATGGCTGGACCGGCTCTCCAACGCGCCGCGCGAGTAGGGCCGTTGCGCCGGGATGGCCCGGGATGGCCCGGGATGGCCCGGGATGGCCCGGGAGTGCGGGGAGCGCCGGTTCGCCGTGAGCGCTGCGAGGGCCGGGAGCGCCGGTTCGCCGCGAGGGCCGGGGGCGCCAGAAGCCGGCGGAGTCCCCGGGCGGTCGCCAACAGCCCCCAGACGGCCCCCAGGGGGCCTCGGCGAAGCCCCCCAGCAGCGTCACCACGTGGATCGTGTGTGAGCCCTGTGGGAGGCATGTGATCCGGGACAGCGGTGTGTCCGCCCCGTGTTAGCCTCCCCCGCACGGTCAGATCGAAGGCATGGCCCGGCCCGGGCGCCCGCGTCGACAGCGCGGGAGGCACGGGGACGGGATCGGGGGAAAAAGATGACCTCTTCGGACGGTTACCAGGTCAAGGCGGGCATGTCGGGCCCGGCCAAGGAGCTCGACGGCGCGGGCGACCAGGCGGGGAAGATCCGCACGGCCGTCACGCCGGCGATGTGCTACTCGGCGGACGCCCTGGGCGGCTCCGACGCCTCCGCGGCGTTCAACTCGTTCGCCACCGCGTGGCAGGCGGAAGCCCGCACGCTGGAATCGGCGCTGCACGAGCTCGGCGACAAGGTGCGGCTCGCCAAGGGGGCCTACTCCGGCAGCGACTCCCTCGTCGAGACGCAGACCAACAGCGTCACCGTCGGCGAGAGCCGGCTCACCACCACCTCGACGAACGCCGGGCGCCCCTCGGCCCTGTCGGGTTACTGAGGGCTCCGGAGATGACGGGATTCCTGCGGCCGGCGGACACTCCGGCCGGACGCCGCGCATGGCTGGCCGGGCTCTGCGAGTCCATCCCCAAGGCCGGCAGCAAGAACGATCTGCTGGACCTGATCGACAGCGCGCTCTCCGTGTCCGCCCCGAAGGGCGACGTGGGGACGCTGGAGACGCTGAGCAAGAAGTACCGCGACCAGGTCGACAAGGCCGGGGACGTGTACGACCGGGTCGACCGGGTGTCCCGCAAGGGCCTGCCGGAGGTCTGGGTCGGCGACACGAGCGTCCTCGCCTCCGACGTGGTGGCCGCCGCCGCCCGCGCCGCGACGCAGCTGGCCGAGGCGTTCCAGGGCGGCGCGATGGTGCTGCTCGCGCTGGCCGACGCGGTCAAGGACGCACAGCAGCGGGACGGCGACGGCCGCGGGAAACTGCAGGACGCGAAGAGCAAACTCGGCGGCAGGGACGGGTTCTTCGACGACCTGCACGAGAACGACGACGAGGAGAACGACCGGCTGACCGCCCGTTTCTTCGCCTCCGACGGGGTCGGGCTGATGCACGCGGCCGCCGTCGCCGAGGAGGAGGCCGTACGGATCGCGGCCCGGGACCTCAACAAGTGGACCTCCGAGGCCCGCGCCGGGAAGCTGGACACCAGTGAACTGACCGCCGTCGACCGGCTGATGCTCGCCGACACCAGCGCGGTGGACGGCGATCCCGAGATGAACGAGATCCTCTCGGCCGGCGACCTGGAGCGCGCCGCCCGGCGCATGGACCAGCTGAACCTCGACGACGAGGCGGCCATGGAGCGGATGCTGTCGCACTCGGACAGCGCGCAGGAACGGGCCTATCTGATGAAGGCCCTGGCCTCGGGCCACAGCGTCCAGGAGATCGAGGCGTTCCAGGGCAAGATCCACGGCAAGGACCCCGAATGGATGCGCCGGCACCTCACGCCGGTGGTCACCGAGGCGGACAGCCTCGACGACGAGGGCCTGGCCAAGGACGGCTCCAACAACAACAAGGACTCCGTCACGTTCGACGGCCAGGCGTGGATCCAGGGCGGCAACGGCTCCGAGGGCACCTGTGTGGCCTCGTCCACCGTCACCGCCCGCGCCATGGTCGACCCCGTGTACGCCCTCGACCTCACCGGCGGCCCCAGCGGACAGGAGGACGACCCCAAGGCCTTCAGGGACCGTCTGGTGGCCGAACAGCACCGGCTGCACACCGAGGGCGACGGCGGCGCGAACTGGGGCGGCATGGGCCAGGAGGGCCAGGAACGCATCGCCGACTCCGCCATCGGCAGCGCCACGGGCAACGACTACCAGCGCCACGACCTGAACAACGCGGACGAGCGCCGGGCGGTGCTCACCGACGTCGAGAAGGCGGTCGCGGAGGGGCGCCCGGTGCCGGTCGACGTCTCGGGCAGCAACGGCGCCCACGCGATGACCATCATCGCCCAGGAGGGCGACATGCTGCAGGTCTACAACCCCTGGGGCACGACCACCTGGGTCAGCGAAGACGACTTCATCAACGGCAACATGGGTAAGGCATCCAGCAGTGATCTCCCCAATGCGTACCAGGTCTACGTCCCGCAGTAGCAGGGGCACCGGCGCCGTCGCGGCGGCCGCGCTCCTCGCACTCGTCGCGGGCTGCGGGGGCGGCACGGACGGACCCACCAGCCACCCCGTCTCGGACAGCAGCATCACCGCCGGGGTCGGGGAGCGCTTCACGCTCGCTGTCAACGAGAACGCCTCCACCCGCGAGCACTGGTACCTGGCCGACCCGAAGCCCGACAGCTCGGTGGTCCGCAGCCGGGGCAACCGCTACGAGTCGGACTCCGACGAGGCGGCGCCCGGCAGCGGCGGCCACCTCGTCTTCACCTTCGAGGCCACCGGCAAGGGCACCACCAAGATCGTGCTGCTGCACTGCACGTTCAACACCTGCAACGACAGCACCGCTTCCCCGACCGCGTCGGCGACGGACCCGAACACCCCGACCGCGACGGCCTCGTCGACCCCGTCGGCGACGACCACGCCCTCCTCGACCTCCTCGCCCTCATCGGCGAAGGCCACGCCGACCTCGTCCTCGTCCTCGTCCCCCGAGCCCGAGCGCGTCACCTACACCGTCACCGTCAGCTGAGACGAGACAACCGAGGCTCGCCATGAACACCACCCCGCACCCCCCGTCCCGCACCGACGACGAACTGGCCCGGCTCGACTTCACCGTCCTGCTGCGGTACGGCCTCACCGCGCCCGCGGGACCCCGGCGCACCGCGCTGTTCGGCGACGGCGTCGCGGGCGCCGCGGTGGTCCTCGACCGCCTCGGCACCCAGCCCCGCTCGGTCGCCTTCCTCGCCGACACCGTCCGCGCCGGCGGCCTCGCCTACGCGGCGGAGCTGCCCGAACCGCTGCCGCGCCCCGAAGCGGCGGCCGTGGTCCGCGCCTGGCTGCAGGCGGCCACCGAACTCGTCGGCGGTGTCGCCGCCGACGACACCGCCGCCCGCTGGCTGCGGGCCGTGGCGAGTGTCATCGAGCTACGGCAGCTGGAACGAGCCCGCGGCTGACCGCGACCGTCACGAACGGCCCTGGCCGACGGGAACTGTCACGACCCGGCCCTGGCTGACGGGGACAGTCACGACCCGGGCCCGGCTGACCGCGACCGTCACGAACGGCCGACGAAGACGGGCTCCGTCACGATCGGCCCAGAAAGACCGGGTTGGTGAACGCCGCCAGCGGGCCCGGGAGGCTCGGGACCTGCGCCGGGTGACGGACCTCGGCGCGGACGTACGAGGAGTTCGCCGCCGTCGTACGCCACTGGGCCGTGCCGGCGCCGGACGCGTCCACGGCCGGGGAGGTGAAGAGGACTCCCTGGTCGGTGACGAAGCGGAGGGTGCAGCCGGGGGCGCCGGTGACGGACAGGCTGACGGTCACCGGGGCATCCGCCGCCACCCGCAACCGCTCGCCGATGCCCGCGTGTTCACCCTTCGGGCCGGCCGCCGAGAAGGTCAGCGACACGTCCTTGGACTCGGCCACGTACGAGCGGCCGGCCCGGATGCCGTCCTGGATGGCGTCGCGGGTCAGATCCTCGGCGAGGACCACGGTCTGCGGCGTACCGACCGGGTCGGGGTCGCGGTGGGCGTCGCTGTTGCCCATCGCCGGGATCCACTCCCGCCCCTCGCGCACGGACGCGACCAGCATGCCGTCCCAGTCGGCCAGCGCTACCTCGTCGTCCGGTGTGTACGCGCCGTTCCACACCTCGACCGCGTCCGCCTCAGCGAAGCCGAACTTCCAGTTGCAGCCGATGCAGGTGGCGTGCGGATGGGCCGGGACCACCAGGCCGCCGGCTCCGCGGATCTGCCGGGCGTACTTGCCGAAGCGGTTGTCCCGGGCGCGGTAGCGCCAGTCGATGAACGTGCCGGGGTCGGTACCGAGGGCCACCACGTGGCCGTTGCGCGTGGTCACCTCCTCGCCGACCATGATCAGCAGGTCGTCGCCCGCCTGGTCCGCCCAATGGGCGTGCGAGGAGCAGGTGTTGTGGTCCGAGGAGTTGATGAAGTCCAGGCCCGCGGCCCGGGCGAGGGCGGCGATCTCCGCCGGGGTGCGGCGGCCGTCGGAGTACCAGGAGTGCAGATGGCAGTCGCCGCGGTACCAGGCCCGCCCGCGGCCCTTGGCGCGGGACGGCGGGTACACCGGCTTCGGCGCCTGGCCCGGCTCGCCGTACGTGAGCGTGATGGTGACCTCGTACGACAGTCCCTGCGGCGCCACCGTGTACGGGCCGAGCGCGATGTGCCAGGTACCCGGACGGACCCGGCCCGGGATGTAGCCCGGCGTCGCCTCGTCGGCCCGGATGAAGAACTCCGTGCGGGCGCCGCCCGACCAGCCGCGGAAACCCCGGCCGCCCAGCTCGGTGCCGTGTTCGTCGAAGACGCCGATGTCGAGGGCGTTGGCCATCGTGCCGGCCGGGACAGCCGGCTTGTCGTAGGTGTAGGCGACCCTGATCTCCCGTACGCCGGCGGGGACTTCGACCGGCAGATAGACGAAGTCCGGCGAACCGGTGGGCAGGGTGCCGCGCACCGTTCGGGTCTCGGTTCCGCCGGCTGTACCGGCCGCGTTCGCGAAGGTCACGCTGCCCAACGTAAGCGCGGCGGCGGCTCCCGTCACGAGCAGGGCGCGTCTGCCGATCCCGTGGTCGTCCTCGCACATGCTGGTGCTCCCGGTGTGGTGAGTGACAGGGGTGGCGCGTACCAACTTGGTATTGAGCCGTGAACTCCCGTGCAAGGGAAGGGGATCCACAGCTTTCGACTTGGCGGCGCTGATGCTAGGAAGGGCCCATGCGGATCGCCACCACGATCTTCCTCACCGACGAGACCATCACCCCCGTGCGGCTCGCCGGGGAACTGGAACAGCGCGGTTTCGCCGGGCTGTTCCTGCCCGAGCACACCCACATCCCTGTCGAACGCACCACCCCGAACCCCTCGGGCGGCCCGCTGCCGCGCGAGTACGGGCGCACCCTCGACCCCTTCGTCGCCCTCGCGCAGGCCGCCGCGGTCACGCGGGACCTGCGGCTCGGCACCGGCATCACGCTCATCGCCCAGCACGACCCCATCGGCCTCGCCAAACAGATCGCGACGCTCGACCACCTCTCCGAAGGCCGCTTCACCCTCGGGATCGGGTTCGGCTGGAACGTGGAGGAGGCCGCCGACCACGGAGTCGACTGGCGTACGCGACGGGAGCTCGGCCGGGACCGGATGGCGCTGATGCGGGCGCTGTGGGCCGCGGAGCCGACCGCCTACGACGGGACGTACGGGAGCGTCCGGGCCAGTCACGCCCACCCCAAACCCGTACAGAAGCCGCGCGGTCCCGTCGTCGGGCCGCGCACGCTCATCGGGGGCGCGGCCGGGCCGAAGCTCTTCGCGCACATCAGTGAGTACGCGGACGGGTGGATGCCCATCGGAGGGCGCGGACTGGGTGAGTCACTGCCCGTCCTGCGCGCCGTCTGGGCCGACGCCGGCCGGGACCCCGGCGCGCTGCACGTCGTGCCGTCCGCCGTCCTGCCCACCCCGGGCAAGCTCGCGTACTACGCGGAGCTGGGCATCGAGGAGGTCGTCCTGCAACTCCCGCCCGCCGGCGAGGCGGACGTCCTGCGCGTGCTCGACGAGTACGCCGCGTACACGCGGTGAGTGCAGGGTGCGGAACGGGGGCGTCCGTGGGCGGCGGGAGCGGCGGGAGCGGTGGGCGGCCCGGGCCGGGAGCACTCCTGGACGGCCCGTCCGGCGGTACGCACCGGGCCGCGCCCGTTTGGCCTGATCACGGCGATCGTATGCTCGAAGGATGACGACCTCCGAGACCTCCGGAACCGGGCCGACGGCGAACTCCATGCGGCGCGCGCTCAAACGCGCGCGGGACGGCGTCGCGCTCGACGTCACCGAGGCCGCCGTGCTGCTCCAGGCGCGCGGCGCGGACCTGGCCGACCTCGCCGCGTCCGCCGGCCGGGTGCGCGACGCCGGGCTCGCGACAGCCGGTCGCCCCGGCGTCATCACGTACTCGAAGAGCGTCTTCATCCCGCTCACCCGGCTGTGCCGGGACAAGTGCCACTACTGCACCTTCGTCACCGTGCCGGGCAAGCTGCGCCGTGCCGGGCACGGGATGTTCATGTCCCCGGACGAGGTGCTCGACATCGCCCGCCGGGGCGCCGGACTCGGCTGCAAGGAAGCGCTGATCACCCTCGGCGACAAGCCGGAGGACCGCTGGCCCGAGGCCCGCGAATGGCTGGACGCGCACGGATACGACGACACGATCGCGTACGTACGGGCCATCTCGATCCGCATCCTGGAGGAGACGGGCCTCCTGCCGCACCTCAACCCCGGGGTGATGTCGTGGACCGACTTCCAGCGGCTGAAGCCGGTCGCGCCGTCGATGGGCATGATGCTGGAGACGACCGCCACCCGCCTGTGGTCCGAGCCGGGCGGCCCCCACCACGGCTCGCCCGACAAGGAACCGGCGGTGCGGCTGCGGGTCCTGGAGGACGCGGGCCGCTCCTCCGTCCCCTTCACCAGCGGACTGCTCATCGGCATCGGTGAGACGTACGAGGAGCGGGCCGAGTCGCTGTTCGCGCTGCGCCGGACCTCCCGGGCCTACCACGGCATCCAGGAACTGATCATCCAGAACTTCCGCGCCAAACCGGACACGGCGATGCGCGGGATGCCCGACGCCGAGCTGGACGAGCTCGTCGCCACGGTCGCGGTGGCGCGGCACATCATGGGCCCCGGCGGCTGCCTCCAGGCGCCGCCCAACCTGGTGGACGCCGAGTACGGGCGGCTGATCGCCGCCGGCATCGACGACTGGGGCGGGGTGTCCCCGCTGACCATCGACCATGTGAACCCCGAGCGGCCGTGGCCGGGGATCGACGTCCTGCGCGAGCAGTCCGCGGCGGCCGGCTTCGAACTGCGCGAACGGCTCTGCGTCTACCCGGAGTTCGTACAGCGCGGCGAGCCGTGGCTGGACCCGCGACTGCTGCCGCACGTCCGGGCGCTGGCGGACCCGGAGACGGGCCTCGCCCGCGAGGACGCGGTCGTCGAGGGGCATCCGTGGCAGGAGCCCGAGGAGGCGTTCACCTCGTCAGGCCGCACGGACCTGCACCGCACCATCGACACCGAGGGGCGCACCGGCGACCGGCGGGAGGACTTCGACCTCGTCTACGGCGACTGGGGCGCGCTGCGCGAGGCCGCGGCACCCGGGATGGTGCCCTCGCGCATCGACACCGACGTCCGGCAGGCGCTGGCGACGGCCGCCGACGACCCGGCCCGGCTCACCGACGACGAGGCCCTCGCCCTGCTGCACGCGGACGGGCCGGCCCTGGACGCCCTGTGCCGCATCGCGGACGAGGTCCGCAAGTCGGTGAACGGCGACGACGTCACGTACATCGTCACCCGGAACATCAACTTCACCAATGTCTGCTACACCGGCTGCCGGTTCTGCGCCTTCGCCCAGCGCCGCACGGACGCCGACGCGTACACCCTCTCCCTCGACCAGGTCGCCGACCGCGCCCAGCAGGCCTGGGACGTCGGCGCGGTCGAGGTCTGCATGCAGGGCGGCATCCACCCCGACCTGCCCGGCACCGCGTACTTCGACATCGCCAAGGCGGTGAAGGAGCGCGTCCCGGGGATGCACGTCCACGCCTTCTCCCCGATGGAGGTGGTGAACGGCGCGACGCGCACCGGCCTGTCGATCCGCGAATGGCTGACCGCCGCGAAGGAGGCGGGCCTCGACTCGATCCCCGGCACGGCCGCCGAGATCCTCGACGACGAGGTCCGCTGGATCCTGACCAAGGGCAAACTGCCCACGGCCACCTGGATCGAAGTGATCACCACCGCCCACGAACTCGGCATCCGCTCGTCCTCGACCATGATGTACGGCCACGTGGACCAGCCCCGCCACTGGCTCGGCCACTTCCGCACGCTTTCCCGCATCCAGCAACAGACCGGCGGCTTCACGGAGTTCGTGACCCTGCCCTTCATCCACACCAACGCCCCGGTGTACCTGGCGGGCATCGCCCGGCCCGGCCCCACCGTCCGCGACAACCGCGCGGTCACCGCCATGGCCCGGCTGCTCCTGCACCCCCACATCCCCAACATCCAGACCAGCTGGGTCAAGCTCGGCTCCGAGGGCGCCGCCGAAATGCTCCGCTCCGGCGCCAACGACCTCGGCGGCACCCTCATGGAAGAGACCATCTCCCGCATGGCCGGCTCCAGTTACGGCTCCTACAAGTCCGTCAAGGACCTGATCGCCGTAGCCGAAACCGCAGGCCGCCCGGCCAAGCCCCGCACCACCCTGTACGGCGCGGTCCCGGCGGAACGCCAACAGGCGGCTGCGGCTTCGGACGGTCATCTGCCGGAGTTGTTGCCGGTGTTGGACTGAGCGGAGCGACTCACCGTCCGACCGGGGCCTGGACGAGCCCCGGTCGGGGCGCGGACAGGCCTAGGCGGACGGCTCCGTGGATCGGCCGCCGAACGGCAGATGGATCACCACCAGCGTGATGCCCGCGAGGGTGATGACGCGGGTGGCGGCGTCGAGGCCGTTCCAGGTTTTGGACTGCCACATGGCGAACCACTCGCCGCCGACGCCGATGAAGCCGGCGCCGAAGAGGAGCAGGACCATCAGCAGACCGTAGGTGGAGATGCGGCGGGCCTGGGCGTGGTCGCTGCGTATCCACAGGTAGGTGGCGGCGAGGAGGATGAGGGCGGCGAGGGTCTCCCAGACGATGATCGCGACGTACGCGGTGTCCTGCCAGGCGGTGGACGTGATGGCCCGCCACATCAGGTCGTCGTCCTTGAACGTCGTGTCCATCGCGAGGACATGGCGTACGAACTGCTGGTTGGTGCCGAAGTCGGTGATGTTCCCGAAGGCGACGAGGGTGATGTAGAGCGCGACGGTGGCGGTGAGGAGGGCGGCGGCGAGCGGGAGTGCGCCTGGGGTGCGAGGGGTTCGTGTGACGGACATGGTCCCACTATGTCGTCGGGGCCGGGGTGACTCCCAGGAGTTTTTCGGCGAGTTGGGCGAGACTGGATGCCGGCCGACCGGGGGAGAGGTGTGCACATGGCGCGGGCACGGCCGTCGTCGCGGTCCATGCAGTCGGTGCAGTCGATGCAGGAGATCATTCAGGGGCGCCGGCGGCGGGGGTTCGTCGGGCGGCAGGTCGAGCGCGCCGCCTTCCGGGAGAATCTGGACGTGCCGTCCGGGGACGAACGGCACCGGTTCCTGTTCCACGTCCACGGGAACGCGGGCGTGGGAAAGACCTTCCTCGTACGGGAGTTGGAGCAGCTCGCCCGGGAACGCGGCGCGCTCACCGCCTACGTCGACGAGGGCGTGGGCAGTGTGCCCGAGGCGCTGGCGGTGATCTGCGAGCGGTTCGCCCGGCAGGGGCACCGGTTCAAGGACCTGGAACGGCTGCTGGCCACCCATCGTGAGCGGCGCCACGAGGCGGAGACGGCCGTGGTGGCACGGGATGAGGTGCCGGCCGCCTCACCGTCGGCGGCGAGCCTGGCCGCCGCGCGGGCCGGACTGGTGGGCCTCGGTCTGGTGCCCGGCGTCGGCGCGTTCGCGGGAGCCGTCGATCCGGCCCAACTCGCCCAGGGCGCCGACCGGTTGCGGGCGGGGTTCGGAACCCGGCTGCGCAACCAGGAGGACCTGCAGCTGGTGCTCTCCCCGGAGCGCGTACTGACGCCCGTCCTGCTCGCCGAGTTGGCCGGGGCCGCCGCCGAAGTCCCCTGGATCGTGCTGCTCTTCGACACCTACGAGCGCACCGGGCTCTTCCTCGACGGCTGGCTGCACGACACGATGACCACGGACCGGTACGGCGCCCTGCCCGCGAACGTCGTGGTCGTCACCGCGGGCCAGCACCCTTTCGACACCCTGCGCTGGGGCGGCTTCGCCGACTGGGTGCGGGACGTGCCGCTGGACCCCTTCACGGAGGCGGAGGCGCGGGGCCTGCTCGCGGACCGGGGAGTGGTCTCGGCGCCGGTCGTGGCGGAGGTGCTCCGGCTCACCGGCGGACTGCCGGTGCTGGTCTCCACGCTCGCCGAGACACGGCCGGCCGATCCGGGCGACGTGGGAGATCCCAGCGCGACGGCCGTGGAGCGGTTCCTGAAGTGGGAGCAGGACCCGGTGCGCAGGGCCGCCGCCCTCGCCTGTGCCTTCCCGCGCCGGCTCGACGCCGATGTCTTCCGGGCCGCCGTGGACTGCCCCGACGAGGACGCCGACGCGCTGTTCGACTGGCTGCGGGGGCGGCCGTTCGTCAGCGACCGCGGCGACCGGATCCAGTACCACGAGGTCGTACGGGCCCCAATGCTGCGTCTGCAGCGGCACCGCTCCCCGCGCGGCTGGGCCGAGCGGCACGGGCGCCTCGCGGAGACCTTCGCGGGCTGGCGCGCCGATGTCGAAGTGGCAAGCGGTACAGGGGAGTTGTGGGCCGACGAGCGGTGGCGGGAGCTGCGTCTCGCGGAGTCCTACCACCGGCTGTGCGCACAGCCTTGGACCGTTCTGCCCGAGGTGCTGCGGGACTTCGTCGACGCCTGCGACCAGGGGGAGGCCGTCGCCGTGCGCTGGGCCGGTGCCCTGCTGGAGGCGGGGCGGGACGCGGGCGCGCAGGACGCGGCGTGGTGGGGGTTCGAGCTGGGGCAGGGCCTCGCCGGGCACGGGACGGCCGCGGCGCTCGGACTCCTGCTGAACGGTCCCCCGCGCGACAACCGCGCCTCGGAGCACCAGGGCTCCAGCGCCACGGAGGAGTCCGATCACGACCTCTCGCCGGACCCCGCCGGCCTCGACGCACCGGCGCGGGCCCTCGCCCACACGGTCAGGGGTGGCGCCCTGCACCGGGCCGGCGCGTACGAGGCGGCCCTGGCGCAGTACGAGGCTGCCGTCGGTCTCGACCCCGGGCTGGCCCGCGCCTACCGGGGCCGGGCCACGAGCCGCGGTGAACTGGGCGACTACGAAGGCGCGATCGGCGACCTGGACCGGGCGGTCGCCCTGGCGCCGGACGACGGCCGGGCCTTCTCGCTGCGCGGCGAGTACCAGCGCATCCTGCGGAACTACGACGCCGCGATCCAGGACCTGGACCGGGGGATCGCCCTCGATCCGGCGCAGGCCTTCGCCTGGGCCTCCCGGGGCGCGACGCGGCTCAGCCGTGGTGAACTCGACGAGGCCCTCGTGGATCTGGACCGGGCGCTCGAACTCGATCCGGGGTACGGGTGGGCGCTGGCCCGCCGGGCCCGGGTGTGGCGGGCGCGCGGCGACCAGACGCGCCGGTTCGCCGACCTCGACCGGGCGGTCGCCCTGCAGCCCGACTGGGCCTGGGGAGCGTGCGAGCGCGGGGACGCCCTGCGCTCGGCGGGCCGCCACGAGGAGGCGCTGGCCGACTACGACAGAGCCCTCGCGCTCGACAGCGCGTACGCGTCGGCCTACGCGAGCCGGGGCGCATCCCGGGCCGCCCTCGGCCGCCACGAGGAGGCCCTCGCCGATCTGGACCGGGCGCTGGAGCTCAGGCCGGGGTACGCGTGGGCGCTGGAACAACGGGCCGCGATCCGAGAGCGGTTCGCGGGTGACGGCGGGGGGTGACACTCGCGAACGGGGCACGGGCGGTGGCGACGGCGACACCCGCGGACGGGGCACGGCGGCGGTGGCGATACCCGGGAGTCGGGGAACCGAGGAGCCGAGGAGCCGGGTAGCCGAGGACTCGGGTAGCCGAGGGCCCGGGCCCGTGGCGTCCGGGCGCGCCATGTGCCCTGGCGCGCCCGATGGTTCACCCCGGAGACGAGCGCTCGCAGGCCCCCGGCCGAACCCCACCCGCCGAAGGCCTCAGTGGGCGAACCCCTGCCCGAAGTAAGCCCCGTTCTCCGGCGCTTCGAGCGAACTCGGACCGAACGAGGCGATGTTGGTGGTCGTCAGACCGGCCTTGGAGCCGCGGAACACCCAGGCCGCGCCCGAGTCGACGTACGCACCGTCCTCCTGCGGGGCGCCCGCGATCAGGTCGGCCCGGTTGTTGGCGTTGACGTCCGCGAGCAGCACCCCGACGCCGAAGTTGTCGTTCGCCTCGGAGGCGCCCGGGACACCGGACGTGGACTGGTCGAAGGCCTGCGCGCCGGTGCCGGTGAGACCGGCGGCCCCGCCCTTCAGCAGCACCACCGAGCCCGCGTCACGCACGGAGCCGATGTCCTCGCCGGGCACGCCGACCGCGATGTCGGGGTAGCCGTCGCCGGTCACGTCACCCGCGGCCAGCGAGTAGCCGAACTGGTCGCCGTAGCCCACGGTGTTGTCGCCCGCCTCGTCCACACCCGGGACGCCGGCCGTGTCCTGGGTGATCTTCGCGGTGCGGGTGGAGGGGCCGGACGAGGAGCCGTAGACGACCCGGACCGCGCCCGCGTCGTACTGCATCGTCTCCGACACCTGGCTGACCTGACGGGCTATGAAGTCGCCGTAGCCGTCCTTGTTCACGTCGGCGACGACTCCGCCGACCGTGTAGTAGCCGGTGCTCTTGGGGGTCTTGGCGAGGCCCGTCGACGTGCCCTTGTAGTAGGCGGACTGGTACTGCATCTCCTCGAAGCCGTGGGTGATGACGACGTCGTCCTTGCCGTCCCCGTTCATGTCGCCCACGGCGAAGTCCGAGGCGTCGTCCTCGTCCTCGTAGGTGAGGGTGTCGGTGGAGACGGGGACCCCGGCGCGGGTGAGGGGGCCGAAGCGGACCTGAAGGCCCCCGTCGTGGTTGGCGAGGAGGTCGGCGTGCCCGTCGCCGTTGATGTCGCCGACGCCCACCTGGTAGGCGCCCGGGAGCTTGGTGGGGTCGCCGAGGCCGTCCGCGGAGCCCCACAGCACCACCGGGTCGTTCCAGTCGCCGACGACGAGGTCGGTACGGCCGTCGCCGTCGAGGTCGCCGGCCGCCGTCCTGGTCCCGAACAGACCCCACTCGTGCACGTCACCGGGCACCCCCTCGGTGGCGCGGGAGATCAGCTGCGGGTGCGCGGTGTCGACGCCCGCGGCGGAGCCGTACACCACCGAGATGTATCCCGCCGACAGGACGTCCGACACGGTGCCGCGCGGCGCGCTGATGGCGAGGTCGGCGTAGCCGTCGCCGTTGAAGTCGACCACCGGGGTCTTCGGGGCGGCCGCCGCGGGGCCCGCGGAGAGGGTCACCGGGGCGGACAGCAGGGCGGCGAGCGCCACGCACCGCGCGACGGTGCGACGGCTCTTGGGGTGAGGCACGAGGGCTCCAGAAGTTGGGTGCGGGTAGGTCGGTCGTTCACGTTGACCCGCGGGCGGGGGAAACGGTTGTGGCGTCCGGGGCGGCGAGAACAGGGGGTCAAGGCCGGAGAAGCCGGGGATCGGTGTCCAAAAGCGACCAGTCGGGCCACATTTCGCATTCCGAGACGGGCCCTGAACCGACCGTTCCCGTTCGATTACAGTGCTGAGCGATGCGGACCGGAGGAGGGCGTGGTGGGTGCGACAGCCGGTGCCGTCTGGGGCCGCAGCGAGCAGCAGGACTTCCGCAGCAGAGTGCGCGGCACCCTGCTGGGAGCGGCCGTCGGTGACGCCCTGGGCGCACCGCTCGACGGGCTCACCCTGGAGGAGATCCGGGAGACGCACGGCGCGAGCGGCCTCACCGACCTCACCTTCGGGCACGGCAGACGCGGCGCCGTCACCCACCTCACCCAGCTGACGCTGTTCACGCTCGACGGACTGATACGCGCCCAGGTGCGCCGCGACACCGGCGCCTGGCACCCGCCCACCGATCTGCACCGCGCCTATCGCCGCTGGGCCGCCACGCAGAGCGACTGGGGGCCCGACGAACGCCGCAAGGACGACGGCTGGCTGGCCCGCGAGGAGTGGCTGTACGCCCGGCGCGATCCGGCGCGCGCCTGTCTGACCGGCCTCGGCGACGAGACCATGGGCACCCTGGACGCGCCCAAGAACCCCGGTGAGCTGGGCGCCGAGGCCGCCGCGCGCTCGGCACCCTTCGGGCTGCTGGTCGGCTGGGAGCCGCAACTCGTGATGCAGCTCGCCGTGGAGTGCGCCGCGCAGACGCACGGGCACCCGCTCGCCTACCTGTCGGCGGGGGCGTACGCCGTCGTCGTGCACGCGCTGGCGCGCGGCGAGAGCCTCGACGCGGCCGTGCAGCGGGCCCTGGCGCTGCTGGCCGCGCGCCCGGGGCAGCAGCCCGTCACGGACGCCCTCCAGCACGCCCTGGGGGCCGTACGGCAGGGGATGCCGACCCCGTACCGGGTCGAGGAACTGGCCGGCGAGGGTACGGCGGAGGGGGTGCTGGCGGTCGCCGTGTACTGCGCGCTGGTCGGGGAGGACATCCGCCAGGGACTCGGCCTCGCGGTGAACCACGGAGGGCCCTCGGGAGCCGCGGGGGCTCTCACCGGGGGTCTGCTCGGCGCCCTGCACGGCGAGACGGCCCTCCCGCCGGCCTGGCTGGCCGAACTGGAGGGCCGTCCTTCGATGCTGGTCCTCGCGGACGACTTCGCGATGGAGATGACCCAGGGGCCCGCACTGCACGGGCCCGCCGGGTCGTCACCGGGATGGCTCGCCCGGTATCCGCGGGCCTGACCTGGGCCGGCTCCGCGCACACCCGGGCGGGGTCAGTCCTTGACGGGGGTCCCCACCACCCCGTCCGCCGGCTCTGCCGGGGCCGGGATCGCGACGGACGCCGCACCCGGACCGTCGTCGTCGGTGTTGATCTTCTCGATGATGGCGTCGCGCTCCGGGGTGGCCTCGGGCTTCAGGAAGCCGATGAGGATGTAGAGGACGAGGGAGACCGCCATGGGCAGTGCGACCTGGTACTCCAGCTTCACGTCGGTGCGCTGCGAGAAGTCCAGGTTGTAGTTGATGAAGAAGAAGGCCAGGAGACCCAGGGCCCAGCTGGTGAGGGCGGCGGTCGGTCCGGATTTACGGAACGGCCGCAGCAGACCCAGGATGAACGGGATCGCGATCGGGCCCATCAGACCGGCCACCCACTTGATGACGACCGTGATGATGTCCTTGAACGTCGGTGAGTTGACCTGGGTGGCCACGCCCATGGACAGGGCGAGGAAGCCGACGGTCGTGATCCGGCCGGCGATCAGCCCGGCCCGGTTGTCCCAGGCCCGCGCGGCCTTCGAGAGCACCGGCATGATGTCCCGCGTGAAGACGGCCGAGATGGCGTTGGCGTCCGAGGAGCACATGGCCATCGTGTGCGAGAAGAAGCCGACGACCACCAGGCCCAGCAGACCGTGCGGCAGCAGCTGCTCGGTCATCAGCCCGTACGCGTCGGACCCGTCCGGCTTCTTGGCCGTCACCAGCAGCGGCGCCAGCCACATCGGGATGAAGAGGATGACCGGCCACACGAACCACAGCGAGGCCGACAGCATCGCCGACCGCTGGGCCTGCTTGGCACTGCCCGTCGCCATGTAGCGCTGGGCCTGGTTCCACATGCCGCCGTTGTACTCGAAGAGCTTGATGAACAGATACGCGATGAAGAACACCGTCATGTACGGGCCGGCGAAGCCGTCCGCGTGACCGTGCAGCTTCGGCGAGTCCAGGGCCTTGGACAGACCGCCCTGGTCGGAGATCTTGTTCAGCGCGATGATCAGCATCGAGACGCCGGCCAGCAGCTGGATGACGAACTGGCCGAGTTCGGTCAGCGCGTCGGCCCACAGACCGCCGATCGTGCAGTACACGGCCGTGATGCCGCCGGTGATGAGGATGCCCTGGGTGAGCGTGACGCCCGTGAAGACACTGAGCAGTGTGGCGATGGCGGCCCACTTGGCGCCGACGTCGACGATCTTCAGCAGGATGCCGGACCAGGCGAGCGCCTGCTGGGTGGGGAGGTTGTAGCGGTCCTTCAGATATTCCAGCGGCGAGGCGACGTGCAGCCGCGAGCGCAGCCGGTTGAGCCGTGGCGCGAAGGCCTTGGCGCCGATCGCGATGCCGATGGCGATGGGAAGTGCCCAGGTGACGTACGAGGTGATGCCGTAGGTGTACGCGATACCGGCGTAGCCGGTGAACATCACCGCGCTGTAGCCCGACATGTGGTGCGAGATGCCGGACAGCCACCAGGGCATCTTGCCGCCCGCGGTGAAGAAGTCGCTGACATCGTCCACACGCTTGTGGGACCAGATGCCGATCGCGGTCATCACACCGAAGTACGCGACCAGGACGGCCCAGTCGAGACCGTTCATGTGCCCCCTCCAGGGGTCCGCCTTGTGAACCTGCAGATACCGGACGGCACTTCGTCAGTACACGCATGGGCGGCGCCCCCGTGCGGGAGCGGGGACTTCGGGGATTGAACCGCTGTTTCGGCCAACCGGTCAAGGCCCCAAGCGGTCACGGATGTGAACCGGGATCAGAAAGCCGAACGATTTTACTTGCTCTTGACCCGTACGGCGGTTGTCGTGCTCGTGACGCGGAACACACGATGAGCGGGCACTTCGTCAGACAGACACCGACAGGACGACGGGCGTACGGGATGCGGGTCCCGTACGACTGAGAGAAGGGGGCGGCCGCTGCCTTGCCTACCGCATGAGTTCGCCGGCGTTCACGAGCAGGGACTGCCCGGTGATCGCCCGGGCCCGGTCGGACGCCAGGAACACCGCGGCGTCCGCCACATCCCCGTCCGTGGCCAGCTCCGGCAGCGCCATCCGCTCGGTGAGCCGCCCCAGCACCTCTTCCTCCGGTACGCCCTCGGTGTGCGCGGTGAACTGCACATACGCCTCGACGGGCGGGCCCCACATCCAGCCCGGCAGCACCGTGTTCACTCGTATCCGGTGCGGGCCGAGCTCGCGGGCCATCGAGTACATCGCACTCGTCAGCGCCCCCTTCGAGGCCGCGTACGCCGCCTGCCGGACCTGCGAGGGGGCGGCCACCGACGACTGCGTCCCGATGATGACGACCGAGCCGCCGTCCGCCTTCAGGGCCGGCAGGCAGGCCCGGGTCATCCGCAGGGTGCCGAGCAGGTTCACGTCGATGACCGACTGCCAGGTGGCGAAATCGGCGTCCTCCAGGCCGCCGAAGTAGCTGTCCCAGGCGGCGACGTGCACCACCGCGTCGATCCGCCCGAACCGCTCCCGCGCCAGCGCCGCGAGCGCCTCGCACTGCCCCTCGTCGGTGATGTCCGTCGGCCGGTACGCCGTGCGGGCGCCGTCCGGATCGAGTTCGGCGGCGGACTTCGCGAGGTTCGCCTCCGTGCGCGCCCCGAGCACCGCGTTGCCGCCGTCGCGCACGACGGCCGCCGCGACCTGATGGCCGAGCCCGGCGCCGACTCCCGAGACGACGACGGTCTTCCCTGCGAGCAGCGACATGACAGGCCTTCCTGGGTCTGGCGCAATATCTGACGGAGCGTCAGAGTATGGGCGTCCGGCGGAAGAGGGAAGGGGATCGTCATGTCCGAGGAGACACGCAGCGAGGTGTACGCGGAACTGGCCGCCGTCGGCCCGTACGGCGTCCGCCCGGGCCACGCCCTGATCACCATGGTCGAGCCGCACCCCGGCCACGAGTACGCGTACAACCGCTGGTACGAAGATGATCACTACTTCGCGGGCGCGATGGCGATGCCGTGGATGTACGCGGGCCGCCGCTGGGTCGCCACCCGCGACCTCCAGCTCCTGCGCCACCCGGAGAAGTCGGCGGTCGCCCAGCCCGTCACGGCCGGGTGCTACCTCTCCACGTACTGGGTCACCGAGGGCCGCTACGACGACCACATGAAGTGGACCGTCGGCATCAACAAGCGGCTGAACCGCGACGGCCGGGTCTACCAGGACCGCACCCACGTCTTCACCGCGTTCCAGGACCACGAGGCGACCGTGTACCGGGACGGGGCCGCCGGGCCCCGCGACTTCCATGCCCTCGACCATCCGTACGCGGGCCTGGTGCTGGAGGTCATCGACGCCGGATCCGCCGAGCAGCGCGCCGAGTTGCTGGAATGGCTGCGCTCCCGGCACCTCCCGAAACGGCTGGCCGGTTCACCCGCGGCCCTCGTCACGATCTTCCGCCCGACCCCCCTGCCCGGGGACCGCATGACCTATGTGAAGCAGGTCGAGGGAGTGGACACCCGGCTGACCCTGCTGTGGTTCCTGGAGGCGGATCCGCGGGAGTGCTGGGAGGAGTACTTCACCGGCCTCGACGAGGCGATACGGGAAACGGGCCTGGGCAAGGTCGAGCTGGTGGCCCCCTTCATCCCCACGATCCCGGGCACGGACCGCTATGTGGACCGCCTGCGCTGACGACGGGAGAGCTGACCAACGGTGACCTACGCGAGTGAGCCGAAGGGGCGCGCCGGTGTCGAGGGACCGAGCGCGCGGAGGCCCCGACGAAGGAGGGGCTGAGCACGGTCGGTCCCTCGACACCGGCTTTGTCGCCCCGGAGGCGAACCGAGCTCAAAAAACACAGCCCCGGAGGCGAACCGAGCTCAAAAAACACAGCCCCCTCGGCTAGGACGGCGGGCCAGACGAGAGGGCTCTGTCGGTGGTGCGTATGCAGTTGGTTGGTGCGGTTGTTGGGCGTGGAGGCATCAGGCGAGGTCGAAGGACCCCCGGCTCACTTCGGCCACGAAGGCGTTCCACGAGTTCGCGGGGAACGCCAGCGTGGGTCCTTCGGGGACTTTGGAGTCCCGCACGGCCATCGCCGCGAGAACCGGGGACTTGACCTCGACACATGCGCCGTTGCCAGTGGAATACGAGGATTTGGTCCAGGTGTCCGTGGCGCCTTGATGGATAGCCATTTTTACTCCGGTAGCCAGTCGTTGAGTTGCTGTCACCGCACTACGGGGTCCTTCCGGAACCCGCTGTTCGGATTGCGCCAACGTTGTTGCTCGGTGGCGTGATCGACGCTACTCGCCAACATCGGCGGACGAAGCGACTATTCACTCGACTGGATGGCATATTCCAGTGGGGTCTTCCGCCGCGGCCCGGCGAAGGTGTAGTGTCCGCACCTTCTCGCCGGGGGCGCCACCTCAGGGCGTGTCCGGACCGCTCGGCGCGCGGCTCAGCGCGCGTATTCCTTCGCGATGTCGGCGATGAACTGACGCGACTGGTCGACGTTGAGGGCCTGGGCCCGCAGGTGCTCGTACATCACGCTGTACTTCTGGACGTCGTTCGCCTTCTCCAGGTAGAGGTCGCTGGTGACGCCCTCGATGTAGACGACGCTCGAGTCCGCCGCGTCCGGGAACTCCAGGATCGCGTACTGCCCGTTGAGTCCCGGATGTGCGCCCATGTCGAAGGGGATCACCTGCACGGTGACGTGCGGCAGCTGGGACTGTTCGACGAGGTGCTCCAACTGGTCGCGCATCAGCGAGCGGTTGCCGACGACCCGGCGCAGCGCGGACTCGTCGAGGACGGTCCACAGCCGGAGCGGGTTCTCGGGGGCGGAGATTCGTTCCTGCCTGCGCAGGCGCACCTGGACGCGCTTGTCGATGTCGCCGGACGCGGTCTCCGGCAGGGCGCCCGCGATCAGCGCCTCGGCGTACGGCCGGGTCTGGAGCAGGCCGGGGACGACCTGGGGGTCGTAGACCCGCAGGGACGCGGCGTCCGTCTCCAGTCCGATGTAGACGCTGTACGGGATGTCGCCGAAGGAATGCCACCAGCCCTGCTGGCGGGAGTCCTTGGCCATCTGCATCAGCGAGTCGACGATCCGGTGGTCCTCGACCTCGTAGACCCCGCAGAGGTCGCGGACGTCGCGCTGGCTGATGCTGCGCCGCCCGTTCTCCAGGCGGCTGATCTTCGACTGCGAGACCAGCAGCCGTTCGGCGACCTCTTCGGCCGTCATGCCCTTGAGTTCGCGGAGCCGGCGCAGTTCCTGGCCCAGTCGGCGCCGTCGGACGGTGGGATTGACATTGGACGCCACGGGACGTGCACCTCCGGCTGCGGGCCTCTACTTTGCGTATCTGCTGTTGAGCAGACTGCCACCAAGGTGCTTTCTACCGCTGGGAAACAGCGGATATGCGCTGCGTACACGCCAGTTCGGCGGCTTTGCCGGCAGTGGCGGCGGAGGGTGCCCGCAAGCGGCGCCGTGACGGGCCGTGGCAGGGGGACGGCAGGGGGACGGCAGGGGGACACATGCGGCCGCGCGGGGCGATGGGGTCAGGACGCCGGTCCCGGAGGACTGACGCCCGGCCTCATCGCCCCGCGCGGACCAGCGGCTCCCGGACCGGATCATGGGGACTGCGGTGCGGCGTTGGCGGTGCGGGTCGTACGGGGTGCCGTGGTACTGCGGCTCAGTGAGCCACGGCACGTGCCATGGAACCGTGGTGCGGTTGCATCGGAACACCCCTGGCCGGTTCCGGTGCGGTCCTGGCTCCGACGGTGGCCTGGCGGCCGACCTGTGGTGCCGGGCTGCGGCGCGGCTGTGCGGCCACGCCGTTCTGGACGTCCATGACCGCGTGCGCCACGAGGCCGCCCATGGGGTCGTGCCTGATCAGGTCCCGGAGCCTGGAGCGGGACGAGCGTCCCTCATTCCCCGGGTAGAGGTGCTTGCCGAGACCGACCGCGTGGGCCAGTGCGGCGAGCGCCGCGGTCCGCGGGTCCGGCGGGACGCCGGTGCGGATCGCGTTGTCCAGCCGGGACCTGATCTCCCGGCTGATTGCCGTGTCCGTCGCCTGATAGCGAGTTGTCGGCAGCACCCCGCACATCTGGCCGGCCACGGCATGCACCATGCCGCACCTCTCCAGATGCGCGAGATAGATCTGACGTAGCCCGAGTCGGGGTCCGCCGATCCAGTTCACTGCGCGTACGGGTGCTCCGCGTCGGCGAAGCAGTTCCAACGCGCAGTCCAGTGTTGGATCTCCAGTCGGCCGTGGTGCCACCACGGCGATACGATCCCCGTCTGGGGCTATCCGTCCGGCCAGCGCCAGCTCCACTAGCTGTGCTCCGGCCAGACCGAGGTCGAGCGACTGCGGCTGTGCGGTGGTACCCGTGGTCGGGTCCAACGCCAGCAGTAGAAGCTCTTCCGGAAGAGTTCTGCGGCTCCTGCCCATCCATGCCTCCCCGCGTGGATGAATGACAGGGTGACCCCTCTCACATTGGTCTGTCGAGGGTGCGTGACCACTTTGTAGTGGAACCGGTAGATATGTCGTTCTCGTCTACCGCAGGGGTCATGCCCGCACACAGGACACTGGTACATGGTTCGGACAGCGATGTCCGGGCGGCGGTTCGAGGGTTCACGGTTCGGTTGGGCGCCGCTGGGTGGCGCATGGAGGAGGCATCGGTGGCGGGCGAGTCCCCCGACAGGTCGAAGCAGCACGAGTCGTCGGCGTCGTCGGCAGAAGCGACGTCGGGGACCCCGGCCGCGGTTCCGGGTCCGACGCGGGGGGCCGGGCCGGCCTCGGCGTCGGGTCCGGCCGTGGGCGCGGCCGATCCGCGGATGGCGGTGGCCCGGGAGCGGGCCGCCACGGTACGGGTGGATCAGGCGACCGCGGTGTTCTCCACCCGGGCCCTGAAGGAGGCCGAGCGGACCGGGGACGCGCCCCAGGAGCCGGCCGGAACCGGGGACGCGCCTCAGGAGCCGGCGGAGTCCGTCGCTCCCGCGGCGGCCGAGGAGACACCGGCCGCGGCTGGCGCCTCGTCCCCGCCCGGTGAGGGCGGCTCCTCGGGTGACGCGCGCCTGCGGGCCGCGGTGGCCGCGTGGGTGGCGACCGCGGACGACCCGGACGCCCCCGAGGGCACGGGCTCGGCGGAGGGCTCCGAAGGTTCGGCCGAGGGCTCGGCTGAGGCCGACGGTCCCGCCGAGGACGCCGCTGAGGCCGACGGTCCCGCCGAGGCGGAAGGTTCCGCCGACGGCACCGATGGCACCGACGGCTCCGGTAGCGCTGGTGGCTCGGGCTCGGGCTCGGGCTCGGGCTCGGACGCCACCGACGGCTCCGGCGACCCCGTGGGGTCGGACAGCTCGGCCAAGGACGCCACCCAGGGTGCTGTGACCGGCGACGAGGCCGCGCCCAAGGCCGGTGACTCGACCGAGGGTTCCGCTGAGGACGTGGCCGGGCCCGAGGCCGATGCGCCTGCCAAGGGTTCTGCCGTCGGTACGGCGGCCGAGGCCGATGCGCCTGCCAAGGGTTCTGCCGTCGGTACGGCGGCCAAGCGTGTCGCGCCTGCCAAGGACTCCACCGGGGACGCGCCCGGGCCGGAGGCCGACGCTCCCGCCAAGGGTGCGACCGCCAAGGGATCGGCCGGCGATACGGCGGCCGAGGCCGATGCGCCTGCCAAGGGTTCCGCCGGCGATACGCCTGCCAACGCCGACGCCCCCGCCAGGGGTTCCGGAGGCGATGCCCCGGGCCCGGAGTCCGGGGAAGCTGCCAAGGGGCCCGACGAGGGCGCTGCCAAGCCCCCCGTCGACCAGCCGACCGCGGTCTTCAAGGCGGTGCGGACGCCCGCCGTGGACCAGCCCACGACGATGCTCAAGCTGGGCGGCGCCACCAAGGCGGCGGGCACACCCGCCCCGGCCGACGCCAAGCCCGGCCCGAAGCCGGACGCCCAGCCGAAGTCGGACGCCCAGTCGCCGGACGCCCGGTCGAAGTCAGACGCCCCGGCGCACCCGGGCACCCAGCCGAAGCCGGACGCCCAGTCGCAGGACGCCCAGCCGAAGTCGGACGCCCGGCCGAACTCGGACGACAAGCCGAAGTCGCCCCCGCGCCCCGCCCCCGAGTCCCCGGCCGAACGCACCAGCAAGTTCGTCGCGCTGAAGCCGCTGGACGAGCGCGGGGCGGCCAAGCCGGCGGCGGCCCAGGCGCCCGCTTCCGCTTCCGCCTCCGCGCCGGCCCCGGCGAAGCCGGCGGTCGCACCCGCCGAGTCGACCTCCTCCATCCCGCAGGTCGGGCCGGAGCGGACCACGCAGCAACCCCTGCCGCCGAGGCCGCCGCTGGATCTGCTGGCCGAGCTGACGAACACGCCGCCGCCCCCGGAGACCCCGGTGCGCACGATCGTGCGGCGGGTCAAGATCTGGACCCCGCTGGTCCTGCTTCTTGCCGTGGTCTTTGCAGTCGTACAGGCCGTACGACCGCTGCCGACCCCGAGTCTCGGGCTCACCGCCGACGAGACGTACACCTTCAAGGGCGGCAAGCTCGACCTGCCGTGGCCGGGGCAGGGCCAGTCGGCGATCGAGGTCGAGGGCGCCGGCAGCCTCGGTACCGACGGCAAGCAGACGGCGGCCCCCATCGCGAGCGTCGCCAAGATCATGACGGCGTACGTGATCCTCCAGGAGCACCCGCTGAAGGGGAACGAGGGCGGCCCGCAGATCACCGTCGACCAGCAGGCCGAGGACGAGTCGAAGCTGCCGGACGAGTCGACGGCCGCGATGACCAAGGGCCAGAAGTTCACGGAGCGTCAGATGCTCCAGATGCTGATGATCCCGTCCGGCAACAACGCGGCGCGGCTGCTGGCCCGCTGGGACTCCGACAACAAGACCTTCGTCGGCAAGATGAACGCCGCGGCGAAGAAGCTCGGCATGACGAAGTCGACGTACACGGATCCGAGCGGGCTGCAGAAGACGACGGTGAGCACGGCGAGCGACCAGATCAAGCTGGCCAAGAACGTCATGCAGGACGAGGTGTTCCGCAGCATCGTCGGGATGGCCAGCGCCAAGATCCCCGGTCTCGACAAGCCCATCTACAACAACAACGACCTGCTGGTGCAGCAGGTCGGCGTGATCGGCCTCAAGACCGGTTCGTCGACGCCCGCGGGCGGCAACCTGGTGTGGGCCGCCACCAAGACCGTCAACGGCAAGACGCAGACGATCTACGGCGCGGTCATGAGCCAGAACGCCGGCACGGGCAAGGTCTGGGACAGCCTCCACCTGGCCCTGACCAACAGCCAGAAGCTCATCGACAAGGTCCAGCAGAGCCTGACCTCCGCCACGGTGGTGAAGAAGGGCGACGTCGTCGGGTACGTGGACGACCAGCTCGGCGGGCGGACGCCGGTCGTCGCCACCAAGAACATGACGGCGGTCGGCTGGCCCGGACTGACGACGAAGCTGTCGATCGGGCAGCAGGGCAAGACGGCCGTTCCGCACTCGGGCGAGACCGGCAAGGTCGTCGGCGAACTGACCGTGGGCGACGGTTCGCACCACGCCGTGAAGATCCCGGTCGCGCTCCAGTCGGACCTGGCCGAGCCGGGCTTCGGCGCCAAGCTGACCCGGGTGGGCTGAGCCGGGAGGCCGAGGGATGGTCACCCGGGCGGACCGGCCCGGGTGTTCACCCGCGTGACCTGTCCGGCCGCACCGGCCGACATGGGTCGAGCAGTACCGGACATACGTACGAGCGCTGTACCGCGGTACGGCGAACGCACCGCACCTCGCCGACGGAGGCCCGCCCGGGCGCCCGTCGGCGGGGTGCGTGCTAGCGTCGCGAACGGGGCGGGTCGAGGGCCGAGGGTCCCGGCCGAGAACGGAAAATCGGGACACGGGGAGTGCCTTCAAGTGGCCACAGCGGAGCCGACACACGCCGACGACGCCCAGCCGGATCCAGGACCCGGCCCGCGAATACCGCTGCCCGCCGACCGTCCGGCCCCTTCCGGCGCCCCTGACTCCGATGACTCCGACGGCTCCTCCGGCGCCCTCGTGGCCCTGCTGCTCCGGCACCCCGTCGCGCTCGTCACCGTGCTCGCCGGGGTGCTGCACATCGTCTGGTTCTTCACATTCGCCAACAGTGGCGGGGACCTCGCGGCGCAGGACGCCTGGGCCGAGTTCGTGGGCCGGCACCCCGATTCGGCGTACAACCTCGCCTGGTACGGCGGGATGCACCCGGTGTCGTACAGCGTGGTGTCGCCGTATCTGATGTCCGTGCTCGGGGTGCGGACGACGATGATGATCGCGGGGACGATCTCGGCCGGGCTGCTGACGATGATCCTGATCCGCAGCCGTGCCGTGCGGCAGCCGCTGTGGCCCGCGCTCGCGGGCGTGTTCGCGCTGCTGTGCAACGCCGCGTCGGGCCGGGTGACCTTCGGTCTCGGCATGGCCTTCGCGCTCGGTGCCACCGCCGTGGTCTTCTGCTGGCCCTACCGCTGGCGCTACAAACGCTGGGCGAAGGCCCTGTGCGCCGCCCCTCTCGCCGCACTCGCGACCGCCGCCTCGCCCGTCGCCGGGCTCTTCGTCGGACTCGTCGCGGTCGCCCTGTTCCTGCAGAAGCGCCGGCCCGGCGCATGGGCACTGGGCATCGCCCCGACCGTCGTCGTCGCGGTCTCGGCCTGGCTGTTCCCGTTCTCCGGGACCCAGCCGATGGCCTTCGGTTCGGCCGTGCTGCCGCTGCTCTTCGCGGCCCTGGTCTTCGTGCTGGTCCCCCGGCAGTGGAAGACCGTACGGATCACCTCGGCGGTCTACGGGCTCTCCGTCCTCCTCGTCTGGCTGATCAGCTCCCAGATCGGCTCCAACATCACCCGGCTGGCCATGCTCTTCGCGGGCGTCGCCCTGCTGGCCGCGCTGCCGTTCGAGGTGCCGCGCTCGCGCAAGTGGTACGCGATCCTGCTGGCGTTCGTCGGATTCTGCGGCTGGATCGGGTTCAAGTCGGTCGACGACATCGTGCACACGACGCCCGCCGCGTCCTGGGCCCGCGAGCTGGCGCCCCTGGTCAACCAGCTCCAGCAGGTCGGCGCCGAGCGGGGCCGGGTCGAGGTGGTCCCGGCACGCTCGCACCGTGAGGCGTCCGCGCTCGCGCCGTACGTGAACCTCGCCCGCGGCTGGAACCGGCAGGCGGACATGGAGCGCAACCCCCTCTTCTACGACGACACCCTCAACTCGGCGAACTACCACGAGTGGCTCCAGCGCTGGGCCGTCCACTACGTGGTGGTGCCGAAGGACGAGCCGGACGGGGACGGCGGCGAGCGCGAACGGCAGCTCGTCCAGCGCGGGATGCCGTATCTGAAGCAGATCTGGGGGGACGCGAACTGGCAGCTGTTCGCGGTCACCGACCCGACGCCGCTGGCCGATCCGCCCGCCGTCGTCGACCGGGCCGAGCAGGGTGAGCTGACGATCGAGGTGAAGAAGGCGGGACGCGTCCTCATCCGCATCCCGTACTCGCCCTGGCTCGGACTCGTCGACGCCGACGGCAAGAGCGTCAAGGCTCCCCAGGAGACGGACGAGTCCAAGCACCGGAAGTCCGGCACGCCGAAGACCTTCGACAACCTCCACGGCTGCCTCATGGAGGCGGCGGAGGACACGTCGGGCGACAAGTGGACCGAGCTGCTGGCCCCGGAACCGGGGACGTACCGCCTGGCGGCCCCGTACCAGCTCCCACGGGGCACGGCGTGCCCGGAGGAACTCCGGTAAGTGCCTGTCAGCCCGGGCCGGGGGAGAGAGTTCTGGCCCGTCCGGCGTTTGAGGACGAGCGCGCAAGCGCGATACGGAGGCCCGGGGGCGGAGCCCCCGGATACGGGACGGGCCGGGGCGGAGGGGGCGAGAACACCGTACGGCCCCGCCCGCTCACTCCCTCACCGCACCGGAAACGCCACGTCACAGACGGGATCGTTCGGCCCCGCCGAGTCCCAGTCGGCGAAGTAGACCTCCCGGCAGGGACCGTCGTACCCGAGCCCCCGCTCGGCGACCCACGCCTCGACGGCCTCGAACGCGGCGACGATCTGCGGATGAGCCACCTGCGCCTTGGTGATCCGGGTGAACGCCAGCCGCCGCGCGGGCTCGACGCGCACCCGCGTTTCCCAGCCCCGTCCCTGCTCCGCGGCCCAGACCCGCGCCGCACCCTCGTCGGCGACGGGCACGCACGACTCGGCGGGCCCGTCACTCTCCTGGGAGACCTCGGCGTGGTAGACGACGAAGGGCGCCGCGGTCACCCCGCCGCAGACCTTCGCCCCCTTTTCGAGCCGCTCCAGCGAGGCACCGATCCACGCCGGCAACTCGTCGGCGAGGGTGTGCCGCGTCTGCGTCAGCACCACCCGCTCCGGTACCTCGGCCGTCTCGACGACGAACTTCCCGTACATCTCGGAGTTTCTTCCCGACAGACGTCCACGGAGGTACTCGGCGAGCGTCCGCTGCGAGGCGAACCGGGCCTCGGCATCCGCCCAGTACGCGCCGAGCAGGGCCGCGGCCGAGGTGTCGTCGGTCTCCACCAGCTCCGCGATGCGCGCGAGCGGCATGTCGAGGCGGCGCAGCAGCGCGACCAGACGGGCCCGTTCGGCCTGGTCGGCGCGGTAGTAGCGGTAGCCGCTGACCTCGTCGACGTAGGCCGGGGCCAGCAGCCCGAGCCGGTCGTACAGGCGCAGGGCCTTGGCCGAGAGCCGCGCGCGGGCGGCGAAGGCACCGATCGTGAGCAGTTCCTGGGACACGGGCCCATCCTCCGTCACCGGGCGGCTGCCGCCCGGTGACCAGGACGGTGGTCCCTGCCCCAGGGGCAAGGTCAACGCCGAGGCGGGGGAGGGGCTACGGCAGCGCCTTCTCCACCGCGGCCACCAGCTCCGCCGACTCCGGCTCCGTCTGCGGCGAGAAGCGCGCCACCACGGCACCGTCGGGGCCGATCAGGAACTTCTCGAAGTTCCAGCGGATGTCGCCGGTGTGGCCCTCGGCGTCCGCCGTGTCGACCAGCAGCTCGTAGAGCGGGTGCCGGCCGTCCCCGTTCACCTCGGCCTTCTCGGTCAGCGGGAAGGTCACGCCGTACGTCGCCGAGCAGAACTCGGCGATCTCCTCGGAGCTGCCCGGCTCCTGGCCCATGAACTGGTTGCAGGGCACCCCGAGCACGGTGAAGCCCTGTGCGGCATAGCGCTCGTGCAGCCGCTCCAGGCCCGCGTACTGCGGGGTCAGCCCGCACTTGGAGGCCACGTTCACGATGAGGACGGCCTTGCCCCGGTACTGCCCGAGGTCGGCGGAACCGCCCTGGAGCGCTGCTATCCCGACATCGAAAACGGAATCGGCGGACCGGGCGGACCCGGCGGACGTGTCATGTGTGGTCATACGGGGATGCTAGCCGCGCCCCGCGGGGGCGTGGACGAGCACCTCTCCCGCCGGCGTGCGGTAGTAGAGCACCGACCGCCCCGCCCGGCGGCGCCGTACCAGCCCCGCGTCCAGCAGCACCTTGAGGTGGCGGCCGACCGAGCCGAGGCCCTGGCGGGTCACGGCGACCAGCTGGGTCGTGCTCATGGGGGAGTCGAGCAGGACGAGGACGCCGGCGCGGGCGGGGCCGAGCAGGGCGCCCAGGCTCTCCGGCACGGACTCCGGACCCCGCGGTCCGCTCCCCGCGAGGGCGCCCGAGCACGGGTACACGAGGGCGTACCGGTGCGGCTCCTGCCACGACTCCCACGACACCCAGCCGTGCCGCTGGGGGGTGATGGGCACGAAGTAGAGCTCGGCGCCGGAGATCTCCCGCGGCGGGTACTCGTGGAGGTTCACCTGCAGCCGGTTGTCCCCGAGCCAGCGCGTCCCGGGCCGCAGGGTGTCCAGCGCGGCGGCCCAGCCGCCCTGGCTGAGCTGCGCCGTACGGGAGACGACGTCGGCTTCGAGGATGCGCCGGCGCCGTTCCCAGTCCGGGCGTACGGCCTCGGTCCAGACGTGGGTGAGCAGGTCGGCGGCGCGTCGCGGCAGGTCGTCGCGGTCCAGGGCGGCGGGCAGCGGGCCGCGCAGCGAGACGGTGAGGTGGGCGCGCGCCTCGACGGGCGAGGCCTCCCGTACCCGGGCGACCTCCTCCTCGAAGCTCTCGCCCCTGGGGGCGGGGGTCAGGAAGTCGGCGATCCACTCCCGGCCGAGGCCCGCCCGGACGAGCAGCGCGGTGACGGGGTCGTCGGCCAGCCGGCTGCGGTACGCGGGCAGCTGGGCGTCGAGCCAGGCGCGCTCACCGGGGTGGGCGGCCACGCCCGCGTGCAGCAGCTTCAGACAGGCGAAGGTCTCCGCCAGCGGCGACAGCACGAACCGGCTGCCCGCGAGGGTGTCGGCGTTGATCTGCCACCAGCCCATCCGTACTCCTCCTTCCGCCGGATCGTTTCGCCCTGGCGCGAAACAATAACGGCCGGCGCTCGGACGGCCCGAGACTCCGGCCATGCGCAGCTACTCGCAGCTCTTCCGCACCCGGGAATTCACGCCCCTCTTCCTGTCCTCCTCGCTCCAGATCGCCGCCTCGACGGTGAGCGGTCTGGCCCTGGGCACGCTCGTCTACCGGGCGACCGACTCGCCCCTGCTGTCCGCGCTGAGCATGTTCGGCTCCTCGCTGGTCCAGGTCGTGGGCGCGGCGACGCTGTTGTCCGCCGCCGACCGGCTCCCGCCGCGGGCGACGATGGCGGGGATCGCGTCCGTGTTCGCGGTCGGTACGGCGGTCCTGGCGAGCCCCGGACTGCCGGTCCCGGCGATGTTCGCCGTCATCCTGGTCCTCGGTCTGACCGCCTCGCTGGGCAGCGGGGTCCGCTGGGGCCTGCTGACGGAGATCCTCTCCAAGGACGGCTATCTGCTGGGGCGTTCGGTGTTCAACATGATGTCCGGGCTGATGCAGATCCTCGGGTACGCGACGGGCGGGGTGCTGGTGGCCCTGCTCTCCCCGCGGGTCACCCTGCTCGTGGCGGCGGCGCTGTATCTGGCGGCGGCGGCCGGTATCCGGCTCGGGCTCGCACCCCGCGCGCCACGGGCCGTGGGCCGCCCTTCGATCGCGCGGACCTGGCGCACGAACGCCCTGCTGTGGTCGTCCGCGCCCCGGCGCACCACGTATCTGCTCCTGTGGATCCCGAACGGCCTCGTCGTCGGCTGCGAGTCCCTCTTCGTCTCCTACGCGCCGGACCGCGCGGGCTGGCTGTTCGCCGCCGCCGCGTTCGGCATGTTCGCCGGGGACGTGACGACCGGCCGCTTCCTGCCGCCGCAGGTCCGACCGCGCCTCGGCATCCCGTTCCTGCTGCTCCTGGCCGGCCCGTACCTGGTCTTCGTGCTGCGGCCGGGGGTGGCCGTGGCGGCGGCCGTCGTCGCGCTCGCCTCCGTCGGCTTCGGCGCGAGTCTGATCCAGCAGGAGCGGCTGATGGCCCTGACACCCGACGAACTCAGCGGCCACGCACTCGGGTTGCACTCCTCGGGCATGCTCACGATGCAGGGCGTGAGCGCGGCACTGGCCGGCTCGGTGGCCCAACTGACGTCTCCCGGTACGGCGATGACCGTGATGGCCGTCGCGTCGCTCGCGGTGACGGTGGCGCTCGGAGTGCGGAGGTCGCGGCTCCGGCCCGGTCGTGGGGACGGGGGGTCCCGCCGGCACGACCGGGCCGAGGGAGTCACGCCTCGTTGTCGACCCACGACATGAGCTTGCGGAGCTCCTTGCCGGTGGTCTCCAGGAGGGACTGCTCGTCCTGGGTCTTGTACTCGTTGTACTTCTTCAGACCGCCGTGGTACTCGGCCATCCACTCACGGGCGAACGTCCCGTCCTGGATCTCCGCGAGGACCTTCTTCATCTCCGCCTTCGTGGCGTCGGTGATGATCCGCGGGCCGGTGACGTAGTCGCCCCACTCCGCGGTCTCGGAGACGGACCAGCGCATCTTCTCCAGGCCGCCCTCGTACATGAGGTCGACGATCAGCTTCAGCTCGTGGAGGCACTCGAAGTACGCGATCTCCGGCTGGTAGCCCGCCTCGGTCAGCGTCTCGAAACCCGCCTTGACCAACGCCGCGGTACCACCGCAGAGAACGGCCTGCTCACCGAACAGGTCGGTCTCGGTCTCCTCGGTGAAGGTCGTCTTGATGACACCGGCCCGCGTGCCGCCGATGCCCTTCGCGTACGACAGGGCCAGCGGGAACGCGCTGCCGGTCGCGTCCTGCTCGACCGCCGCGATGCACGGCACACCACGGCCCTCCTCGTACTGGCGGCGGACCAGGTGACCGGGGCCCTTGGGGGCGACCATGCAGACGTCGATACCGGCCGGCGGCTTGATGAAGTCGAAGCGGATGTTCAGGCCGTGGCCGAAGAACAGCGCGTCACCGTCGTTCAGATTCGGGGCGATGTGCTCCTCGTAGACCTGCGCCTGGATCGGGTCCGGCACCAGGATCATGATGACGTCCGCCTCGGCGGCGGCCTCGGACGGGCTCACCACGCGCAGGCCCTGCTCCTCGGCCTTCGCCTTGGACTTGGAGCCCTCGTGCAGACCGACGCGGACGTCGACGCCGGAGTCGCGCAGCGACAGCGCGTGGGCGTGGCCCTGGCTGCCGTAGCCGATGACCGCGACCTTGCGGCCCTGGATGATGGACAGGTCGGCGTCAGCGTCGTAGAACAGCTCGGCGGGCATGGGGGTTTCTCCTTGTGTTTCTTGAGGGTTGGGTAAGGAAGTGAGCCGGCACGCTAGGCGCTCTGCGCGGCGGCGGAAGCCGAAGCGGACGTCGTGGTGGCGGCGGGTGTCAGGCGGAACGGGCGGGTGTCCCGTACGCCGCGTTCGGCGAGGGAGCGGGAGCCGCGGCCGATGGCGATCGCGCCGGACTGGACGAGTTCCTTGATGCCGAAGGGCGCCAGCATCCGGAGCATCGCGTCGAGCTTGTCGGCGGCGCCGGTGGCCTCCAGGGTGACGGCCTCCGGGGAGACGTCGACCGTCTTCGCGCGGAACAGTTCGGCGATCCCGACGATCTGGGAGCGCGTCTCGTTGCCGGCCCGGACCTTTACCAGGACCAGCTCGCGCTGGACCGCGGAGTCCGGCTCCAGCTCGACGACCTTCAGGACGTTGACGAGCTTGTTGAGCTGCTTGGTCACCTGCTCCAGGGTCAGTTCGTCGTCGACCCGGACCACGATGGTGACGCGGGACAGGTCGGGGTGCTCGGTGGTGCCGACCGCCAGCGAGTCGATGTTGAAGCCGCGTCGCGAGAACAGGGCGGCGATCCGGGCGAGGATGCCGGGGGTGTTCTCGGCCAGGACGGAGAGTGTGTGCTGGGACATGTCAGGAGGTCCTCTCAGTCGTCCGCGGCGTCGCCGAAGTCGGGGCGGACGTCGCGGGCGGCCATGATGTCGTCGTTGGAGGTGCCGGCTGGGACCATCGGCCACACCATCGCGTCCTCGTGGACGATGAAGTCCACTACGACCGGGCGGTCGTTGACCGAGTTGGCCTTGTCGATGACCGCGTCCAGCTCGCCCGGGCTCTCGCAGCGCAGGCCCACGCAGCCCATCGCCTCGGAGAGCAGGACGAAGTCCGGGACACGGGTGCCGCGGTGGGTGGCGGAGCCGAGGCCCCGCGTCGAACCGGTCTCGGCGTTGGTCGCGCCGTCGTGCAGCACGGTGTTGGAGAAGCGGGCGCCGTAGAACAGGTTCTGCCACTGGCGGACCATGCCCAGGGCGCCGTTGTTGATGACCGCGACCTTGATCGGGATGTTGTTCAGGGCGCAGGTGGTGAGTTCCTGGTTGGTCATCTGGAAGCAGCCGTCGCCGTCGATCGCCCACACGGTGCGGTCGGGGCGGCCGGCCCTGGCGCCCATCGCGGCCGGGACCGCGTAGCCCATCGTCCCGGCGCCGCCGGAGTTGAACCAGGTGCCGGGCTCCTCGTGCGGCAGGAACTGCGCCGCCCACATCTGGTGCTGGCCGACGCCGGAGGCGAACAGCGTTCCTTCCGGGGCGAGTTGACCGATGCGCTCGATGACCAGCTGCGGGGAGAGGGAGCCGTCGGCCGGCAGGTCGTATCCGCGGGGGTAGGTGGTGCGCCAGCGGTCGAGGTCGCGCCACCAGGCGCGGTAGTCGCCCCGGTTGCCCTCCTCGTGCTCGGCGCGCACCGCGGCGGCCAGCGCGGTGATGACCTCGCGGGCATCGCCGACGATCGGCACGTCGACGGCCCGGTTCTTGCCGATCTCGGCCGGGTCGATGTCCGCGTGGACGATCCTGGCGTACGGCGCGAAGCTGTCCAGCTTGCCGGTGACGCGGTCGTCGAAGCGGGCCCCGAGGGCGACGATCAGGTCGGCCTTCTGTAGCGCGGCGACCGCGGAGACGTCACCGTGCATGCCCGGCATCCCCACGTGCTGCGGGTGACTGCCGGGAAACGCGCCGAGTGCCATCAGGGTGGTGACGACGGGCGCGCCGGTCAGCTCGGCGAGGGTCCGCAGTTCGGCGGTGGCCCTGGCCTTGAGGACGCCGCCACCGACGTACAGGACGGGGCGTTCGGCCTCGTTCAGGAGCCGGGCCGCCTCGCGGGTCTGGCGGGGGTGCGGCCGGGTCACCGGGCGGTAGCCGGGCAGGTCCGCGCGGGGTGGCCAGCTGAAGGTGGTACGGGACTGGAGGGCGTCCTTGGTGATGTCGACCAGGACCGGTCCGGGGCGGCCGGTGGAGGCGATGTGGAAGGCCTCCGCGATCGTCTTCGGGATGTCCTCCGCCCTCGTGACCAGGAAGTTGTGCTTGGTGATCGGCATGGTGATGCCGACGATGTCGGCCTCCTGGAAGGCGTCCGTGCCGATCGACTTGGAGGGCACCTGGCCGGTGATCGCCACCAGCGGCACGGAGTCCATGTGCGCGTCGGCGATCGGCGTGACCAGGTTGGTGGCACCGGGGCCTGACGTCGCGATGCAGACGCCGACCTTCCCGGTGGCCTGCGCGTAGCCGGTGGCCGCGTGGCCCGCGCCCTGCTCGTGCCGGACGAGCACGTGACGTACCCGCTCGGAGTCCATCAGCGGGTCGTACGCCGGCAGGATGCACCCGCCGGGAATGCCGAACACGGTGTCCGCGCCGACCTCTTCGAGGGAGCGGACGAGGGACTGGGCGCCGGTGACGGGCTCGGCGGGGGCGGCGGGACGCTCGGTGGTGCGGGCCCGCACCTGCGGGAGGCGGGCCGCGGGGGCCTGCTGCACAGCGTTTGACATCGTCAGTTCCAAAGGTCCGTAGGGGTGGTGGTGGAGACGTCCTCGTGATCAGTGGCCGCGTAGCGGCAGCCGGTTGGTGCGTGCGCACGGCCGGGCGACCACCGAGGAGGCGCACCCGGCCGGCCCGGGCCGGGATCAGGGTGGTGTCCTCTCGGTCTGCAGGGCGTCGAAGGTGTGGCGTACGGCGTCCCGGTCGGTGAGCCAGGACGTGTGCGGGACGGCGTCCCGGCGTGCGAGCCGGGGGGTGTGTCCCACGACGTCCAGTCCGGAGAGCCGGCTGACGGTGGGGACGGCGACGTTCAGCTCGCCGCGCACCGCCACCGCCGCCGCGTAACCCCGGTCCACCGGAACGTCCAGCAGGGTCCAGCCGGACGGCGGATACGGTCCCTGCGGGCGCCCCGAGCCGACGTAGTCGAGCGAGGGGTCGCGGCCAAGACCCGTGCCGAGGCCCTTGAGGTAGGCCTCCTTGCGGGTCCACAGTCTGGCCAGCGCGCGCGGGCGCAACTCCGGTTCCAGCGCGGCCAGTTCAGCCTGTTCGTCCACGTGCAGCATCGCGGCCAGTTCGGCGGTGGCCGGCTGGTCCGACACCAGGTCGACGTCGACTCCGATGGGAGCCATCGCCGTACCGACGAGCGCCAGGTCGCCCCGGTGGGACAGCGAGAAGAACAGCTCGCGGCCCGCGCCGAGGACGGTCGGGCGGCCGTGCGGTCCGCCGCAGCAGGGACAGGTGTCCCGGCCGAAGGTGATCTCCTCGGGGCGCAGACTCAAGTACGTCCCGAGCAGACGTCGCAGTGCGACATGCGCGGCCGTGAACCGGGTTCGGTCGGCCGCGTGCATGAGGGCGGCGGCGCGCTGACGCTCGGTCGCGTCGAGCACCGCCTCGTCCAGGATGCCGGCGGGGACATCCGAGACCCTCAGGAGCCAGAGGTCCAGTGAGCCAGGGGGTGGCAGCTCACGAACGACCCACGGCAGGGTTTCTTCCACGGGGTCTCTCCTGTTCGTACTCAGGTGACCGGCACGCCGGGCCTCATGAGGCGCGAGGCTCGACGGGCAGATCGCGTCCGCCCGACGGGTCGGGTGCGGCAGGCAGGTCGCGGCTGCCGCGCATCGGCCCGATCAGGAGAATCAGGGGGGTGACCGCGAGTCCGGCGGTGAGCAGCCACAGCGTCGGCCGCAGGCCGAGTACCGTGCCGAGCGCGCCGCCGAGCAGCGAACCGAAGGGAATGGCACCGAAGTTGGCGACCGAGACACTGGCCGTGACGCGGCCGAGCAACTGCGGCGGGCAGTACCGCTGACGGAACGCGCCCTGGATCACGTTGGCGAGGACCACTCCCAGCGCGAGGAGCGCGCTGCCGGCCGCCAGTGACGCCAGCATCCAGCCCTGCCCGGCCAGCGGGATGAGCAGGCCGAAGGGGGCGGTGGCCATCGTCGCGAGCAGCAGTCCGTGCGCGGTTCCGTACCGGTCGGCCAGCCGTTTCGCGCAGGTGGCGCCGAGCAGGCCGCCGACGCTGCTGGAGGCCAGCAGCCAGCCGATCGCGCCCTCCGTCACCATCAGCTGCCGGATCATGAAGACCGGCAGGATGGCCTGATAGGCCGTCAGGAGCAGGTTGGTGACGGTTCCGTATCCCGTCAGCACCCGCAGATAGGGGTCCTTCAGCGTGTACTGGAGGCCCTCCCTGATGTCCTGGCGGAGCGGGGTGCGCTCCTTCGGCTGCTCGGGGCGGGGTTCCTCGGCGCGGATGCCGGACAGGCACAGTGCCGAGAAGAGGAACGTCAGCGCGTTGACCAGCAGTCCGGAGGCGGCACCGAACGCGCCGGCGAGGAGACCCCCGCCGCCCAGGCCCGCGACCTGTGCCACCGACTCGCTGCCCTGCAGCTTGGCGTTGGCCTCCTGGAGGTCGGCGCGTTCGACGATGGACGGCACGTAGACCTTGTAGGAGATGCCGAAGAACACCGCCGCCAGGCCGTTGAGCAGCGCCACGGTCAGCATCTGGGCCATGGTGAGGACCCCGAGCCAGGCGGCGGCCGGGACGCTGGCGAGCAGCAGCAGCGAGCCGATGTTGCAGGCCAGCATGAGCGGCCGGCGCCGCATGCGGTCCACCCAGGCGCCGGCCGGCAGGCCGATCAGCAGCCAGGGGATCCAGGGCGCGGCGGCCAGCACACTCACGGCGAACGTGCCCGCGTCCAGGGTGACCACCGCGACCAGGGGCATGGCGACCGTGGTGATGTTGATGCCGACGCGGTTGGTGGTCTCGCCCAGCCACAGCAGCCGGAAGTCGCGCTGGTGCAGCAGGCCGCCGCGTCTGGGTTTCTCCCGGGCGTCGGGGGGTTTGTGGAGGGTGGGGGCCGTCATGCGCGTACCGCCTTGTCGACGGCTTCGGTGAGAAGCGACTCGGCGCCCGACCAGCGGTTGCGGCGGGCGGTCAACTCGGCACGTAACGCGTCGAGTTGAGTCTGTAGGGGCGGCAGTCCGTCGGTGCCGGGGCCGCCGCCGTGGGCGCAGGACGCGGCGACCCGGTCCGGGGCGAGGTCGCCCGCGAAGCCGGCCGTCTCCGCGAGGGGGCGGCCGGTGTCCAGGGCGGCCAGCACGGTCTCGCCGACCCGGTGGTGCGCGGCCCGGAACGGCATGCCGTCCAGGACCAGGCGCTCCGCCAGATACGTCGCCGAGGTGAAGCCGTCCACGGCCCGCTCGGTCATCCGCTCCCGCTCCGGTTCGGTGCCCGCCACCACCAGGCGCAGCAGCGTGACCGCGTCCGTCGTGCCGCTCAGTCCCGGCCACAGATGGCGTACGGCCTCGGTGCCCACCGCGATCGCGTTGGTGTAGCCGCCGGTGGTCATCGCGGACGCCGCGCTCATGAAGGCGCCCAGACTCGCGGTGGACCTGCCCTGGATGTGCTCCAGCAGGAACGGGTTGCGCTTCTGCGGCATCATCGAGCTGGAGCCCACGAGGGTGTCGCCGACGCGCAGCAGACCGAACTCCTCCGACGTCCAGGTGCTCAGGTCGCGGGCGACCCGGGCCAGGGCGACGCCGAGGACGGCGGACGCGGACAGCAGGTGCAGCACGAAGTCCCGGGAGGCCACGGCGTCCACCGAGTTGGGGGCCGCCGCGGTGAAGCCGAGGAGTTCCGCGGTGCGGGCCGGGTCGATGGGCACGGAGGTGCCGCCGATCGCTCCCGCGCCGAGCGGGTTGACGTCGATCTGCCGCCCCGCGTCCAGGAGTTGGCCGTAAGCGCGCAGCACCGCGCCGGCGGCGCCCGCCAGGTAGTGGCCGTAGGTGATCGGCACGGCGGGCTGGCCGTGGGTGTACGCGGGCATCGTGGCGTCCGCGTACTCCCCGGCCTTCGCCAGCAGTACGCCCGCGAGGGCGTCCACCGCGTCGAGCAGCGCCAGGTAAGGGGTGCGGACCTTCAGCCGGGTCGTCGTGGCGTTGAGGTCGTTGCGGGAACGTCCGGTGTGCAGGATGCCGCCGGTCTCGTCGCCCAGCCGCTCGATGAGATGGCCCTCGTACGCCAGATACACCCCGCGCGGCATCGGCCTGACGCGCACCGGAGCGAAGTCCTGTCCGCGCAACTCGTCGATGGCCGCGAGCAGTTGTCCGGCCCGGCCGGCGTCCACGATCCCGCGCTCCACCAGCATCACCAGATGCGCGCGGTCCACCTCGCTGATGCAGCGCAGCTCGCCGCCGAGCCCGTCCGCCGCACCGTCCGGCAGGTACTGGTCGTAGACGATGCGATGCGCCTCGGCGTCCAGGGCGGCCTTGAGCCGTCCGGTGTCGACGCCCCGTACGGGTGCGGTGGTCATGCGAGGACCTCCGTCGCGGTCAGCTGGGTTGCGGTGACCGCCCCGGCGAGCAGGGCGGCGCCCCGGTCGGCGGCCTCGGCGGCCGCGGCCGGATGGTCCGCGACGGCGATGGCGTGACCGATACGGCCCCGGAAGTCCTCGGCGGGACCCACGGGTTCGCCCGGCACGCGGTAGAGGACGGCGTCCACCACACCCGGCACCGCGCGGGCCCGGGTCACGACCCGGTCCAGGGTGCCGGCGGGGGCGACGATGCCGTCGTGGCCGGCGGTCAGGAAGCGGATCGAGGCACGGGCGTAGACCCCGCGCTCCAGCTCGGGCGTCTCGCCGAGCGCGGACCGCACCTGGGCGAGGACCAGGTCGATACCGCAGGCCCTGCGCACCAGTTCGGGGATCATGCCGCCGGCCAGCCGCGGATTGACCTCGATGACCTTGGCGCCCGACTCCTCCAGGCGCAGCTCCACATGGGCGGCGCCCCAGCCGAGCCCGAGCGCCCGGACGGCGTCCACGGCGGTCTCGCGCAGCGCGCGCTCCCGCTCGGCGGGCAGCGCGGCCGGCAGGTCGTGGCCGACCTCCACGAACACGGGGAGCGGGCCGACGTGCTTGGCGACCGTCACCACCGCCTCCGTGCCGAACACCTCGACGGAGAACTCCGGTCCGCGCAGATACTCCTCGACCAGGATCCGGCGCGGCGCGGCGACGCCCCGCTCGTTGACCGTCGCTGCCAGCAGCGTCCGGGCGTGCTCGGCCACCTCGTCGGGGTCCGCGCACAGCCGCACGCCGAGGCTTCCGGAGCCCTGCACCGGCTTCACCACCACCGGCAGCCCGAAGCCCTCCGCGGCGATCACGGCGCCGGTGACCTCGTCGACGACCGCGAAGCCCGGCACGCCGACACCCGCCCCGGCCAGCCGCCGCCGCTGCTCCGCCTTGTCACGACAGGCTCGTACGGCGTCGGCGTCCGGCCCCGGCAGACCCAGCCGGGCGGCCAGCGCGGCGGCGATGGGCACGTAGTACTCGGAGCTGGTCAGCACGCCCGCGACCCTCTCCTGCCGGGCCAGTGCGGAGACCTCCGCCCACAGCGCGGCCTCGTCGGCCGTGTCGACGGTGACGGTCCGCAGTCCGTCCTCGGCGGCGTACGGGTAGCGGCCCGGGTCCGCGCACAGCAGGACCGGCTCCACTCCGCGCTGGGCCGCGCGCCGCGCGAACAGCCGTCCCGTACCGGTGGTGTTGCTCTCGATCAGCAGCAGTAGTCGCCCGCTCATGAGCCCGCCTCCGGCAGCCCGGTGTGCCGTTCCGCCGGGATCCCGCGCCGCCCGCTCATGAATCGACCTCCGGCATCACCACGTCGTCGAAACCGCGGCGGGCCCACAGCAGCCGTGACCAGGCGGCGGTCGCGTCCAGCGGGTGCTCGACGGTGACCGGGCCGTTCGGGGCGGGTGCCGGGACGATGCCCTGGGCGGTCAGCCAGGAGTCGTTGTAGACCGTGGACTGGTAGCGGTAGCCCTCGTCCGGCAGCACCATCAGCACGGTGCTCTGCGGATTCTGCTGCGCCCACCAGGACGCCACCTGGAACGAGGCCCCGCTCGTCGGGCCCATGAACAGGCCGTGCGCGCGGTAGAGCTCGTGCGTCGCGTGGAACGCCTCGGCGGCCGTCACCCAGTGCACCTCGTCGTACGCCGCGTGCCTGACGTTGCCCGGGTGGATGCTGCTGCCGAGTCCGCGCAGGGTGCGCGGCCCGTCCGGGGTGCCGAAGATGATGCTGCCGTGGGTGTCCACGCCGACCAGGTGCAGGGCCGGGTTGCCGGGCCTGAGCGACGCGGCGAGCCCGCCGGTGGAACCGCCCGAACCCACCGGGCCCACCAGGCAGTCGACGGCACCGACGGTGTCACCGACCAGGTCGGCGACGATGCCGTACGCACCCGGGTTGTCGGGGTTGTCGTACTGGCCGGGGACGAAGCTGTCCGGCTGGAGGCGGCGCAGCTCCTCCACCCGGGCCAGCCGGGCGCCCTGGATACCGCCGGGCTGGCCGGTGTGCTCGACGATCTCCACCGTCGTACCAAGCATTTCGAGGCGGGTACGCAGATCCTGGTCGATGGCGGAGTCGCCGACGATGGTCAGCGGATAGCCGCGCAGCCGGCACACCATGGCCAGTCCCAGCGCGAACGTTCCGGAGGAGGTCTCGATGACCGGGGTGCCGGGGGAGAGCAGCCCGGCGGCCTCGGCACGGTCGATGATGTGGCGGGCGGGCAGCAGCTTCATCAGGCTGAAGGCCGCCGCGTAGAGGTTGTCGCTCACCTTGATGATCCGTGGCAGCTCGGTGGCCTCCACGATCGAGGAGTGAGCCTTCGGCAGAGTCGTCGTCATGTCAGTCACCCGTTGTGTAGTTCCACTGCTCGTCGATACCGATGTCGTGCAGGAGGCGCTGGGCCAGCCCGGTGCGGGCCTCGACGTCCGGGTCGTCCCGGTCGAAGAGAAGGCCGGCGATGTCTCCGCTGTGCGCTGCCTGCACACCCAGCGCGCCGGAGTCCCGGGCGATGGCCCGGATCCGGTCGAGCCCGGGTATCGGCAGATGACGCTGGTTGATGTCCGTGCTCGCCGTGGCGACCGAGGCCAGCAGGGCGACGTCCTTCATCTGGATGGCCTCCCGGAGCATGGCCCGCAGCCGGGTGAAGAGGCCGATCTCCTCCTGGCCGTAACTGGCCGGCGTGAACGCGAGGGTGTCCACGCCCCGTCCGCCGCCCTCCGGCCGGGAGCCGAAGCCCAGCACCCTGAGCGAGGGCATCGGATAACCGAAGTCCTCGATCACCGTGCCCTCGCGCTGCGCGAACAGCACGGTGGACTCCTCGAACATCAGGGAGTCGGAGGCGGTCTCCGCGCGCACCGCGAGCCGGGCCACCTCCTGCGGCGGCAGCGGACTGGCGAACGCGTCCTTCACGGCCCAGATCGCGGCCAGCACGTCACTGGTCGACGAGCCGAAACCCCGGCACAGCGGTACGTCCCCGGACAGTTCGAGATGACCGCCCACCGGCCCGGCGTCCGGCGGGGTCACGGCCCGGACGGCGAGCTCGGCCGCGCGTCTCGCCTTGCCCTTCCAGGCGGGTGAGACGGTGACGTGCGGACCGGGGGCGGGAGTGAAGGCGGCTCGGGTCGTGTGGATGGTGCAGGGAAGCGTGACGAGGCCCCGGGTGAGCTCTCCGTCACGGGTGAAGACACCTTGCAGAATCTCGCCGTGATGGACGGGGGCCGAAGCAACCCCGACACGCCAGTCGGAATGATCCACCATGTCCTTGACCTTCTGTTGCCGGTGAAGCCGTGACCTGCGGACCACTTCACGCTATGCAGGCCGGAACCCGCCGCCCGGCGGCAAGAGCGGCAGCCTGCGGGCAATTGGGCAGGCGGGTGCACGCGAGAGCGCCCGGGCCCACCCTCGACGGGTGGACCCGGGCGCCCTGCTGAGCGGCTGCCGGAAGGCTTCAGCGGCGCACCGCCCGCAACTGCTCGGCGAGCACCTTGCCGATCTCCCGCAGCGGCTCGGCGCCGGTCATGTCCCAGTGCTCACAGTCGACGTCGTACTCCTCGACCTGGCCGAGAACGTACGGCGCCCAGGACGCGGCGCCGCTCCGCGCGGCCGGTGTGCGGGTCGCGTCGAAGAACACCGCGTTCCCGCCGAACCGCCGCTCGGGCACGTACCGGTAGCGCATCTCCAGGTTCCCCGCGGTGGCCTCGACGACCGCGGCGGCCTGCGCCGGCTCCAGGGCGCCGAGGACCGGGTCCTCGGCGCGCAGCACCTCCGCCAGCTCACCGGCGTCCGGCGCACCGTCCGCGCACCGTACGTCGAGGGCGGCGCCGCGGGTGCCGAGCAGCGCGGTGAGCACCTCGCGCCCGGTGACGGCGGGCGCCTCGAATCCGTCGGGGAGCGGATAGGCGTCGAGCAGCCCGAGCAGGGCCACCTCCTCGCCCAGCTCCTCCAGACGCGCGGCGATCGCGTGGGCGACCAGACCGCCGAACGACCAGCCCAGCAGGTGGTACGGGCCGTGCGGCTGGACGGCGCGGATCTCGGCCGCATAGGTGTCGGCCATCTCCGCCATGCCGGCGGGCCGGCCAGCCGGGTCCGTCAACTCCCGTGCCTGGAGGCCGATCAGCGGCCGCCGGTCGCCGATGTGCCGCAGCAGTCCGGCGTAGCACCAGCTCATTCCGGAGATGGGGTGCACGCAGAACAGCGGGGCCTCGTCGCCCTCGCCGCCGGAGCGGATCGGCAGCAGGGTCTCCAGCGGGTTGCCGCCCGAGCCGGCGGCGATGTGTTCGCCGAGCAGCGCGGGGGTCGGGTACTGGAACAGGTCCCGGATGGTGACCGGGGTGTCCCAGACGGCACGGATGCGGCCGATCAGCCGGGTGGCGAGCAGGGAGTGGCCGCCCAGCTGGAAGAAGTGGTCGTCGATGGTGACCGCCGGGACGCCGAGCGTGGCGGCGAACAGGCCGCACAGGACCTCCTCGGCGGGGGTGCGCGGCGCCCGTCCACCGGTCCGGTCGGCCTGCGGCGGCTCGGGCAGTGCGCGGCGGTCGAGCTTGCCGTTCACGGTCAGCGGCAGCGCGTCCAGCGGGACGAGGGAGGCCGGCACCATGTACTCGGGCAGCGCCGCCGCCGCGTGCCGCCGCAGCTCCGGGAGGTCCGGTGTCACACCGTCCGCGGCGACCACGTACGCCACCAGCCGCTTGTCGCCCGGCCGGTCCTCACGGATCAGCACCGCGGCCTGGGCGAGGGAGTCGTGCCGCAGCAGGGCCGACTCGATCTCACCGGGCTCTATGCGAAAACCCCGGAGCTTGATCTGCTGGTCGGCGCGGCCGAAGTACTCCAGCGCGCCGTCCTGGCTCCAGCGGGCCAGGTCCCCGGTCCGGTACATCCGGGAGCCGGGCGCGCCGTGCGGGTTGGCGACGAACCGGTCCGCGCTGAGCCCCGGCTGCCCGATGTAGCCGTGGGCGAGCCCGTGTCCGGCGACGTACAGCTCACCGGGGACACCGGGCGGCAGCAGCCGCAGCCGCTCGTCGAGGACGTACGCCTGCTTGCCGGTGACCGGCCGTCCGATGGGGATGGCGGGGGCGGGCGCGGTGATGGCGTGGGTGGTGGTGAACCCCATGCTCTCCGCGGGGCCGTAGCCGTTGATGAGGTGCAGATGGGGGTGGTCGGCCAGCGCCTTCGCGGTGTGCGCGGGCGAGGCCGCCTCCCCGGCCGTCATGGCCTCCCGGATCCGGGAGAACACCACGGGGTGCTCGTCGAGCATGTGGTTGAACAGGCTCGCCGACATCTGCAGGGTGGTGATCCCGTGCCGCTCCACCAGCTCCGCGATCTGGTGCGGGTCGGTGTGCTGGCCCGGCTGCAGGACACAGACCCCGCCGTGCAGCAACGGCCCGAAAACCTCCAGGGCGAAGGCGTCCCAGGACACGGGCGAGCTCTGCAGATACGTCTGCTCGGGACCGAAGTGCAGATAGTCCGGGCCGATGAAGGTGGCCGCCAGCGCCCGGTGCGAGGCCGCGACGCCCTTGGGCACGCCGGTCGAACCGGAGGTGAACATCACGCACGCCGTCGCCTCCGGGTGCCCGCCCGTCTCCACGGGTGTGCCCGGCAGCGCGCTGACCGCGGGGGTGTCGACGGTCAGGTCGACCAGCGGGGCCGGCGTCGTCAGGGCCGCGAGGTGGCTCTGGGTGACGAGCACCGAGGGGCCGGTCTGCGCGAGCACGGTGTTCAGCCGGTCGGCGGGGAACTGCGGGTCGAGGAGCGTGTATCCGGCGCCGGCCTTGAGCGCCGCGAGCAGCGCCGCGATCAGATGCGGCGAGCGCTCCAGGTGGATGGCCACGATGCTGCCCGGTGTGACACCGCGCGCGGTCAGATGGCGGGCCAGGCGGTTGGACCAGATGTCCAGCTCCGCGTACGTCACCCGCTGGTCCTCGTGGACCAGCGCCACCGAGTCCGGGGTCCGCGCCGCCTGCCCGCTGAACAGCCCGTCCAGGCCGAGCCCGGGCGCGGGCGCCGCGGGACCGCTCCACTCCCGTATCCGCATGAGCTCGTCGTCGGACAGCAACTCGATCTCACTGACGGGGAGTTCGGGCCGGTTGACGGCGGTGGTGAGAAGGCGGACGAGGCGGTTCGCGGTGGCTTCGATGGTGCGGGTGTCATACAGGTCGGTGGCGTACTCGATGGTGATGTCGAGGCCACCGGGCTCCCCGTCCGCCGTCCGGTGCTCCGCGAACGCGAAGGTCAGGTCGAACTTGGCTATGGAGACCGGCGGGAAGGCGAACTCGCCCTCCAGGCCCGGGAGTCCAGGGGCCTCGGCCGTCGTGTCGCCGACGGTGAGCATGACCTGGAAGAGGGGGTGCCGGGCGGTGGTGCGTTCGGGGTTGAGGGCTTCGACGAGTCGGTCGAAGGGGAGGTCTTGGTGGGCCCAGGCGGTGAGGTCGGTTTCCCGGACGCGGGTGAGGAGGTCGCGGAAGGTGGGGTTGCCGGTCAGGTCGGTGCGCAGGGCGAGGGTGTTGACGAAGAAGCCGATGAGGTCGTCGAGTTTTTGGTCGGTGCGGCCGGCGACCGGGGAGCCGAGGGGGATGTCCGTTCCGGCGCCGGAGCGGGTGAGGAGGGTGGAGACGGCGGCTTGGGCGACCATGAAGAAGGTGGTGCCGGTGTCCTGGGCGAGTGAGGTCAGGGAGCTGTGCAGTGCGGGTGGGCAGTGGACGGTGTGGGTGGTGCCGCGGTTGGAGGCGGTGGCGGGGCGGGCGTGGTCGGTGGGGAGGGTGGCTTCCTCGGGGAGGTCGGCCAGGGTCTCGCGCCAGTAGTCGAGTTGGCGGTCCTCGTCCTCCTGGAGCAGCCTCTGCTGCCACAGGGCGTAGTCGGCGTACTGGACGGGCAGCGGCTCCCACTGGGGGGCCTCGCCCTGGGTGCGGGCCTGGTAGGCGGCGGACAGGTCGCGGAAGAGGGGTCCGTTGGACCAGCCGTCGGACGCGATGTGGTGGACGACCACCAGCAGGACGTGCTCCTCGTCCCCGAGCCGCAACAGGCTTGTCCGGAAGGGGAGTTCACCCGCGAGGTCGAAGGGGTGACCGGCCTCGGCCGCCAGCAGGTCCGTGAGGGTTTCCTCGGTCGCGGCGGTGACGGGCAGGGCGACGGTGGCCGCCGGCAGCACCGACTGGTAGGGCTTGCCGTCGTGGGTCGGGTAGACCGTGCGCAGGGTCTCGTGGCGGGTCGCCAGGTCGGTCAGTGCGAGCTGGAGGGCATCGGCGTCGAGGGCGCCCCTGAGCCGCAGGGCGAGCGGGATGTTGTACGTCGGGGACGGGCCGTCCAGCTGGTCGAGGAACCACAGCCGCTGCTGTGCCGACGACAGCGGAACCCGCTCCGGACGCTCCTCACGCGCCAGTGCCGGACGCTGCTCCCCGGTGGTCTCGGCCGTGAGCCGCTCCGCGAGCTGGGCGACGGTCGCGTACTGGAACAGGTCCCGGATGGTGATCCCGGTGTCCCAGACCGCGCGGATCCGGCTGATCAGCCGGGTGGCGAGCAGGGAGTGCCCGCCGCGGTGGAAGAAGTGGTCGTCGATGGTGACCGACGGCAGTCCGAGCACGGCGGCGAACAGACCGCACAGCACCTCCTCGGCGGGGGTGCGGGGCGCGCGGCCGCCGCTGTCGCCGGTCTGCTGCGGTGCGGGCAGGGCCCGGCGGTCGATCTTGCCGTTGGCGGTGAGCGGAATCGCGTCCAGCACCACGAAGGCCGACGGGACCATGTACTCGGGCAGCGCCGCGGAGACCTCGCGCTGAACGGCCTTGGTGTCGAGCCGCTCTCCGTCGGCGGCGACGAGATAGGCGACGAGCCGCTTGTCGCCGGGCCGGTCCTCGCGGACGACGACGGTCGCCTGGGCCACCGTGTCATGAGCCGCCAACGCGGTCTCGATCTCGCCGAGTTCGATCCGGAACCCGCGGAGCTTGACCTGCTGGTCGGCGCGGCCCAGGTACTCCAGTGAGCCCTCGTGGTTCCAGCGGGCCAGGTCGCCGGTGCGGTACATCCGCGTACCGGGTGCGCCGTACGGGTCGGCGACGAACCGCTCGGCCGTCAGCGTGGGCCGGTTGAGGTAGCCCTGGGCGAGACCGGCGCCCGCGATGTAGAGCTCGCCGGGGGTGCCGGGCGGCACGAGCCGGAGACCCGTGTCGAGGACGTAGAGGCGGTGGTTGTCGAGGGGTTCGCCGATCGGCACGGTGCCCGGGTAGTCGAGCGGGCGGTGGATGCGGTGGGTGGCGGCGAAGGTGGTCGTCTCGGTGGGTCCGTAACCGTTGACGACGGTCGTGTCCGGGCAGTGCTCGTGGATACGGCGGACCGCCTCGGGGGGTACGACGTCACCGCCGGCCCAGACCTCCCGGACCCCCGCGAAGGCGCCCGGCGCCTCCTCGGCCATCACCCGGAAGAGTCCCGCCGTCAGCCACAGACTGGTGATGGAGTGCTCGGCCAGCAGCCGCTCGTAGGCGGTCGGGTCGAGCTGGCCCGGAGGCGCGACGACGACCGTCCCGCCGTTCAGCCACGGCACCCAGATCTCGTACGTCGACGCGTCGAACGCGGCCGGGGAGTGGAACAGGACCCGAGCGTGGTTGCCGCCCGCGTACCGGGACTGCGCGGCCAGGTCGGCGACGTTGCGGTGGGTGACCGCGACGCCCTTCGGGACGCCGGTCGAGCCCGAGGTGAACATCGCGTACAGCGCCTGGTCGGGGTGGATCACCAGGTCCGGCGCGGTGGCGGGCAGGTGGTCGAGCCCGGTGCTGCCGTCGAGGACGACGACCCGGGCGGAGGTCTCCGCGACCACCGGATGGTCGGCCAGCGCGGTGTCGGCCAGCAGGACCGGCGCCCCCGTGTCGGCCAGGATCCGCACGAGCCGGGAGTCGGGGTCGGTCGGGTTCAGCGGCGCGTACACGGCGCCGGCCTTGGCCACCGTGAGCAGCGCGGTGAGCAGACCGGCGGAGCGCTCCATCAGGACGGCGACCACGTCGTGCTGCTGTACACCGAGGTCGATCAGGTGGTGGGCGGCACGGTTGGTGGCCGCGTCGAGCTCGGCGTACGTCAGTTCCTGGAACTCGTCGACGAGGGCGACCGCGTCCGGGGTCCGGGCGGCCTGCGCCGCGAACAGCTCGGCGAGGCTCGCCTCGGGCGCCCCGGTGACCGCGCCGCTCCACTCGTCCAGGAGCAGCCGGCGCTCGTGCTCACCCAGCAGGTCCAGCACGGAGAGCGGGGTGTCGGGCGAGGTGAGCACCGCCTCCAGGAGCCGCCGCAGCCGGGCCATCAGCGCGTCCACCGTACGGGCGTCGTACAGATCGGTGGCGTACTCGATGGTGATGTCCAGGCCGTCCGGCCGTCCGTCACGGGTGCGGTGCTCGGCGAAGCCGAAGGTCAGGTCGAACTTGGCGATCTGCAGCGCGCTGTACTCGGTACGGGCGTCGAGCCCCGGGAAGCCGACCGCGTCCGAACCGGCCTCGCCCATGGTGAGCATCACCTGGAACAGCGGATGCCGCGAGGCCGAGCGCTCCGGGTTGAGCACCTCCACCAGCCGGTCGAAGGGCAGGTCCTGATTGCCCCACGCCGCCAGGTCCGTCCCGCGCACCCGGTTCAGCAGCTCCCGGAAGCTCGGGTCGCCCGTCAGGTCCGTACGCAGCACCAGGGTGTTGACGAAGAAGCCGACCAGGCCGTCGAGGGCCTCGTCGATCCGCCCGGAGACCGGTGAGCCGACCGGGATGTCGGGGCCCGCACCGGAGCGGGACAGCACGGTCGCGACCGCGGCCTGCACCGCCATGAACAGGGTCGCGCCCGCCTCCCGGGCGAGGTGGGTGAGACCGGCGTGGACGTCCGCCGGCAGATGCGTGTCACAGGTGGCGCCCTGGTACGAGGCGCTCGCCGGCCGCGGCCGGTCGGTGGGCAGCGTGGCCTCCTCCGGGAGGTCCGTCAACGCCTCGCGCCAGAAGTCGAGTTGGCGGGACGCGGTGCTCGTCGGGTCGTCGGCCTCGCCGAGCAGCTCCTGCTGCCACAGCGTGTAGTCGGCGTACTGCACCGGCAGCGGCTCCCACTCGGGGGCCCGGCCCTGGACCCGGGCGCCGTAGGCGGTGGCCAGGTCCTGGAGCAGCGGGGCGGTCGAGCCGCCGTCCGAGACGATGTGGTGCATCACCACCAGCAGGACGTGCTCCCGCTCGGCGAGCGCGATCAGCCGCGCCCGGACCGGCAGGTCCACCGCCAGGTGGAAGACCTGCGCGGACTCCTCGGCGAGGACCGCCTCCAGCGTCCCGGCCGTGGCGGGTACGACCGGCAGCGCGATCTCCACCTCGTCCTCGTCGAGGATGTGCTGGCAGGGGGTGCCGTCCTGGTCGGGGAAGAGCGTCCGCAGACTCTCGTGCCGGCCGACGACGTCCGCGAGCGCGGCGTGCAGGGCGGCCCGGTCGAGTTCACCGGTGAGACGGACGGCCAGCGGGATGTTGTAGGTGGTCGAGGGCCCTTCCATCTGGGCGATGAACCACAGCCGCTGCTGGGCGTAGGACAAGGGGATCACTTGGTCGCTCCCATCCGGCGCATCGGCCGCAGTTTGGGCCTTGCGGCCTCGGCGCCGTCGAGCTTCTCGACGAGCGTTGCCACGATCGGGTTTTCGAAGAGGGCCGACACGGACAGCTCGGCCCCGAGCACGGTGCGGATCCGGCCGACGAGCCGGGTGGCGAGCAGGGAGTGCCCGCCGAGGTGGAAGAAGTGGTCGTCGATGGTGACCGACGGCAGTCCGAGGATCTCCGCGAAGAGCCCGCAGAGGACTTCTTCCTTGGGGGTACGGGGTGCGCGGCCGGTGGTGTCCTGGGCGGCCGTCGGTGCGGGCAGGGCGCGGCGGTCCACCTTGCCGTTCACGGTCAGCGGGATCGCGTCCAGCACCATGAAGGCGGACGGGACCATGTACTCGGGCAGCAGCCCCGTCATCCGCCGCCGCACGTCCTCCACGACGACCCGGCCGCCGTCCTGCGCCGTCAGATACGCCACGAGCCGCTTGTCACCGGGCCGGTCCTCACGCACGATCACGGTCGCCTGGCCCACCGCCGCGTCCCCGGCCAACACGGTCTCGATCTCGCCCGGTTCGATACGGAACCCGCGCAGCTTGACCTGCTCGTCCGCCCGGCCCAGGTACTCCAGAGAACCTTCGTGGTTCCAGCGGACGAGGTCGCCGGTGCGGTACATGCGGGTGCCGGGTGTGCCGTACGGGTCGGCGACGAAGCGGTCGGCGGTCATGCCGGGGCGGTCCAGGTAGCCCTGGGCGAGGCCCGTACCCGCGATGTAGAGCTCGCCGGGAATCCCGGGAGCGACCAGGCCGAGGTGGTTGTCGAGGACGTAGAGGCGGTGGTTGTCGAGGGGTTCGCCGATCGGGATGGTGCCGGGGTAGTCGTAGGGGCGGCGGATGTGGTGGGTGGCGGCGAAGGTGGTGGTCTCCGTGGGCCCGTAGCCGTTGACGACGGTGGTGTCCGGGCAGTGGTCCATGACCCGTCGTACGGCCTCGGGGGGTACGACGTCTCCGCCGGCCCAGACCTCCCGTACGCCGGTGAAGGCGGCCGGTGCTTCCTCGGCGATGAGGCGGAAGAGACCCGCCGTGAGCCACAGGCTGGTGATCCGGTGCTCGGCGAGCAGGTGCTCGTAGGCCGCCGTGTCGAGGTGGCCGGCGGGGGCGACGACCAGCGTCCCGCCGTTGAGCCAGGGGACCCACATCTCGTAGGTGGAGGCGTCGAAGGCCATCGGGGAGTGGAAGAGGACGCGGGTGTGGTGGTCGCCCGCGTACATGGTCTGGGATGCGAGATCGGCCACGTTGCGGTGGGTGACCGCGACGCCCTTCGGGACGCCGGTCGAGCCCGAGGTGAACATGGCGTACACGGCCTGGTCCGGGTGGACCGGGACCCGCGGATCGCTCGACTCGCCGTCGGCCGGGACGGAGGTCGTGAGTGCCCTTGCTCCGGGCGGGAGTTGGAGGTCGTCGGGTGCCCGGTCGGTGAGGATGACCTCGACGGCGGACTGTTCGACGATGAGCTGAACGCGCTCCATCGGGTAGCGGGTGTCGAGCGGGACGTAGACGGCGCCCGCCTTGACCACGGCCAGCGTGGCGATGACCGCGTTCAGAGAACGCTCCTGGAAGAGGGCCACCCGGCTGCCGGGTGCCACGCCCTCGGCGATCAGGCGGTGGGCGAGGCGGTTGGCGTGCTCGTCCAGTTCCCCGTACGTCAGTTCCTGGGTGCCGTGGACGACGGCCACCGCGTCCGGGGTGCGGGCCACCTGCGCGGCGAAGAGCTCGCCGAGCCCGGCCGCGGACGAGCCGGTGACGGCACCGCTCCACTCGTCGAGGAGCAGACCCCGATCACCGTCGGACAGCAAATCGATCTCTGCAATGGGCAGTTCGGGCCGGGTGACCGCGGTGGTGAGGAGGCGGACGAGACGGTCGGCGGTGGCTTGGATGGTGCGGGGGTCGTAGAGGTCGGTGGCGTACTCGATGGTGATGTCGAGGCCACCGGGCTCCCCGTCCGCCGTCCGGTGCTCCGCGAAGCCGAAGGTGAGGTCGAACTTGGCGACCTCCACCTTCGAGAACTCGTACGCCACTTCCAGGCCCGGGAGTCCAGGGGCCTCGGCCGTCGTGTCGCCGACGGTGAGCATGACCTGGAAGAGGGGGTGTCGGGCGGTGGTGCGTTCGGGGTTGAGGGCTTCGACGAGTCGGTCGAAGGGGAGGTCTTGGTGGGCCCAGGCGGTGAGGTCGGTTTCCCGGACGCGGGTGAGGAGTTCGCGGAAGGTGGGGTTGCCGGTCAGGTCGGTGCGCAGGACGAGGGTGTTGACGAAGAAGCCGATGAGGTCGTCGAGTTTTTGGTCGGTGCGGCCGGCGACCGGAGAGCCGAGGGGGATGTCCGTTCCGGCGCCGGAGCGGGTGAGGAGGGTGGAGACGGCGGCTTGGGCGACCATGAAGAAGGTGGTGCCGGTGTCCTGGGCGAGTGAGGTCAGGGAGCTGTGCAGTGCGGGTGGGCAGTGGACGGTGTGGGTGGTGCCGCGGTTGGAGGCGGTGGCGGGGCGGGCGTGGTCGGTGGGGAGGGTCGCTTCCTCGGGGAGGTCGGCCAGGGTCTCGCGCCAGTAGTCGAGTTGGCGGTCCTCGTCCCCTTGGAGCAGCCTCTGCTGCCACAGGGCGTAGTCCGCGTACTGCACCGCCAACGGCTCCCACTCGGGGGGCCCGCCCTGGACACGGGCCTGGTAGGCGGCGGACAGGTCGCGGAAGAGGGGTCCGTTGGACCAGCCGTCCGAGGCGATGTGGTGGACGACCACCAGCAGGACGTGCTCCTGCTCGCCCAGGGCCAGCAGGTGGGAACGGAGGGGCGGCTGGGTGGAGAGGTCGAAGGTGGCGGAGGAGAGGCCGGCCAGGGTGGCGGCGAGCGTCTCCTCGGTCGCGGGGGTGACGGGCAGGGCGACGGTCGCTGCCGGCAGGACCGACTGGTAGGCCTTGCCGTCGTGGGTCGGGAAGACGGTGCGCAGGCTCTCGTGGCGGCTGACCAGGTCGGTGAGGGCGAACTGGAGGGCATCGGTGTCGAGGGCGCCCTTCAGCCGCAGGGCGAGCGGGATGTTGTACGTCGCCGAGGGGCCCTCCATCTGGTCGAGGAACCACAGCCGCTGCTGGGCCGACGACAGCGGAACCCGCTCCGGACGCTCCTCAGGAGTCAGTGCGGGGCGGACCGGCTCTCCGCCGCCCGCGGTGACGCGCTCCGAGAGGGCGGCCACCGTCGGGTGCTGGAAGAGGTCCTTGACCCCGAGCTGGACCCCGAAGGCCTCCCGGATCCGGCTGATCAGCCGGGTACCCAGCAGCGAGTGCCCGCCCCGGTGGAAGAAGTGGTCGTCGATGGTGGCCGACGGGAGCCCGAGGACCGCCGCGAACAGGCCGCACAGGACCTCTTCCTGAGGGGTGCGCGGGGCGCGGCCGGTGACATCGTGGGTGACCTGCGGGGTGGGCAGCGCGCGCCGGTCGATCTTGCCGTTGGCGGTCAGCGGGATCGCGTCGAGGAGCATGAAGGCCGACGGGACCATGTACTCGGGGAGTGCCGAAGTGACGTGCCGGCGCAGGTCGTTCAGGTCGACGCCGCCCTCGGCGGTCACGAGGTAGGCGACGAGCCGCTTGTCGCCGGGCCGGTCCTCGCGGACGATGACGGTCGCCTGGGCGACGGACTCGTGGGCCGTCAACACCGTCTCGATCTCGCCGAGTTCGATCCGGAAGCCGCGCAGCTTGACCTGCTGGTCGGCGCGGCCCAGGTACTCCAGCGAGCCCTCGTGGTTCCACCGCACCAGGTCCCCGGTGCGGTACATCCGGGCGCCCGGCTCGACGCCGTACGGGTCGGCGACGAACCGCTCGGCGGTGAGCGACGGGCGGCCCACATAGCCGCGCGCCAGACCGGCCCCGGCGATGTACAGCTCGCCGGGCGCACCGGCCGGGACGAGCCGGAGCGCGGAGTCGAGCACGTAGAGGCGGTGGTTGTCGAGGGCCTCGCCGATCGGGACCGTGCCGGGGTGGTCGATGGGGCGGCGGATGCGGTGGGTGGTGGCGAAGGTGGTGGTCTCGGTCGGCCCGTAGCCGTTGACGACGGTCGTGTCCGGGCAGTGCTCGTGGATACGACGGACCGCCTCGGGCGGTACGACGTCACCGCCGGCCCACACCTCACGGAGCCCCGCGAAGGCCTCCGGCGCCTCCTCGGCCATCACCCGGAAGAGTCCCGCCGTCAGCCACAGACTCGTGACCGAGTACCGGGCGATCAGCTCGCTCAGCGTGCCGGTCTCCAGGTGGCCCCGGGGTGCCACGACGACCGTGCCACCGGTCAGCCACGGCACCCAGATCTCGTAGGTGGAGGCGTCGAAGGTGTGCGGGGAGTGGAAGAGGACCCGCTGGTGGTTGCCGCCCGCGTACATCCGCTGGCGGGCCAGGTCGGCCACGTTGCGGTGGGTGACGGCGACGCCCTTCGGGACGCCGGTCGAGCCCGAGGTGAACATGACGTACAGCCACTGGTCGGGGTGGGTGCGGGCGGTGGACGGCGTCGCGGGGCGGCCGTCGAGCTCCTTGCGGTCGACGACGAGGCCTCGTGCGTGCGCCGTGGTGACCAGCGGGTGTTCGGCCAGCGCCCGGTCGGCGATCAGGACCGGGGCGTCGAGCTCGGCGAGGATCTGGGCGTGGCGGGTGTCCGGGTCGGCCGGGTTGAGGGGCGCGTAGGCGCCGCCCGCCTTCACGACCGCGAGCATGGCCACCAGGAGGTCGGCCGAGCGCTCCATCATCAGGGCGACGACCGACTCGGGGCCGACCCCGAGGCCGCCCAGCCGCGCCGCGAACCGGTCGGCCTCGGCGTCGATCTCGGCGTAGGTGAGGGAGCGCTCCTCGGACGCCACCGCGACCGCGTCCGGCGTACGGGCCACCTGTGCGGCGAACAGCTCCGCGAGGCCCGCGTCCGGCAAGCCGCCCTCGGTGACCGGACCCGCGCCCAGCGCCAGCAGCCGCTCCCGCTCCTCCGGACCGGTGAACTCCAGCTGGCCGACGGGCAGTTCCGGAGCGGCGGCGGCCGCTTCCAGCAGTCGTACGAGACGATCCGCGAGCCCCTCGACGGTCCGGGCGTCGTACAGGTCGGTGGCGTACTCGACGCCGATGTCCAGGCCGCCCGGCCCGCCGTCCGCCGTGCGGTGCTCGTGGAAGGAGAAGGTCAGGTCGAACTTGGCGATCTCCAGCGGGGTGAAGCCCGACTCGGTCTCGACGCCCGGGAGTTCGAGGGCCGGGGTGACCGCCTCCTGAAGGGTGAGGGCCACCTGGAACAGGGGGTGGCGGGAGGCTGAGCGGGCCGGGTTGAGCAGTTCCACCAGCCGGTCGAAGGGCAGGTCCTGGTGGGACCAGGCGGCCAGATCGGTGTCCCGGACCCGGCCGAGCAGCTCCCGGAAGTCCGGGTCGCCGTCCAGGTCCGTACGGAGCACCAGGGTGTTGACGAAGAAGCCGACCAGCCCGTCGAGCGCCTCGTCCGTCCGGCCCGCTATCGGTGCGCCGATCGGGATGTCCGTGCCCGCCCCCGAGCGGGACAGGGCGGTCGCCACCGCGGCCTGCGCCACCATGAACATCGTGGTGCCGGTCTCCCGGGCCAGCCGGGTCAGTGCTCCGTGCAGCTCGGGCGGGCAGTGGACGCTGTGGGTACGGCCCCGGTAGGTGGCGGCGGACGGGCGCGGCCGGTCGGCCGGCAGGGTGGCCTCGTCCGGCAGGCCGGAGAGCGTGTGGCGCCAGAAGTCCGCCTGGCGTTCACCGTCCGCCGCGAGCAGCTCCTGCTGCCAGAGGGCGTAGTCGGCGTACTGCACCGGCAGCGGTTCCCATGCCGGGGGCCGTCCCTCGGAGCGGGCGGTGCAGGCGACGGCGAGATCCCGCAGGAAGGGGGTGGTGGACCAGCCGTCGGAGGCGATGTGGTGGATGACCACCAGCAGCACCCGGTCCTGCTCGCCGAGTGTGAACAGGGCGGCACGGAGCGGGAGTTCGGCCGCGAGGTCGAAGGTCCGGGCGGCCTCGGCGCCGAGCAGAGCGTCTAGCTCGCTCTCCTCGGTCGGCGTCACCGGCAGCTCGACGCGCACCCCGTTGGCGGGGAGCACCCGCTGATGGGCGTCGCCGTCGTCCGTCACGAACACCGTCCGCAGACTCTCGTGGCGCGCCACCACGTCGGTCAGCGCGAGACGCAGCGCCTCCGGGTTCAGCTCGCCCTTCAGCCGCAGCGCGAGCGGGATGTTGTACGTGGAGGACGGGCCCTCCAACTGGTCGAGGAACCACAGCCGTTGCTGCGCCGACGACAGCGGAACCCGCTCCGGACGGGCCATCTCGCGCAGGGCGGGCCGTCGCACGCCGTCACCACCGGCGTTCACGAACTCGGCCAGTGACGCCACCGTCGGCCCCTGGAACAGGTCCTTGACGGTGATCTGGACGCCGAACGCCTGCCGGACGCGGCTGATCAGCCGGGTGGCGAGCAGGGAGTGCCCGCCCCGGTGGAAGAAGTGGTCGTCGATCGTGACGGAGGGCAGTCCGAGGATCTCCGCGAAGAGCCCGCAGAGCACCTCCTCGACCGGAGTGCGCGGGGCACGCCCGCCGGTGTCGTGGCCGGCCTGGGGTGCGGGCAGGGCACGGCGGTCCACCTTGCCGTTCACGGTCAGCGGGATCGCGTCCAGCACGACGAAGGCGGACGGGACCATGTACTCGGGCAGCGAACCGGAGAGTTCGCGCTGCAGTCCCTTGGTGTCGAGCCGCTGTCCGTCGGCGGCGACGAGGTAGGCGACGAGCCGCTTGTCGCCCGGCCGGTCCTCGCGGACGATGACGGTCGCTTGGGCGACGGACTCGTGGGCCGCCAACGCGGTCTCGATCTCGCCGAGTTCGATGCGGAAGCCCCGGACCTTCACCTGCTGGTCGGCGCGGCCGAGGTATTCGAGGGAGCCTTCGTGGTTCCAGCGGACGAGGTCGCCGGTGCGGTACATGCGGGTGCCGGGTGTGCCGTACGGGTCGGCGACGAAGCGGTCGGCGGTCATGCCGGGGCGGTCCAGGTAGCCCTGGGCGAGGCCGGTTCCGGCGATGTAGAGCTCGCCGGGGGTGCCGGGGGCGACCAGGCCGAGGTGGTCGTCGAGGACGTACAGGCGGTGGTTGTCGAGGGGTTCGCCGATCGGGATGGTGCCGGGGTAGTCGTAGGGGCGGCGGATGTGGTGGGTGGCGGCGAAGGTGGTGGTCTCGGTGGGTCCGTAGCCGTTGACGACGGTGGTGTCCGGGCAGTGGTCCATGACCCGTCGTACGGCCTCGGGGGGTACGACGTCTCCGCCGGCCCATACCTCCCGTACGCCGGTGAAGGCGGCCGGGGCTTCCTCGGCGATGAGGCGGAAGAGTCCTGCCGTGAGCCACAGGCTGGTGATCCGGTGCTCGGCGAGCAGGTGCTCGTACGCGGCGGTGTCGAGGTGGCCGGCGGGGGCGACGACGAGGGTGCCTCCGTTGAGCCAGGGGACCCACATCTCGTAGGTGGAGGCGTCGAAGGCCATCGGGGAGTGGAAGAGAACGCGGGTGTGGTGGCCGTTGGCATACATGGTCTGGGATGCCAGGTCGGCGACATTGCGGTGGGTGACCGCGACGCCCTTCGGGACGCCGGTCGAACCCGAGGTGAACATGGCGTACACGGCCTGGTCCGGGTGGACCGGGACCTGCGGGTCGCTCGTGTCTCCCGTCACCGGGACCGACGTGGCGAGTGCCTTGGCGCCCGCGGGGAGTTCGAGGTCGTCCAGGCCGGCGTCGGTGAGGAAGAGGGTGGCGCCGGACTGTTCGACGATGAGCTGGACGCGCTCCATCGGGTAGCGGGTGTCGAGCGGGACGTAGACGGCGCCCGCCTTGACGACCGCGAGGGTGGCGATGACGGCGTCGAGGGAACGCTCCTGGAAGAGGGCCACCCGGCTGCCGGGGGCCACGCCTTCCGCGATCAGGCGGTGGGCGAGGCGGTTGGCGCGCTCGTCCAGCTCGCGGTAGGTCAGTTCCTGGGTGCCGTGGACGACGGCCACCGCGTCCGGGGTGCGGGCCACCTGCGCGGCGAAGAGCTCGCCGAGCCCGGCCGCGGACGAGCCGGTGACGGCACCGCTCCACTCGTCGAGGAGCAGTCCCCGCTCGCTGCCGGAGAGCAACTCCAGCTCGGTGACAGGGAGTTCCGGGTCGGCCGCGGCCGCGGTCAGCAGCCGGACCAGGCGCCCGGCGGCACCCTCGACCGTGCGGGCGTCGTACAGGTCGGTGGCGTACTCGATGGTGATGTCGAGGCCGCCGGGATCCCCGTCCGCCGTCCGGTGCTCGGCGAAGGAGAAGGTGAGGTCGAACTTGGCGGCGCGCAGCCAGGTGAACTCCGACTCCGTGTCCAGGCCCTCGGCGACGAGTGTCGGGGTGGCCGCGTCGGTCAGCGTCAGCATCACCTGGAAGAGGGGGTGCCGGGCGGCCGAGCGGTCCGGGTTGACGGCTTCGACGAGCCGGTCGAAGGGCAGATCCTGGTGACCCCAGGCCGCCAGGTCGGTCTCCCGCACCCGGGTCAGCAGCTCCCGGAAGCTCGGGTTGCCCGTCAGGTCCGTGCGCAGCACGAGGGTGTTGACGAAGAAGCCGACCAGGTCGTCCAGCGCCTGGTCCGTGCGGCCGGCGATCGGGGAGCCGAGCGGCACGTCGTGACCCGCGCCGGACCGGGCGAGCAGGGTGGACACCGCGGCCTGGGCCACCATGAACACCGACGCCCCCGACTCGCGCGCCAGCGTGGCGAGGGCCGCGTGGACGTCCGGCGGGCAGTGCACGGTGTGGGTGGCGCCGCGGTAGGAGGAGACCGCGGGGCGCTGCCGGTCGGCGGGGAGCGTGACCTCCTCGGGGAGGCCGGCCAACGCGTCCTTCCAGTGGGCGAGTTGGCGGGCCTCGACGCTCTCCTCGTCCGCCGGGTCGCCGAGCAGGGCGCGGTGCCAGAGGGCGTAGTCGGCGTACTGGACGGGCAGCGGCTCCCAGGCCGGGCGCTGCCCGCGCGAACGGGTCGTGTAGGCGGTGCTCAGGTCGCGCATGAGGGGCTGGTACGACCAGCCGTCGGACACGATGTGGTGCATCACCACCAGCAGGACGTGGTCCCGCTCGCCGAGCTGGAACAGCCGGGCCCGCAGGGGGAGATCGGCCGCGAGGTCGAAGGTCCGCTCGGACTCGGCGGCCAGCAGGGCGGCGAGCGTGGACTCGTCGGCAGGCGTGCGGGCCAGGTCGATCCGGACGTCGTCCGCGGGCAGCACCCGCTGATAGGTCTGTCCCTCCGCCGAACCGAAGACCGTGCGCAGGCTCTCGTGCCGGCCCAGCACGTCGGTGAACGCGAACTCCAGTGCCGTGACGTCGAGTTCACCGCTCACCCGGACGGCGAGCGGAATGTTGTACGTCGCCGACGGGCCCTCCATCTGATCGAGGAACCACAGTCGTTGCTGGGCCGACGAGAGCGGGAGCAGCTCGGGTCGCTCCTCGGCCGCCGTCAGCGCCGGGCGCCCCGAATCGCCGGCGTCCGAGGCGATGTACTCGGCGAGCAGCGCGACCGTCGGGCAGCGGAAGAACTCCCGCAGGGTCAGCTGGACGTCCAGGCTGGTACGGATCCGGCTGACCAGCCGGGTCGCGAGCAGCGAGTGGCCGCCGATCGCGAAGAAGTCGTCGTCGATCCCGACCGAGGCGATGCCCAGCGCGTGGGCGAACAGGCCCACCAGGACCTCCTCGACGGGGTTGCGCGGGGCGCGTCCGTTCGCGGTGCCGCCGAGCCTGGGGGCGGGCAGCGCGCGGCGGTCCAGCTTGCCGTTGGCGGTCAGCGGCAGGGCGCCGAGCGGCACGACCGCCGACGGGACCATGTACTCGACCAGTTCCCCGCCCACGTACCGGAGCAGCTCGGCGGCGTCGACGACGCCCTCCACCGCCGGGACGACGTACGCCACCAGGCGCTTGTCGCCCGGCCGGTCCTCGCGGACGATCACCGCGGCCTGCGCCACCGACGCGTGACGGACCAGGACCGTCTCGATCTCGCCGAGCTCGATGCGGTTGCCGCGCAGCTTGACCTGCTGGTCGGCGCGGCCCAGGAAGACGATCTCGCCGTGCTCGTTCCAGGCGGCGAGGTCGCCGGTGCGGTACATGCGGGTGCCCGCGGGGCCGTACGGGTCGGCGGTGAAGCGCTCGGCGGACAGGCCGGGGAGCCGGGCGTATCCCTGCGCCAAGTGGGGCCCCGCCACATAGAGTTCGCCGGGCTCGCCCGGGGCGGTGTGGCGCAGCTCGGCGTCGAGGACGTACATGGCGGTGTTCACCATCGGGATGCCGAGGTGCAGCCGGTCCAGGGTGCGGACGTCCGGCGGGAAGGCCTGGTAGCTGCAGAAGACGGTGGCCTCGGTGGGGCCGTACACGTGCACGACCGTGGTGTCCGGGCAGTGGTCCAGGACCCGCTGGAGGGCGGTGGCGGAGAGCACGTCACCGCCGGTCCAGATCTCCCGCAGCCGGGCCAGGCCCTCGATCGCCTCGCTGGCCATCGCGTCGAACAGCGCGGTCGTGAAGTACGCGGCGGTCGCGTTGTAGCGGGCGACGGCCTCGGCCAGCTCACCGATGTCGATCTTCGGCGCGGGCAGGACGACGGCCAGTCCGCCGCGCAGCAGCGGCACCCACAGCTCGTACGTCGAGGAGTCGAAGGGCAGCGGCGAGTAGGCGAGGACCCGCTGGTGGGCGTCGGCGCCGAAGCCGGGGTCCAGCGCCAGTTCCACGACGTTGCGGTGGGTGTTGACGACGCCCTTGGGGGTGCCGCTGGAGCCGGAGGTGAACATCACGTACAGCGCCTGGTCCGGGTGGACCGCGATCCCGGGCGCGGCCACCGGCTCGTACGCGGTGGCGGTCTCCTCGGTCAGCCGCAGGACGGACAGTTCACCGGCGAAGGCCGTCTCCTCCCCGGTCGCGCGGTCCGTGACCAGCAGGACGGCGCCGGTGTTGCCGAGGATCCAGCCGAGCCGGTCGGCGGGCTGGCGCGGGTCCAGGGGGACGTACACCCCGCCGCTCTTGAGGACGGCGAGCACGGTGATCACATAGGCGAGCGACCGGTCGAAGAGGAGCCCGACCGCCTCGCCCGGGTGCACGCCGGCCGCGATCAGCCGGTGCGCCAGGGCGTTGGCCGCCTCGTCCAGTTCCCGGTAGGTGAGCCGTCGGTCCTCGCGGACCAGGGCGACGGCGTCCGGGGTGCGGGCGGCCTGCGCGGCGAAGAGCTCGTGCAGCGCGCCCTCGGGCAGTTCCACCGTCGTGTCGTTGTACGCGGCAACGCTCTCGGGTACGCCGCCGCCGAGGGGAAGTACGGGATCGGCTTGCTGCTGGGACATCTCGACACCTTCTTGGAAGCTCGGTTCTGGTGGTCTCGCGGCGGGCCGGGAGACCGACGGAGCCACGACGGGGAAACGCGCGGGTGGTGCGAAGTCGTAGGGGGTTACGTGCCGGCGGGCAGCAACACGTCCTCGGTGTCGAGGGCGTTCACGTGGTACTTGCCGACGGAGCTGATCAGCAGCCGCAGTTCCAGGGCGATGCTCTCCACGAGGCGCACCAGACCGTGGTCGGTGTCCTCGTCGACGGCGAGCAGCGCGGCCCGGCCGAGCCCGGCGGCGCGTGCGCCGAGCGCGAGGGCCTTGACGGCCCGGCCGCCCTCCCAGATGCGTCCGCTGGCGAGCAGACAGTGGTCGGTGCGGCCGATGCGGGCCAGGCAGTCGCCGAGCGGCAGACCCACCTGGCCGAGGAAGGCGTTCGGCGCCCAGGCGGTGCCGCCCTCGGCCCCGTCCACCGTCACGGAGTCCGCGCCGGCCGCCCAGGCGGTGGCCGCCGCGAGCGCCACGTCACGGCCGGGGTGGAGCTTCACCCACACCTTCACGCGGGGGAAGTTGTTGCGCATCAGCCGGATCTGCTGGCGCAGGATCTCCTCGGTGAACGTGCCGGGACTGCTGACCCGCAGCACGGAGTCGCTGCCGGCGCCGAACACCGGGTCGGTGGCGTACTGTTCCGCGATCCGTCCGGCGGCCTCGCGGCCCAGGACCGTCAGGCCGCCGAGGCCCGGCTTGGCGCCCTGGCCGACCTTCAGCTCGAAGGCGAGCCGGCCGCCGGCCAGCAGCGGCTCGGACACCGGGTCGCTGTAGACGAGGTTCCACACCTCGGCGTCGGCGTCCTCGGTGGACTGCTGCACGACCACGCCGCCGTGCTCGTCGTCCGCGGCGTCCGCGTACGCGGCGATCCGGCCGAGCAGCGGGGAGGCGTCGGTGTCGGAGGCGGCGCGGTAGCCGTTGACCGGCACCACGTTCTCGCCGATGACCATCGGGATGCCGAGCCGGGCGGCCTGCCGGCCGGCCGCCGCACCGAGGTCGTGACTGGCGACCTGCGTGGAGCCGAACGCCGACACGTACAGCGGCAGCCGGGAGGTGAACCCGCCGATCACCGTCTCCAGTTCGACATCGGAGTACAGCGGCTCGCGCGCCAGGTCGATGAGCTTCTTCAGCCGCTCCGGCATGAACACCGGCGGCACGATCCTGGTCCGCTCCAGCAGGTCCCCGGGATCGTGGGCGGCCGGCGCCGCGCCCAGCAGGCTGCTGCCGTACGCGTCCAGGGCCGGGAAGACACTCGCGGCGCCGTGCCGGGCCCGGTGGCGCACCTGTTCCTCGGGAAAACCGGCGGCGGTCAGTACGGCGCTCATGCCGACACCACGCCCGGGAGCTTCGGGTAGGCGCTGGCCTCCCAGACGGCGGTGCGGCCGGTGACGTACCGGGTGAAGCGCTCCAGGCCGATGCCGAAGCCGGAGCTGGCGGGGATGCCCCGGCGGGCCAGGTCGAGGTACCAGCCGTACTTGGCCGGGTTCTCACCGGTCTCCCGCATCCGGGTGACCAGGGCCGCGTAGTCGTGCTCGCGCTCGCTGCCGCTGGCCAGCTCCCCGTAGCCCTCCGGGGCGATCAGGTCGAAGTTGCGCAGGACACCGGGCCGCTCCAGGTCCTCGCGGTCGTAGAAGCCGCGCGAGCCCTTGGGGTAGTCGGTGACGAAGAACGGGCGGCTGGTCTTGGCGGAGAGGATCTCCTCGCCCTGCCAGTCGATCTCGGCGCCCGGGTCCTGCGGATGCCCGAGCGCGACCAGGTCCGCGGTCGCCTCCTGGTGGGTGGTGCGGGCGAACGCGCCCGTCACCACCTCCCGGAACGCGTCCCGGTCCCGGCCGAGCAGCTCCAGGTCGGCGGGCAGCTCACGGACCACCTCGTCGACGACGTACGCCACCAGCCGCTCGGCCAACTCCATCGCGTCCTCGCGGCGGGCGTCGCGGATCTCCACGTCGATCTGGTGGAACTCGGCGAGATGGCGGTGCGTGACCGCCGTCTCCAGCGGCTCGAGACGCACGTTGGGCGCGATGTAGAAGATCTTGTCGAAGGCCAGCAGCGACGCCTGCTTGTAGAGGATCGCGCTGGTCATCAGCTTGTACTTGTGGCCGTAGAAGTCGACGTCGACCTGCTTGGAGCCGCGGATGCCGGGGTCGGTGACCGGCCCGATGACCGGCGGCAGCAACTCCTGGAAGCCCTGCCCGGTCAGGAACGCGCGGGTCGCGGCGAGCATCCGGCTCTGCACCCTGAGCGTGGCCCGGGTGCTCTCGGCGACCAGGTGCTGGTCGGGTGAGGACGGGAACCGGGGGGCGACGCGGGCGTCGAGCCCGGCGGTCGTACTGGTCATGGTGCTACCTCCTGGGTGTGCTGCCGATGGACCGACGGGCGACGGGCCGCCGATGGGAGTGAGGGGGTCCGGGCGGCCGGCAGGTCGGTCTGGTCGTGCCGGCGCTGCACGAACGACAGGGCGTCGTACAGCCCCGCCGCCGTCAGCCGCCGGCCCCGCCCGGAGACGTGGCCGAGGGGCATCGACCCGATCTCGGACCAGCCGAGCCGGCCCGAGCGGTCGATGTGACTGCGGGTGCGGCCCGCGTTGTCGGGGTGCAGGCAGTAGGGGACGTCGAGATGTCCGCGGGCGAAGGCCTTCAGCAGCGCCTGGCCCAGGTCGTCGTCGAGGTCGAGCACGGCGTCGACCAGGGCGCGGGCCTCGGCGTAGACGGGATTGTCGGCGAGTACGAGGTCGTCGGCGGGGGACAGGGCGTGCGGCCGGTGACGGGCGGCGGCACGGGAGGCGACCCGCAGCGCCTGCACGTTCTCCTCGATGGTGGGGATGCGGTGCGACTCGGCCGTCGTCTTCACGATCAGCCGGGCCGCGCCCGTCTCCACCGCCAGCTCCGCCGACCGCTCCAGCAGGTCCAGCGAGCCGCGCCGGGTCTTCGGATACAGGCCCATGTACGTGTAGAGGACGATGTGCCAGTCGGTGTCGGGGAGCAGTTCGCCGGCCAGCCGCCGCAGCGCGTGCACCGCCTCGCGGTCCTGTTCGGCGCTGGTCTGCTGGGCGTAACTGAGCGAGATGCTGCGCAGCCCCGCCCGGTGGAAGAACAGGGCCTCCAGCGCGCTGATCGCCACCAGCAGCCCGGGCGGGCACAGTTGGCCGAGCATGCAGCCGCCGAAGGTCTCCAGGTGCGGTTCCGCGCCGGTGGCGCGCAGCCCGGCCAGGAAGTCGCAGCTCTCCTGCCAGTTGCGCACCGAGTCGAGCAGCGGAGTGCGCCCGTACGGCAGGCAGTACGACACCGGGCCGCCCTCCGTCGCGTCCAGGCCGAGCAGCGCCAGGGCGGCGACGATGCCCTGGGGCCGCGCCGAACCGTGCCGGATCTGGACCGGGAACCCGGCGTCGCGGACGCCGTCCAGGATCCAGTGCGAGGTGTGCGGACTGTAGGAGGTGATCGGGAACCCGTTGAGCGGCACCCCGCTGTTCAGGGCCCGCACGGCGGACGGCTCGTCGCCGACCCGGGTGTAGCTGTCGATGGTGACGGTCCCGACGACCGGGTCCGCGGCGGTCTTGGTGGCCAGCAGGCCCGCCCGCATCCGCGCGGGGTCGCAGAAGCCCATCCGCGGCTGGACCACGAGGGCACCGCGGGCCTGCGCCTCGGCGACGAACCGGCCGAAGGACAGCGGGCGTTGATGCAGGGCGGTCACCGTTCCACCTCCCTGGACAGGGAGCCGGCCAGCGGCGTGCGCCCGGACGGCGGCCGGGACGCGGAGCCCGCGAAAGACGCCGGGCCGGCCGCGGCGGCGGCCAGGGACGCGGGCCGGGTCAGCGAGCCGACGAAGGACTCGAAGGCCGCGAAGTCGACGCCCTCCTGGAACACCGCGTCGAAGCCGGCCGCCATCAGCTCGGCCGCCTGCTCCTCCTGCCCGCCGCCGCTGACGCCGAGCTTGCCGCCGATGACGGCCGGCAGCCCGGCCAGTTCCCAGCGCGAGCGGACCGCCGTGATCAGCGGCCGGGCGTCATGGAAGCCGTGCCCGTTGACGCTGCTGACGACCAGCAGATCGGGCTGGAACTTGCAGCAGGACTCGACGATCTCGTCCTCGGGAATACACGGACCCAGGTTCACGACCTTGTGGCCGAGGTCTTCGAGCAGCAGTTGGATGAATACGAGATTCCAGGTGTGCGCATCGGAGGGAAGTCCGGTGACGACGACATCCAGCGGCCCGGATCGATGACGAGCCGCCCATTCCGCAGGCTTCATTGTTCGCTTCGTCCACATCATTGGATGACATTGGCTGGCACGGTCGAAAGGAGGTCCTGGCGTACTCGGAACTTCCTTTCGGCCACAACCGTAGATTCGCGCCGAAGCCGTGTGCGGCGTCCCCGGCGGCAACCGGGCGGCAGGAGAGGAGCAGTTGCCGAACTGCCGTGTCCGGCAGGGCGGTCCGCGGCCCACACTGATCGGGCCGCACCCGCGGGAACTCCCGCCCGGCCCGAGGATCACCGAGGAGTCACGACATGACACAGACCGGCCCCAGCGTCCTGGAGGCGGACGCGCTCGAGGGCGTCCTGGCCACGGCGCTGCAGCGCGTCGACCGGCGCGAGGCACTCGGCGAGGCCCAAGTCGCGGTCCTGGAGGCCGCGGTGAACATTGTCCGCGCAGGTCAGCCGCAGTTCGCCGAACTGCCGCTGGAGCGTACGGAGCTGCTGCGCGAGGCGCTCGGGGCGGTACGCGCGGCCACCGTCGCCACCGGCGTCGCCCTCACCTACGCCCACCAGACCGTGCGCCGGCCCGACTGACGGGCCGCCCCACGGGCCGGGGCCTGATGCCGCCGATCTGCCTGATGTTCTGCCCCGCGAGGCGGCCGGGGACTTCTAGCGTCGACCGTACGAGTTCACCGCTTACCTTCTCGTCCAACCGAGGTGGAGATCATGGCAACCAACCCGTTCGAGGATTCCGAGGGCCGTTATGTCGTGCTGGCCAACGACGAGGGCCAGCACTCGCTGTGGCCGGCCCGCATTCAGCAGCCGGCGGGCTGGGAACTGCTGAAGAGCGAGGCCACCAAGCAGGAATGTGTCGCCTTCATAGAGGCCAACTGGACGGATATGCGCCCGCGTTCCGTCGTGGCCGCGATGGGGGGCTGACTCCGGTCAGTTCCTTTCCCACCCGAAAACCCGGGCCGCCAGGAGGGAAACTCCCGCGGACCCGGGTTCTGGTGCGTGCGGAATGTGCGGGCTGGCGCCGGGCAACGCATCGGCATACGTGCGCAATACGTGCGCAATGCGTGCGCGGAACGCCGGTCAGGAATCGGCGGAGCCCACGACGGACCACTCCAGGACGGCCATCGCCGCCGTCATCTTGTGGTGCGCCTGCCGCCAGGCGACGCTGCGCTCCCCGTCGAGCACCTCGTCCGTGACCTCCTGGCCGCGCACCGCGGGCAGATCGTGCAGGAAGACGGTGCGCGGGCCGCCGAAGCGGTCGAGGAACGCGCTGTCGATCCGGAACCCGTCGAAGTCGTCGAGCCAGTCCGGGTTCGCCTTCGGCACCCCCATCGTCTGCCACCGGCTGGTGTACACCGCGTCCGCCGTCCCGCGCACCTCGTCCGGGCTGACGACCTGCTGCACCTGGGCCGTGCCGCCGCTGAGTTCGGCCGCCAGGTCCAGCGTCTCCTTGGGCACCTCGTACCCGCGCGGGCAGAGCAGGGTGAGCCGCAGTCCGGGCGTCAGCGCCGCGGCCAGCGCCAGCGCGGCGCCGGAGCTGTTGCCCTCGCCGACGGCGAGCAGATGAAGTCCCTCCAGCGACCCGAACTGCTCGGTGAGAGTGGCCAGATCGGCGATGGCCTGGGTCGGATGCTCGTCCAGGGTCAGCGCGTTGACCACCGCCAGATCCGGACTGCTGCCGAGGCGTCGTATCTCGTCCACGTCCCCGTTGGTGCGTACGACGAGCGCGTCGAGGTACTGGCCCAGCACCCGGGCGGTGTCCTCGACCGTCTCTCCGGTGCTGAGCTGGAGTTCGTTCGGGCCGAAGGTGATGACGTCGGCGCCCAGCCGGGTGGCCCCGCTCCAGAACGACGTACGGGTACGGGTCGAGGACTTGCGGAAGTAGAGGCCGACCTGACGGCCGGCGAGCGTCCTGCGGTCGACACCGTCCCGGCCGAACGTGACGGCCCGCCCGACGATGTGGTGCAGCTCGGCCGGGGTGAGGTCGGCGAGGGAGATCAGGTTGCGCATGGCTGGGGTGCCCTTCTTGTGGCGAGTGAGGGGTGAAGTGCGACGGGTGGCGAGTGACGTGTGGAGTCGGTGACCGGGGTGCGGCGGCCGGTGACTGGGGTGCGGTGACCCGTGGCGCGGTGGCTAGAAGGCCAGCGCCTCCACCGCCGGCTCCCGGCGGTCCGGCGCGGCGAGCAGCTCGCGCACCAGGTTGAGCACGGTGAATCCGACGGGCCCGCCCGGCTCGGACGGGTGCTGGCGGATCAGCCCGCGCAGCAGCAGCGCGTGCACGTCCCGGGCGGTCTCCGCCAGCGCGGTGCCCGCTGCGCGGGCGGCCCGGTCCACCGTCCAGGGCTCGGGAAGCGCGGCGAGCGTGGCGAGGAGCTCGGCCGCATGCGGGTTGAGCGCGGTGACGACGGCGCCCAGCTGGTCGCCGAGGGTGGGGCCGGTCGCCGAGTCGGCGGGCGTGACCCCGTCGACGAGGACCAGCGGGGTGGTCCGGGCGACGTCGAGAAGCTGCTCGGGCGAGTACAACAGCAGCCAGGACGCGGCCGCCTCCAGCGCCTGCGGTATGCCGTCCAGGGCATGGCAGATGTGGGCCACCGTGGTGGTGACGGAGTCCGTGGGCAGCACGTCGGGGCGCATGTGGCCGACGTACGACAGCATGAGTTCGACCGCGGGCCGGTCCGTGACGAGCGAGTCGCCCGGCGTGGTGCCGGTGGGGGCGGCGGGGAGAGGGACGGGCAGCGGGGCCAGCGGCAGCAGCCGTCCGCCGGGTGGCTGCACCGGCCGCCGGCTGGTGACGAGGATCTTCAGGCGCTCGCAGGAACGCAGCAGGTTGAGTACGGCCGGGCCGACGGCGGGTGACGCGTCGTGGCCGTCCAGGACGATCAGGGTCGGCTTGGACCCGATGACCCCGGAGAGCTCGTCGTACTTCTCGCCGTCCCGCACCAGCGCCCGTACCCAGCCGGTCATGGTGGCCCCGGGGCTGTGCGTCGCCGCGCCCGGGTCGGCCCCGGCGGGCCGGTCCATGGCCACCCACAGCACCGGGACCCGGTCCTGGGCGTGGATCCGCAGCGTGGCCTCCTGGGCGAGCCGGGACTTGCCCACGCCGGGCAGTCCCACCAGGGTCAGCAGCCGCTCGTGACCGGAGCTCAACCGGGCGGTCAGCGCCTCCAGTTCGGCCCGGCGGCCGACCAGCGGACGCAGCGGGGTGGGCGGCGCGGCGAGCTCGGCGCCGTAACTGTCCTGGAAGACTCGCCCCACCGAGTGCGCGTCGACGGCGAGTTCGAGCTCGATGCGCCGGGCGTCGCTCAGCCGCATGGCACCGGCCAGCAGACGCAGCGTTTCTTTACGGGGGTGTTGCACGCGGCCCTGCTCCAGGTCGCGGATGGCGCGCACACTGACGGTGGAAAGTCCGGCGAGTTGTTCCTGAGTGAGTCCGGCCCGCCTGCGCGCATTCTGCAGCAAGACGTCCAGCCCGGGCGTCGGCGCCTGGGAATTCATCATTGTCTCCTTGGTCCCCACATGCGGTGGCAATGGTGTGGCCCGGTTCCCCGATCTCCCAGGATTGTCCGGAACGAGTCCTTCCGGACTGGGGTATCTCCGGTCTGCTCACGCTCTGTTCTCCTCGAGGGCGGTGTCGGTCCGCCGATGGTGAACAGCTTCCGGTGCGCCATTCCCGAACTCTTCCCGGAGCGGTACCGCACTTTTCCGCCGAGGGCTACGATCACCTGCGACCAGGCGCTACAGGGGGGTCGTAGACCTGAGGGGGAGGAACGCTCCGTGACGGCAGCGGCAGGGGAACAGCTGCGGTTCAACATTCTCGGTCCCATCGAGGGGTGGGCGAACGGGACACGGCTACGGCTGGGTGGAGTGATTCAAGAACGAGTTCTGGCCACCCTGTTGCTGGAGGCCGGAAGGGTTCTTCCGGTATCCCGTCTCGTCGAGGCCGCATGGGACGACGATCCGCCGACAACGGCATCCCACCAAGTACGGAAGGCCATTGCGGATCTGCGCCGACGGATCCCGGGCGGTGCGGAAGTCCTCCTCACCGACGGCCCCGGCTATCGCGTGGCCATAGGGGATTCACAAATCGATTTGGCCGAATTCAGTCTGCTGGCGCGGGAGGCGAAGACCGCGGCGGCCGAGGGCCGCTCCGCCGAAGCCGCCGAGATACTGCGCGGAGCACTCGCGCTGTGGCGCGGTCCGGTCCTCTCCGGCAGCGGGGGCCCGGTGATCGAGGCGGCGGCGACCACCATCGAGGAGCGCCGGCTGACCGCGGCGGAACAGCTCTTCGACCTGCGTCTCGCGCTCGGTGAGGCCGCCGAACTCGTCGGTGACCTGCGGGAACTGGTCAACCAGCATCCGCTGCGGGAGACCCTGCGCGGCCAGTTGATGCTCGCGCTGTACCGCTCGGGACGCCAGGCGGAGGCGCTGGAGGAATACGGCAGGGTCCGGTTACTCCTCGTCGAGGAGCTCGGTATCGATCCGGGACCACAACTGACCAAGCTGTACGAGGGGATCCTGCGCGAGAGCCCCGAACTGGCCGGCCCGCCGCCACCGGCCCCGCCCGCCCCGCCCGTCGAGCTGCCCGCGGAGCCGCCCTGCACCCTCCCGAACGACCTGGCGGACTTCACCGGGCGTGACCGGGAACTGAGCGAACTGCTGCGCTGCGCCGAGGAGAGCGGCGAACAGGGACCGCGGATCGTGGCCCTCGACGGCATGGGCGGCTGCGGCAAGACGTCACTGGCGGTGAGGGCCGCGCACCGGCTCTCGGCGGCCTACCCGGACGGCCAGCTCCATCTCGACCTGCGCGGCTACACCCCCGGGGACCAGCCGGTGACCGCGGGCACCGCACTCGACAGCCTGCTGCGCGCGCTGGGCATACCGGGGGACCGAATACCCGACGACGTGCTGGGCCGTACCGCTCTGTGGCGCGCCACGCTCGTCGGAAAGCGCCTGCTCATCCTCCTGGACAACGCGGCTGACGCGGCCGGTATCGGGCCGCTGCTGCCCGCCTCCTCCGGCTGCCTGGTCCTGGTCACCAGCAGGGCGCGGCTGGTGGACCTCGACGGCGCGCAGTGGATCTCCATCGGGGTGATGTCGGCCGAGGAGAGCACCACCCTGATGGCCGAGACACTCGGCGCCCGGCGCGTCGCCGCCGAGCCCGAAGCCGCCGCGGAACTGGCCCAGTTGTGCGGCCACCTCCCGCTCGCCCTGCGCATCGCCACCGCCCGGCTGCGCAACCGGCCGCGCTGGACCCTCCAGTACCTGGCGGAACGGCTGAGCGACGAGACACGCCGGCTCGACGAGCTCAGCGCGGGCGCCCGCAGCGTCTCCGCCACCCTCCGTCTGTCGTACCAGGCACTGGACGAGGAGTGCCGCACCGCGTTCCGGATCCTGGCCCTGCACCCCGGCGGGGACATCAACGTCCACGCGGCGGGCGCGCTGCTCGGCTCGGGGACCTGGGAGGCGGAGGACATCCTGGAACTGCTGCTCGACGTGCACCTCGTCCAGCAGCCGGAGATCGGTCTCTACACCTTCCACGACCTGGTGCGCAGCTTCGCGCAGAGCCTGCTCGGCGAGTCGACCGAGGGGGAGGACGCCATCGCGGTGGAACGGCTGCTCGGCTACTACCTGACGGCCACCGAGAAGGCGTGCGAGGTGCTCTACCCCGGCAGGCAGAAACGTCACACCGGGATCCCGCCGGCCACCGCCGAGCTGCCGGACCTCGGTGACCCCGACCTGGCGCAGGCCTGGTTCACCCGTGAGCAGACCGCGCTGATCTCGGCCGTCACGCTGGCGGAACGCCGGGGGCACGACCGGTACGTGGTCTGCCTGGCCCGCAATCTCGTCTTCCAGCTCAACGCGCGTGGACAGATGGAGGAGTTCGGCGACCTGGGACGGGTCGCGGTCGCCGCCGCCCGCCGGGTCGGTGATCTCGGGCTGCTCGGGGTGAGCCTGTCCAACCTGGGCGTCGCCTGCTGGAAGCTGGGCCGGTTCACGGAGGGGATCGAGGTCGCGAAGGAGGGCCGGGACGTCGCCGCCCGCCTCGGCGACCGGCACACCGTGGCGCACAGCGAGAGCACGCTCGGCCAGTTCAACAGCCTGCTCGGCCGCTTCTCCGAAGCTCTCGTCCATCTGGAGAAGGCGACCACCCTCGAACGCGAACTGGGCGTCGCCCGCTCGGAGGCCGACAACCTCACCATCCTCAGCACGCTCTACGAGCAGTGGGGCCGGCCCGAGGAGGCGAGGACCGCGGCCGAGCGCGCGGTCGAACTGCGGGCCCGTCTCGGCCAGCACGAGCACCAGACGGCCACGCTCACCGACCTGGCCTTCGCCCATGTGAGCCTGGGCGCGTACGAGGAGGCGGACCGCTGCCTGGAACGGGCACGCGAACTCTTCGACGCGGGCGGTGACCCCGGGGACGTCGCGCTGACGCTGGCCCTGTCGGCCGACGTCGACGACCGGCTCGGCCGGCCCGTGCGGACCCCGGATCCGGCGGCGCGCGCCCTCGAACTCGTCCGCACCAACGCGTCGCCGCTGCGCCGGGCCAAGGTGGAGAACACCGTGGGCCGGCTCCGGTGCCGGCAGGGGGACCGGGAGACGGCGCTCGCGTTGCACACCCACGCGTACCGGCTCGCCACGGCCATCAACTACCGCATCGAGGAGGCCTACGCGCTGGCGGGCATGGCCCAGGCCCTCGGTGACGCGGAGGACGCCGCGGCGCACCGGGCCGCCGCGGAGGCGCTCTTCGCGGAGATGGGCGTGCCCGCGGATCACCGGCGCGACTGACCGGCCCGCCCGCGTCCGCCGGCGGCACCGCGGAACCGTACGGAACAGCGCAGTGCCCCGCACCGTGACTCCGGTGCGGGGCACTGCGCGTGGTGCGGGAGAGGCGTCGAGCGGGGCGGCTACACGGTGACGGTGGTCGGGTTCTGGACGTCCTGGACGGTGGTCGGGTTCTGCACGTCGTCGACCTTGGTCGGGTTCTGGACGTCCTGGACGGTCGTCGGGTTCTGCACGTCCTGGACCGTGGTGGGGTTCTGGACGTCATCGACCTTGGTGGGGTTCTGGACGTCCTGGACCGTGGTCGGGTTCTGTACGTCGTCGACCTTGGTGGGGTTCTGCACGTCGAGCGGCAGGACCGTCGGGTTCTGGACGTCCGCGAGGATGTGCTGCGAGCTGTGCTGAGCCTGGGAGTTGCCCGTCTCGGCGGAGGCTCCGAAACCGAAGGCCAGCGCCGCCACGAAGATCCCGATAAGTCCAGCAAGCTTGCGTCCCATGGTCCCGCCCCTTTGTGGTGTTTGCGGGCTTTGCGGTGTTTTCCGCTTCCCGACACCACTGATGCTGCTGGCGGGCGTTCCCTGACCGTTCCCGGTGCGTTACCGCCCCGGGGAACCATCCCGGGAACGGTCCATGACCAGGCCTTCTCCGCCCAGCCGGCAGGCCACGACGCGCGGTCCGCCGGGGGCGAGCACCACATGGGTGCGCGCCGGGCCCGTCTCGTGGCCCGCCAGGTCGAGCAGGGATCTGACCAGGGAGCGCAGGGCGGCGTGCGAGGCCTCGTCGAGCCGGGCGGGCTCCGCGTGCGCGCCCGGAGGCCAGACGGAGATGCCGGCGACGCTGTGCATGCCGTTCACCGTTTCGGTGTCCACGCTGAACTCGGGTCCCTCCCAGGACTCCTGGGAGGTGTACGGCTCCGGCCGGGCGCCGGCCGACACGCGCTCGGCCCACCGCTCGACGGTGGACAGGTCATGGAGGGCGTGGCGCAGTTCCGCCCCGTCTGGCGAACGGTCCCGGGGGTCCTTCACAGGAGTACTCCTTCTGCAGACAACTACACGGCGACCCTTGCCCGGCCGGATCCCGAATCCCTCCCGAACTGTTCCCGTCCGCTTCCCGTTCCGGTGTTCGCAGTGGGAACGCGTCGGTAATAGCCGGCCCCATGATGAGGCTCGTTCAATTCAGGCGAGATCCATCGTGATCCGCAAGGGAATCGGAATTCCTGGGGGATTGAGGCGTGGCAAGCAGTCCTTTCGAAAGCGGCACGGAGTGCACGGTGTACCCGCCGTCGCACCCGTCGCCCGAGCGCAACGGAACCGGGGCCTGACATGGGCGCCCGGCGAACAGCGGACATTCCCGGACGTTTCACGGGGATGGGGCCGCTCATGCTTGTCTGGTCCGGCCAGGCGGTGTCCCTCGTGGGAAGCGCGGCGGTCAGGTTCGCTTTCATCATCGAGGTGTGGTCCACCGGCGAACAGGCCACCGCGGTCACCGCACTCTCGCTGTGCGCTTTGCTGCCACAGGCGGTGTTCAGCCCCATTGCGGGCGCAATTGTCGACCGCATCACCAAACGGGCCGCACTGCAAATAGCGGACGCGGGTGGATTCCTGGTCGTCGGCGCACTCGCCCTCCTTCACTATCTCGGCGCACTCCAGTCCTGGCAGATCTATCCGGCCACCCTGCTGCTCGGGATCTGCGCGGCCTTCCAGTTCCCGGCCCTGTCCTCCGCCGTCCCGCTGCTCGTCCGCAAGGACCAGCTGGGCCGCGCCAACGGGCTGCTGGCGGGCGCCAAGAGCGCCGCCGGTATCGGCGGCCCGGCGCTGGGCGGTCTGATGGTCGCCCTCTTCGGCATCGGTCCCACCCTCCTGGTCGACCTGGCGAGTTACGCCTTCGCCCTGGTCGGTGTCCGACTGGTCCGGCTGACCGGCGACAAGGCCGCTCCCCGGACCGCGGACGGCCACGGCGGGCCACTGCGCAGGATCACCGCCGAGGCGGTCGCGGGACTGCGCTACCTGTTCCGGATACCCAGCCTGCGCGATCTGATCGTCAACTTCTGTGTCGTCAACCTGGTGATGGTCTTCGGCTTCGCGGTCATCCAGCCGATGGTGCTGCTGCGGGCCGGCAACGCCGAACTCGCCGTCGTGAACAGCGCGATCGGCGTCGGCGGAGTCGCCGGCGCGCTGCTCATGGCCGCCTGGGGCGGACCCAGGAACCGGGGCCGGGGCATGATGCTCGGCGTCGTCGGCATGTGTCTGTCCGCGCTGATCGCGATGGCGCTCGTGGACGGTGTGATCGGCTGGAGCCTGGCCATCCTGGTCGGCGCGCTGCTGATGACGACGGTCAACTCCTCGATGCAGGCCATCGTGCAGACCAAGGTCCCCCAGGAGTGGCAGGGCCGGGTCTTCGGCGCGGTGATGTTCCTGTCCCAGATCTCCGTCCCGCTGGCCACGGCGGTCTCCGGCCCCCTCGCCGACCACTTCTTCGAGCCGCAGGCGGCCGACGGTTCCGGCCTCTTCACAGTCCTGGGCCCACTGCTCGGCGACGCCCCCGGCACCGGCATGGCGGCCATGCTCCTCCTCGCCGGCGTCGCCGGAACCGTGGTGGCGCTGTGGGGCCTGGCCAGCCGCTCGATCAGGGACATCGACGTCCTGCTCCCCGATGTCGACGCGAGCGGCGATTCCGGCCCGGCCGCCCCGACCGACGAGGCCACCCCGACCGAAGTGGTCGCCCCCACCGCCCCCACCGCCCCCACCGTCCCCACCGCCCTGGCCGCTGCGGCCACTGCGGCCACCGCGGCCACCGCGGCCGAAGACACCGACGACAGCCGCGACAGGCGAGGTGAGCGCGATGAAGTGCGTGCATGAGCTGTTCGAGGAGCAGGTGGTCCGGGCCCCGGGGGCGACCGCGCTGGTGCACGGCGACGAGCGGCTGAGCTACGCCGAACTCGACGCGCGGGCCGACCGGATGGCGGGCCTGCTCAGTGCGCGCGGAGTGCGGCGCGGCGACACGGTCGGCGTGTATCTCGAGCGCTCCGCCGAACTGGTCGTGGCGGTCCTCGGCATCCTCAAGGCCGGCGCCGGATACGTGATGCTCGACCCGGACTTCCCGGACCAGCGGCTGCGCGCGATGGCGGCGGACGCCGGGGTCGCGGTCGTGGTGTCGTCCCGGGCCGCCGTGACCTCCGCGGTCGCCGGGCCGGTCGCGGTCGAGGTGCCGGGGAGCGCGGCCCCTGCGCCCTCCGGGTCCGCCTCCGTCCCGCCGGTGGGTGCCGAGCTGGTTCCGCCCGCCGGTCTCGGCGGCCGGCCGGTGTACGTCGAAGACGCCCTGACCGCGCGGCCGTTGGGGCGCGGCACGGTGGCCGTGGACGCGGACGACATCGCGTGCGTGATGTTCACCTCCGGCTCGACGGGGCGCCCGAAGGGCATCGCCGCGCCGCATCGCGCGGTGACGTCCACGCTGACCGGGCAGGACTTCGCGTCCTTCGGACCCGGCGCCGTATGGCTCCAGTGCGCGCCGCTGTCCTGGGACGCGTTCGCCCTGGAGCTGTGGGGCCCGCTGATGAACGGGGGCCGGTGCGTCCTGCACCCGGGGCGCCGGCCCGAACCCTTCGTGATCGCCCGGCTCGTGGCCGAGCACGGCATCACGTCCATGTACCTGTCGGCGTCGCTGTTCAACGTGATCGTCGACGAGTACCCGCGGGCGATCGAGGGCCTGAGGGAACTCGTCGTCGGCGGCGAGGCCCTGTCCGCCCCGCACGTGGCCCGCACCCTGCAACGCCTGCCGGAGCTGCGGCTGAGCAACGGCTACGGGCCCGTCGAGTGCATGGTCTTCCTCACCGTCCACCCCGTCACCCCGCACGACGTGGCGGCCGGCGGCCCCGTACCGATCGGCCGTCCGCTCGCCGGCAAGCGGCTGTACGTCCTCGACGAACGGCTCGCCCCGGTCCCGGACGGCACCACGGGCGAGTTGTACGCCGCCGGTGCGGCCGTCGCCCGTGACTACCGCGGGCAGCCCGGCCTCACCGCCGAACGCTTCGTCGCCGCCCCCTCCGGCGAGCGCGTGTACCGCACCGGCGACCTCGTGCGGCGCCGCCCGGACGGGATCCTCGAGTATCTGGGCCGGGCCGACAGCCAGGTGAAGATACGCGGCTTCCGGGTCGAGCCCGGCGAGATAGAGAGCGTGCTGGTCCGCCACCCGGACATCGAGCGGGCCGCCGTCGTCGCCCACGAACACCCGGACGGGGACCGCCAGTTGACCGCGTACGTCATACCGCGCGGCGGCCGGGAACAGGCCCCGCCGGACAGCGACCTGCGGGCGTACGCCCGTGCAGTCCTCGCCGACTACCTGGTCCCCGCCGCCTTCGTCCCCCTGGACGCCCTGCCCCTGACCCCCAGCGGAAAGCTGGACCGCGCGTCCCTGCCGGACCCGGCCGCCGGGCCCACGGGCCGCGCGGCCCGGCCCGATCCGGCTACCGGGCCCACGGCTGGACCCGCCCCGCTCGCCGGTCCGCCGGTCGCGGCGGACGCCACCGTACGGGCGCTGTGCGGGCTCTTCGCCCAGGTCCTGCGGGCCGAAGAGGTCGGTCCCGACGACGACTTCTTCGCGCTGGGCGGCCACTCCCTGCTGGCGGCCCGGCTGCTCGGCCGGATCCACGCGGTGCTCGGAGCCGAGACGGACATCCGCACCTTCTTCGAGGCGCGCACGCCGGCGCGGCTGGCACCCCATGTGGAGGCGGCCCGCGGGTCGGCCCCGCGGCCCGCCCCGGACGCGAGTCCGGCCGCCGTCCACGAACCCGCGCGCACGCTCCCGGTCTCCCACGCCCAGCACCGGCTGTGGTTCCTCGACCGGATCGGCGCCGGCAGCGCGTACAACCTGCCGATGCTCGTACGGCTGCGGGGCGACGTCGACGCGGCCGCGCTCGGCGACGCCCTGCACCTCGTCGCCGAACGCCACGACGTCCTGCGCACCGTCTTCGACGAGGTGGACGGCGCGCCCGTACGACGGGTCCTGACGGGTGCGGCGGGGCGACCCCCGTTCCATCAAGTCGCCGTACCCGAAGGCGAGTTGACCGGACGCATTACTGCCGAGGCGGCTCACCGCTTCGATCTGCGGACCGAACTCCCCCTGCGCGCGACCCTGTTCACCACGCGGGAGCGTCCGGACGAGCACGCGCTGCTGGTGCTCGTCCATCACATCGCCGGCGACGGCTGGTCGCTGCGCCCGCTCTTCCGCGACCTGTCGCACGCCTACGCGGCCCGCACCCGGGGGGAGGGCGGCGGCGCCGGTCCGCGGCCGCTCGCCGTCCCGTACGCGGAACACGCGCGCCGGCTGCTCGACCGGCTCGGCTCGCCGGCCGACCCGCACTCCCTGGCGGCACGGCAGCTCAGGTACTGGCAGAAGGAGCTGGACGGGCTCGCGGCCGACGGCCCGCTGCTGCCGCGCCGCCGGGAGCGGCCCGCCGTGCCGGGTCCCACGGCCGGAACCGTCGTACGCCGGCTGGACGCGACGGCCCATGCCCGGCTCGTCGACTCCGCCCGCGCCCAGGGTGCCACCCTCTTCATGGCCTTGCACGCCGCTCTGGTCACCGCGCTGGTGCGGGCCGGCGCGGACGAGGACACCGCGGTCGGCGCCCCGTTCGCCGGACGCGCCGGTGACGGGAGCGTCGAGGACGTCGTCGGGTTCTTCGTCAACATGCTGGTGCTGCGCACCGATGCTTCCGGGGACCCGACCGCGGGCGAACTGCTGGCCCGGGTCAGGGACACCGACCTGGCCGCCTTCACCCACCAGGACGTGCCGTTCGAGGAAGTGGTCGGCGCGCTCAACCCGGCCCGCACCCCGGGCCGGCAACCGTTCACGGACGTGGTGCTCGCGCTGCAGAACAACGCCCGCGCCGAGGTCGCCCTGCCCGGCGCCGACACCGGCGTCGAGGTCGTGCGCACCGGAGCCGCACGCTTCGAGCTGCTGGTCGACGTGTGCGACGCGACCGGGCCCGGCGGCATCCCGGAGGGTCTGACGCTGACGTTCGAGTACCGCGCCGACTCCCTGGAGCGGGCGTTCGTCGACTGGCTCGCGGACGCCCTCGTGCACGCCCTGGAGAGCGCCGCGGCCGCTCCCGGCACCCGTATCTCGCGGCTCGGCCTGGCCGATCCGCCCCGGCGCGCCGACGAACGCGACCGGATCGCGCTCCCGGTGCGGAAGGGCGCCGCCCCCGCCTGTGGCGACCGTCCCAGGACCGCCGCCGAGCGGGAGGCCGCCGCCGTCTGGTGCGACGTGCTCGGGCTGCCGGACGTCGGTCTGCACGACGACTTCTTCGCGCTCGGCGGCAACTCTCTGCGCGCGGTGCGGGTCGCGGCCCGCCTCAGCACCGAGGGCCGGCCGGTCACCGCGGCCCAGCTCTTCGCCGCCCCGACCCTCGCCGCACTCGCCACCGAGCTGGAGCGGGCCGCGGCCCGGCCCACGCCCGTCCCGGCCGCCATTCCCCGACGCCCGCGCGTGCCGCGCCGGCCGGATCCGCAGCCCCACGGCAGCACGAACCAGAAGGAGAGGCAGTGGACCTCAGCGTGATGTTCTTCGGTGCGGACAGCACCGCCGGTCAGACGCGGCACGCGCAGACGTACGAGGACATCCTCACCGTCGCCCGCACCGCGGACCGGCTCGGCTTCCACGCCGTCTGGACCCCCGAACGCCACTTCCAGCAGGTCGGGCAGGTCTTCCCCAGCCCGCCGGTGCTCAGCGCCGCGCTCGCCGTCGCCACCGAGCGCATCCGGATCCGGGCGGGCAGCGTCGTCCTGCCGCTGCACCACCCACTGCGCGTCGCCGAGGACTGGGCGGTCGTGGACAACCTCTCGCACGGCCGCGTCGGTCTGTCCGTGGCCACCGGCTGGCACTCCGCCGACTTCACCCTCGCCCCCGGCCACTACGCCGACCGCCGGGAACGCACGATGAGCACCATCCCCGTACTGCGGTCGCTGTGGGCGGGGGAGAGCGCCGAGTACCCCGACGGCACCGGCGCGCCCGTCTCCGTCCTGCCGCAGCCGCGGCCCGTGCAGGAGACCCTGCCGCTGTGGGTCACCACCTCGGGGAACCCGGAGACCTGGGAGGCGGCCGGCGGGCTGCGCGCCGGCGTGCTCGGCGCGACCGTCGGACAGACCCGCGACGAACTCGCCGAGAAGATCGCCCGGTACCGGACGGCCTGCGCCGCCGCCCCCGACCAGCGGGGCACCGACGCGCACGGCCGGGTGACGCTGATGGCGCACACCTACGTCGGCGCGGACGACGCGGAGGTAAGCCGCCTCGCGGGCGCGCCGCTGAAGACCTACCTCGCCTCCTACGTCCGCCAGACCGCGGCCAACCGTGCGGCCGACCCCGGCACCGTCCGGCTCACCGACGAACAGACCGCGCTGCTCGCCGAGTTCGCCTTCGAGCGCTATCTGAGCTGGGGCAGTCTCCTCGGTTCCCCGGGCCACTGCGCCAAGATGCTCGCCGATCTGGCGGACCTGGGCGTCGACGAGATCGCCTGCTTCATCGACTTCGGCCTCGGCCGGGACCACGTACTCGCCGGCCTGAACCGCCTGGCCGAACTGAAAGAGACCGTCCGATGAGCGCCCCGACGACCAGCCGCGTCCCGACCGCCGCCCCCGCCGCATCCGCCGCCTCCGCTTCGGCTCCCTCCCTCGCGGACCGGTTCGGTGCGCTCGGCAGTGATCAGCGGGTGCGGCTGATGCGGCGGATGGTGGAGGCCGGGCGGGCCCGGGAGGTGCCCGCCGTGGTGCCGCCGCGCGACGCCGGACGGCCGGCGCGGCTGAGCCCGGCGCAGCAGGACCTGTGGGTGTACGAGTCGCTGTATCCCGGGACCCCGGCGCTCAACCTGTGCTGCGCCTACCACTTCGACCAGCCCGTGGAGGTGGCCCATCTGGAGGCGGCGCTGACGCTGATCCAGCGGCACCACGACATCCTGCGCACCCGGATCAGCACGGGGGACGACGGCGAACTGCGCGTCGACTTCCCCGAGGACGGCCCGTTCGTGCTGGAGCGCGAGGACCTGCGCGGCACCGGAACCGGCATCGGCGAGGCCTTCCGCTCCTTCCGCCGCCGCCCCTTCGACCTCGGCCGGGACAAGCTGATCCGGGCCCGGTTCGTCCAGGTCGACGAGCGGCGCTCGACGCTGATGCTGAGCCTGCACCACATCATCACCGACTGGTGGTCCTTCGACGTGCTGCAGACCGAGTTCGCCGAGGCGTACCGGGCCGTCCGCGAGGGCACCGAGCCGCGGCTGACCCGGCCGGCCATCCAGTACGCCGACTTCTCCGCCTGGCAGGGCGAGTTGCAGGAGTCCGGCGTCTTCGGGGCGCGGCTCGACTTCTGGCGCCGCTACCTCGTCGACCTGCCCGGGCCGCTCACCGTGCCGGGCAGCGGCCCCGCCGCCGGCCGGAGCGCGGTCGGCGGCGAACACGGCGACGGCATCGAGCACATCCCGCTCCGCCTCGACGCCCCCACCGCACGAGCCGTGCGGGCCCTCGCCAGGGAGCGCGGCGCCTCCGTCTACGTCGTGCTGATGGCCGTCTTCGCCGTCCTCGCGCACCGGGTGAGCGGCGCCGACGACCTGGTCCTCGGCACCCCCATCGCCAACCGCTCCGCCAAGGGCCTCGACCAGGTCATCGGGTACGTCATGAACGCCGTGCCGACCCGCTGGCGGGTGCGGCCCGACAGCTCCTTCGCCGACGTCCTGGCCCGGTTCGCCGTCGACTTCCCCGACCTGATGGCCAACGCGGACATCCCGGTCGGCCGGATCGTCTCCGCCACCGCCCCCGAGCGCAGCGCCGGCCGGTCCCCGCTGTTCCAGTGGGTGTTCATGCACCTGACGCAGCAGCCGAGCATTCCCGCCGTACGGGAGTTCGCCGAGCCGGAGCGCATCCACACCGGCGGCGAGCACGACCTCGTGGGCGTCGTGAAGGACAGCGGCGACGGCATGGAGGGCCACTTCGAGATCCGCACGGACACCTTCTCGCCCGAGGCGGTGACGCGTTGGGCCGAGTGCTACGTCGAGCTGATCCACCAGGTCACCGCCGACCCCGACCGCCTCGTCGGCGAGCTCGACGCGGTGCCCGCAGCGATGCGGCAGCGGCTGCTCGCCGGCTCGGCCGGACCGGCCGCGCCCGAGCCCGCCTCGCTGCCCGACCTGGTGGCCGCGCAGGCCGCCCGCACCCCGCACGCGGTGGCCCTGGAGACGGCCGGCACGACCCTGACGTACGCCCAACTCGTCGAGCGCGTCGACCGGTTGGCCGCTCGCCTCGTCCGGCACGGCGCGGGTCCCGGCCGGACCGTGGCGCTGGCCCTGGGCCGCGGCACGGACTGGCCGGTGGCCGCGCTGGCCGTCCAGCGGACCGGCGCAGCCCACCTCCCGCTCGACCCCGAGCACCCCGCGGAGCGCCTCGCCCGCACGCTCGCCGCCGCCGCGCCCGCCCTCCTCGTCACCGGCGCGGAAGGCCTGCCGGTGGCGACGGACGTGCCCCGTCTCGTCCTGGACGAGCGGGCGTACGAGGAGCTGCTGGAGGACGCGGGCCGGTCGCTGCCCGCTCTGCCGCTGGACCCGGCCCTGCCCGCCTATGTCATCCACACCTCCGGTTCGACCGGCGCCCCCAAGGGCGTGGTCGTGCCGCACACGGGGCTGGCCGCGCTGATGCGCACGTTCGTGACGGAATTCGCGCTGGACGGCGGCAGCCGGGTGCTCCAGCTCGGGTCGCCTTCGTTCGACATCTCCGTCGGTGAGATGTGCCTGGCCTTCGGCTCGGGCGGCGCCCTGGTCGTGCCGCCGGCGGGCCCCCTGGTCGGCGGCGACCTCGGACGGGTGCTGACCGACCGGAACATCTCCTGCGCCTTCGTACCGCCGTCCGTCCTGGCGACCGTGCCCGAGGGCCCCTATCCGGCCCTGCGCACCCTCGTCGTGGGCGCCGAGGCATGCCCGCCGGACCTGGTCTCCCGCTGGAGCGCCGACGGACGCCGGCTGCACAACGCGTACGGGCCCACCGAGTCGACCGTCGTCGCGACCGTCTCCGGGCCGCCGGCCGCCGACGGCACCGCCCCGCCCATCGGCACCCCCGTGGCCGGTACCGGCGCCCGTCTCCTCGACGAGCGGCTGCGCCCGGTGCCCGCCGGGGTGAGCGGCGAGCTGTACCTGTCGGGGCCCGCGCTGGCCCACGGCTACCTCGGCCGGCCGGACCTGACCGCCGAACGGTTCGTCGCCGACCCGTACGGGCCGCCCGGCAGCCGGATGTACCGCACCGGCGACCTGGCCTACCGCGACGACGACGGCACCACGCACTATCTGGGCCGCGGCGACGAGCAGGTGAAGCTGCGCGGTCTGCGCATCGAGCCGGGCGAGATCGCGGCCGTACTCACCGAACACCCCTCGGTGGACCGGGCGGTGGCCGTCCTGCGGGAGGGCCGCGGCGGCCGGCCCCACCTGGTCGCCTACGCCGTACCGGTCGCAGGTCACGTGCTCGACCCGGCCACCCTGCTCGCGCACACCGCGGCCCGGCTGCCCACCGGCATGGTCCCCACCGATGTCGTCCCCCTCGACACCTTGCCGCTGACCACCAGCGGCAAGGTCGACCGGGCCGCCCTGCCCGCGCCCGCCGAACGGGACGCGGACGACGGCCGGGCCCCGGCGACCGGACGCGAGAAGACGCTCTGCGCGCTGTTCGCGGAGGTCCTGGGCACCGAACAGGTCGCCGTGGACGGCGACTTCTTCCGGCTCGGCGGCGACAGCATCATGGCCATCCAGCTGGCCTCCCGGGCCTCGGCCGCCGGGCTCGTCCTGACCCCCCGGGACGTGTTCACCGTACGGACGCCGGCGCGGCTCGCCGTGCTCGCGCGCACGCCCGCCGAGCCCGGTTCCGACGAGGAGCGCGACACCGGTGAGGGACGGCTGCCGCTGACGCCGGTGATGCACTGGTGGCGCGAACAGGGTGCCGACACCGGGACGTTCACCCAGTCCATGGTCTTCCCGGTGCCGGCCGGCCTCGACCTGGAGCGGATCCGCGCGGCCGTCCGCGGTCTGGCCGTACGCCACGCGGCCCTGCGCATGCGGCTGCTGCGCCACGACACCGGCTGGGAACTGGAGGTGCCGGGGGCCCCGCCGGCGGACCCGGACAGCGGGTGGGCCCGGCGCGTGGCAGTGCCCGACAGCGCTGAACCCGGCGCCCTGGCCGAGGAGTTGGCGCGCTCCGCGGTGCTGCGGCCGGAGGACGGCGAGATGCTGCGGGCCGTCTGGCTCGACGCCGGACGCGGGCGCCCGGGACTGCTGCTGCTCACCGTGCACCATCTGGCCGTCGACGGCGTGTCCTGGCGGGTCCTGGGACCCGAGTTGGCCGAGGCGCTCACCGCGCCGGCCGCCGACGACATCGCGACCGAGGCCCCCAAGGGCACCTCCTTCACCCGCTGGGCGCGGGAGCTGTCCCGTGAGACGGAGCATCTCGCCGGTGAAGCCAACTGGTGGAAGCGGCAGTTGACCGGACCCGACATCCGGATCGCCGCGGGCCGCGGCGCCGGGGAACGGCGGGCGACCGTCACCGTCGAACTGGGCGCGGAGCTCACCCGCAGTGCCCTCGTCACGCTGCCCGGAGCGTTCAACTGCGGTGCCGACGCCGTCCTGCTCACCGCCCTCGCGGCCGCCGCCGTGCGGTACCGGGGCGACGGCTCGGCCCTGCTCGTCCATCTGGAGGGCCACGGACGCGAACCGCTCTCGGCGCCCGTGGACGTGTCCCGGACCGTCGGCTGGTTCACCACGCAGTACCCGGTCCGCCTCGACATCGGCACCTGGTCCGAAGGGCGGGCGGGGGAGTCCCTGGAACGCGTGAAGGAACAGCTGCGGGCGGTCCCGTCCGGCGGCCTCGGCTGGGGCGTCCTGCGCTATCTCAGCCCCGCCGCGGGACCCGCGCTCGCCGCGCTGCCCGCACCCGACGTCCGCTTCAACTACCTGGGCCGGCTCGGCGGCGGCGACGCGGCCGGCGGACGGCTGCTCGAACCCGGCCCCGACGCGATGCCCCTCGGCCACGCCCTGGAAGTGGACACCCTCGCCCACGAGGAGGCCGGCGAACTGCGCCTGGAAGCGACCTTCTCCTACGCGCCCGGCGTGTTCACCGAGGACGAGGTACGCCTCCTCGCCCGACGGTGGACCGAGGCGCTCACCGCGCTCGCGGCAGGGACCGCACCGGGCGGCACCGACGGCCCCGCACCGTCCGACTTCCCCCTGGTCGACCTGACCAGTGACCAACTCGCGCTGCTGGAGGGCGGCATGGACCTCGATGACCCCGACGACGAGGGCGGCTTCGACGGCCCCGGCCGTCCCGGCGACTTCGGTGCCTTCGACTCCGACGAGTTCGCGGCGTACGACGACCAGGAGGCCGGCCGATGAGCGGGCGCATCGCGGACGTACTCCCGCTCTCCCCCGTCCAGGAGGGCCTGCTCTTCCACGCCCTGCGGGACACCGGGGGACCCGACCCCTATCTGGTCCAGGCCCGCTTCCGGATCGGCCCCTCCGCCGACGCGGCCGCCGTGCGCGCCGGGGTGGACGGGCTCCTGGCACGGCACCCCAACCTGCGCGCCTGCTTCCGGCACAAGCGCCTCAACCGGCCCGTGCAGATCGTCCCGCAGTCCGCCCGGGTGCCCTGGCGGGAGGCGGACCTGACGGGCCTCGCGCCCGCCGAAGTGAGCGACAGGACCGACGAGTTGATGCGTGCGGACGCGCGCCGCCGCTTCGATCTGGCGCGTCCGCCTCTGGTGCGCGCCCTGTTCGTACGGCACGGCACGGGCGCCGAACTGATCCTGGCCGTCCACCACATCCTCATCGACGGCTGGTCCCTGCCCCTGCTGGAACGGGATCTGGCCGACCTGGTCGGGGGCCGGCCGCTGCCACCGCCCGCGCCGTACCGGGACTACCTGGTGTGGCTCAGCGGCCAGGACCAGCGCAAGGCCGACGCGGCCTGGTGCGAGGCGCTCGAAGGACTCGACCGGCCCGCCCTGCTGGCGCCCACCGCGCCGGACGGAGTGGCGGACCGCACGCAGGTGCGGCTGCCCGCCGCGCTCACCGCGGCCCTGACCCGGCGCGCCGCCGAGGCGGGCGTCACCCTCAACACCCTGGTCCAGACGGCCTGGTCACTGGTGCTCGCCCGGATGACCGGCGCACGGGACGTGGTCTTCGGCGCGGTCGTCTCGGGCCGCCCGCACGATCTCCCGGGCGTCGAGAACATGGCCGGCCTGTTCATCAACACCCTGCCCGTACGGATCCGGCTGCGCGAAGGGGAGAGCGTCGGCGCACTCCTCGCCCGCGTCCAGGACGAACAGTCCCGGCTGGTGATCCACCAGCACGCCCGGCTCGCCGAGGTGCAGCGCACGGTCGGCGCCGGTGAACTCTTCGACACGGTCCTGGCGTTCGAGAACTTCCCGCAGCGCGCCGAGGACCAGGCGGGCCCCGACGAGGTGTGCCTGCTCGGGGTCACCGATGCGACGCACTACCCGGTGACGCTCGCGGTCGCCGTGGCCGAGCGGATGCTGCTGTCGGTGAGCTGCCGCCGGGGTGTCCCGGCGGACGCGGTCGCCGGCCGGATGGTGCGGGTCTTCGAGGAGCTGGCGGGCGATCCCGGGCGGCCCGCGGACCGGCTCGACGTCCTCCCCGACGACGAGAGCCGGCTGCTGCTCGACCTGGCCGCCGGCCCGGACCGGCCGCCCGCCGAACCCCCCACGATCGTGGGCCGGTTCGCCGCACAGGCCGAACGCACCCCGCACGCGCCCGCCGTCGAATCCGCCGGTGACATCCTGACGTACGCCCGACTCGACGCCGAGTCGGACCGGATCGCCGCCCGGCTGGCCGCGGCCGGGGTGCTCCCCGGCGACACGGTGGGCCTGCTGCTGCCGCGCTCGCCGTCGCAGATCGTCGCCCAGCTCGCCGTGCTCAAGGCGGGCGGCAGCTGGCTCCCGCTGGACGCGAAGCAGCCACCGGAGCGGCTGGCCCGGCTGACCGCCGCCGCGTCGGTCCGGGTGGCCCTCACCCTGGGCGAGGCGAGAACAGAACTCCCGCCCCACATCGTCCTGCTGGACGTCGTCGAAGAGGGCGGCGACGAGCCCTTCCGCGCGGTGGAGACCCACCCCGACGCGGCCGCCTGCGTCCTGCACACCTCCGGCTCCACCGGCGAACCCAAGGGAGTCGTCGTCCCCCAGCGGGCCATCGTCGAGCTCGCCGCCGACAGCCGCTTCCGGGGCGCCGCCCACCGCCGGGTCCTGCTGCACAGCCCGTACACCTTCGACTCGATGACGTACGAGGTGTGGATCCCGCTGCTGAACGGCGGGACCGTGGTCGTCGCCCCGGCCGGGCCCGTCACGCCCGAGCTGCTCGGGCGCGTGGTGCCCGAGCAGGGGATCACCGCGCTGTTCCTCACCCCCGAACTCCTGCGCACCGTCGCCGAGATCGCGCCCCAGTCGCTCGCCGGGCTGCACGAGGTGTGGGCCGGCGGTGACGTGCTCGCGTCCGGGACCGTGCGCCGGATGCGGGAGCACTGCCCCGGCACGACCGTCGTCAACGGCTACGGGCCCACCGAGACCACGGTGTTCGCCACCGCCCACACCGCGTCGGCGGACACCGGCACCGTGCCCGTGGGCCGCCCGCTGGACAACACCCGCGGCTATGTCCTCGACGACCGGCTGCGCCCGCTGCCGGCCGGCAGCGTCGGCGAGCTGTACGTCGCCGGCAGCGGACTCGCCCGCGGCTACCTCGGACAGCCGGGCCAGACCGCCGAACGGTTCGTCGCCGACCCGTTCGGCCCGCCGGGCTCCCGGATGTACCGCACCGGCGACCTGGCCCGCTGGACCCCGGACGGCGTCCTGGAATTCGCCGGCCGCGCCGACGACCAGATCAAGGTCCGCGGCTTCCGTGTCGAACCGGCCGAGGTCGAAGCCGCCCTGGCCGGCTGCCCCGGCGTGACCCGCGCGGTCGTCGCCGCCCGCCGGGACGCGACCGGCGGCAAACGCCTGGCGGCCTGGCTGGTGCCGGCGGATCCGCCGACCGGGGCGACCGACGCGACCGGAGCAGTCGGACCGGCCGGAGCCGCGCAGGGCACCGATGCCGCCGAGGCCCGCCCGGCCGGGGCCGAGCCCTGGGACGAGGTCCTGGCCCGAGTGCGCCGGTACGCCGCCCGGCACCTGCCCGCGCATCTCGTGCCGTCCGTGTGGGCCCGTATCGACCAGGTCCCGCTCACCCGGCACGGCAAGGTCGACCGGGACGCCCTGCCGGAGCCCGGTCCCGCCGGGGCGGTGGCCGGAGTGCGGGAGCCGCGCAGCGCCCGGGAGCGGGAACTGTGCGCGCTCTTCGCCGAGGTGCTCGGACTGCCGGAGGTGGGCCCCGACACCGACTTCTTCGCGTCCGGCGGGCACTCCCTGACCGCGATGCGGCTGACGTCGAAGGTCGAGGCGGCCCTGGACGTACGGGTCCCGCTGGCCACGCTCTTCGACGCGCCGACCCCGGCCGCGCTCGCCGCCCGGCTCGACGGCGGCACCGGTGCCCGGCGCGCCGGCTCCCGGGCCGACGACAGCCTGGCCCCGGTGCTCACCCTGCGCGCGGGCGACGGCGGCACCCCGCTCTTCTGCCTGCACCCGGGCCTCGGTCTGGGCTGGTCGTTCTCCGCGCTGCTGCGCCACCTCGACCCGGCCCGGCCGGTGCACGCCCTGCAGAGCCCCGCGCTGCTGCGGGGCGCGGACGACCTGCCCGGCACGATGGCCGAGCTGGCGGAGAGCTACGCCGCACGCATCCGCGCCCTCCAGCCGCACGGCCCGTACCTGCTGGTCGGCCGCTCCTTCGGCGGCCCGCTCGCCTACGAGATCGCGGTGCGGCTGCGCGACGCCGGCGAGGAGATCGGGCTGCTCGCGGTGCTGGACGCGATGCCCAAACCACCGGAGGTGTCCCGCACCCCACTGGCCGCGTCCGTGGTCGAGCACGAGGTGCTGCGCCTTCTGCTGCGCACCCACGCGCCCGGTCTGCCGCTGCCGCCGGGCGAGCTCGTCCGCGCGGAGTCGTTCGCCGCGGTCCGCCGCAGCGAGCACGCCTTCGACGGGCTGGACGACGCACGGCTGCACGCCATGGCCGACGCCGGCGCGCACCACATCCGCCTCGCACGGACCTGGCAGCCGTCCCCGTACGACGGCCCGCTGATCCTCTTCTCCGCCACGCACGACTCCGAGGCGCCCACGGCCGAGAAGGCCGCCGCCTGGCTGCGCGGCGCCGCCACGGTCGAGGTACGCGAACTGGCCTGCACCCACAGCGACGTACTCACTGCGGGCCCGGCGGCCGAGATCGCCGCCGTCCTCGAATCCGCCCTGCAACCCGCCCGACAGACCGCCCTCCAGGGGGACTGACCGATGCTCACCGACACCGCCGACCTCGACCTCACCGACCTGTCCACCGGGCCGGGCGAGGAGTACGAGTTCCCCGTCTCCGACGCCCAGAGCCGGCTGCTGGTCCTCGACCAGATGGACCCCGGCACCGCCCAGTACAACGTGCCGGCCGCCTTCGCCGTGCACGGACCCTTCGACGCCGCCGCGTTCGGCCGCGCCCTGGACGCGCTCGTCACCCGCCACGAGTCGCTGCGGACCGTCTTCCGCACCGCACCCGACGGGACCCAGACCCAGCTCGTACGGGCCACCGCCCGCGCCGCGCTCACCGTCAGGGACACCACGGCGCACGAGGTGGACGCCCTGCTGCGGGCCGAGGCGGACCGCCCCTTCGACACAGCCGCCGGACCGCTGCTGCGCTGCACCGTGTACGCCGTCGACGACGGCAGCCACCGCGTCCTCCTCGTCGCCCACCACCTGGTCTGCGACGGCTGGTCGCTCGGCGTGATCCTCGACGGGCTGTCAGCGGCGTACCGCGACGAGCGGGCGGGCCGGCCGCACAGCCCACCCGAACTGCCGCTGCAGTTCCCGGACTACGCCGCCTGGCAGCGCGAACGCCAGGCCGACGGCGCGTACACCGCTTCCGTCGAGCACTGGGCGGCCCGGCTGCGCGGCGCGCCCGCCACCCTCGAACTGCCGCTGGACCGGCCCCGCCCCGCGGTCCGCACCTCCGCCGGCGGCAGCGAGCGGTTCCTGCTCGGGGCGCCGGTCCGTGAGCGCCTCGCCGAGGTGGCGGGGGCCGGCGGCGCCACCCCGTTCATGACCCTGTTCGCCGTGTACGCCGCTTTCCTCGCCCGGCTCTCGGGCCGCGACGACCTGGTGGTCGGCTTCCCGGTGTCGGGGCGCGAGCGGCCCGAACTCCAGGAACTGGCCGGCATGCTGACCAACACCCTGGCCCTGCGCATCGACCTGTCCGGCGACCCGTCCCTGGCCGAGCTGACCGGCCGGATCCGTACCGCGCTGCTGGCCGCCCAGCCCCACCAGGACGCGCCGTTCGAGGCGGTCGTCGACCGGCTCGCCCCGGCCCGCGAGACCAGCCACGACCCGGTGGTCCAGGTCGTCTTCGCGTACGACGACGACACCGCCCTGACCCTGCCGCTCGACGCCGCCCGGACCGAGCGGCTCGAACTCGCTGTGGAAACCGCCAAGTTCGACTTCCACCTCCATGTGGAACGCTGGGGGGACGAGCTGGCCGCCCAGTTCATCTACCGCAGCGACCTGTTCGAGGCGGCGACGGTGCGCCGCTGGGTCCGCAACTTCGAGACCCTGCTGACCGGCCTCCTCGCCGACCCGCACGCGCCGCTGTCCGCCCTCGACCTCGTCCCCGACGACGAACGCCGGGGGACCCTGGCGGCCGCCGACCGCCTCTCCGACGCCGCGGACACCGGCCGGCTGGTCCCCGATCTGGTGGCCGACGTCGCCGAGCGGCGGCCGGACGCCACGGCCCTGGTGTGCGGTGACGTCCGGCTCAGCTATCGCCAACTCCTCGACCGCGCCGATGAGTTGGCCGTCCGGCTGCGCGCCGCGGGCGTCCGCCCCGGCTTCCGGGTCGGCCTGCTGCTGCCCCGCGGCGCCGAACAGGGCATCGCCGCCCTCGCCGTGCTCCGGGCGGGCGGCGCGTACGTCCCCCTGGACCGGGCCCACCCGCACGACCGCCTCCGCTACATGGTCGAGTGCTCCGGTACCGGACTGCTGCTGACAGCGGCGGCGACCGCGGAGAAGGCCGCGGCACTGGGGGTGCCCTGCGTCCGCGCCGACGAGCCGGCACCGGCCGACCCCGACGGAGCGGCCTCCGACGGAGCGGCCCCCGACGGAGCGGCCCTCGACGGAGCGGCCCTCGACGGAGCCGGCCCCGGTGCGCAGGTCCCGCCGTACGAGGGCGGCGCCCCCTCGCCCCTCGACCTCGCCTACGTCCTGTTCACGTCCGGCTCCACCGGACGCCCCAAGGGCGTGGCCGTCGAGCACCGGGCCCTGGTCAACCTCACCCGGGCCGTGCGGCATTCGTTCCCGGTCACGGAGGACGACAAGGTGCTGCAGTTCGTGTCGTTCGGATTCGACGTCGCCGTCTCCGACCTGTTCTTCCCCTGGGTGGCGGGCGCCGAGCTGCACATCCCGCAGGAGGACGAACGCCTCGGTGAGGCGCTGGCCGCCCGGCTGCGGGACTCGGGCATCACCTACGTCTTCCTGCCGCCGTCCGCGGCCATGCTGCTGCCGGACGTCCGCGGGCAGCTGCCCGAGCTGCGGACCCTCGCGGTGGGCGGCGAGGCATGCCCCGCCGAGCTCGTCGAGCGGCTCAGCGAACCGCACCGGCGCATCGTGAACGCGTACGGCCCCAGCGAGGTGACCGTCTACGCCACCACCGCGGACCTGAACCCCGGCGAACCCGTGGTCCTCGGTCGCGCCGTGGCCGGCGCCAAGCTCTATGTCCTGGACACCCGGCTGCGCCCGGTGCCCGTCGGCGTCACCGGCGAGATCTACGTCGCCGGCGCCTCCCTCGGCCGCGGCTACATCGGCCAACCCGGCCTGACCGCCGAGCGGTTCGTCCCCGACCCCTTCGGCGCACCCGGCACCCGCATGTACCGCAGCGGCGACCTCGGCCGGTTCGACGTACACGGGCGGCTGCACTACCTCGGGCGCAGCGACCTCCAGGTCAAGCTGCGCGGGGTACGCATCGAACTCGGCGAGATCGAGGCCCTGTTGGCCGGTTTCCCGGAGGTCGCCGTCGCGGCGGCGACCGTGCGCGGCACCGGTGCCGAACAGCGGCTCGTGGCCTATCTGGTGAGCCGCGACGGGGCCGCGCCGCCCTCCGACGAGGCGTTGCGCGCCCATCTCTCCCGGCGGCTGCCCGGCTTCATGGTGCCGGAGCTCTTCGTCCACCTGGACGAGCTGCCGCTCAGCGCCAACGGCAAGATCGACCGCGCCCGGCTGCCCGAACCCGCCACGGTCCACCGGCTGCCGGATGCCTCGTACACCGCGGCGGACACCGGCACCGAGCGGGAGGTCGCCGAGATCTGGGCCCGGGTCCTGACCCGCGACCGGGTCGGCGTGCACGACAACTTCTTCGAGCTGGGCGGCAATTCGGTCCGTCTGCTGAGCGTGCTGGCGGCCCTGCGCGAGGCGGGCCTGGACGGCGGGCTCTCCCTCGTCGACCTGTTCCGCCACCCGACCGTCTCCGCGCTCGCCGCCCACCTCGACGGCGTCCGCAGCCCGCAGCCCGCCGCCACCGAAGCCGTCTCCGACACAGCAGGACCGTCCGGTGCTCCCTCCGCCGAGTCGGCCGCGGCCGTGCGCGGCGGCGACCGGCACGCACGGCGGACCGCCGCCGCCCGACGACTGACCTCCCGGAAAGGCCTGACCCGATGACCGAGACACCAGCAACCACCGACGGCCTCGACTCCGCGATCGCGGTCGTCGGGATGAGCGGGCGCTTCCCCGGCGCCCCCGATCTGGACGCGTACTGGAACAACCTCGCCGACGGCGTCTGCTCCCTCACCGACTTCACCGAGGACGAACTGCTCGCCGACGGCGCCGACCCGCAGGAGATACGCGGCCGCGACTACGTCCCCACCAAGGGGTTCCTGCCGGACGCGGACCGCTTCGACGCCGAGCTGTTCGGCTTCAACCGCACCGAGGCCACCGCCCTCGACCCCCAGCACCGGCTGCTGCTGCAGACGGCCTGGACCGCCCTGGAGGACGCCGGCTACGACCCGCTCGACGGGCCGCCGCGCACGGGTGTCTACGTCGGCGGCGCGGTCACCGAGCACATGCTGGCCGCCCAGACCGACCCCCGGCTCGCCGCGTCGATCGGCGCCCTCCAGGTGCGGATCCTGACCGACCGCGAGTTCCTCGCCCCCTGGGTCTCCTACCGCCTCGGTCTCGACGGCCCGAGCCTCACCGTGCAGACGGCGTGCTCGACCTCCCTGACGGCGGTGCATCTCGCGGTGCAGGCCCTGCTGCTCGGCGAGTGCGACGCCGCCCTGGCCGGGGGCGTCGCGGTGGACACCGTACGCAAGCGCGGTTACGTCCACTACCAGGGCGGGATCTTCTCGCCGGACGGCCGCTGCCGGCCCTTCGACGAGCAGGCGGGCGGTACGGTGCCGGGCAACGGAGCGGGTGTCGTGGTGCTGCGCCGGCTGTCCGACGCGCTCGCCGACGGAGACCGGGTCCGCGCGGTCATCCGCGGCACGGCCGTCACCAATGACGGTGCCACCAAGGTCGGTTTCACCGCGCCCGGCGTCGACCAGCAGACGGCCGCGATCGTGGAGGCCTGGGCGGCGGCGGGCCTCGACCCGGCGGACGCCCAGTATCTGGAGACGCACGGCACGGCCACCCAGCTCGGCGACCGCATCGAAATGGCCGCGGCGACCGCCGCGTTCAAGGGCGCGATGGGCAGCCGGTCCATCGGCATCGGCTCCGTGAAGTCCAACCTCGGCCATCTGGACGCCGCGGCGGGCGTGGCCGCGTTCATCAAGTCGGTGCTCATGCTGGAGCACGAGACCCTCGTGCCCACCGTCGGCGCCACCCGCCCGCACCCCGACCTCGGCTTCGAGGACTCCCCGTTCTACGTGGTCGACCGGACCGCGCCCTGGACCCGTCCCGAACGCGGTCCGCGCCGCGCCGGCGTGAGCTCGGTCGGCATCGGCGGGACCAATGTCCACGTGGTCCTGGAGCAGGCACCGCCGGTCGCCCCGCCCGCCGCCGACCCGGCGCCGGCGGGCCCCGAACTCCTGCTCCTGTCCGCCCGGACGCGCGAGACGCTGGGCGACCTCGCCGGCCGGCTGGCGTCGGCCCTGGCCGGCGAAGGCGCCCCCTCCCTCGCGGACACCGCCCACACCCTGCGGCTGGGCCGCACCCCCATGGCCGTACGCGCCTATGCGGTGGCCGGTGACCGCGCGGACGCGGTGGCCCGGCTCCGGGAACTGGCGCGGGGGCGCGACGCGACGTGCGCGGAAGCAGGTGACGGTGAACTGCGGGCGCTCGGTGAGGCATGGCTGAGGGGCGAGCAGGTGGCGTGGACGGGCCCTGGCCGGCGGGTGGGGCTGCCGGCGTACCCGTTCGCAGGGGAGAGCCTCGGCGCGCTCGACCTCTCCTCCCGCGTGCCGCACGAGGAGCAGCCGGCGCCGGCCGGGCAGCCGTCCGACGACCTGGAGACGGGCGTCCGCGCCCTGCTGGCCGAGGCGTTGGGGCTGGACTCGGTGGACGACCCGGAGCTGACGTACTTCGCCGCGGGCGGTGACTCCCTCACCGCCGTCCACCTGGTCGGCTGCCTCCGCGATGACTTCGACATCGACGTCCCGATCACCCTGTTCCTGGAGCAGCTCACCCTCCACGAGATGGCCCGCCAGATCATCGCGGTCAAGGAGGCCGGGGGTTCCGAGGACTCGCTGGACGCGCTGCTCGCCGAGTTCGAGGCGGAGTGAGAGGGCAGACGCGGGATGGCGGATGCGAGGCGGCAGGTGCGAGAGCCCAGATGCGAGACGGCATGTGCGAGACCGCACGTGTGAGACCGCACATGTGAGACCGCACATGTAAAAGGGCCGGTGCCCGGACCCGCTCGGGGGTCCGGGCACCGGCCCTTGTCCGTGCGCGGTCCTGACCGCGCCGTGCTCACACCGCCGGGACGCGCCCCGTCCGCAGCGAGGACGTGATCACGTCGGCGACGTACGGCAGATGGTCGTCGAGGTAGAAGTGACCGCCGGGCAGCACATGGCGCGTGAACGGCCCCTCCGTCTCGCGTTCCCACTCCGCCACCCCGTCGACCGTGACCCGGGGGTCGCTGTCCCCGGTCAGCGCCACCACCGGACAGCGCAGCGGGGGACCGGGCCGGTAGGCGTACGCGGAGAGCATCGCGTAGTCGGCGCGCAGCGGCGGCAGCGCGAGCTGGAGGAAGTCCGGGCTGCTCAGCAGCTCGTCGGCGGTGCCGGACAGCAGCCGCAGCTCGGCGAGGAGGTCGTCGTCCGAGGGATGCTCGGGCAACCGGGTGCCGACCGGCAGCGAAGGGCCCTCCCGCCCGGAGACGAACAGCGCGACCGGCGCCCGCCCTTCGGCCTCCAGCCGCCGCGCGGTCTCGAATGCCAGGACCGCTCCCATACTGTGCCCGAACAGGGCCAGCGGCCGGCCGTCCGCGGCGGACCCGTCCGGCCCGGCATCCCGTACGGCGTCGAGCACGGCGTCCACGATGTCGTCCAGCCGCTCGGCGAACGGCTCGCTGAAGCGGTCGAGCCGCCCCGGGTACTGCACGGCCAGGGTCTCGACGGTGCCTTTGACGGAGGCCGACAGCGCATGGTGGGCGCCGGCCGAGCCGCCCGCGTGCGGGAAGCACAGCAGTCGCGCCGGGGCGCCGGGTGCGGGGTGGTAGCGGCGTATCCAGTTGTCCACAACAGCCCTTCTCTCGTGCTGGGTTGGCGGCGGGGCCCGGCCCCGGGCCGGACTCCATGGGAGCGCCCCGGCAACCCTGTCACGGGTCCACCGGGGCGCGGGGCTCGGGCGTCACTCCGCCGCGGCGATCCAGCTGTCCAGCTGTTCCCGGGTGGTGGAGGGGTCGGCGACGAGCGCGGTGAGCTCGTCCTCGGGGGAGTTCAGGGTGGTGACGGCGGGGCAGCGGTGGCAGGCGTCGACGCCGACCTGGTTCCACCACTTGCAGTGCGGACGGAGGTGGCACCGTGGCACGGCGCTCGCGGTCGGCTCGGACGGTACGGTCCGGATGCGCTCGATCAGCCCGCAGGACGTGCCGATGCGGTTGGCGCAGTCGGAGACGCAGTGCGAGGCGAACCGCAGGACACGGTTGGGTGCGATGCCCTCCGGGATACCGCCGAGGACGTCGGCGGCCGGTACCGGGTCGGCGAGATAGACGACCTCGCCGTTCTCCCCGGACCTGACACCGAGCACGACGGACTCCGGGCGGTGCGCGTCACCGCTCGGGCACCAGGTGACGGAAGGCTCCCGCCCGTCCTGGTCCCCGTGCTGATGAACCCGGTCCTGTGCCCGCTCCCCGGCGCGATCCGCGGTGCTGCCCACGGCGCGATCCGCGGTGCTGCCCACGGAGCTGTCCACGATGCTGTCCACGGTGCTCACCTCCATCCCGTCAGCAGAGGGCCCGGTAGGCGCCCGACGTGGCGACCAGACCCGCGACGACGCCGTCGGTGACGGCGCCGTTGTCCTGTTCGGCACTGATCGCCTTCTGCAGGTTCGCGGAGAGCTGCTCCTGCGAGGTGATCCGCTCGGGCCGCGTGGCAGCGGCGGCGGTGGTGCTGCCCACCGCCACCAGCCCGGTGACCAGCGCTGCGGCCGCGGCCGCCGTACGAAGGCTGTTGTTCATACGTGTCCTCCTGAAGTGGTCCTACAGCTACGGGATTTGACGTTACGAGCGGACGGCGCCCGCGATCGGCAGTTGCGGCGGCACCTTCGCCGGGGGTCCGTTCGCGCGCCGCCGCGCCCCTGGACAACCGCGTCCGGTAAGACGGGCGTTGACACTCTCCGTGTTCGGAAGCTAACTTCACGGCGTCGTCGCCACACCAGGAGCACGAGGCTCCATTGGGACTTGCGACGCGAAGGACACTCTCCAGTTGACGACTGTGACCGTTTCCGAGATCCAGCACGTCACCACCCAGCAGCCGCAGACGTCCGGCCTCTTCGACGTCCGGCCCTACACCCCGCACTGCCAGGTGATCCACACCGCGGGAGACCATGCCGTGATCGGCGTATCGCCGGGGAACAGCTACTTCTCGGCCCAGCGCATCAACGACCTGGCCCACTGGGGCGTCGAGCACTTCGACCGGGTCGACTTCGTCTACACCGACCTCCATGTCGCCGAGATGTACGAGGCGTTCGGCTATCCGGCCGACGACGCCCGCCGCAAGGCCGTCAAGAACCTGCGGGGAGTACGCGCCAAGGTGACCGCCGCCGCCGAGGACTTCGGCTCCCGGGGACACCGGATCGGCGCGTACGCCATGTCGGACTTCACCGCCAACCCGGCGTACCGGAGGATCCACGACCACATCCGGGAACTCCTCGACACGGACCCGGAGTTCAGGACGACCTGCAACGCGCTCGTGGACTCCTTCCTCTCCTCCAAGGTCCTGGACGGGCAGGCCGGCACCGAGCGGCAGCGCGCGGTGTGTCTGGAATACGTCTGCGCGGAGGCGCCGCTGTTCCTGGACACCCCGGCCATCCTGGGCGTCCCGTCCTCCCTCAACTGCTACCACCAGCTGCTGCCGATGGCCGAGCTGCTCTACGCGCGCGGCTCCGGGCTGCGCGCCTCCCGCAACCAGGGCCATGCCATCGTCACGCCCGCGCAAGGAGACTCCGATGCCCGCTGAGGCGCTGCTCGACCCGGTCACCGGTCCGCCGCTCGACTTCCCGTTCTCCTGGCGCGGGGACCAACTCCCCTCGGAGGTCGCCGAGTTGCGCGCGACCGCCCCGGTCCGCAAGGTGCGGACCATCGCGGGCGACGTGGCCTGGCTGGTGTCCTCCTACGAGCTGTGCAAACAGGTCCTGGAGGACGACCGGTTCAGTCTCAAGGACACCTCGGCTCCGGGCGTGCCACGCCAGTACGCGCTGACGATCCCGCCCGAGGTCGTCAACAACATGGGCAACATCACCGGGGCCGGACTGCGCAAGGCCGTCCTCAAGGCGCTCAATCCCAAGGCCGAGGGCCTGACGGACTGGATGCGGTCCTACGCCGCCGAACTGGTCGACGGACTCGTGGCCGAGGGAGCCCCGGCCGACCTGCGCGGCGGTTTCGCCGACCCGTACTCGGCGGCCATGCACTGCCACATCCTCGGCATCCCGCAGACGGACGCGCCCCGGCTGATGCGCAGCCTGGACATCGCGTTCATGAACTCCGCGTGCCCGGTCTCCGGTGCGAAGCTCAACTGGGACCGCGACATCGCCTATATGACCCAGCGGCTGGACGACCCCGCCACCACCGGTCTGATGGCCGAGCTGGCGGCCCTCCGCAAGGATCCGGAGTACGCCCATCTGACCGACGAGATGCTCGCCACGGTCGGCGTGACCATGTTCGGCGCCGGCGTCATCTCCACCGCGGGCTTCCTGACCATGGCGCTGGTCTCACTCGTCCAGCACCCCGAACTGCAGGACGAGCTGCTCGCGCATCCGGACCGGATCCCGGCGGCCGTGGACGAACTCCTGCGGGTCAACCTCTCCATCGGCGACGGGCTGCCTCGGCTCGCCCTGGAGGACGTCCGACTCGGTGACGTGGACGTGCGCAAGGGCGAACTGGTGCTGGTCCTCGTCGAGGGGGCCAACTTCGACGCCGAGGAGTTTCCCGACCCGCACAAGGTCGACCTCACCCGCGAGAACAGCACCGCCCATCTCTCCTTCGGCGGGGGCCGGCACTACTGCCCCGCCACGGCCCTCGGCAAGAAGCACGCGGAGATCGCCCTGGAGGTCCTGCTCGACCGCATGCCCGACCTCCAGCTCGCGGTTCCCGTCGCCCAACTCGTCTGGCGCACCGGCTTCATGAAGCGCATCCCCGAACGGCTGCCCGTCATGTGGTGACCGGACCGCGCCGCCGCGCAGTGACCGAAGCTGCCGGCGCGATCGCAGGTGCGGGTTGATCCGCGCTGCCCGCGTCCGAGGCCCCGGCTCCGTCCGGCCAGGGCTCCGGTACCAGGCGTCGCGAGCGGCCGGGACGGTGTGGACACGCCCCAGGTGTGCCGCCCCCGCCCCCCGCCCTCTTCACGTGATGAGACCGTGGAGCATAATATACCCGCATGAAGGTTTGTTTCATTTCGGCACCGATCGAAACACCCCGCACTGGAAGGACGCCCGGCGTGGACGACGCGAGGAACGCTCCGCGGGACCGCGCCGGCCGACCGGTGCCGATGTCCGGCGAGCTGTCCGCCGGCGAGGGCGACCAGGAGCCGGGAGCCGTCCGGGAGCGGGCGCTGTGCGCGCTGTTCGCGCGGGTCCTCGGCCTGGACCGGGTCGGGCCGCACGACAACTTCCTTGCGCTGGGCGGGCATTCACTGGCCGCGGCACGTCTGTCGGCGCTCGTGCGGACGGTGCTCGGTGTGGAGCTGTCCATCCGGGACCTGTACGAGTGGCCCACCCCGGCCGCGCTGGCCGAACGCCTGGAGGGCGCGCCGGCGGCGCACGCCGACCCGGGGGAGGGGTCGCGTCCCTGACGGGCCCGCACTCCGCGGTCGCCGCCGGCTCGTCACCCGCGCCGGGTGCGCCTCCGCTTCGCGGGTCGCGGGACCACCGTGTCCAGGATCTCCCGGACGCGCTCGGTGAGGTCGGCGCGGTCGTTGAGCACCCAGGAGATGTGCTGGGCGCCGAAGAAGGCCGAGACCAGGATCCGGGCGGTGACCTCCGGGGAGGTCTCGGTGGCCAGCTGTCCCTCGTCCTGCGCCTGCCGGAACCAGGAGACCAGCGACTCGGTGTAGCCCAGGTACGGCATCGGCAGGTCGGCGCCGATCAGGGAGCGCTCGATCTGCAGCCGGGCGCCGGCCTGCACCATCGTGTCGTCCCGGAAGGCGACCGCCGTACGGTCCAGCAGTTCGGCGACCGCGTCCAGCGGTGACAGCTCCTCGTCCTGCACCTCCTGCCCGATCACCCCGAGCACGTGGTAGAACTCCTCGGCCACGGCCTTGGCGAGGGCCTCCTTGTTGGCGAAGTGGAAGTAGACGGCACCCTTGGTCACCCCCGCGAGCTCGGCCACGTCCATGACGGTGACGGCGGGAAAACCCTTGGTCGCGAACGCCTCGGCCGCGGCGTCGAGCACCTGCCCCCGGGTGCGCACGGCCCGCTCCTGCTTGAGCCCCGTGTCCTTGTGACGGGGTGCGGAGTCCCGCGTGGGCCGGGACGTCCGGGTCGTGCTTTCCGCGGCCATGGTGTCCATCCTCGATGAGTTTCCTTGAAATATACCTTCGGGAATGTATTGTAAGTCGTGGCTCGATGAGCACAAGCCGTCGTGCCGATGTTGCTGTCTGCGTGAATGCATTCACCGGGGGTTCAGACCATGCATCAGCCTGCCATTTCGCCTGTTCAACAGACCGCCGAGCGACTGGTCGGACGGGGTCCGTCCGTCAGACCGGCCGACCCGGGGCTCACTTATCTGCAGCCCGTACCGCGCCATATGGTCCACCGCGCCGCGATAGCCGAGGTGTTCCTGACCGACGCCGTCCGCACCGGCGAGCACAGCTTCCTGGTCGCCGCCCAGTGGCCGCGCGACCACGCGCTCTACTCGCCGGGCAGTGGTGGCACGTGTGACCCGCTGCTGTTCATGGAGACCATCCGCCAGTCGCTCGTCTATCTGGCGCACTCCTTCTACGGCGTCCCGCTCACCCACCGCTTCATCGGCACCGGCGCGGAGTTCGAGATCACCGACCCGGCCGCGCTGCGCATCGGCGGCGAGCCGCTCCCGGTGGTGCTGGAGGCGCGGTGGCGGTGGGAGGGCAACCGCCCGCCGAGCCGCTTCGGCATGCGGCTCGAGGTCGTGCTCACCGTCGGGGGGCGTACGTGCGGCCGGGGGGCCCTGCACGTCGTCGCGGTGGACGACAAGCGGTACACGATGCTGCGCGGCCGGGGCGCCAGGCCCACCGGCGCCGCGGTGACCGGACCGGCTCCGCGCGCCGTCGAGCGCGTGCACCCCGCCGCGGTGGGCCGGCTGCGCTCCAAGGACAGCGTCCTCGTCCGCGAACGGGCCGAAGGGCCCTGGCAGTTGCTGGTGGACGTGGAGCACCCGATCTTCTTCGACCACCCCAGCGACCATGTGCCGCTGATGGTCACGCTGGAGGGCTTCCGCCAGCTCGGCCACCTGCTGCTGCACCCCTCGGAGGCCGGCCGCGGCGACGCGCACGTCCTGCTGGGCATGGCGGTCGACTGCGTGGCCTTCGGTGAACTCGACGAACCGATCGACCTCGTCGTGCGGGAACGGCGCCCGGGTGCCGCGCCCGGCACGGTGCACCTGACGACCGACGCCGTACAGGGCGGCAAGGTTCTGACGACCTGCCGGGCGACCTGGGGTCTCGCCGGCGAGCGGACCGACGCCGCCGCCGACGCCGTGACCCACCGGGACGCGGGCGCGCTCGGTCACCGGGTCGTGATTCCCAGCACGGCCTGACCGCAGGCCGGGTGCGCGTCCCACAGATCGCGCACCCGGTCCGCCAGCCCCCGCCGCTCCAGATCGGGGGCGGTGTAGTAGGCCCCCACCAGAATGACCGTGGCCAGATCGGCGAGCGGCGCGGTGGAAGGCCGCTCGCCCAGCGTGCCCTCGGTCTTCGCGCTCTCCGCCACCTCCGTGGCGAGCCGGCGCAGATCGGCGAGCAGCCGGGGCGGCTCGGGCGCCGAGTGCACCTCGTCCATCTCCAGCCGGAGTGCCGCGTTGATCCGCACATCCGACTCGATCCGCTCCGCCAGCGCGCAGGACAGCGCGCGCAGCCGCTCGCGGGCCGGCAACTCGTCGACCGTGTCCTGCGCGACGAGCTTCTCCAGCACCTCGTCCAGCTGGCCGGTCAGCGCCCGGGCGAGCTCTTCCTTCGAGGCGAAGTGGCCGTACAGGGCGCCTTTGGTCAGCCCGGTGCGGTCGGCCACGTGCTGGAGGTTGGCGCGCGGGTAGCCGTGCCGGGCGAACTCGGCCGCGGCCGCGTCGAGGACCAGTTCATGGGTACGGCGGGAGCGCGCCTGTTTCGTCATCGCGTATCCCTTCGGTGGGTGGTCGGCGGTTCTGAAAAGAATACCTTCTTGAACGCACTTTTTCTGTCCATGGGACCCCTTCGTTTTCCGACAAACAGGAGCAGTCGTATGACCAGCCGCGTCCTCCGCACCGCCGCAGCGAACGCCCGACTCGCCGACCTGAACAGGAGGTTGGCCGATGAGGTGGTCGCCGCGATCACCGCGTCCGGGGCGGCCGGGCACTTCGTACCGCGCCGCTGGGGCGGAGCGGAGGGCACGTTCGGCGCCCTGCTCGCCGACGTCTCCGCCCTCGCCGAGGGCTGCACCTCGGCCGCCTGGTGCGGCATGCTCTGGGCCGCGCACGGCCGGTACGCCGCCCAACTCCCCGAGCGGGGACAGCGGGAGGTGTGGGGCGCGTCCCCGCACGTACGGATCGCTGCCGCGCTCATGCCGCCCGCGGGCGGCGCGCAGCCGGTCAAGGGAGGCTGGCGCGTGCACGGCACGTGGGCGTGCGTCAGCGGGATCGACTTCGCCGAGTGGGTCCTGGTGTCCGCCCCGGAACCGTACGAGGACGGCAGACGCATCCGGGTCTTCGCCGTCCCGGCCCGTGAGGTCACCGTCGAGGACACCTGGGACAGCACCGGGCTGCGCGGCACCGGCAGTCACACGGTGGTGATCGGGGACGTCTTCGTCCCGCATCACCGCTCCTTCCTCCAGGCCGACCTGATACGCGGCAGCGAGGACCCGGCGGGGGCCCGCTGCCACACCGCGCCCGCTCAGCTGGCCGGCGGGCTGCTGTTCTGCGCCCCCGCCCTGGGGGCCGCGCGCCGTGCTCTCGGGGTGTGGTCCGAGTGGGCCGCCGCGAAGTCGACCGGCAGCGGACGCCCCCAGCACGACAGCCCGGCGGTCCGGGAGGCGCTCGCCTGCGCCTCGGCGCGCATCGACGCGGCCGGGCTGCTGCTGACGCGAGCCGCCCACCGCGCGGACACCGAACCGGTCACCGATCTCCTGGTCGCCGGCAACCAGCGGGACGCCGCCGTCGCCGCCGAGCTGCTCGCCGGTGCGGTGGACCGCCTGTTCCGCACCGGCGGCGCGCACATCCGCGACGCCGGAGGTGAACTCCAGCGCCTGTGGCGGGATGTGCACACCGTCGCCTCCCACGGCGTCCTGCGCCTGGAGCCGGTGGCCACCGCCTACGCCGCCGCCGCGCTCGCCGAAACCGGGGCCAGGGCAGCCGAACCGGCCGCCGCCGTGCGGTAGTCGGTCCACCGGATCCGGTCGGACCGGATGAGGGCGCCGAAGCGTAAGTCCCTCGCCGGGACCGGTGCGAGGGCATGACGGCGGCCCTGCGGCCCGCCCGTTCGTACGGGCGGGCCCGCCCGGGTCAGCGCCGCCACGACGTGGCGCCGCGCTGCGGCAGTTGAGCGGCGGCGCGCTCTTCGATGACGGTCATGTGCGGGCCTGCCTTGGAAGGTCGGCGGTGAGCGTGGAATCATGATGCGGGAAATACATTCGTTCGTGAAGGTATTTGACTTGGATTTTGCCAATCTTGAGACTCGCTGCAGTGGTTGCACCCACATTGACCTGCGAGGGGAGGTGATTAACTAGAAAACCTTCTCGAAGGTTTTCTTCTGTGTCATGATAGGGGCCTGTCCAGGAGCTGGGCACCTGACCGCACGCCATTGATCAAGGGGGGTCCGCCTCGTGTGGAGCATTGAGGCAAGCCGACCAGAACCCGCTCCGGCCGTCGACGTCATGCTGGGCCTGCGAAACGATCTGCAGCGCTACGGCATCGAGCGGATGCTCGAAACCGTCCCGGCCGTCCGGAAATTGAGGTCCCACACCGACTCGCTCGGAGCCGTGCGGGACACCGCGGCAGCCGCCGCGGACATCCTGCTGCTCTCGGTCGACGAGATCGACGCGGAGGCCGTCGCCGGCCTCGGCGCGCTCGGCGCCGACGGCCCGAAGGTGCTCCTCCTCGTCGACGACGAGGAGGACGTCGACCTGGCCCGCGTCACCAGCGTGCCCAGTGCCGGGATCCTGGCCGTGGGCGGGCTGACCGCCGAGACGCTGTACGACGCGTTCGCCCGCGTCGCCCGCGGGGAGGTGCCCATCCCGCCGCGGCTCGCCCGCCGGCTGCTGGAGCCCGCCCGCACGGCAGCCGCCGCCCGGCCGCTGCCCCGGCTGACCCCCAGGGAACACCAGGCCCTCGGCCTGCTGGTGGACGGCATGAGCAACCGCATGATCGGCCGCCGGCTCGCGATCTCCGAACACGGAGCGAAGCGGCTGGTGGCCAACATCCTGGCGAAGCTCGACTGCCCGAACCGCACGATGGCGGTCGCCATCGCACTGCGCGAGGGCCTCTACGAGCAGGGCGCGGCCGCGCGGAGGACGGCCGGGCCCGGGACCGCGGAGCGCGCCACCGCCGTCGTCGCCGACCGCATGGCCCCGGCGGGCTGACATGCCGCCGCGGAAGACCCGTTCAGCGCACCACCACCCGAGACAAGGAGCGAGACAGACCATGGTGAGCACCTCGGGCGCCGGCCAGGCGCCGCGCGCGGCGTTCTTCGACGTCGACGAGACCCTGATCCGGGTCAAGAGCATGTTCGACTTCCTGCGCCACTGGATGGCCCGGCACGGTGACGACGGGAGCGAGTTCGAAGCGGAGTACGCCCAGGTCCGGGCCCGGGCCGCGGCCGGTGTCGACCGGGCCGAGATCAACCGCGACTTCTACCGGCGCTTCGCCGGAGTCCGCGAGGAGGCCCTGCTCGCCGGCGGCCGCGCCTGGTACGAGGAGTACCGGGAACGCCCCGGCGCGTTCGTGGAGTCCTCGCTGCGGGCCGTGGCCGGCCATCGCGCGGCGGGCGACACCGTGGTCCTCGTCTCCGGCTCGTTCCCCGGTGTCCTCCGCCCCCTCGCCCAGGACATCGGCGCCCACCGGGTGCTGTGCACGGAACCGGTCGCGGACGCGTCCGGCGTCCTGACCGGCGAGGTGGTCCGCCCGATGATCGGGGACAACAAGGCCCTCGGTACCGCGGAGGTCATGACAGAGCTGGGCGTCGACCCCGCCGACTGCTTCGCGTACGGCGACCACTCCAGCGATCTCGAGATGCTGCTGCTCGTCGGCAACCCCCGGGTGATCGGGGCCGATCCGGTGCTCTCCGAGCACGCCGAGCGCGGGGGCTGGCCGGTGCTCTCGGCCGCCTGAGCCAACCGGCCCACCCGGGCCTCGAACGGAAAGCGGCTGTCCGCCTGTGCGGACAGCCGCTTTCCGCTTTTGTGCGTCCGGGCCCGCCGGGCCCGGCTGTCCCTGCCGTCCGAGGAGGTGCCGGTGCGAAGTGCCGGGAGGGGATGGCTGGTTGAGGTGCCCGGACGGGGTGCCCGGTTGGGGTGCCCGGTCGGGTCCCCGAATGGGGGAGCTCGGTTGAGGAGGTGAAAGGGGGTGTCGGGTCGGGGGGTTGGGATGGGGTGCCCGGTCGGGGTGTCAGGTTGGGTGCCTGCAATGGATAGCTGAATTGAGTGCCTGAATGGGGTGCCTGAACGGGGTGCCTGAACGGGGTGCCGAAATGGCCTGCCCGGATTGGGAGTCGGGACGGGATCGCGGAATGGGGGAGTCGTCCGGAGCGGCCTCCCGGAGTAATCGCCCGGAGTCACCGCACGGGGTGACCGGGTGACCGTCCGGTGTAGCCGCCCGGCGATGTCGAACGCGGTGCTCCAAAGGCCCGTTGTGGGCGGTGGTGCGTACTCCTAGGCTGGATCTCGATTCAAACGGAATGGCGTTTCAAACGGAATGGCGATTCTCCCGTTTGGTGTCATGCCCTTTCTCATACGGCGGTCCATGGATCGCCCGGGGGATATGGAGATCAGAGTGGCAAATTCCCTGACCAATCGATTGTCCGGCTTCGGCACCGCCGATGCCGTTGTATTCGACGACCGCACCTACACCTATGAGCAATTGCTCGGCATGGTCGCCGAATGGCATGACCTGCTGGACGCGAACAACGTGCGGGCCGGCGAGGTGGTGACCCTGGAAGGGGCCTACTCGCCGAAGGCCTGCGCCGGCATGATCGCGCTGATCGAACGCGGTGTCGTGGTCGTTCCGCTGACCACGCTCCCCGACGCCAAGCGCGCGGAGTTCCTCGACGTCGCCGAGGTCGAGGTCACCATCACGGTCGACCCCGACGGCGCGGACGCCGTCCGGCGCACCGGCCGCACGGCGGACCACGCGCTCTACGAGCAGCTGCGCGCGGCCGGCCGCCCCGGACTCGTCCTGTTCAGCTCCGGCACCACCGGGCGCAGCAAGGCGTCGGTGCTGGACTTCAGCAAGGTGCTGGCCCGGTACGGCGAGGGCGAGAAGGCCAGTCGCATCCTGTCGTTCCTCAGCCTGGACCACATCGGCGGCATCAACACCCTGCTGCACACGCTGACCCAGGGCGGCACCGTGGTCACCGTCGGGGAGCGCACCCCCGACTCGGTGTTCGCCGCGATCGCCCGGCACGGCGTGCAGATCCTGCCGACCACGCCGACGTTCCTGAACATGGTGCTGATCTCCGGCGTCCTGGAGCGCTACGACACCTCGGCGCTGCGGCTCGTCACGTACGGCACCGAGCCGATGCCCGAGCGGACCCTGCGCCGGCTCGCCGGGCAACTGCCGGACGTACGGCTGAAGCAGACGTACGGCCTGTCCGAACTCGGCATTCTGCCCACCAAGTCCCGCGGCGACGCCACCCTGTGGGTCAAGCTCGGCAACTCCGGCTTCGAGCACAAGATCATCGACGATGTGCTGTGGATCCGCTCGGACATGGCGATGCTCGGCTATCTGAACGCGCCCGCGCCCTTCGACGACGAGGGGTTCTTCAACACCCAGGACGTGGTGGAGACCGACGGCGACTGGATCCGGATCCTCGGCCGCCGCTCGGAGATCATCAACGTGGGCGGCGAGAAGGTCTACCCGAGCGAGGTCGAGAGCGTCGTCCTGGAGGTTCCCGGCATCGCCGAGGTCACCGTCAGCGGCCGTCCGAGCCATGTCACGGGCATGGTGGTGAAGGCGACCGTGCAGCTCGCCGACGGGATCGAGGAGGACGCGCGCTCGGTGTCCCGGCGGGTGCGCGAGCACTGCCGTACCAAGCTGGAGGGCTTCAAGGTCCCCGCGCTGGTCGAGGTGTCCACCGAGCAACACCACTCGGACCGCTTCAAGAAGACCCGGGCGCTGGCATGAGCGGCCCGCAGGAGGAGACCGCCCACGCCGCCGTCGTCAGCGGCCCGACGGAGGAGACCGCTCCCACCGCGGTCGCCGGCGAGCAGGAGACCACCGCGGTTGCCGGCGAGCAGGGGGCCGCCCCCGCTGCGGTCGCCGACGAGAGGGAGACCGCCCCCGCTGCGGTCGCCGACGAGAGGGAGAGCGCCCCCGCTGCGGTCGCCGGCGAGAGGGAGACCGCCCGCACCGCCGTCATCAGTGGCGGCAGCCGCGGCCTCGGCCGGCTGCTCGTGGAGCGGCTGCTGGCCGACGGCTGGCAGGTCGCCACCTTCAGCCGGTCCGCGAACGACTTCGTCAAGGACACGGTGGCCGAGCGGCCCGACCACTTCATCTGGGAGTCCGTCGACCTCGTCGACCGCAAGGCGCTGCGCACCTTCGTGAACTCGGTGGCCCGCAGGTTCGGCGGGATCGACCTGCTGGTCAACAACGCGGCCGTGCTGAACCGGCAGGAACTGTTCCTGACCACCTCGTCCCGTCAGGTCGACACCCTGCTCGCCAGCAACCTGGCCGCCCCGATCGCCCTCGCTCAGGCCTGCGCCCGGGTCATGAGCGGCTCGGGCGGCGGTCAGATCATCAATGTGTCGTCCATCAACGCCGTACGTGGTTACCGCGGAGTCGCCGTCTATTCCGCGACCAAGGCGGGACTCGACGGATTCAGCAGAAGTCTGGCCCGGGAACTCGGCCCGCTGAACATCCGGGTCAATTCCCTTGTGCCGGGCTTCTTCGACAGCGACATGACGACCGAAGTGACCGAGCAGAACCGGGAGCGCATCGCGCGCCGTACACCGCTCGGCCGGCTCGCGGACGTCGAGGAGATCGCCAACGCCGTCCTGTTCCTCGCTTCTCCCCAGTCCTCTTTCATCACCGGACAAACGCTCGTCGTCGACGGAGGCATCACATGCTAGACACCACCGCCATCAAGGCCATTGTGCTGGAGCACATTTCCGAACTCCTCAAGGAGGCGGACGTCGAGCACGGTGAATTCACCGGCGCCGAGGCGCTCAACGCGATCGGTCTCAGCTCGCTGCTGCTCGCCCGCCTCATCATCCAGCTGGAGATCGACCTCGACGTGGACCCGTTCGCCGAGGAGGACCTGGTGATCTCCGACATCCGTACCGTCGACGAGCTCGTCGAGGCCTACGCCAGGGCGCTGAGCGCCTCCATCGCGGTCTGACGGCCGTCCCCACACCGACGAAAGGAGTGCAAGCGATGTCGGACACGACCGTGGAACGAGGCGTGGAGCGCGCGTCCGTGGTGGTGGTCGGGGACCGCTTCACGGAGTTCCTGGCCCTGCGCGGCACCATCGCCGCGAGCGATCTGCTGGCCCGGCTGCGCACCGGGGACATCCCCCGGGAGCTCGCCGTCTCGGTCGGACAGGGGCTCAGCGCCGACCAGTTGAGCGAGCTGTCCGTGCTCGCCGCGATGAACCGCGGCAGCGTCTTCATACGCCAGGGTGAGGTGCCGGCTCATGTCGAGCAGCGGCTCACCCACAAGCACGACGCGAAGAACGTCCTGATCGGACCGGTCGAGGAGACGGGCGACGGCGGATACCGCGCCGCTCTCCTGCTCGACCAGCGGGTCGAGGTGCTCGCGGACCATCTCACCGGACTGCACATTCCGGCCGTCACGCTGCTGGAGGCCGCCCGCCAGACCTGGACGGTGGTGACCGAGCAGTTCCTGCTCGACGACGGACCGCCGACCCGGTTCGTGATCAGCTCCATCGCCTCGGCCTTCCACCGGTTCGTCTTCCCGCTGCCGGCGACCCTCGAGTACCGGCTGCGCGGACGGGAACGCACCCCGGTCGGACAGTCCATCGCGTTCACCGTCTCGGTCCGCCAGGGCGGCGAGACCGCCGCGGAGTTCACCGTGGAGATCCGCGTCATCCCGCAGCGGTTCGCCGAGAAGCAGGAGGTCATGGCCGCGCGTACGGCGGTCCGCCAGGGGCTGGCAGCCGCCGAGGCCGTCGCCGCGGAACCGGTCCTGGCCGGCGCCGCCGCGGGGCGGTGACCGCCGTGCTGTGGAGCGTCCACTGCACCGACGGGCCCGGCGCCGCCGAGCGTCGCCGGGCCCTGCGCGCCGAACACTCCGCGCGGCTCGGCGCCGCCGCCCTGCGGCCGCTGCTGTACGGGCCGCTGCTCGCCGACGACGGTGAGCGCCAGGTCGGCAGCCTGTTCGTCCTGCACGCGCCGGACCGGGCGACCGTCCAGGCGTGGGTCGACGCCGATCCCTTCCTGTCGGGCGGTGTCTGGCAGGACGTACGCATCAATGTGCTGCGGCTGTCGGACCGTTCACCCGTCCGCATCCCGGAGGAGCCGTCACTGTCGTCCTCGTCCTCGTCCTCGTCGTCGCCTTCGCCGGTGATGGATCCGGCCCGCTGACACCCCCGAGTCCCCGGCTATCCCAGCTTCCGAGCATCCCCAACTTCCCCTGGCTTCCCCCAACTTCCCCTGGCTTCCCCAGAGTCCACAGAAGGGTTTACGAACCATGTCCGCACGTCTTCTGCTCGTCACCGAAGTGCCCGTACGGCCCGCCGACACGGACCAGGCCGCCAAGGCCTGGCTCGGGCACCACACGGCCCGCCCGTCCGGCGCCCGGCTCTACCGGTCCGCCGAGGGCACCGACACCCTCCTCGAACTGCGCCCGCTCGCCGGCATGGAGGAGCTGATCGCGCTGCGCGAGGAGTGGCGCGAGCTGTGGGACGCCGTCGCCCCGTACGCGGCTGGTGACTTCCGGCGCCAGGTCCAGGAGTTCGTCGAGGCGCCCAAGGACACCGACGACGACCTGCCCGCCACCCCCTATGTCCAGCTGCGCCGCGTCGAGGTCAAGCCGCCGGTGCTCGCCGACTACCGCGAGTGGCGCGACCGGACGATCTTCGAGACGGTGCGCTCGGCCCCCGAGTCGGAGATATTCCTCGCCTACCACTCGCTGCTCAGCACCGAGCCCGGCGTGCTCTTCGTGGCCGGCTTCAGCTGCGAACCCGCCCAGCACAACGGCGTGTTCAAGACCCCCGCGTACGAGTCGATCCTCGATGAGGTCCGCGAGAAGTACATCGTGCCCGTGGGCGGCCAGGGCGGTCTGTTCACCAAGACGTACGCGCGCGTCGAGGACTGATGCGGGATGCGCTCGAACACGTATGAACTCAGCCTGACCACCCAGGGACCGACCTACCCGCCCAGTGAAGTGATGGACCCCGACGGCAACTTCGTGGTCATCGGGCGCGTGAACCGGCCTGGCCCGGACGGGTCCGTCACCTCCGAGTGGGGACGCGCCATCGTGTCCCCCGACAGCCCGATGCCCCCGCACGGCGAGAACACCCCGTACCGCATCGTGCGCGAACTGCCGGAGCAACTCACTCCCGCTGACCGCGACATGGTGCTGCACACCCTGCCGCTGCCGCTGCCCATCAACAACTACCCGATGCTGTTCGCCCCCGAGCAGTCCCCGCAGGCCAACTCCGTACGCCGGCCCAGCTACCCCTTCCACGAGGTGCCGATCCCCGACTTCCGTCCTGAGGACGGCCGGCGGGTCACGGAGCCGGTGACGCTCGGACAGTGGGTCCAGGCGCAGGGCTGGCTGGAGGTGGCGCTGACCGACAACGGCCGCGCCGCGGAATTCCGTTTCGAATTCTCCGGTCTCGTACCCGACAGCATGTACACCGTGATGTCGCTGCGTGAGAACGACCTCGCACCGGCTCCGGTCGGCCCTTCCCGCCCCGGCCCGCTCGGCGTACCGAATGTCTTCATGGCGGACGCCGGCGGCAAGGGGAATTACCGTGCGACGCTGCCCAACCCCTTTCCGGCAAAAGGCGCGCCCGGCCCCAAGCGCATTGTCAATGTGGTGCTGCTGTGGATGAGTTACCAGCAGAACTACGGCGGTGCGATCGGCTTCTACGGGCTCGGCGGGGACATCCATGCCCAGCTCAAGCTGCAGACGCCGAGTTTCCACGAGTTCGTCACGACCGCCGGCTGACGTCGCCGGACCGGGTGAGGTGGCCGCACCGGGTGGGGTAGCCGACCGGCCACCCCACCCGGGCAGGCCATTCGGCCACACCAATCAGTCGCACCATTCGGGCAGCCTTTCCGGGCTGCCCGCCCGGGGTACTTGAATTCGGCGTTGTACGCCACCCGCGGCCCAACTACCCTGAAATGGCCGACAGGTGGCGCGGAATTTCCAGCAACTTTCTCATCAAACCGAGAACACTCGGAGGTACTGCCATGCCTGTCATTCACGTCACTGTCTGGAAGCAGAGCGACGAAGCCGCGAAGCAGCTGATCGAGGAGATCACGGCGACCACCCAGAAGGTCCTGGGGCTGCCGCTCGACAAGATCACCGTCTATCTGACCGAAGTACCCGCGAACCGCTGGGGCGAGGCCGGCGCACTCGGCTCCGACCCGGACTTCGCGGAACTCAGCAGGCGGCGCTGACCCGCCCGGCCCACCCGCTCGCTCCCCCCACGAAAGAGGAATGAAGACCATGACAGACACAGTCGCCGAGGTTCCCGCGCTCGCCGGACCGCAGCGCCGGATCGGTGCCCAGGGGCCGCTCGTCGGAGCGATCGGCCTGGGATGCATGGGGATGAGCGGCGGGTACTACGGCCCCGCCGACGACACCCGCTCCATCGAGGTGATCCAGGCCGCCCTCGACGCCGGCACGACGCTCATCGACACCGCCGACATGTACGGCGTCGGCCACAACGAGGAGCTCGTCGGCAAGGCCATCCGCGGCCGCCGCGACGAGGTGACCCTCGCGACGAAGTTCGGCATCCGGCTGGCCGACGGCAAGCGCTGGAACGACAGCGGCCCGGCCTACGCCCGGCAGGCCGTCGAGGCCTCGCTGCGCCGCCTCGGCGTCGACACCATCGACCTGTACTACGTCCACCGGCTCGACGGCACGACCCCCATCGAGGACACCGTCGGCGCCCTCGCCGAGTTCGTCGCCGAGGGCAAGATCCGCCACATCGGGCTGAGCGAGGTGAGCGCTGCCAACCTGCGCCGGGCGCACGCCGTGCACCCCGTCGCGGCCGTACAGAGCGAGTTCTCGCTGTGGACCCGCAACGTGATCGACGACGGGGTGCTGGGCGCCGCCCGCGAGCTGGGCGTCGGCCTGGTCGCCTACTCGCCGCTCGGCCGCGGCTTCCTCACCGGTGCCGTACGCACCCTGGACACCCTGCCCGCGGACGACTTCCGGCGCGGCAACCCGCGCTTCGCCGACGGCGGCCTGGAGGGGAACCTGCCCCTGCTGGACCAGGTCGGCGCGATCGCCGACGCGCACGGTGCCACGCCCGGACAGGTCGCCCTGGCCTGGGTGCTCGCCCAGGGCGAGGACATCGTGCCGATCCCCGGCACCAAGCGCCTGACCTACCTCGCGCAGAACACCGCCGCCGCGGCCGTCGAGCTCAAGGCCGACGAACTCGCCGCGCTCGACGAGGCGTTCCGTGCCGAGCACGTGGTGGGCGAGCGGTACCCGGCCGCGATCATGCCGGCCACCAGGTAACTCACTTCCCGTCCCGCGGGGCCCGTCAGCCTCGTACACCCCTGCCCGTATCCGCCCCCCGGCGCGTCCGTCCCGTACATCCCTGCCCGTATGGCGCCCCGGCGCATCGGTCCCGTACACCCCTGCCCGTATGGCGCTCCGGGCGCGTCCGTCTCGTAGACCCCCTGCCCGTATGGCGCTCCGGGCGCGTCCGCCCCCTAGACCCCCGCCCGTACGGCCCCGCGCCGTTCCGTTCTGTTCCGTCCAGTCACCCCACGAAGGGAATCCCATGTCCACCGAGGCCGCACCGGTCGTCAGCGAGCGAGAAGCGCACGGCGCGGAGGTGATGCGCACGCTGGGGATCGACCCCGACGCCGTCATCGCCGGTGTCGCCCCCCTGGACGAGCGCTTCGGGCACACCGTCGTCGAGTACATCTTCGGCGACATCGTCGGACGCCCCGAACTCGACCTGCGCACCCGCCAGTTGGCGACCTTGGCCATCCTCACCACGCTCGGCGGCTGTGAGCCCCAGCTGGAGACGCATCTGCGCGCCACGCTGCGCGCGGGTGCCACCCGGGCCGAGATCGTCGCGCTGCTCACCCACGTCACCGCCTACGCCGGCATCCCCCGCGTGATGAACGCGCTGAACGTGGCCAAGCGGGTCCTGCCGCCTGCCGAAGCCGCCTAGCCGTTCCGCCTTCTTCCCGTGTCTCCTCCGTCCCCTCTTCCTTCCGCTCCCTTGTGCCTCCCTTCCGCCTCCTCGAAGTCTTGGAGAACCCAGTGACCACCTCACCCACGGAAATCCGGGCGACGCTCGACGAAGCGCCCGCCCGCCCGTCCGCCGGTGTCGCACCCGCCGCCGGGCAGGACCCCTCGGCCCGCAGCGCGCTCGTCCGCTGGCTGTCCGTCCTGACCCTCGGCCTCGGTGTGTTCGCCATCGTGACCTCCGAACTGCTGCCGGTCGGCCTGCTGCCACCCATCGCCAAGGACGTCGGCGTCTCGAACGGTGTCGCGGGCCTGACCGTGACCCTGTACGGAGCCGTCGCCGCGCTCACCGCCGTGCCGCTGACCGTGCTGTTCGGCCGCATCGACCGCCGCTGGCTGATCACCGGCCTGATGTCGGTCGTCGTGGCCGGCAACATCGTCACCGCCATCGCCCCGAACTACACCGTGCTCATCGCCGCCCGCATCCTGATGGGCTTCGCCCACGGCGTGTTCTGGTCGACGGTGCCCGGTACCACCGTCCGTCTCGTCCCCGAGCGGCACACCGTGAAGGCCACGGCGATCGTGCTGTCCGGCATCTCCATCGCCTCGGTGCTCGGCGTCCCGCTCGGCACCTTCCTGGGCCAGCAGACGCACTGGCAGGTCGCGTTCTACGCCATGGCCGGACTCGGCGCCCTCGTCATGCTGGGTGCACTGACCCTGCTGCCGATGCTGCCCTCCCAGGGACGCGCCGACGTCCGCGCCCTGCCCGCCCTGCTGCGCCACCGTCCGCTGGTCACGGCCCTGCTCGTCACCACGCTGACCATGATCGGCCACTACCTGGCCTTCACGTTCGTCGCCCCGTACCTCGAGGACGAGACCGGCCTCGACTCCGGCCTGATCAGCGTCCTGCTGCTGGTCTTCGGCATCGCCGGCGTGCTCGGCAACTTCGTGGCCGGCGCCACCGTCGCCCGCTCGCTGCGCAAGTCCCTGCTCGGCGCGGTCGGCGCGATGGCAGCGGCCCTGCTCGTCTTCGCCGCCCTGAAGGACGTCTCGTACGTCGCCTACCCCGTGCTCATCGTGTGGGGTCTGGCCTACGCTGCCCTGCCGGTCTGCCTGCAGACCTGGGTGATGCAGTCCGCCAAGGGGCAGACCGACTCCGCCTCCTCGCTCTACATCACCTCGTTCAACGGCTCGATCGCGCTCGGCTCCCTGCTGGGCGGTCTGGTCGTCGACCACATCGGCCTGGCCAGCGTCACCTGGATCGCCGGCGGGTTCGCCGTGGCCGCGCTCATCGCGGCGGCCGTCGGCAAGCAGCGCTCCGACGCGTAGCCCGACGCACCTGGGCCCGTGCCGCTCCGTATGTACGACCGGCACGGGCCCGTGGTGTGCCCGCCCGCACGCCCACGTACGCAGCACGCCCCATCCGTACGACGAAGACCGCCCCGACCGCCCCGACCGCCCCGACCAGCCCGGACAGACCGAGGACCGACAGGAGACCCGCCGTGCCGCACCCGACGCCGATCCAGCCCGACCACCAGGTTCTCGAAAAACCCGCAGCCGTGGCCGCGTCGCCGTCCCGGACGCTCGGCGTCGTCGGTGGCGGCGGGGCGGCGACGGCGCTTCTGTGGTCGCTGGCCGAGCGGGCGGAGGGGTCGCCGGCGATACGGCGCGAACTGCCGGACAGCGTGCTGGTCTTCGAACGGTCGCGGACGACGGGCCCCGGCTCCGTCTACCGTGACGACCTGCCGTCGGCGCGTATCAACCGCGAGGCCGCCGCCATGTCGGTGTCGGCCACCGACCCGGGGCACTTCGCCCGGTGGCGGGCGGCAGAGGGGCCGGGCCCCGGGGCGGCCCTGGACGAGGCGTCCGGGACGTTCCCGGCGCGCAGCACCTTCGGCACGTATCTGGGGACGCAGTTCACCACGGCCGTGCGCCGGCTGCGCGCCCTCGGCACCCGGGTGGAGGTCGTCCACGACGAGGTCGTCAACCTGCTCGCGGCCCCCGACGAGCCGATCCAGCTGCTGACCCGGGACCGGCAGACGTGGGCCGTCGGCCGCCTGGTGCTGGCCATGGGGGCACCCCCGCAGCCCGACCTGTACAACCTGGAGGGCACCCCCGGTTACCACCGCGACCCGTTCCCGCTGAACCGGCTGGTCCGGTCCGTGCCCGCCGACGCGTCGGTGGCCGTGCTCGGCACGGGCCTCACCGCCGTCGACATCGCGGTGGCGCTGACCGACGCGGGCCTGCGCCGGCCCCTGCACCTGCTCTCCCGCACCGGCATGCTGCCCCGGGTACGCGCCGAGCTGCCCGCGGTCCGGCCCGTCCACTTCACCGCGGAGCACCTGGCCCGGCTCGCCGCGGCCCGCGGCGGACTCGAACTGCACGACCTGGCCGAGCTGTTGCAGCGCGACGCGGAGGGACTGCCGCCGCTCGCCGACGTACTGGAGCGGGCCCGGCGCTGCGACGACCCGGCCGGCGCCCTGCGCCGCCAACTGGCGGGCGCGGACGCGGACATCGCCGCCTGGCAGCAGGTGCTCGCGGCGACCAACCCGGCCGTCGAGACGGCCTGGCGGCTGCTGAACCCGGCCGCACGCCGACTCCTGCACGAGCGCTACCACCGGCCGTTGATGAACCTGCGCAACCCCATGCCACGCGTCAACGCGCACAAGCTGAGCGCCCTCCTGGACAGCGGCGCGCTGCGGGTGAGCGGCGGCCTGCGTCACGTCGGCGCCTACTCGGACGGCACCCACTACGCCGTACTGAGCGAGGGGAACCGCGCCGAACCGGACCCGTACATACAGGAGTTCGACGTCGTCATCAGCGCCATCGGGCCCGACCCGGGAGTGGACGGACTGCGGGCCATGCCGCTCACCGCTGCCCTGATCAACCAGGGTCTGGCCACCCCGCACCGCTTCGGCGGCGTCGCCGTCACCGACGACCACGAGCTCATCAGCGCCGCCGGCACCCCCGACCCGCGCATCCACGCCCTCGGCAACCTCACGGCCGGCAGCTTCTACTACACCAGCTCCATGGAGATGGTCGCCCGCCAGGCCGAGCGCATGGCCCGGCTGCTGCTGCCCGCGGCCCGCCCGGCACGCGCCCCGCTGGAGGTGGCGGCGTGAGCCCCGGCGCCCGGACCGCCTCGGTCGCGCCGATCGCCGTACTCGTCGCGCTGGTGTGTCTGCCCCAGCTCGCCGTGGGCATGTACGTCCCCGCGCTGCCCCGGATGGCCACCGACCTCGGTTCCACGGAGGCGGCGATCCAGCAGACCCTGGTCGCGTACATGGCCGGGTACGCGCTCAGCATGCTCTGCGCGGGACTGCTCGCCGACCGCTACGGGCGGCGACCGGTGCTGCTTGGCGGGCTGACCCTGTTCACCGTCGTCACCTGCGGTTCGCTGGTCGCCGACCAGGTCTGGCAGCTCGACGTGCTGCGCTTTCTGCAGGCGCTGGGCGGCTGCGCGGGCACCGTCGTGGCCCGTCTGATCGTCAAGGACGTCATGGAGCCGCGCCGCCGGGTCACCGCGCTGACGTACCTCTCCACCGGGCTCGCGATCACGCCGGCCGTGTCGCCGCTGCTCGGCGGGGTGCTCGTGGCGTCGCTTTCGTGGCGCGCCTGCTTCGCGGTCATGCTGGTGGCCGGGGTGCTGATGTTCGCCGCCGTGGCCCGCGCCGTGCCGGAGACCCTGCGGCGCGAGACCATCGTGCCGCTCTCCCCGGGCCATGTCCTGCGTGGCTGCCGCGAGATCCTGCGCAACCGCCCGTTCCGGGCCGCCGCGATCACCATCAGCCTCGCCTGGTGCGGCTACTTCGTCTTCACCCTGCTGTCCTCCCTGCTGCTCCAGGGCCGGATGGGCATGGGCCCGGTCGGGTTCGCGACGGCGTACGGGTGCGTGGTGCTCGGTTACGTGGCCGGCAGCACCGCGGCCCGGCGGGCGGTGGGCCGCTGGACGACCGTACGGACCATGCGGACCGCCGCCGTCTGGGCGGGCGTGGCGGCGGCGGGACTGGTCGCGCTGGCGGCCGCGCTGCCGGCCAGCCCGGTGGCGTTCACGGCCGGGATGGCCGCGGTGATGGTGGGCGTGGGCGCCGTCTTCCCCACGGCGCAGGCCAGCTCCCTGGAGGCGGTCGGCGCGCACGCGGGACTCGCCTCGGGCCTGTTCTTCGCCACGCAGATGGCCTCCGGCGCGCTCTACGGCCAACTCGCCTCCCTGGTCCACCACCCCGGCGCCGTACCGTCCGCCCTCCTCATCGCCGCACCCTGCTGGGCGCTGGCCGGCTATGCGCTGCTGTCCCGCGGGGGACCGGCGCCTTCCGGCAAGGGCGGGGTGGCCGCCTCCGCCGCGAAGGCGCCGTCGCCGGTACGGCGGCTGCGGGCGGGCGCGTGATCACGCGCCCGCGCCCGGTGGCGCGTCCGGCGATGCGGCTGTTCCTGTTCCACCACGCGGGCGGATCCGCCCGGTTCTACGCGGACTGGGCGACGTCGGACGATTTCCCGGACGACTGGGAGATCTGCCTGCTGGACGCACCGGGCAGGGGGCAGGCGGCCGACGCCCCGCCCGCGCGGACCCTCGGCGAACTCGCCGACTTCTGCCGGCAGGGGCTGCTGCCGTGGCTCGACCGTCCGTACGCGTTCTTCGGCCACAGCATGGGAGCCCTGGCCGCGTACGAGACGGCCCACCGCCTCGCCGAACACGGCGAGCCCGGACCCCGCTGGCTCGGCGTCTCGGCCTGCGCCGCCCCCACCCGGACCGCGGCCCAGCCCGGCGACCGGCACCTGCTCGACGACGACGCCCTGCGCACCTGGGCCCGCCGGGCCGGCGGAACTCCGCCGGAGATCCTCGAACACCCCACGGTATGGCGGATGTTCGCCGGCCTCCTCCGCAGCGACCTCCACCTGGTCGACACCTGGCGAGCAAACCCGGCCCCGAACCCGCCCCGCCCGCCCCTCCGCACCCCCCTCACCGCCTTCGGCGGCACCGCCGACCCCACAACACCCCCCGCCCACCTCACCGCCTGGCACCCCACGACCCGCCACTGGCAGGGCCTCCACCTCTACCCCGGCGGCCACTTCTACCTCCAGCAACACCGCCCCGAGGTGACACGGGCGGTGATCGAGGGCTGCGGGGCGTCGGCGTCGGTCACGGTGGGGGCGCCGCCTGCGGAATGACTGTGCGGAGCTTCCGGCTTGTGGCGCGGCGCGTCGACCAGTCGTAGTGTCCCTGCGGTGCCTACCTGATCGGCGGGGGACATGTCAGGCGAGTTGTTCACCTTGATCGGCGTGCTCGTGGGCGCGGCCGCCTCCTACGTGGGCGGAGCCGCGATGGAGCGATCGCGGTGGCGCCGGCAGCTCTCGACACGTTGGGACGAGCGCCGCCTGGAGGCGTATCTCCGGTACGCCGACGCCATCAAGAAATTCACTTCGCTGGCAGGCCGTCTGGCAGCCGGCAAAGGCCTCTTCGACCTTCCCCAGCCCCTGGAACCGCAAGCCGGTCTGGAGCGGTTGGCCGAGGCCGAACTGGAGCGCGGGTACGCGTTCGAGGCCGTCCTCCTCATGGGAGACGCCGACACCATCTCCGCCGCCAGGGCGTTGCAACGCCATGCGTGGGCGCTGGAGCAGTTCGTCCGTGACATGAGAGCCGGTACGGCGGAGGACTGGACGCGCGCGTTCCTGCAGTTCCAGCAGAAGCGCGACGAGTACTACGTTGCGGCACGCAAGAGCCTGGGCGTGAACGCGGCGTTCCGACTGCGCAGCGAAGATCCGGCCACCCTTGGACGAGATCCCAGAGATGTGTGACGCCGCCGGGGCGCCCTGCGTGCGCCTTTGGCTTCAACGCAGGCGTTGGCTGCGACATCCGCGCGAGATCCGAGCGGAGACACCTGCCCGGCGGCCCCGGCGGCCCCGGCGGCCCCCGTGCCCGGACCGGTCAGTATTCGAGAAGCGCCGTAGCCCGGGCCCCGGCTAGCGTGAGTGCCGTGGACGTGAGCACGTGCGGGCCAGGGCCGGGGGCTTCCTCGGGTGGAGCGAAGGGCGAACCGTACGTGCTGTGCGAGGCTGGGCGGATCGAGCCAGGCGATGCCGACGGAGACCGCGAGGGCGGCCCCGTCCGACAGATGGAGACACGATGAGCAGGGCCACGAGGACGGACACGCACCCGCAGTCGCCTGCGCCGCACGCCGCCGACACGGGGCCGGCTGAGCCGCACGCCGCCGATACGCAGTCGGCTGCGCCGCATGCCGCCGACGCGCGGTCGGCAGAGCCGCACGTCGCCGACACGCACGACATGATCCGTGTGCACGGGGCGCGGGAGAACAACCTCAAAGACGTCAGCATCGAGATCCCGAAGCGCCGTCTGACGGTGTTCACCGGTGTCTCCGGCTCGGGCAAGAGCTCGCTGGTGTTCAACACGATCGCCGCGGAGTCGCAGCGGCTGATCAACGAGACCTACAGCGCCTTCGTCCAGGGCTTCATGCCCACGCTCGCGCGGCCCGAGGTCGACGTACTCGAAGGCGTGACCACCGCGATCACCGTGGACCAGCAGCGGATGGGCGCCGACCCCCGCTCCACGGTCGGCACCGCCACCGACGCCAACGCGATGCTGCGGATCCTGTTCAGCCGGCTCGGCGAGCCGCACATCGGACCGCCCAGCGCGTACTCCTTCAACACCGCCTCGGTCCGGGCGAGCGGCGCGATCACCGTGGAGCGCGGTGACAAGAAGACGGTGAAGGCGACCTACAACCGCACCGGCGGCATGTGTACGCGCTGCGAGGGCCGCGGCGCGGTCTCCGACATCGACCTCACCCAGCTCTACGACGACTCCAAGTCGCTCGCCGAGGGCGCGTTCACCATCCCCGGCTGGAAGTCGGACAGTCAGTGGACCGTGCAGGTCTACGCGCAGTCCGGCTTCGTCGACCCGGACAAGCCGATCCGCGAGTACACCAAGAAGGAATTGCAGGACTTCCTCTACGGGGAGCCGGTCAAGGTCAAGGTCAACGGCGTCAACCTGACCTACGAAGGCCTCATCCCCAAGATCCAGAAGTCGTTCCTGTCCAAGGACAAGGAGGCGCTGCAGCCGCACATCCGGGCGTTCGTGGAGCGGGCGGTCACCTTCACCGTCTGCCCCGAGTGCGAGGGCACCCGGCTCAGCGAGGGGGCCCGGTCGTCGAAGATCAAGAAGATCTCCATCGCCGACGCCTGCGCGATGGAGATCCGCGATCTGGCCGAATGGGTCCGCGGTCTCGACGAACCGTCGGTGGCGCCGCTGCTCTCCGCGCTCCAGCAGACCCTCGACTCGTTCGTGGAGATCGGCCTCGGCTATCTCTCGCTCGACCGGCCGGCGGGCACGCTGTCCGGCGGTGAGGCGCAGCGCGTCAAGATGATCCGCCACCTCGGCTCCTCGCTCACCGACGTCACGTACGTTTTCGACGAGCCGACCGCGGGCCTGCACCCCCACGACATCCAGCGGATGAACGGCCTGCTGCTGCGGCTGCGGGACAAGGGCAACACCGTGCTGGTCGTGGAGCACAAGCCGGAGGTCATCGCGATCGCCGACCACGTCGTCGACCTCGGCCCCGGGGCGGGTACGGGAGGCGGCACGGTCTGCTTCGAGGGCACGGTCGAGGGCCTGCGCACCGCCGGCACCGTCACCGGCCGCCATTTCGACGACCGGTCCGCCGTCAAGGAGACGGTTCGCAAGCCCACCGGCACCCTGGAGATCCGCGGCGCGACGGCGAACAACCTGCGGGGCGTCGACGTCGACATCCCCCTCGGTGTGCTCGCCGTCGTCACCGGCGTCGCCGGCTCCGGCAAGAGTTCGCTCGTGCACGGTTCGATCCCCGCCGGCGCGGGCGTGGTGTCGGTCGACCAGGGAGCGATCAAGGGCTCCCGGCGCAGCAACCCGGCGACGTACACCGGACTGCTCGACCCGATCCGCAAGGCGTTCGCGAAGACCAACGGTGTGAAGCCGGCCCTGTTCAGCGCCAACTCCGAGGGCGCCTGCCCCACGTGCAACGGCGCCGGGGTCGTCTACACCGACCTGGCGATGATGGCCGGCGTCGCCACGCCCTGCGAGGAGTGCGAGGGGAAGCGGTTCCAGGCAGCGGTCCTCGACTACCACCTCGGCGGCCGCGACATCAGCGAGGTGCTCGCGATGTCGGTGACCGAGGCCGAGGAGTTCTTCGGCTCCGGGGAGGCGCACACGCCGGCCGCGCAGCGCATCCTCGGCCGGCTCGTCGACGTCGGGCTCGGCTACCTCAGCCTCGGCCAGCCGCTCACCACCCTGTCCGGCGGCGAGCGCCAGCGGCTCAAGCTGGCCACGCACATGTCCGAGAAGGGCGGCGTCTACGTCCTCGACGAGCCGACCAACGGCCTGCACCTCGCCGACGTCGAGCAGCTGCTCGCCCTGCTGGACCGGCTCGTCGACTCCGGGAAGTCCGTCATCGTCGTCGAGCACCACCAGGCGGTCATGGCCCACGCCGACTGGATCATCGACCTCGGCCCCGGCGCCGGCCACGACGGCGGCCGCATCGTCTTCGAGGGCACCCCGGCCGACCTCGTCACCGCCCGCTCGACGCTCACGGGCGAGCACTTGGCGGGGTATGTGGGCTGAGCCCGTGGTGTGACCACGGGAGGTCGGCGTTACACGTTCAGTGTTCGCTGCGGCCGCAGTCAGCTGGATAGAGGGTGGAACCCGTGGTCAGGGAGCCGGGTGGCGGTTGCCTGAGTTGGATGCACGCGGTACCGGCGGCATCGGACGTGAAGTCATCGATACGGACTGTGGGACCGGGACCGACGAACGGAAGGGTGTGCACTTCGGCTTCGACCGGTGTCTCGAAGGGCGCGCCTTCGAGGACGGCGATGGCGGTCAGGGTGCCGTCGGCTCCGGCCCGGGGCTCGGTCTCTTCGATGGTCAGTCGCCAATGGAGCGCCGCGTCCGCCAAAAGGCTCTTGCCGTTGCGGCCGTGAGCAAGAAGGGTGCCGTGACGGCCGCGTATGTGCCGCGCCATGGCACAGCAGAGCGGTACGTCGCTGCCGTACCGAGTGTCAACGCGGTTGAAGCCGGCGGACGGGAAGCAGCCCAGTGCATCCGACAGGAGCCCGAGCGCCGCGTCCTTGATGCGCGGCCGCTGTCCGTGTTCGACGAGGTCCAGCAGGATCGGGGTGGCCGCGTAGGCCGCTGGGAACACCATGGCGGCGTGGCGGCAGATGAAGCCGCCACCGGCGAGGAGGGACGCCGCGTCGCCTGTCTGGTTGGCGGTGGTGGACGCCGTCAGTAGCCGCAACGCATGAGCGACCCGTTCAGGATCGTCGCACACGTGCGAGGTCGGGTTGGGTATCGCCGACCAGTTCACGGCCTCGATGACGGCATGGGACACGCCCGCATTCTGCCGGACCGGCCGCCGTAGCCAGTACCGATCGTCCAGATCTGGAGCGGGGCGGCTGTCCAGGGCGGCAGCGAGTACGCCTGGGGCTGTGTCGCGGCGAAGGTCAGGCCCCCGTGGACCGGGGCCTGACGCCGAGGACATCGAGCATCGCCCGGGTCGCCGGGCTGGGGTTGAACCGGCTCCACGCCAGATACTCGACGCGATGCGGCCCCTCGACCACGGGGACCAGCGCCAGTTGGGGATCGCCGGCGGCCAGTGGCCGGATGAAGGCGGACGGCAGCAGCGCGACACCGAGCCCGCGCGCGATCAGCCGCGTGATCAGCTCGACGACACCGGCCTCGTACGCGACCTCGCGGACGAGGCCCACCGCGGCGAACGCCTGATCGGACTGGGCCCGGGCAGGCGTCCCGTCCACGAAGTCCACGAAGGTCTCGTCGGCGATCTCCGGCAGCGTGACCCGGGATGCGCCCGCCAGCCGGTGCCCGGCCGGCACCACGAGTACGTGCTCGTCGTGATCGAGCACGACGGTCTCCACCCCGGAGGGCGCTCCGCCCTCCGGCAGGCCGAGGAAGGCGATGTCCAGGTCGCCGTTCCGGATCGCCGCCACCAGTTCGTCGCTGCGCCCGGAACGGAGGGCGACGCGGACGTCCGGATGCTGAGCCCGGTACCGCTGCAACAACTCCGGTACGTCGACGGCAGCCGTGGTCACGATCACGCCGACGGCGAGCCGACCACGTACCACACCGGTCGCGGCGGCGGCGTCGGCGACCGCGCGGTCGGCAGCGGCCAGGCACTCGCGCGCACCGCCGAGAAACGCCACCCCGGCGCTGGTCAACTCGACGCGGCGGCTGGACCGGGCGAACAGCTTGACCCCGAGCTCCCGTTCCAGCCCGGCGATCCGGTGACTCAGCGACGACTGCACCACGGAGCAACGCTCCGCGGCCCGGGTGAAGTTGCGCGTCTCGGCGACGGCGACGACGTATCGCATCTGCTGGAGATCCACCCGGCCATCGTTCTGGTTCATGGCTGGCATGACAAGCATGCGTTGGAATCATGATGCGGTGCGCCGAGACTTCCTCGCATGCCTACCTCGACCGAGCGATCACCGGGCCCGCCGCGGACCGCGCACGCGCGCCAGGCGGCAACCGTCGCGCTGACCGCACTCGCTCCCGCGGCCTGGGGCACCACGTACGCCGTGACCACGGAACTGCTGCCGCCCGGGCATCCGCTGTTCGCCGGGCTGATGCGCGCCCTGCCCGCCGGACTGATCGCGCTGGCGCTCACCCCCGTGCTCCCGCGCGGGAACTGGTGGTGGAAGGCCGCCGTCCTCGGCGCGCTCAACATCGGCGCCCTGTTCCCCCTGTTGTTCGTGGCCGCCGAACGACTCCCCGGCGGCGTCGCCGCCACCCTGAGCGCCACCCAGCCGCTGATGGTCGCCGGGTTGGCCGTCGCGGTGGTCCACGACCGGCCGACGGTCTGGCGACTGGCCTGGGGAGTGATCGGCGTCGTCGGCGTCGGACTCGTCGTGCTCGGACCGGGGGCCCGGCTGGACGGCGTCGGCGTGCTCGCCGGTCTCGTCGGTACGGCGGGCATGGCCGGCGGAATCGTCCTCACCAAGCGGTGGGGCCGTCCCGCGGGGGTCGGCCCGCTGACCCTGGCCGGTTGGCAACTGGCCGCCGGCGGGCTGCTGTTGCTCCCGCTCACCGTTGCGATCGAGGGGGCGCCACCGCACATCGACGCCGGAGCTGTCGCCGGCTACGTGTGGCTCGGCAGCGTGGGCGGACTGATCGCCTCCACGCTGTGGTTCCGCGGGATCGGAAAGCTGTCGGTCGGCGCGTCCGCACCGCTGGTGCTGCTGTCCCCGATGGTCGCGACCGTCGTCGGCATCGCGCTGGGCGAGTCACTGAGCTTGCTCCAGACCTCGGGCTTCGTCCTCGCCCTGGCTGCGCTGCTCGCCGCACAGCTCAACGCGCCGAGGGTGTTCGGCCGCGTGGCGGCGCGCGGCGGGCCATCGGAGGCCCAGATACGCGAAGTTCAGGTACGTCAAGACCAGACACGCGAAGTCCAGACACGCCAAGACCGGATACGCGAAGACCGAATTGGCGAAGGCCGGATTGCGGGAGGGCGGAGCCGATGAGGGGGCCAGGCCCGATGAAGACAGGCGCAACGGCGACGGGTGCGACCGGGACAGGGTGGACGAGGACAGGCGCAATGGCGACGGGTGCGACCGGGACAGGTCCGATGAAGACAGGCGCAATGGCGACGGGTGCGACCGGGACAGGGTGGACGAAAACAGTGACGACGAGGGCGAGTTCGATGAAGACGGTTGGTTCGCGTGCGGGCAGGGTGGACAGGGCGGACAGGACGATCGCGGTGCTGGGCGCAGGCGGGATGGTCGGCAGCCGGGTGATCACCGAGGCCAGTGCACGCGGACACGAGGTGCTCGCCCTGTCCCGGAAGCCGGCGAGCGAGGACCCGAAGGTCAGGCTGGTCGCGGTCGACGCGAACGACTCACGCGCCGTACGCGAGGCGCTTGCAGGCTCGGCCTCGTACGCCGCCCCGGACGCCGTAGTACTGGCCGTGCGGACCACCCCGGTCGACCAGGAGTTCTTGACCGGTGCCACCCGTACGGTGCTGGACGTCGCCGCGGAGCTGGGGATACGAGTCCTGGTGGTCGGCGGTGCCGGTGCGCTGCGCAGCCCGGGCGACCGGGATCTGCTGGTCGCCGACAACCGCACGTACGTGCCCGCCGAATTCAAGGCGGTCGCCGCCGCCGGGATCGCCCAACTGCGCGCCTGCCAGGCCCACCCCGATGCCGCCTGGGTCTACCTGAGCCCCCCGGCCCTGCTCCAGCCCGGCAAACGAACCGGCGACTACCGGCGCGGCACCGACACCCTGCTCACCAACGCCGACGGCGACTCGTGGATCAGCGCCGAGGACCTGGCCGTCGCCGTGCTCGACGAACTCGAGACCCCGGGCCGCGAGCGCCACATTACGGTCGCCGCGCTCGCCCCGGTCGCCCCGGTCGCCCACGAGGACGAACGCCCGTCAGTCTGAGCCGGCGCACCGCTGTCCTGATCCTGTACGGGAGTTGATGCTCACAGGCCGGAAAATGTCGGTGAGAACTGACGCCGGTCAGGTGCTCACGTCCTCGGTGCCGTCACGGTGGCTGGCATCGGAGGGTGTCAAGGATCAGCGAAGTAGGCTCCCTGCCCATGGGTGCGTTCTTACCGTTCCTGGTCTTGATTGCGATCCTCGCAGCGGTCCTGGGCTTCTTCGCGTGGCTGGCATCACGTATTCGTCGCCGGGGCCTCGCAGGCGGGGCCATGAGTGCCGCCTTGGCCTCATATGAGGAGGCGTTCCGTATCACGGCTCACGAATCTCACGTTGAGATCCGAGCCCAAGCGGAGCGCACGGCGCCGATCCTGTCGCCTGACGATCACTGGGGGCGAAGCCCTGGCGAAGCCGGTCCTGCGGGAGCCGAGGATCGCCGACCGCTTCGGCCGCGTTCCCGCCGGTCACGACGGGGCCCCGGCCGCTGGATCGATCGACTGAAGCACGGTCGCTGACCCGTGGACACGGTGTTGGTGCTGGACGCGGCGGCGTGCGGCCGTGCCATCGCCCCGGCGGAAGTGTCCCGTGTGGGACCCTGCAGGGCATCGGGCCCCGCCCCGGCCCGTACGGAACCTTCCTGCGGCGCACCCCAACCCGCCCGCGGCAGCGGACGAGGACGCGGAGAAGGACACCGGATGAGCGCACGTTTCGAGGAGATCGACTGGCGTCCGACCCCCATGGGCGAGATCAGCCTGCGGCGTCGGCGGGATCCCGCGTCGGGGGAGGACGTGTACGAGGTGAAGCTCGACGACGAGTACCTGATGTCCAGTCTCTTCACCGCGGGGGAGGTCGAGCTGGCCCGACTCGGCCTGGCGGCACTGCCCGACGCCCCCATCGATGTCGCCGTCGGCGGCCTCGGCCTCGGCTACACGGCCCGTACGGCGCTGGACGATCCGCGGGTGCGCTCGCTGATCGTCGTCGACGCCCTGGCCGAGGTGATCGACTGGCATCGGCGCGGGCTCGTACCGCTGGGCACGGGACTGGCGTCGGACCCCCGGTGCCGGCTGGTGCGCGGAGACTTCTTCGCGATGGCAGCGGGGACCGCGGCGGCGGGCGGACCGGTGCCGGCGGACGGTGCGATGGTGGGCGGACCGGTGTCTGTGGACGGTGCGATGGTGGGCGGACCGGTGTCTGTGGACGGTGCGATGGTGGGCGGGCCGGTCCCTGCGGACGGTGCGAAGGCGGATGGTGCGGCGGCGGGCGATCCTGTGTCTGCGGATGGTGCGGTGGCGGGCGATCCGGTGTCTGCCGGGGACCCAACCCCCGGCGCCGTTGCCGCCCCGCACGGTCTGGACCCCGAGACTCCCGGCCGCCGTTTCCACGCGATCCTGCTGGACGTCGACCACTCGCCGCGGCATGTGCTGCACCCCGGCCATGCCGCGCTCTACCGCCATGCCGGCCTGACCGCTCTGGCCGAACTGCTGTATCCCGGGGGCGTGTTCGCGCTGTGGTCGAACGACCCGCCGGACGAGGAGTTCGGCTCGGTGCTCGCGGAGGTCTTCACGGAGACCGCTGCGCACGTGGTCGATTTCGACAATCCGCTCCAGGGCGGGACCGCGGCCAACACTGTCTATGTCGCCCGCAGGCGCGAGAGCTGAGGGCGGCGGGGGCACCCACAGGCAAGGGCACGGCCCAGAACCACAGTCCGGTCCGCGACGCTCCCGTCGGTCGGTCGGTCGGTCGGTCCGTCGGTCCGTCGGTCCGTCGGTCCGTCGGTCGGTTGGCCGGCCGGCCGGCCGTCAGGAGATCTGGCCCGCCGCCCACTCGGCCCACTCGCGGCGCATGGCGTTGAACCGCAGGCCGTACTCCAGGGAGATCCGGCCGTAGACCGAAAGGCCGTTGTCGTCCCAGTCGACGGACTCCTCCAGCCGGCGCAGACTCTGGTACCCCTCGTCGGACAGCTCGATGAGCTCGGTGAGGTAGCCGCGTGCCTGCTCAGGCGTCAGCACTCCGAGAAAGAACACGCGCAGGAGAATGTCGCTGCGGGTGTTCCGCTGCGGGGTGGTCTCGGTCAGCCAGTGCCGCAGTTCGGCCAGTCCCTCGTCGGTGAGGGCGTACTCCTTGCGGCCCCGCGGTCCCTCGGCCGCCACCTTGATCAGCCCGGTGCCCGCCAGCTTGGTCAGCTCGGTGTAGATCTGGCTCTGGGTCGCCGGCCAGGCGGTGGCCAGTGACGTCTCGAACAGTTTCAGCAGGTCGTAGCCGCTGGCGGGACGCTCGGAGAGGAGCCCGAGCAGCGCGTGTCGAAGACTCATGCTCCGCAGTCTACATTCCACTATTGACATGTCGAGAGTAGACCTTCTAGTTTTCACATGTCAGAACGGAAACGCTGAAGCGGAGACCTGCAATGTCGTACCTGCGCACCTTCCTCCCCTGGATCGTCTTCGCTGTGCTGCCCTCGGGGAGCTGGCAGTGGGCGGCGCTGGCCGCCCTGGTGGTCGCAGTGGCTGTGATCGTCCAGCAGATACGGGCAGGGACCGGATTCGACGCGCTGATCATCGAGCTCGGCTCCGCGGCCTTCTTCGCCGTGCTGGCCGTCATCGCCTTCGCCGACCCGGACTCGGGCGTGCACGACTATTCGGCGGCGCTGTCGGCGGGCACCCTGGCGGTCATCGCGGGGGTTTCGCTGGCCATCGGCAAGCCGTTCACGCTGGGCATCGCCAAGCGGACCACCCCGCGCGAGGTCTGGGGGCTCAAGCCGTTCATCCAGACCAACGTCATCATCACCGCCGTCTGGACCGCGGCCTTCGCCCTGACAGCTGTCGTACTCGCCTTCGTGGCGCACGCCGGAAACGCCCACTCGACCACCGCCACGCTCATCCAGATCGCCGGCTTCGCCGTCCCGATGATCTTCACCGTGCGCTACGTGGCCCACGTCCAGGCCAAGGCCGGTATCCGCTGACTTGGACCTGTTGGGCCTGTTGGACCTGTTGGACCTGTTGGGCCTGTTGGGCCTGTTGGGCCTGTTGGGCCTGTTGGACCTGTTGGACCCGTCGGTCATAGGCGGCCGGATCCCGGCAGATCCGGACGTCCGGTCCACCTCGTACCTCGCAACTGCTGCGTACACAACCGCAGTTGCACCGACGAGGACCGGATCCACGAGCTCACCGCGACCAGAACACCCGCGTTCATATGCGGTCGGTCGGCCGGCCGCCGGTGCCGGGACGGCTTCGGGTCTCGCCTCAACGACCGTGAACGGGGCTGAACGAGACGGAGACCGAGACGGCCGCACTCCTCACCACAGCACCGCAGCCGGCCCGCGGGTAGCTGCCGAAACCACCGCTAGGCAGCCCTGGACCGCGCCGCACGCGTGCCCGGGGCGGGCTCCTGTGCGTCCTCGGGCTCGTACTCGTACTCGAAGACCGCGTCTTCTCCGAAGTCCGGGGCCTGGAAGGGTTTTGTCGTGGGAGGCGGCGATACTGCGGTGGAACGGCGAGGTAGCCCTTCCGGGGCGGAGAACAGCGACGTCGATTCGATGAGAGGTCTGCCTTTCGTTACAGGTCCCTACAGGTCCCTACAGGTCCCAGGTCCCTACAGGTCCCAGGTACTGCGGGACAGGCCCCAGGTACTGCGGGTCCCTGCAGGTCCCTGATGGGGCTGTGCCCGGCGTGACCGGGCACAGCGGTCCTAGAGCTTGGTCATCTTGGCGTACGGGCTCAGGACCCGCATTTGCACGGAGCCGAAATCCACGAGCGCCGCGATTCCGTCCTCGATGCTCACCACCCGGCCGAGGCCGTACACGTCATGTGTGACCTGCTCGCCCAAGGCGAAGCGCTTGGAAGCCGCTGCGACGGGGGCCTTGAAGGGGCTGGTGGGCAAATGACGCTTCGGTGCAGGCTTTGTCATAGCTCAGTATGAGCCTACGTGTGACCCGCTCGGTGTGGCTGTCGGCACAGAATCCGGACGGTAACAACCGCATCACGCTCCTGACCTGGTGTTTCTCCACCTGGTAAGGCTCGGGCACGGTTGTGTCACGAACCTCAGCAGACGACAGTCAGCCACGAGGGCTCCGGTCGATGACCCGCGTACGCCCCGGCCGTCCCCAGTACCGGCCGGTGCCGTTGACCAGGGCAAGCCGTGACATCCGGGCGTGCCGACCAGCAGCTTCGCCGGACCTCAGCTTGGGAAGCTGAGGTGATCCAGCAATTGCTGCGCAGGCTGCAGGTCAGCCTTGTTGTGCTTCGGACTTGGTCAGGTCCTTGGCGAGCCGCCAGCTGTCTCCGGCCGGCTCGAAGAGAAAGAGGTGGGAGGTCGCGGAAGGTTCGGTCGGTCGCGAGTCCTTGCCGGACGGATCGGTTGCGTACGGCGTGGTGAACTCGTCGACCCACACCTTGGCGCGGTCGCCCTGCATCTCGACGTGGGCGATGACAGCCTTGGCGACGGCCCTGTCCCACACCTTGCCCGAGGGTGGCTCATAGCCCCGCCACTCCGCCGTGGTGCGGTCGGCGTCGCGCTGGAAAATCTTCTGAGCGGCTTGCTCGAGCGACTTCCGCTCCGCTGTCTCGATCCTGTCCTGGATCACCAACGTGGCCGGTACGGCGGCGAGCAGCGCTGCCACTGCTGCCAGAGCCAGCTTGCGCTTCTTGTTCATGGTGCCCCCACCCCGAGCTGCGGATCTCCGAGGAGAGTAACGGATAAGCCCAGGTCAGCCCAGTCAGCCCATGGCTGACCCGCCACTCGCCTCAGTTCCCATCTGCTGGCATGCCTTGTACAGACGGTGAAGCAGCCAGAAGCGCTCGATCAGGTCGCCCTCGCCGGTCATCGCTGCGGTGAGTGTGTATCCCGGATCGTGGTGACCCATGTCGTGGGACAGATCTGGGTCGAGATACTCCGCCAAGGCGTGGAGGACGATGGCACGGCGGGCGGCAAGGTGCGAAGGGAGTTCCCACTCAGGGCGGTTGTCATCAGGGTCCGTGATTCTGAGCTGGTGGCCTTCACCTACACCCTCGTGGTACGCGGTGGTGAGTTCGTCGCGCAGGTGTTCCCGTGCGACAGCGGGAGTGCCTTTCGCCGCCAGGGCTGCGACGACCAAGGGGTGATCGGAGACGCCGGCGTGGGAGATCGCCAGTTCGAGTGCGTATCGCTGCATCTGCGGCAGCAAGTGAGGGCCGAGGTCGGTCACGTAGCTCGCGAACGGCTCCTGCTGCAGCAGGGGTGATCCGGCGAGGTCTTGGGGGACCAAGACGCGTCGTACCGGAACGATGTCCACCGCGAGATGTGGGCCGGCCGCCCATGCGGCGTCCAGACGTGCACCGGTGGCGCGTTGGAGGGCGGCGAGCCCTGCACCCCAGTCGGAGGTGCCGAAGCTGATTCCCTGCAGCAGGGGTCGCCACGCGTCGGGGCGCGTGCCGTGGACATCGTCGGGAAACAGCATGTCGAACGAGGAGAGGATGAGGACCTCCTCGGCGAGGCTGAGCCGGGAGTGGGCGTTGACGTTCCAGAAGGCGCTTGCGACGCGGCCCAGTTGAGACAGCGGGCGCAGGACCTCTTCACGGGAACCCTGGTAGCCGTTCGATTCCACGACGACGACCGTCGTTCCTGACCGGGAGACTGCGATGCGTTCGACGCCGTAGTCCGTGGGGGACGTCGGGAACGTGGACAGTGTGACCTGACGAGCGTTCTCTGGGTGGCCGCCGAAGAGGCGGATCACGTCGGCTTCGTCCGCGCCGCGTACGACGGTGAACGTGGCGGCTGCCAACTGCCCAAGACTGTCGAGCGGTTGGTCATTGGCGCTGGGAGCACTCATCTGCCGATTGTGGCCGTCGGCGCTTGCGGAGCGAAGGGACTATGGGCCGCGCTCGTCATCCACGCGGCTGGGCCGGAGCCACCTGGGCCGGCAGTTCCTCCGGCTCGTCCAGGTCGTTCACGGGGGTGCCCGACGGGTAGCGGGCGCAGTCGGCGTACTTGAGGGATCGGCGCAGGGCGGGTCTGCTGTGCACGCGCAGCAAGTCGCTCGCTTCGAAGGCTTCCCGAAGGACGGTCTCTGCCGACTCGAGCGCCTGCTGAAGGCGGGCTGCCTCGGCACGCGAGTGGCACGGCAGCGGAAACGGCACAGGGCCAGCCTGGGAGGAAACCCTCCTGAGCCGGCCCTTTGTGCTGTGCCCCCGGCAGGATTCGAACCTGCGACACGCGCTATAAAAAAGGAGCGAGGTGGGGCGATCGTACGCGTGACCTGCGATTCCCTGCCTTGAGCGGGGTCGACGGCACGCGCTTCTGCGTACCCCGACTCCCCGTGAGTCCCCGCCCGTTCCGGCACGGCGGTGGCACGGCGGTGGCACGGCGGTGGTACGGCGGTGGCACGGCTTCGCGCCTCCGCTTCAGCGCCGACGGTTCGAGCGCCCGCGTTGGCGCCCCAGCAGCCTCGCCTGCTCGCTCTTCAGGTGAGAGAACCGGTCGCGGGTGTACTCCCTCAGCTCCCGGCCAGGGAACGCTATGAGTGACAGGTGTTCTTCGTAATTGCCCTTGGCCCACTGCGCGGCGGTGATCTCGTATCCAGCTACATGCGCGCAGAGCTGGAGCAGGGCCGAAGGCATCTCCTCCTCGATCAGGAGATCGGCCTTCGTGACCACCACATCGCGCATTGCCTGAATGTTGGGGATGAAGACGGTAGTGGCCCATGTGCGCCACCGCGCGAGTTCCTGCTCGGTGGGAGGTATGTCGTGGTGGAAGGGGTCGCGCCCATCGGGGCGGGCGTACATCTCAGAGAAGGTGTCGTAGGCGCGGCTGTTGGCTTCCATCAGCGCGAACAGAGGACCGTAGAAGTCGCTCAACTGGACGTTGACCCGCGTCAGTCGGGCCTGTCTCTGCACCAGTCGCAGGCCGTTGAGATAGGTCGCCAGGTAACCGATGAACGCCAGCCCGACGGTCAGGATCACAGTGGTCATGAGAGGCGATGGTAGGCCGTTCTGATCGGATCACCTGATCGCCAGTCCCGTCTGTGTCCGCCGGCAGACTCAGCGTCGCCGCGGCGTCCTCTACGACGACGATCCCAAGAGCCGTCGGCGCCGTGTCGTCCCCTTGCCCACGCCGTGCATCGCCCCGCTGCGCCGGCACCGGATGCGTCAGTCCGCCGCGCACGCCAAGGCGGGGGAGCACTGGTACGAGTCGGGCTACGTCTTCACCACCCGCACCGGCCGCCAGGTCGAGCCGAGGAACGTCTACCGCTCGTTCACCCGCGTGGACGTCTACACGCACGTCGTGCAGGACACGCAACGCGAGGCCATTACCCACATGGACCGGCTGTTCAAGAGGCGGCCGGTTGTGGGTGATCGCCCTCGTTGATGTCAAAAGTGGATGTCAAAGGCCCCGGACCATGATCGGTCCGGGGCCTTTTGGCTGGTGCCCCCGGCAGGATTCGAACCTGCGACACCCGCTTTAGGAGTGGGATCGAATCCTTGCCGGGTGGTGCTTGGTTGTGTCAGCTACTGCTGTTTGTGCAGGTCAGCAGTTACCCGGCAAGAAGCTTGATCCCACTTGTGATGGCTGGTACTCCGCGGTCCGCTCACGCATCGTGTGCTCAGCCGAGGGACGGTCGGCCAGGAATGTGCCGAGCGCAGGCCCCTGGCCTGTCCTGTCGTCGTCAGGCCACTGCTCTTCTGTTCTTCCAGACCTCCCGCATCACGATCGTGAAGAACTCGAAGTACGTGCGCTGCACGTTCAGCGCGAACTCCTGGGTGTCGGCGTGCCTTTCGCGGAGGCGGTTGATCGGGACGTTCATCGCGGCGTGGTGCTCGATGTGCAGGTTGTTTCCGTTGGTGAACCAGGTAGTCAGCCAACTGCCGGTTATTGAGCGGGTGTTGTGCAACACGTCGACACTGTCGGTGTCGCACAGGATGTGCTCGGGCAGCTCCACCAGGAAGTGCATCGGCATCGCCACGAGGAAGGGCAGCAGCCACAGGCGTACCACCAGCGACCCACCGCCGAGGGCGCAGACCGTCACGAGGAGTGCAACGAAGATCCCGAACCACCGGTATTCGGCGATGATCGCCTTGCGGCTCTTCGGGGAAATCTGCCCCATGTCGTACTGCCAGCGGCCCGGCACGCACTGGACGATGTCACGCCCCACGCCCACGAGACGACTCACGTCGAACAACCCCTTGGCCAGGGCGCTCAGGGTGAGCGGCTTGCGCGTGTCGAAGCCGAAGAACTCCGTGTCCTGCGGGGTCCCCAGGTAGCGGTGGTGCTGCAGATGACGTACTCGGTAGTGGCTGTAGGACACGAACATGGGCGTGCCCAGCGGCACACCGACGATGCGGTGCGCACGTGAACCGCGGAAGGCCGAATGGTGCAGGCACTGGTGCTGCAGTTCCACCGCGTGGGTGTACGCCGCCCCCAGGACGACCACACCGACCGCGGTCACCGCGTACGAGGACTGAACAGCGAGCACTATCCCCGCCGCTGTCAGTATGGCGAGTACGCATATCTTGCCGATGAAGACGGTCTGGTCCGTGGCGCGAACGGGTGCCCGCTGATACAGCAATTGCGGAGAGATCGAGGTTTCGGACATCAGCAATTACCCCCTATTGTCTGGTGGTCCTAGGTGAGTTGGTTGGTGATCAGGGCAGCAGGACAGAGCGAGGCGACCCCACGAAAGGGTCGTCGGGCCTCGCGGTGTCAGCGGCTATACGTGGGCGGCCAGGTCGGTGGACCGCTGCACTCCCTTGAGCAGCAGCGCGGTGACCAGCAGCGACATCACGGCCATCGAGGCCATCGCCCAGCCCACCGCGTCCACCCCGGGGAGCAGCTGGGCGATGCCGCCGGCCACTGCGGCCCCCAGGCCCTGAGCCACCATCAGGCCGGTGCTGAACAGGCCGAACGCCTGGCCGCGCGTGTCCTCGTGGGTCTGGCCCACCAGCCGCTCCTGCAACGGCAGCAGCGCCGCACAGCCGAAGGCGGACAGCGCGACCAGCGCCGCCGCAACCGGTACCGGCGGCGACAGCGGGAACAGTAGGAACGGCACCCCCAGCAGCACGCACAGCGGCAGGACCAGCCGGTCCCGCAACGCCAGGGGGACGAAGCGTCCGACCACGATGTCTCCGGCGAGCATGCCGCCCGCGCCGGCCGCCAGCAGAAATCCGGCGTGGTCCCTGGCGTACGGGATGAACAGCGCCTCGCAGCCCGTGACCAGGCCGTTGGGCAGCCACATCAACAGGTAGAGCGGCCGGACGACCGGCGAGGTGAGCAGCTCGCGGTTGATACGGCGGCTGCGCTCGACCGTCTTTCCCGCGGCGCGCGGCGGGCGGTCCGGGAGCCCGAGCCGCGCGGTGACGCCGGCGGTGACGCCGACCGCCGCCGCGATGCCAAACAGCCAGGACGGCGACACCACGGCGAGCAGCACGGCGCCAATGCCGTTGCCGATGATCTGCATGCCGCCGACCGTGATGTTCATCGTGGCGCGCGCCAGCACGAACGCGTCTTTCGGCACGATGTCGGACAGCAGCGCGATGACGGCCCCCGATGTCGCGGCCATCGCCACATAGCCGCCCGCGAGGATCAGGAACCGCAGCCACCAGCCCAGACCCGGGAGTGTCTGCAACGCGGCCGTCGTCGTGGACACGCTCGCCATGAAGATCATCGCGGTGCGTGGACGCATCAGGTCCGAGGTAGCCAACAGATAGCGTGCAGCGACGAGTTGCACGAGCGGTCCGCCGAAGAGGGAGATCGCCGTCAGGAATGGCGATCCCGTCTGGTGGTACATCACGGTGCCGAGTGCCAGGCTGGAGAGCACGACACCCGTCATCGCGAACAGGCGGACCACGAACAGGGCCCGGAACTCACGGATCCTGAAGATCTCGCGGTAGGTCGTCATGTGCCGGGCAACTGATCGATACGAACTCGCCACAGCCCGACCTGACGCGCCACACACTGCGGCGAGGTACCGCCGAGACTGCGGCGCGAGTTCACCGAATCCTCCACCCCGAGCACCGCGAACACATCCGCGTTGATGCGGGAATCAACCTCCTGCATCTCCTTCAGCGGCAACTCGTCCAGGCTGCACGCCCGTTCGTCCGCCAGCCGCACCAGCCGGCCCGTGATGTGGTGGGCCTCTCGGAACGGCATGCCCAGCTCACGCGTCAGCCAGTCGGCGAGGTCGGTCGCCGTCGCATGGCCGGCGCCGGCCGCCGCCCGCATCTCCGCCGCGCGGGCCTTCAGGTCCCCGATCATGCCGATCATCGCCTTCAGACACAGCTCGAAGGTGTCGGCACCGTCGAAGGTCCGTTCCTTGTCCTCCTGCATGTCCTTGGAGAACGTCAGCGGCAGCGCCTTCATGACCGTCAGAAGGCCGAACAAGGAGCCGTGCACCCGGCCGGTCTTGCCGCGGACCAGCTCGGCGGCGTCGGGATTCCGCTTCTGCGGCATGATCGACGAGCCGGTCGTCCAGGCGTCCGACAGTTCGATGAAGCCGAACTGCGGCGACATCCACAGCACGATCTCCTCGGCCAGGCGCGACAGATGCGTCATGCACATCGAGGCGGCCGAGAGGTACTCGAGGGCGAAGTCCCGGTCCGAGACCGCGTCCAGGGAGTTGGCCATCGGCCGGGCGAACCCCAGCAGCTCCGCGGTGAGTTCGCGGTCGATCGGGAAGGACGTCCCGGCCAGTGCCGCCGCGCCGAGCGGAGACTCGTTCAGGCGCTCGCGACAGTCACGCAGACGTCCGTAGTCGCGCCCGAACATCTCGACGTACGCCATCAGATGGTGACCGAACGACACCGGCTGAGCGCTCTGCAGATGGGTGTATCCGGGCAGGATGGTCGCCGTGTGCTGTCCGGCCTGCTCGACCAGAACCTTGATGAGCTGCCGGACCAGACGCAGTGCGCGGTCGTTGGCGTCGCGCACCCAGAGACGGAAGCTCGTGGCGACCTGGTCGTTGCGGCTGCGGGCCGTGTGCAGTCGCCCGGCTGCGGCGCCGATCAGCTCGCGGAGCCGGGACTCGATGTTCATGTGAATGTCTTCGAGCTCCGCCGAGAACGTGAAGTTCCTGGAGGTGATTTCGGCCCGAATCACCTCCAGGCCGTCCTTGATCGCCGTGGCGTCCACCTCGGAGATGATGTCCTGCTGACAGAGCATCGTGACATGGGCGACCGAGCCGTCGATGTCCTGCATGGCCATCCGCTGGTCGAAGCCGATGGAGGCGTTGATCTGCTCCATCACCTCGGACATGCCTTCACCGAAACGGCCCCTGATCAACCCGCTGCCCTTGCTCGCCTGGTCGCTCACGTTCTGCGCCGCCTTTCTGGAATGAAGAGAGAAATCTGTGACGTCAAACCTGCGGCACGCTACCCGACATCGATGTGGACCCCCGACATGACATCTCGGCACAGCTCGATCGCCTGCGCGGCGGTCGGGGCCGTGGTCAGCACATAACCGACCCGGGTGTGGGAGTCCCGTATCTGCGGGATCAGGTCCCCTGCCTTCAGCGGAAGGTGGAACTTGAGGACACCGGGCAGCCCCTGCCACCGCTGCGCCCCGCTGATGCCGGTGACTGTCCCCGGCGGTGGCGCGAAGAACCGGATCGCAGCGGCACCGGCGACCGTGAGCGCCGGTTCCTGGGGCCTGACGCCGTCGAGGGACCACTGGACCAGCAGGTCGAGCAGATCGTGCCCCGTGGCCTGCCTGACGAGTGTCGGGATCGAGTCTCCGCCGACCCGGGTGTGCGTCTCGATGACTTCCGGGCCCGACGGTGTCAGGCGCAGCTCCGTATGGCTGCAGCCGTCCATGATGCCCATGACGTCGAGGAACTCGGAGACGTACGCCACGATCGCCGCCGAGTCCGCGGGTTCGAGCGGCGCCGGGACGACGTGACCGATCTCCACGAAGGGGTTCGCCGGGTCGTCGTCGTGAGTGAACTTGCCCGTGATCGCCACCACATGGTGTTCGCCGGCGCAGCTGAACGCCTCGACAGAGAACTCCGGACCGGAGAGGAACGGCTCCGCGATGTACTCGTCGGCGGTCAAGGGCGGCATGACAACCTCTTCGGCCCGGCGGAAGCACGACACATGCTCGCTTCCCCTGCCGTGACGTGGCTTCACGATCACCGGATATCCGTGCTCGGCCGCGAAGTCCCGGATGTCGGCGACATCCCGCACGACCGCGCAGGGGACGGCGGAGAACGCCTTGTCCCGCAGCCATGTGCGCATGGCGAACTTGTCCCGGGTGCGGCCGACGACCTCGGGGGAGAGGCCCGGAACCCCGAGTGCCTCCGCGATCCGCGCCGCGGGTATCAGCCCGTGCTCCGTCAGGGAGAGCACCGCGCTGAAGGGTGTGTCGCGGTGGATCGCCGACAGCATCGGGATCAGCGACGGATCGTCGTAGTCGGTCAGGACATTGCGTCGCGCGGTCGCCACCAACGCCTCGTCGTATCCCGTCGGCGTGTCCACCAGCGTGATGTCGGCACCGAGCAGGCGCACACGGTCGCACAGCCCGGGACCGCCGCCCACGACGACGACCTGCCTTGGATTCTTCATCACGGTGTCCGAACGTAGGTTTCCAGGTCGGTCAACGACTCACCGCGCAGCATGGAGAATCCGGTACGCCGATTCACCGAGAAGGGTTCCGCGCCGGCGACGACTCCGCTCGTGTCGTCGTGGACGTGCAGCACTTCGACGCTGTCGGGCGGTGTCACGGCGGAGCGCTCGTCGAACGCGAAGCGGATCCCGTGCCAGACGTCCCGCGGTTCGCGTGGCGCCGCCTTCCAGTCCAGGCCCGCTCGCGCGTGCAGGTACGCGTCCTCCAGCGACAAGCCGTGCTGCAGTTCGACGAGCTCGGGCACATGGTCTCCCGCGGGGCGGGCGGCGGCTTCGATGACGCTGACGCGATCGTGAGTCATCTTGAACTCCACGTGCATCACGCCCTGCGCCATGCCCCAGCCCGAGGCGATGCGTTCGATCGCCTCGAGCAGCTCTGGTTCGTGCTGCGCCGGCAGGTCGCTGCCCGAGACATGGCCGATCTCGTAGCACGCCGGAAGCGGTGACAGGTATTTCTGCGTCAAGGCGTGGGCGACCACCTGCCCGCCCTGCACGACGCATTCGAGGCTGAACTCGGGCCCCGCCACGAACTCCTCGACGAGGGCGCCGGCGCTAAACGCGTAGTTGGTCAGCCGGGACGTCTTGAAGGCCGACATCTTCGCGAGTGTCTCCTCCACCTCGGCCCGTGAGTCGCACTTGCGCACGAACAGGCTCATGGCCATGTCTACCGGTTTGACGATCACGGGGAAGACGACCTTCTCCCAGTCGAGGGGCCGGCGGGGCACCGGCCGGCGCCTCCCCGGCCACAGGCCCCGCGGCCGCGCCACCCCCCTCAAACACCACACAACCAAACAGGGCGAGGTTG